>JALONH010000002.1 GCA_025455005.1 Cytophagaceae bacterium
GATATAGCATTAGGGTTTACTGAATTGATTTTATCACTCTCCATATCAATGGTAACGACAAACTCGCCATCCGCATCGGAATAAGAAAAGGCTATGACATCGTCGGTATTATTATAGTTTGGACGACCCAAAGTGGCTAAAGGATTGGTTAACAAATCAGCTGTAACATAAGCTAAATCATTCGTTTCAATATTACATGCCACTACATATAATTCATTATTCAATTCGTCAAAAAGATCAAAGGCTAAAATTTTTGAGGAGTTTTTAGCATACGTTGGATTTCCAATACCAATACCCTTAGGTAAAGAAGAGAATAATTTTATTACTTCACCATTTCCCACTTTTTGTGTAGTGTTATCCCAAACTTTTATAAAATTCACGTCCCAATAAGAAAGGGAAGTACCATCGTTATTTTCAAATTCATTATAACAATCATACACTAAGTATTGCCCGGTATGATCCCATTCAAGAGCATCCGCATAGATTGGTCCTCCTGATTTTACTCCTTCAGTAAATGTGGGATTGTAAAGTTTAAATTGTGTCCACTGGTTTGTTGCAAACTCATAAACAAAAATAGAAGTATCTCGCTCTATACTAGTAGCGGCTATTTTTGTTCCATCTTTTGAAACAGCCACATAACTCCAGAAACCACTGTTGGTTAGTTGACTTAAATTGGTACTTGGGACTGACGTGGCATTAAAGGTTAAAATATTTTTGTTAACGTTTACATAAGCCGCAACTTTACCATTATCACTTACGGATACTTTATTGTGCGCAGTATTATTCGCTAAAGCAGTAAAAAAAGGATTCCCATTTTCATTAAAACGATATACTACTGCTGGGTATGTTGGAGTTCGAACGGTATTAATAAATATCATTTGTTCCATTCCAGGATTTAAGGGAATGTCATTCAGTACCGTATTTCCATTGCTCCCCCCTCCGGTTGGAATAAATATTTCTACCGTATCAAATGCGGTATTTAATGCTGCTAATATTCCGGCATTATTGGGATAGATTTCCGTACACGCTTGTACACAAGCTATTCTTAAGTCAATAAAGTTAGAAGATCGTGTCAAATATTCCGTTAAAGCTCTATAGAATATTCGAGCTGCTATACTTTTAGAAGAGGATGTGGCAAATAAATAAAAAGCATAATTGGGAATACCGGAATTTATATGCACTCCTCCATTATCAGCTGTCCCTAAATATTGTTCGCTCACTTTTTTTGGTTGATATCCATTGTCATTTAAACTGGATCCACCATTATGCGGGTCAGACATACTCCTTAAAGCTCCGGATGGAAAGGCATTGGTGAGTACGACATCTTCCCCTATGAGCCAATCTAAAGAATCAATCATACAACCAAAGATATCGGCCATTGATTCATTGATAGCGCCGGATTCAAAACTGTACCTTAAATTAGCTGAGTTTTGAATAACTCCATGCGTGAGTTCGTGTCCGGCTACATCTAAACCACCGGCCAATGGTTTAAATGCGGTGTTCCCATTTCCATAAAATATGGCTTGTCCATTCCAAAAAGCATTATCCATGCTTTGTCCACTATTGGGATCGGATACATTAACAAAGGAAACGATAGTTCCACCTTGATTATTAATAGAATTTCTACCATGAACCGTATAAAAATATTCGTACGCTTTTGCAGCGTTATAATGAGCAGATACTGCAGTGGGGTTGTTCCAACTTGTTGTATTAGATGTTATAAACGAATAATTAGTACCATTCCCAAAGGTATTGTTTAGATTATAGGTAGTAATAGCCCCCAAAGGGTTTTGAGGTAATACAGAACCTGAAGGTGTATACATGTTTCGGGAGATATCCAATAGATAATGCGTACTCCCTTTTAAATACGTTTGAATCGTTCGGGTTTGATTATTTAAATCTAAACCAGTACCGATAGTTGGTCCGTCGATAGAACAAATGTTATTTACGCGCTCTATTATTTGGCCGTTATATCCATTGATATAGATAGTTGTCCATTCAGCAAAATGGCGTCTTACATCCATTTTATAACATAAAGTAGGCGTGGATACAATACTGGTATGGGGTTGTAGGATTACTTTCGATACTGTTATAGGGAGGAAAGGATGCGAGGTGGGTAAGTCTTGATATGAGTAGGCGTACGATTGAAGTGTTTCTAAACTTACCTGAATGGCTTCCTCTTCAGAAATAGTATAAGTAGTCGAAATGGAAGTTGGAATATAATGTCCAGTCCAATTTGTTACGTTTTTATTTTTATCGATATGTATTATTGAAACACCATCTTCCATTTTTATTTGATTATGGTACTGTTGAAACAATACTTTACAACCGCCCATTGGATCTACTTGAATAGATTCCATCTTCCACTGTTGGACAAATAGGTAAGAGGTAACATTGAAATATTTACTTATTTCTTCTAAACTGAAATAAGCGAGTGTTGAAACACTTTCCTCATGAAGGCTTTTTATTGTTGGACTAATATTTTTTAATGGTTGCTGGATAAATATGGGTAAACTATTTATTTTATCTCGAACAATAGAGGGAGTCGATCGAGATAGTTGTAGTTTTTGGCGTGAGGCTCCTTGAAAAGAAGGAGCGCTTATAAAAGGTATGGTAGCAGTTTTAGATTGTATTAAGGTAGATGAAATTGTATTTACACTTCCGGATGTAGATTTTAACTTTCCACTTCTTTCATATAGTGTTTGAGATGCGGCAGAGAAGAAAATACTATAGAAGAGAAAGAATAAAAGTGTATTAAGAGATGAGTTGATATAACGTTTCATAAAATTCGGTTAATACGGTAGTATTAGTAGTAGTATAGTTCCAAATGTACGTTGTGTTATGGTTAGACCGTTCCATGCGGATGAAGTAATATGTGTTCCCAGGTTCATCCAATGTTTTTAACGTCTTTTCAATAAAATAGAACGTATTAAAAAGGCTTTTTCGGGTTGATTTGTTTATTTTTTTTATCCATACAATGGAATCGATAGCATGTTGAGTTGGTATTAATTTGTATAAATGCCCTTTCTCGCTGATTACCCATTGCTGGATGGTGCCACTAAAACCTCCTCCATTGCCAAAATACAAGTGTTTTTGGGTATAATCTAGTTTAGATTTTGGTTTCCCTTTTCCCATAACCATAGAAGAGGTCCCAATTAGAATAATGAAGCAAATCAGTGTAGAAAAGAGGGTTTTCATAATTTAGAGGAGAAGATAGTATAAGTATTTTTCCAAACTTGAGGAAACTCCGGTAAATGCTCGAATAGTCCAAACATACAAGAGCCGGATCCACTCATTGCTACATAGACAGCATTCATAGAATACAATTCTTGTTTTATCGTTTCGAGTATGGGGTGTTGTACAAATATACTTTGTTCAAAATCATTTTTTACATTCCATTTCCATTCGTTTATAGGCATTTGTAAAACTTCTGCTAAGGGTTGGTTCGGTTGCTTAGGAGTCACACCGGCATAGGCTTCCGGAGTAGATATGTGGATGTTAGGATAGATCAGTACAATCGAATAGTTGGAAAAATCAGGGAAAGTGAAAGGTTGAAATTCATCTCCTTTTCCATAACCCAAGATGGCTTTGTTATGGATAAAAAAAGCACAATCACTACCTAATGGGCGAGCAATTGCTTCCATCGTAGGAAGGTCTAATTCTAAATGAAATAGCTGGTTTAAAGCTTTAATTGTAAACGCAGCATCGGAAGAACCACCGCCTAAACCCGCACCAATAGGTATTGCTTTATGCAAATGTATGGAGACATTAGGAATACCATAGGTATTTTGTAAGATGGCATGTGCTCGAAGGCAAAGGTTAGTTTCCGATTTTCCAGGAATAGGAATTCCAGTAGATTGAAAAGAAGTTGGTGCATCTGTTGGGATGATTTCTAACGCATCTTTCCATGGAACTGGAACAAATGCAGTCTCTATCGAATGATAACCATCCGGTCGTTTTGTTGTGATATTAAGGCCAATATTAATTTTGGCATTGGGATACAAAATCATCAAAATAAAATTGAAATATTATACAATTTATGGTATTTTGATGACAAATGAAATATGGTAATTATATTAAGCCATTCATGGATTTTGTTATTGCATGGTTTTTGCTGTTAATAAGCCTACCGGTGATGCTTTGTATCAGTATTATTTTATACCTCACATGGAGAAAATTTTTATATGTTTCTATACGAGGTGGAAGAAATGAAATGCCTTTTCGTTGTTACAAATTTATAACCATGAATCCTGCATATGACACTTCAACTCCTGAGAAGGATCGATTAAATGGGTTTACTAGAATACTTCGATTAAGTTCGTTGGATGAATTACCTCAACTTTGGAATGTGATACGTGGAGATATGAGTTTAGTTGGCCCAAGGCCCTTACCAATTGAATACACTTATAAGTATAGTTTGGAACAAAGAAAAAGATTTTCCGTAAAACCAGGTATCACGGGTTGGGCTCAAGTAAATGGTCGCAACTCCATAACCTGGGAGGAGAAATTTAAATTAGATATTGAGTATGTCAATCAACTGTCTTGTTTAATAGATATCAAAATATTATATAAAACCCTTTGGACTGTTTTCGATTCATCAAAGGTGAATGCAAATAAAAATATATCAATGAAACCTTTTTAAACCGTAATTATAGATATGTTATTGTATGGTGCCAGTGGACATGCTCAAGTAGTGAAAGATGCCATTCAAACTTCAGGGGAGTCCGTAAATGCTATTTTTGATGATAATCCTGATTTAATCAAATTAGACGATACACCCGTAATAGGCTTGTATAAATCAGATTATGAATCCAATCAGAAAATCATTATTTCTATTGGTGATAATTTGATTCGAAAAAAAGTAGTATCAAAAGTAAAACATGGATTTGGTATTGCAATCCATGCTTCTGCTATAGTTTCCAAATATGCAACAATAGACGAAGGTACTGTAGTGTTACCGGGAGCGGTGGTCAATGCCGGATCATCGATAGGGAAACATTGTATTGTTAATACCAATGCGGTTATAGAACACGATTGTGAATTACAAGACTACATTCACATCTCTCCTAATGTGACCCTTTGTGCCAATATATTTATAGGAGAAGGGACTCATATTGGTGCGGGAGCAACTATTATTCCCGGAAGAAGTATAGGGAAATGGTGTGTGATTGGAGCCGGTTCAGTTATTACTCAAGATATACCTGATTTTTCTATGGTTGTAGGGGTTCCGGGTAAAATTATTAGAACATTGATAAAAAGTTGATATGTATGAAGTATACCTTTCGCCTCCATATCAAGGAGGGAATGAATCGTTATACGTTCAACAAGCGTTAGATTCTAATTGGATCGCTCCCTACGGACCATTTGTTGATCGATTTTCAGAGGCACTATCCCAATCTTTTGGTGGTGCCTCACTTATTTTAACCAACTCCGGCACGTCGGCCTTGCATTTAGCGCTAATAGGAGCCGGTATAGCAGAAGGAGATGTAGTATTATGTTCAACCGCAACCTTTGCCGGTGGTGCATTTCCCATTCGATATGTAAATGCCATCCCTTGTTTTATCGACTCAATCGGTTTAACACCCACCATTGATACTGAATTATTACTGGAAGCTATTCATTGGCACCAACAAAACGGTAAAAATGTAAAAGCCTTAATTGTGGCACATTTATATGGATTTTATTCTAATTTGAATAAAGTAAAAGAGATTTGTGCCCGTTATTCCATTGCTTTAATAGAAGACGCAGCGGAGTCAATGGGGTCAATACAAAATGAAAGCCCTATTGGAATAGATGGGGATTTTACCGTTTTATCTTTTAATGGAAATAAAATCATAACTGCAGGGGGATGTGGTGGAGCATTACTGATTAAGAACCCCGAACTATATCCGGTATTAAAAAAAATCGCTAATCAAGCTAATGAAAAGCCGGGTGATTATTGGCATGAAAAGGTAGGGTATAACTATCGTTTAAGTAATGTGAATGCGGCATTTGGATTGGCACAATGGGAGCAACTTTCTCAAAAAGTAGAACGAAAGCGTCAAATTCGAACTTGGTATAGACAATATTTACCTGAAAGCATTTCAATACTATTACCTGAAAACGCCACCGAAAAGGATAGTGCATGGTTAACTATTGCCTATTTCCCGAAGGTAAAGGATACTGAAAATATAAAGGAGTACTTAAAGAATGAAAAAATAGAGTCAAGAAAACCTTGGCGGCCGATGCACCTGCAGCCGGTTTTTTCGAATATTAAACATTTTGTGAAAGGTTCTGCTGAATTGCTGTATCAAAAGGGCTTGTGTTTACCTTCTGGAATCAATATGACAGAGGAATTAGTAAAAAGGATTAGTGAAAAAATAGTTATATTTATAAATACATAGTGTTTATAATTTTAGAGGAATTTGTATGAAAAAGTTGTACTGTTTATATATACTTATTTCGTCTTTTTGTATTTCAATTTCTAATGCTCAAGATACAAAATACGAAGCCACTTTTTTAAAAATCGAAAAGTATTACGAAAAGGGAGATTACCTTTTAGGTCTTCGATATAACAGAGATGTTTTAAAGAAAATTCAATCGGATAAACAACACGATCTACTCACAGAAGCTAGAGCGTATTTTTTGTTAGCTGAGGGGTATGAGTTAAATGGAGCATTTACAGAATATGAATTAAATATGGGTTTAGGGAATCAGTCTTTAGTTAAAGCACCTAAAACGGATACTTATCAATATTCTAAGTGCGTTTTACATGCTATTGATACCTATATATCTTATGGTAACTATTACGAAGCCTCTAAATATATTGAACAAGTTGATTTGTTAATTCAAACGTCAGGTTTTAAAAACGATGATATTATATATGATTTAAAAACCAGAAAACTGTATTGTTACTTTAAACAAGGCTTTCATATTAAGGCGCAACAACTAATGCCGGAGCTTTTAAACTACAGAAAAAGTAGAATAGTAAATAAGGACAAACAAATCGATCCTAAAACTGGAAAAGAGAAATGGGTGACTCTTTCGTCCAGTCAAATCATTTTAAGAAAACGCAACTATGCTAAATTATTAAATCTTCAATCAGAGATTTTTTTTGAGAATGGAAATTATAAGAGTACAGATTCATTAGTTGAAGTGACCTATGATTGGATTAAAAAGAATCTAAGTTCCAAAGACGTTACGTATGTAGATAATAGAGTGATAGCCGGTAAATTAGCGAATGACAGAGGCGATATAAAATTAGCTAATAAATTCTTCCAAGAAGCTTACAAAGGCTTATTGTCTTCTAAATATAAAACATATAGTAGAGAAGCCATTGAAGTATACTCCTTATTGATACCTACCTATAAAGTTACAAGTCAGTCGATTGATTATAGAAAAAAGAAACGCGTTTTAGATGCTAAGATAACTCGTTATTATGGATCCAATCACTATTACACCAGTAAAGTAGAATTAGTAGAAATAGATACAGAAATACTTCAAGGGGAATGGGATAAGGTAATTAAAGACATTAATAAAGTGTTAACTAAAGCTAATGTCATTCCGATGATACACCTAGATCGAGCTCGGTTGTTGGATATTTTAAATGTCGCGTATATAGAAACTGAACAATATGATTTAGCTGAACAAGCGTTAGAGAACTCTACTATCATTAAGGAACGATTACTGGGAGGGCAGTCACCAATATTTCATATGCAGCTTTTGGATAAAGCAAATTATTATTTCTTATATACAGATAAGGTAAAAGAAGCCGAAGATATTTATGTCCAAAGTTTTGATAGTATAATCCGAAATGAAATGTATAAAGGACATAAAAAAGTTATACAATATCAATTATCAGAAGTGACATTGTTTGAATTGACAGATCGATTTGATAAATCTAAACAAATTTTAAAGTCACTCGAGCAAACAATAGCAGAGTTGTACGGAACCGAGTCAATACCTTACGCTATTGTGGAAAGATACTCAGCCAATTTAGATATTTCCTCTGGTAGATACATAGATGCTGATGTGAAATTAAATAAATCACTCGCTATTTTTAAAAAGTTGGCAACACCGGCCGATAATGAAGAATATGCTAAGGTATTAGAAACGCAAGCTCGTTTATATATTATTCAAGGTTTATATAGAGAAGCAGAAAAAGATTTATCCAAAGCATTTAAGCTAGCCAAAAAAGGTAGTTCTGTATCTAAATTATCCGCCACTATAGATGAAATTGCTATATTATATATTCACTTAGGGCGCTTTTCAGAAACAGAAAAGAGTCTATTGTCTTCTATAGAAGTCAAAGAGAAAAGATTTGGCGTTAGCAGTAGAAGTTTAATTCAACCTTTATCTCAAATAGCTTATTTGTATTATTTAACCGGAGATTATTCTAGAGCAGAAAAGTATGCAGTACGGTCTATGAATATCAGTAAACAAATATTCGGTGAAAATTCTATAAAATATGCAGAATGTTTAAAGGTCTTAGTAAATGTAAAAACCGCCATGGGGGACTATACTTCAGCTCAACGTGGAATACAAGTCGTTATAGATAACTATAAAAAACAATATGGTGAAAATCACATTAGCGTCGCTACTTCATTGAATGAACTAGCATTAATAAAGTATTATAATAATGGAGATAAAAATCAAGTAGAAGGTTTATTTAAACAGTCCTTACAAATTATTAAAAACAATCTGAATGATAATAACCCGATATATGCAGATGTATTAAAAAATATCTCATTGTTTTATTTGGAAACAAACAAGTTACAAGAAGCTGATGTAAGTTTAGAAGCAGCTAATAAAATTTGGGTATCTAAATTTGGAACATCTGATCGACATGCAGCCGATTATGATTATTTAAAAGGTATGATTTTGTATAGAAGTAATAAATATTCTGAAGCCAATACGTACTTTATAAAGTCAAAAAATATTTATGCCGCTACATTTTCCTCTAAACATCCGGATTATATAAAGGCTCTAGCAAAGAGTGGACAAATGTATTATATAATTAAGGATTATGACAATAGTATAAAGTCCTATGATGAGGTTATTTTGTCTTATTTTGAATTTATAAACAAACAATTTACAGCATTAAGTGAGCGTGAAAAATCTAAATCTTGGAATATAATAAAAAACGATTTTGAGTTTTATTACACCCTCGTTTATAAGCTAGGGGCTCAACGTCCGGAATTGGTAGGTAATATGCTCAATATGCTAATGTCTACTAAAGCTATTTTATTAAATTCCTCTATTAAAATTAGAGAACGTATCCTTAATAGTGGTGATGAAAAACTAAAAGATACGTATATACAATGGACTACTAAGAAGGAGTTGTTGACGACTGCAATTTCCATGGATGCAGAGCAATTACAAGCGAATAATATTAACTTGGATCAATTACAAAAAGATATCGAAACACTAGAAAAATCACTGAGCGAATCTTCCGAATTGTTTTCACAAGCATATGAGTCAACTCTCAGGTATGATTGGAAGCAATTGAAAACCTCTCTTTCGGCTAAAGAAGTTGCTGTAGAAATTATTCGGTATAGATATTTTTCTAATAAATTTACAGACAGTATTATATATTCAGCACTTGTTGTAACGAAAGACTCTAAAAGTGCTCCGGATATTGTTCATTTTACAAACGGGAAACAAATGGAAACCCGTTACTTAAAATATTATCGTAATGCCATAAAATTTAATATTGACGATGTTAATACCTTTGATAGGTATTGGGCTTCTATTTCCACAATTATACCTTCAGGAACAGCGAGAATATATGTGGCTCCGGATGGGGTATATAATCAGTTGAACTTAGAAACAATTAAACGTCCGGATGGTAAATACTTATTACAACAATATCAGTTTGTTCAAATAGCCAATACAAAAGATATACTTTTAGATTATAATCAAAAACAAAAAGCTATTATTGGAACCAAAAAAACAGTGGATCAAATTGCTTTGTTTGGCAATCCTGATTTTTATTATTCAGTTTCCTCTACGATAGATTCTAATTTTACGAAACAATGGGGAGATTTATTAGGTGCAGAAAATGAAGTGAAAAACATTTATACTTTATTAACCAATCAAAGAGTAGCTTGTCAACTTTATTTAAATAGTAAGGCAACAGAAGACAAGTTGAAAGCTCTCCAAAATCCTAAGTTTTTACATATAGCTACGCACGGTTATTTCCTTGCAGATGTAAAGCAAACGGAATATGAATCGGAATTAACCAGTGAAGTGCTTTCTAATCCATTATACCGATCCGGTGTTGTGTTAACCAATGGGGGTGTTGTATTGGGAAAAAATGATATTTCTCAAATCAATTCTATGGATGGGGTTTTAACCGCTTATGAAGCGATGAATTTAAACTTAGATAATACAGATGTTGTTATTTTAAGTGCCTGTGAAACCGGATTAGGCGATGTTCAATCCGGAGAGGGTGTTTATGGTTTGCAACGATCTTTTATTGTAGCCGGGGCACAGAATGTAATCATGAGTTTGTTTAAAGTAGACGATGATGTTACGCAAGAGCTTATGAATAAATTTTATGAAAATTGGTTGACAACAAAAGACAAACGGTTAGCCTTTATTGAAGCTAAAAAATTCATTTACGACAAGTATAAAAATCCGCTCTATTGGGGAGCTTTTGTGATGATAGGTCTCGATTAATAAATGGTATCATAATAAAAAAACCTCTTAATATGTTAAGAGGTTTTTTTATTATCGTTTTTCAAACTTTTATTTTCCTAAAGCAGCTTTCAGATTTGAATCAATAGCATTTAGGAACTCTTCTGTATATAAATAATGTTCTCCATGGTTTACTTTATTTCCATGTATACAGACAGCTAAATCTTTCGTCATTTTACCACTTTCAACGGTAGCAACACATACTTTTTCTAGGGTTTTACAGAAATTTATCAAATCTTGATTTCCATCTAATTTACCTCTAAACTCTAGACCTCTAGTCCATGCAAAAATAGATGCAATTGGGTTGGTAGAGGTAGGTTTACCTGCTTGATGATCTCTAAAGTGGCGCGTTACCGTTCCATGTGCTGCTTCTGCTTCCATTGTTTTACCATCCGGCGTAACTAAGACTGATGTCATTAATCCTAAGGAACCAAAACCTTGAGCAACAGAATCGGATTGAACATCTCCATCATAGTTTTTACATGCCCAAACGAATTTACCATTCCATTTCAAAGCAGATGCTACCATGTCATCAATTAATCGATGTTCATATACGATTCCTGCAGCCTCAAATTTAGCTTTATAAGAAGCGTCATAAATTTCTTGGAAAATATCTTTAAATCTACCATCGTATTTCTTTAAAATGGTATTCTTAGTAGATAGGTATAATGGCCATCCTTTTCCTAAGGCCATGTTAAAACAAGAATGTGCAAAACCACGAATGGAGTCATCTATGTTATACATAGCTAAAGCAACACCAGGACCTTTGTATTGATAAATTTCATGTTCAATAATTTTTCCGTCAACACCTTCAAATTTAACGGTAAGTTTACCGGCTCCCGGTACTACAAAGTCAGTTGCTCTATATTGGTCACCAAAAGCATGACGTCCTACAACAATAGGTGCTGTCCAGTTCGGAACTAAACGGGGAACGTTTTGACAAACAATCGGCTCACGAAATACAGTACCATCTAAGATATTACGAATAGTACCATTGGGTGATTTCCACATAGATTTTAATTTGAACTCCTGTACACGTTGTTCATCCGGTGTAATAGTAGCACACTTAATTCCTACATTGTATTTCTTTATTGCTTCTGCTGCATCAATAGTGACTTGATCAGCAGTAGCATCTCTATGTTCTATCCCTAAATCATAATATTTGATGTCTACATCTAAATAAGGTAGAATTAGTTTATCTTTTATAAATTTCCAGATGATTCTGGTCATTTCGTCTCCATCCAGTTCAACTACCGGATTCGCTACTTTAATTTTAGAACTCATTGATTGTTGGTTAAATTAATTGTAAATGAAATAAAGCTATCAATATTACGTATAACTACGTAAAAATTCAAAATCTCCGAAGGAATTTATGAAAGACATTGACTATCAAGATTAAGCGTAATACTTCTTAATATCCAAAGATATCTTCTAATGTCAGTTCTTTAATTTCTCCAAATTTCCTTAACGCTTGAAAGTCTATCTTGTCTTTGGAACCAATGACCAATACTATCCGATGTCTCCCTTTAATATATTTTTTTTGAAAGGATTCTAAATCGGTTAAAGTGAATGAACTTAATTGATTGTAAATAGCCTCTCTTGGGTCTTTGCTTAATTTAAACTGTTGTAGTCTTTCGTATTCTGTTAACATTGCCGCTTTCGTGATTCTACTACTTCGGATGGTTTCCAAGATAGATTGTTTGGAGTTTTCAAACAACAAAGGGGATTGAGGCATACTGTCGATGAGTAGAAGTAATTCTCGAAGGGCTTCTTCGGTTTTGTCTGCTTGAGTGCCTATATAAGAATTTGAAAAATATATATCTTCCGGTCGAGAAGGACTTTCGAAAACAGATCGAACAGAATATGCTAAAGCGCGTGACTCTCGTAGTTCTTGGAATACCAAACTGCCCATATTACCTCCAAAGTATTCATTGTACAATTGTTGGATAGGTGTTAAACTACTGTCATAGGTCACACTTGGAATAAGTATAATCATTTCTGCTTGTACCATATTATAAGGAACAAAATACACTGTGTTTTTATTGACAGTTCTGAAAGTATAGTGTTCTCGAATTATAGTTGGTGAGCCTATTTTAATTTTATGGATTTTTGAAATGGTTTTTTCCACCGAAGAACGATCATCCGGTCCATAATATAATATAGTATGAGGATTTGTTTTTAATTGTTGAAAATGAATTAATAAATCTTCAGAATGTATTTTTGTTAATATATGTTCATGTAAAATATTAGTAAATGGATTTACACCTTTGTATTTAGCATAGTTTACCAATGCTGATTTTAGAATAATATCTTTGGAAGATTTATTGTCTAATCTGGTTTTTAAGACATTGGATTTAATTTGCTCTAGAGCGATGACATCCCCTTGAACGTTAAGAAGAAAATCTTCTATAAGCAAAAGGGCAGCGTTCATGTTTTCGGTTAATCCGGAGACAGAAAGTATAAATTGGTCACCGGAAATTCCTATTGCATAATCACAACCAATTCTATAGAAAGCCTTTTTAAAGGCATCTCCCGGATAGGTTTTTGTTCCGAGGTAATCTAAATAAGTGGCAAGCATCTTATAAATAGGATCATATTTTACACCTATAGTCCATTTGTATTGCACCGTAAAAAATGGGTTCGTTGTGTTTTTTTTGTATAACAAAGGAGATTTACCTACAACACCTTGCTGAATCGATTTAGGATCATAAAAAACAGGCGATAGTATAGGGGATATATTTTTATTAATTAAAGTATAAAATTCAGATTGAGCTTCTCGGTTTACAGGAACAGCAGAAATAGATGGCTTAGGTACTTTTCGTACTGTGGTATCTATTCCTTTTGATTTGTAGATGGTCACATAATTTTGATTGAAATATTTTGTAGCAAATAATTGTACATCTGTTTTAGAAATGGCGGCTAATGTTTTTTCATCTTCTATAAATACATTCCAAGGGATATCCCAAACAAAGGCATCTACAAAAGCATCCGCTCTATTTTTATTACTTTCATAGGAAAGTAATTGACTTTTTTTGTAATCGTTTACTACCGCAGTCAGTAACCAATCTTCTATTTTCCCCTCTTTGATAGATAAAATTTGTTCTAGTAAAACTTTTTCTAACT
The DNA here is from genome assembly GCA_025455005.1 of Cytophagaceae bacterium. GTDB lineage: Bacteria > Bacteroidota > Bacteroidia > Cytophagales > Cytophagaceae > JALONH01. The sequence continues at coordinate 13,801 of JALONH010000002.1, forward strand.
CTTCAATCGATTGACCCGCAACAGGTTTTCCTCCTAACATAAAAATGGAGTAATCTTTCATAGGTAGATCATAAGCGTACGTGCCTAATCCTTTCTGAGCTTGATTTACATTTAAATCTAAAAGTCCGGCTTGTCCATTGGATAGTATGAGTTGCATCATCTTTAAATACATGCGAATTTCCGGTTGTTGAGAAATTGAAGCGTCTATTCTATAGGTAATAGATAGGCTTTCTGCGTCCGGTCCCACTACTGTTTTTCGTATTGGGGATGTTATTTTTGATTCAGTCGGAACTTTAAAGGTGGGAACTTGACCGGTTCTCCATTTGCCAAAATGTGTATTTAAAATCGTTATAATGGAATCGGGATCAAAATCGCCACTCATACAAACAGCCATATTATTAGCTACGTAATACGTGTCAAAATATTTTTTAATTTCTGTTATGCTGGGATTTTTTAAATGTTCAATAGTCCCAATCGTTGTCTGTGTTCCATAGGTATGTTCTTTAAATAGGGAGGATAATGTTTCTTCCCACACTTTTCTACGGTCTTGATCCATACCCTTATTTTTTTCTTCATATACTGCTTCTAATTCGGTATGAAATAATCGAGGTACAACCATTCGAAAACGCTCTGCTTCGATACGCGCCCATTTTTCTATTTGATTGGAAGGAATATCATTTACGTATACAGTTTGTTCAACAAATGTATAGGCATTTGTACCTATCGCGCCTATGTTCCCTAATAACTTATCATATTCATTTGCAATGGCATATCCCGCAGCGATTATTGAAATACTGTCGATTTTTTGATATAAAAAGGTACGTTTGGAACTATCTACAGTTGAACGATATATTTCATATAATGCTTCTATTTTTTGAAGTTCAATTTGTTCCGCTTTCCAATTACTAGTACCTATGGAATCTGTTCCTTTGAATAAAATATGTTCTAAATAATGAGCTAATCCGGTTGCTGTAGAAGGGTCGTTTTTACTTCCTGCTTTAATTGCAATATAGGTTTGGATACGCGGCGCATCTTTGTAAGGTGAAAGAAAAATTTTCAACCCATTAGATAATGTATAAATACGGGCTTGTAGAGGGTCGCCTGAAACATATTGATATCGAAGTCCATTTTTATCCACTCCGGTGGAGAAACCTTGACCAAAACCAAAATATGCAATTAAGAAAACGACAGAGGATAGTATTACTTTCATATTGAAGGAGATTCTCATAGGGTACAACGAATCTACAAAATATATCAAACTTTTGAAGTTATTTTTAAATAATCCTCAATAGTTACTTTCTAATCCAAAACGCTTTTTTAATTCTTCGACTAAAGGGTATTGCTCACTTAAAAATTTGAGTTTATCAGTATCCGTATACATTTTTTGTTCAACTGTCCGTTGGATGACTGTTGTACTGATACGAAGTGAGGGTACTTGAAGGGCTTGTTTTAAATAGTTTAACAAATCTAACTTCATTTGTTCTAACCATTCTACTTGTAATTCATTATCTAATGTAACTTGAATAGTATTATCTTCAGAAATAGTTAGTTTTTTTTGATAAAGTGTTACATGTTCGTTTGCTTTGCCCTCTTCTTTTAATTGGATGGCATAAGCATTCCAAATGGATTCTAATTGTTGACTATCGATTAGTGGAATGGAAGTAGGAGTAGATTCCGGTTCGTTTTGAGGATTATCCAACGATATAGAAGCGGCCTCTTGTTTTTGTTGAGCCAGTTGTTTGGCTTCTTCTTTGTTTTTGGGAAGTTTTATTCCAGAACTTTTAGTCAGAACCGATGGCGTTTTAGACGTTACAGTTGGAGCGGGAATACTGACTTCAGTGATCGTACCGGCAACCGTAGTTACATTACTTTTTTTTTTACTTCATCCACCAAAGTGTGGATGGAGGTGGCGCGCTTAATAAACGCTAATTTCATTAAAGCGAGTTCTACATGAAGGCGTTGGTTCTTACTGCTTTTAAAATGTAAATCACATTGATTTAAGATACTCAATGCCGATAATATAAAGCCAAGATCAAGGGAGGCGGCTTGTTTTATAAAACGTTGCTTTACTTCTTCTGAGGATTCCATTAAGGCATGCGTCCTGACATCTTTACACACCATCAAGTGTCGGAAGTGTTCATTCAGCCCTGCAATAAAATTATGCCCATCAAACCCTTTTCGTAAAATTTCATCGAAGGTTAATAAAATAGAACTTACATCTTCTTGTACACTAAATTCAATTATTTTGAAATAATAGTCGTAATCAAGAATATGAAGATTGTCAATCGTTTTCTTAAACGTAATCGTATTATCGGATGAGAAGGTTACGATTAAATCGAACATCGATAACGCATCGCGTAGAGCACCATCCGCTTTTTGTGCGATTAAGTGTAGTGCCTCCGGTTCAGCTTTTATTGATTCTTTTTCTGCTATTTTTGCTAAATGTGTGGCAATATCTTTTACTTGAATTCTATTGAAATCAAAAATTTGACACCTGGAAAGTATCGTAGGTATTATTTTATGCTTTTCAGTTGTTGCTAATATAAATATGGCATAGGAGGGAGGTTCTTCCAATGTTTTTAGGAATGCATTAAAGGCTGCATTGGATAACATATGAACCTCATCTATGATATAAATTTTATATTTGCCGTATTGAGGAGGATAGCGTACTTGTTCTACTAAATTTCGAATGTCATCAACGGAATTGTTGGACGCTGCATCGAGTTCTTGAACATTAAAAGAAGCACTATTATTAAAACTTTTACAACTATCACAGACATCGCAGGCTTCTATATCATTTGTTATATTTTGGCAATTAATGGTTTTAGCCAAAATGCGGGCGTTCGTTGTTTTTCCTACCCCTCTAGGACCACAAAATAAGAAGGCTTGAGCCAAATGGTTATTTTTGATCGCATTTTTTAAGGTAGTGGTTATATGACTTTGACCTACTACTGTATCAAAGGTAGAAGGTCTGTACTTTCGAGCGGAAACAATGAAATTATCCATAAAACCAATTGCAAGATAATAAAGACATATATTCCTTGCTGAATTAGTTGTCCACCTAAGTGGACAACTAATTATTATATACAATAAAACAAAATTTAATATAAAATTAACGTATTTTTGTAGTCCTCAAAGACGTTGGGGCCGACAGGATTTGACAGGTAGAGTCATTACAATTGTAAGCATGCAGGCTCATGGGGTGAGAGCCTTGAAAGATGGTCCCGAACAATAATTGGCGAAGAATCTTACGCCATGGCTGCCTAATTTCGACCAAGTCGGAATTAATGGTTAATGCGGTTGAGTTCAGAACTTAACCCGGCCACGTATCCCGCAGTCCTTGTTTTGCCGATTGCGAATCGGATATGTCGATATGCGAAACTAGCTCAACAGTAGTTATGGCTTTTGGGTGAAATTTAAATAACTAAGGATTCAGTTGGTTGCCGGTAACCTGCTTTTTCCCTACAATTAAAATTCGGCTAAGCATGTAGAAAGGTTGATAGTAACCTACGCTGGACGAGGGTTCGAATCCCTCCGGCTCCACAAGATAGAAACAGAGTGAAGAAAGAGAAAGGGAAGGAAATTAAGTAATGTATATTGCTCTCTTTCTCTTTACCTTTTCTTATTTTTACAATTATGTTCACATATTCGGATGAATTATTTTTACAATTGATTCGCTCCATTACATCATCAGAATTGGATGCGCTTTCTCAGCCAATAGTACAAAAGGTATATCAATCCTATGATTGTGCATCGTGTGGTCGTTGTTGTTCTGTCTTAAATCCTCCATTTACACAAAAGGATAGTGCCACAATCGCTCCAATAATAGATTTGCCTATAGATGTTTTTGAATCAAAGTATTTAAGAGATATAGGTCATGATCAAATAAAAGTGATGCAGTGTACACCCTGTACATTTTTAGAAGGAACCCTCTGTAAGGTGTATGAAAACAGGCCTGCTTCCTGTGCTGATTATCCTCATCTACATCATGCCGGTATTAAATATAGAATTCGTTCAGTAATAAAAAATAAGAATATTTGTCCAATGGTGGACGAGTGGATAATGACTATCTTTAATCGTTTATTACTTAAGTGAATACCCTCCTTTAGTTTTTGCGTATTCTGTAAAATAAAAATCACCGCTAACAAAACCGGAGGCCGGAATAGCAGTACCGCCGGAAATTATTTGTAATCCTGTTGTTTGAATGGGTAACAAGAGTGCATTTTTAAATAAGATTTCTTTCGATTGGACTGTTTTACCAAAGTTAATGGTTGCGCCATTAGAAATTTTAATCTCCATTTTTTCTATCAACGGTATACTGATTTTTGTTGATATGCCGATAGGGGATAGCGTTTCAATTAATAAACTATTTTCTTTTCGAGTTACACGACGAATATTCTTTTCTACGTAATTGCTTACTGTTTTTCGTGTAATGAAGTTTAACGTTTTGTCATTCGCATAATATGCAGCCAATTCTTTACCTTCTATATAATCACCCGATTTAAACGCTCTGAAAAAGGCAGAAAATTGAAGCCGTTTATTGGGTAGGTTATGAAGTGGGAGTTCTTGATACCTTAATGCACGACCTTTATAAACAGTAACTGTAGTAGAACCTACACTGTTTGTATTATTCTTTAATTTTGATTCCTTTAAAGGTTTTGATGGAACGCGGCTAAGTACATTGGGCTGTTTTTTTATATTAGGTTTTGAAGGTAGGTAGTGTTTTTTCAAACCTCCAGGTTGTAAAGTAAAACTGTCATTTGATACAGAATAAAAACTATCCGGAATTTCGAGAATTGATATAGTCCCCAAACTGTCACCAGAGGAGACAGAATCCTGTACCGTTTCAAATTCTATCGTTTCATATGGGACAGGATGAACAGGATGGGTAAAAAAAGAAGTAAGAATGAAATAAATGAATAAACTTAAAAATACGGCTACTCCCACAATAACGAACAAAAGCTTTCGCGTATATGGTTTCATAATAGTGGGAGTTGAATACCGCTTATTTTCTTATTACAGATTTTATATCCTGAAGGCGTATCATATTCTTGTATACTCTTTCTGCGTCCGCTTCTTCCGTTTCAAATTCTATCGAACAACTAGCTGTTTCGTCGGTACTTTTTTCATAAAGTAATTTCAATACGGACAATCCTCTTTTACGAATAGGTAATAAAATTCGGTCTATCGTTTCAGGAGTATGTGCGCATTCAATTTGCCATGTATTTTTAACTTTCATATTAGAATTCAAATTTGGAAGTCCAAAAATACAAAAAAAGGTAAAATAGCCGAAAGGAAATCACATAACTATCGGCATACTGTCGCTTTTTTCGTAGTTTTGCTGTCTTAAAGTGTGCTTTATGTCGTTTTCATTAAGTAAATTAATTCGTCCAAATGTGTTGCGAATGAAACCGTATTCGTCTGCTAGAGATGAATATAAGGGGACAGAAGGGGTGTTTTTGGATGCCAATGAAAATTCTTTGGGTTCTACCATATCTATTTCTGTAAATCGATATCCGGATCCTCTACAAAAACAGGTTAAACAAGCCATTTGTCTCCTAAAAGGAATTCCGGAGGAACAAATCTTCTTGGGTAATGGTAGTGACGAACCTATAGATTTAATTTTGAGAGCTCTTTGCGAACCGGGAAAAGATGCTATCGTTATCATGCCCCCTACGTATGGTATGTACGAAGTTAGTGCTCATTTAAATGATGTTAAAATTATTGAGGTTCCATTAAATTCGGATTACCAAATTAGAAAAGAGGCCGTTCTGCAATCCATAGATTCATCGGTAAAAGTTATCTTTTGTTGTTCGCCGAATAACCCAACAGGTAATCTACTGTCAACGAAAGACATTCTTGAAATTGCTTCCCAATTTGATGGGATCGTAGTAGTGGACGAAGCGTACATTGATTTTGCCTCTATGCCTTCGATTACTACATATATATCGGAATACCCCAATATTTTGGTTCTTCAGACCTTTTCCAAAGCATGGGGATTAGCCGCTTTGCGTTTGGGTATGGCTTTTGGAACTAAAGAGTTAATCCAAGTACTAAATAAAATTAAACCACCCTATAATATTAATCAACTGACACAAGAAAAGGCAGTTGAAGCATTATCCAATGTTGCACAAATGCAGGCAATGGTAAAGGAGATTGTAGGGCAACGAGAATGGTTGCGTAAAGAATTAGAACAATTACCATTTATTCATTTTATAGCTCCAAGCGAAGCTAATTTTCTTCTGATTAAAACGGTAGACGGTACGGATTTATATGAATACTTGGTACGTCATCAAATCATTACCAGAAATCGTTCTACGGTTTTGTTGTGTGAGCAAGGTGTCCGTATAACAGTAGGTACGAAGGACGAGAACAAGCAACTTATTTCTGTGTTACAATCGTATTCCATTCCAGCAATAAAATGAAAAAGAAAGTACTATTTATAGATCGAGACGGTACCATAATCCTAGAACCGGCAGATGAGCAAATCGACTCCCTAGAGAAGTTGGAATTCTTACCGGGGGTAATTACTGCTTTACATAAGATTGCTAGAGAAACCGATTTTGAAATCGTTTTAGTCACGAATCAAGATGGCCTTGGTACAGCGTCTTTTCCGGAGGATACCTTTTGGCCGGCTCAAAACAAAATGTTAAAAACATTAGAAGGAGAAGGGATCGTATTTAAGAAAATACATATCGATCGTTCTTTTGCTAAAGACAATTTGCCAACACGTAAACCGGGTATCGGAATGTTAACTGAATACTTAACGGGTAACTATGATTTGGCAAATTCCTTTGTTATCGGTGATCGAGTAACGGATGTACAATTGGCTAAAAACCTTGGGACGAAAGCTATCTATATTACCAACGAAGACAAAGCTTCCAATTGGGGTATCGGCGATTTATCCTATGATTTAGCAACCCATCAATGGGATAAAATATACGATCATTTGGTACGATCGGAACGTGTAGCACTGGTGCGCAGAACTACAAAAGAAACCGATATTACCATTCAACTTAAGTTAGACGGGGAGGGTAAAGGTGTCATGCAAACCGGAGTTGGATTTTTTGATCATATGTTAGATCAATTATGTAAACATTCCGGTGTTAATCTGGATATAACGGTAAAAGGGGATTTACACATAGATGAACACCATACTATAGAAGATACGGCCTTAGCTTTGGGAGAGGCTTTTTTATTAGCCTTAGGATCTAAAAAAGGGATTGACCGGTATGGCTTTCTTTTACCTATGGACGATAGTTTGGCTCAAGTGGCCATAGACTTTGGTGGAAGAAGTTGGCTTGTTTGGAATGCGGAATTTAAAAGGGAAAAAATCGGAGATATGCCTACAGAAATGTTTTACCATTTCTTTAAATCTTTTACTGATACTGCTAAGTGCAATTTAAATATATCCGTTCAGGGAGATAATGAACATCATAAAATAGAAGCAATTTTCAAGGGTTTTGCGAAAGCAATTAAAGGAGCGATTCGAAAAGACCCTACAAATAATGTTATACCTAGTACCAAAGGTGTTTTATAATGAAAATTGCTATCGTAAAATATAATGCCGGTAATATTCAATCGGTTTTGTATGCTCTAGAACGTTTAGGAGTTACGCCTGTATATACGGATGACCCAGTTGAATTAATAAGTGCCGATAAAGTATTGTTTCCCGGTCAAGGCGAGGCTTCCACTACGATGAAATATCTAAAAGAACGAGGGTTGGATAAAGTTATTAAGAGTTTAACTCAGCCGGTTTTTGGTATATGCGTAGGACAACAATTATTGTGTTCCCATTCAGAAGAAGGGGATGTGGATTGCTTAGGAGTTATCCCTGCTCAGGTGAAACGTTTTCCTCCGGCGGGTAAAATCCCCCAAATGGGTTGGAATACGTTAACACAATTGCAATCGCCATTAATGAAGGGTATTCCGGAAGATAGCTATGTGTATTTTGTTCATAGTTATTATGTTGAAGTAACGCCTTATGCTATTGCTACTACCGATTATATCGTGCCATTTGCTTCAGCATTACAAAAAGATAATTTTTATGCCGTACAATTTCACCCCGAAAAAAGTAGTACCATTGGTGAGCGTATTATACAAAATTTCTTAGATCTATAGTAGTATGGAAATAATACCGGCAATTGATATAATAGATGGCAAATGCGTTCGATTAACGCAAGGTGATTATCAACAAAAAAAAGAATACCATTCTAACCCTTTAGATATAGCAAAACAATTTGAAGATGTAGGTATTCGTCGGTTGCATTTAGTTGATTTAGATGGGGCTCGATTAAAAAAAATTACGAATCAAAAAGTATTAGAAACGATAGCGTCACAAACAAAGTTAAAGATTGATTTTGGAGGAGGTTTACAAAGTGATGCAGATGTCGCTATAGCGTTTAATGCCGGTGCGACACAAATTACTGCCGGAAGTATTGCTGTGAAAAATAGTGATTTGGTTAAACTATGGATGCAGCAATATGGCGCTGATAAAATAATTATTGGAACCGATTCTAAAAACGGGAAGATTGCTGTAAGTGGATGGCAAGAAACTACCTCCATAGATATCGATACATTAGTAGAAGATTATTTACCCTTTGGACTTAGGTATTCGATTTGTACAGATGTAGCAAAAGATGGATTATTACAAGGTCCCTCATTTGAACTATATAAACGATTGCAAGCTTCTTTTCCTAGTATACATTGGATTGCCAGTGGCGGCGTTTCTGATATGAACGATATAGAACAGCTGAATGCATTAGGTCTATATGGTGTTGTTGTCGGAAAAGCATTCTATGAAGGACACATTACATTAAAACAAATGGCTACTTTTAATCAATCATCATGTTAACCAAAAGAATTATACCCTGTTTAGACGTTAAAGATGGTAAAACTGTCAAAGGAGTCAATTTTGTTAACTTAAGAGATGCAGGTGATCCGGTTGAATTAGGTACATTGTATTCTAGTCAAGGTGCCGACGAATTAGTATTTTTAGATATTACGGCAACTATAGAAAAACGTAAAACATTGGTAGATTTAGTAAAACGAATTGCTCAACATATTAATATTCCTTTTACCATAGGTGGGGGGATTGGTACAGTGGAAGATGTTTCCGCTTGTTTAAATGCCGGAGCAGATAAGGTTTCTATAAATTCAGCTGCCGTTAAACATCCTGATTGTATTGATCAGATGGCAAAGGCATTTGGGTCACAATGTATAGTAGTGGCGGTAGATACTCGAAATGTTAAGGGAGTTGATACAGTACATACCCATGGTGGTAGTAAGCCAACCGATATTTTGACTTTCGATTGGGTGAAAGAAGTAGAATCAAGAGGTGCAGGTGAGATACTCTTAACATCGATGGATCACGATGGAACGAAAGCTGGATTTGCCAACGAATTAACCTCAACCTTGTCAACTCGCTTAACTATTCCGGTAATTGCATCCGGTGGTGCCGGTACAATGGAACATTTTGTAGATGTTTTTACAAAAGGGAATGCGGATGCAGCTCTTGCTGCCAGTATTTTTCATTTTAAGGAAATCGGAATTCCGGAATTGAAACATTACCTGGATAAAAGTGGAATTTTAGTTCGACAACCCGTATAGGTATGAAAAAAAACGGATATAAACATATAGGAGTGATAGGCTTTGGAAGTTTTACTCAGTTTATGTTACAACATATAACTCCTTATTTTAAAGTTATAGTGAATGATATTCTTCCACTGGAAAATGTAGCGAAACAAAAGGGTGTGCAATGGGGAACGATACCAGAAGTAGCGTCACAAGATATTGTTGTATTGGCGGTCCCTGTTCAATTTTTAGAAGCCGTATTGATTGAAATTCGAGATAAAGTTAAGCCGGGGGCTTTAATTGTCGATGTGTCTTCTGTAAAAGTTAAACCGGTTGAACTTATGGTTCAATACTTACCGGATTATGTCGAGATTTTAGGAACCCATCCTTTGTTTGGACCTCAAAGCGGTAAAAATGGAATTAAAGGATTAAATATGGTGGTATGTCCTGTGCGTACAAGAAAAGCCAGGACAATAACTAAATTCCTAAGTCAGTTATTAGAATTGAATGTTCTGGAAAGAACGCCTGTAACGCACGATAAGCAGATGGCGTATGTCCAAGCATTGACTCATTTTATTGGTAGATCCATTAACCAAATGGATATTCCGGACGTAGAACAAAAAACGCCGGCATATCAATATTTATTAGATATTAAACGGAATTTAGGTCAAGATTCAATGGATTTATTTTTAACTATTGAAATTGAAAATCCATTTGCCAAAGAAGTAAGAGAACACTTTTTACAAGAGTTGCAAGTGCTCAATTCGTATTTAGAAAATTATAAAAGATAAGAGTTGGATAGATGCATTAATAATAAGCACACATAAAGTTGTATAAAACAACGATATATGTGCTTACAAATACTTGACAATTATTTGATAATTACTTTACCCGTTGTATTCATCCATTCAGTACTAACATGTACTAAATACATACTAGGTGGCAAAGTGTTCATAGGAATCAAATATTCAAAATCATTATTAAAATCAGTAAACTGATAAATTAACTTACCACTGGTGTCCGATATTTGAATTTTTGTAAAAGGAGTACCTGTTTTATTTAACACTCGAATTTGCTGATCTGTGGTTGAGAACACTTGAATTTGAGACTGACTATCAAAATTAAGAGTTGTCAATGCAATAATTTGATTGGAACCATCTTCATCATGTTGCATAAGCATGTAATAGATAATAGGAGCGTCTATTGCAACATCTTCGAACTCATAGGAAATAATTCTTTCGGTTGTTCCATTTCCAGGAATAATACCGGCAGACACATACGTGTATCCATCTACACTTCTAAGTAGTTCAAAATGTTTGTTCAGTTTTTCTGAACTTGTACTCCAAGTAATTGTAGCTGAGGATGGACTCGATTTAGTTGCTTTAAAACTCAGTAAGGTAACCGGTAAAACAGTAGGGGTACAAGTCATGGGCTCTGAAGTTCGAGCGGTTGTGCTGGACATGGCAGAGGTTAAAGACGGATTGCTTGTACGAGTCGCTGTAACAGATGTTAATAGAAAATTATTTGGAGCACCAGAAGTAACGACGTTGCCTGGGTCACACAAACCACCACCCGGAAGTGTTGATCCATCGACACAATATCCGCCATTAACACCAGTTGGAATAGGAGTAGGAGCTCCGCCGGATGGATAAGACCAATCGGTTCCGGAAGTTGTTGCATTACCTAACCAAGTTTCTAATTGACATCCACAGGCATCATCAAAAAACACTTCTACAACATCTCCGGCTGTAATATTATCTGGAGTGATGGAAGAAGGAATTCCGCCTCCATTCGTAATTCCAACACCACCAATATAGGTGATAGGCCCAGGAGGTGTAATTGCACCATTGCCTCCATTAATTAAGCGTATGGCAAATGTTGGAGTTGATTTTTGAGCTGCGTTACTACCATTACAAAATACTGAGTTTCTTCGAATTTCTACGTTTGTTGAATTTTCAACGAGTACACCAATACCTGCATTATTATTAATGTTATTCGCTTGTAATGGGCCAATACCTCCAATTTTTTGAAGATTAGATCCACCACTAATAGTTATACCAGAACCCGCAACAGCGAAGGAATATTTACTATAATTTCCAATACGGGAGTTCGTTATAGTATTATTATACACTATGTTGCCGGATGTTCCACCTGGATCCCCCCTCAAGTGGATTCCGCATAAGTTATTATCTAATGTGTTGCCTTGACCGGCTAGTGCTAAACCAATAAAATTACCATTACTACCTGTTTGTGCAGCAATCCCTCCCCCTTCATTATTTGTTAGTCTTGTAAACCCGAAACCTGTAGGAACAGGCGTGTCACCATTCCTAAAAATATTGTTAGCTGTAATAGTGTTGCTACCTCCGGCACCTTGCATAAAAATCCCCCATTGATTATTCGCTATAATGTTGTTATTAATTGTTGTATTAGATACCGTATTAAAAGCAATCCCATCTTGATTATTACCTAGATTTGCTGTACCATTTAAGCCAATACCAATTCTATTGTTTGTAATTAGATGATTTGAATTTCCAAAAAAATGAATTCCGTGATGCCTTCCACCATTTCCGGGAAACCCATTACAACCTACAATATTATCCGTTACTGTTACATTAGTACAGGCTCCTTCAATAAATATTCCACTACTAGTATTAGGTAAGCAATTATTGCCGGTAGCATCTACACCTATATAATTATTTTGAATAACACAAGTATTACACCCAGCTGCATACATTATTCCATCTCCTTGAACAGGACCATTTCCAGATACTATATTGCGTTGAGCTACGGCTGCTCCTCCAATAGTATGATTGGAAACAACTGCAGTAGAAAATATACCTCTACCACGATTTCCTCTATCTAAAGTGCCAGAAATATCAGTTCCAATTTTATTTCCTGTCATTGTCCAACCATTACTACCAGTTCCTTGAAAATGAATTCCATTTTCACTAAAGTTGCCTATAGTACAATTATCAATAATTCCGTTTGTACTGGCATCAACCAATATTCCATGTGTTGTTCCATGTTGCGTTGGGAAAGCATTAGGTATTGTATTTACTCCACCAACTGCAAAACCTACCAAGTTGTTCCTAATTATAGCGTTATTACTACCACTTTGAATATATATAGCACCTTGTCCAGTATTTAATGTTACCACATTATCTTCAATTAAATTACCTGTTGAACCAGTTTGAAGACGAATAGCTGCTTGAGGACTTCCGGGACTCACATGAGCGGTTCCAGCAGCATTGGTATTAAAGTAATTTCCTCTAATAATATTATTATCCCCGTTCTCTAAACTCACTCCACCATTGTTATTGCCTAAGAACACATTTCTTAACTCACAGCTATTACCACCAACTAAAACTCCATTAGCTCCATTAATGATTTGAACACTCGATTGAGGGATATTGGGTGTAGCCGCTGTACCAGCAAAATTTAATGCTCCATAGCATCCTTGAACAGTACCGCTTGTAACACCTACTCCTCGATACGTTATAGCAAATCCTTGCATGTTTAATACCAAACCTCTTATAGTAACATTTGGTACGTTATTTATGTCAAATCCATTACTAAAAGCACATGTTATCTGAATAATTGGTCTACAAGAACCGGCGCCAACCCATAAAGTATTCATTGCTCCAATAGTAGCATTTATGGTTAGATTGCCATCTGTAATTAACAACCAATTGGGGTTATCAACTACAATGACAGAATTTAAAGGTAAATTAAAATCAATGATATCAGCTCCCGGATTTAAATTTGCAGAAGATATGGCCCAACCCAGAGTACCCGTTGCAAGGCATACGTTTGTATTGGTTCCATTTGGAGTGCAAGAAAAACCATTTCCACCGGTATTAGTAACTGTAAATGTAGCAGCTCTGTTATTTATTGATAAACCAATAATGAATAAAATGACAACTTGTATTTTAATATATAATTTTTTCATAAATATTTAGATAAAGTCTTAACTATATACTCTTATTAGTAAATAGGTAAACAAAAAAGCATCTGAAAAGTTTCAGATGCTTTTTTGTTTACCTAGAAAATAAATTACTTTATTTTCTTTTCTCGATTGGGATATACTCTCGAGTAGTATGACCGGTGTAAATTTGTCTCGGTCTGCCAATTGGTTCTTTCGCGTCACGTAATTCTTTCCATTGAGCAATCCAACCCGGAAGTCTTCCTAACGCAAACATAACCGTAAATAAATCTGATTTCAATCCAAGGGCTCTGTATATGATGCCTGAATAGAAGTCAACGTTTGGATATAATTTGCGTTCTACGAAGTAAGGGTCGTTTAAAGCAGCTTGTTCTAATTCTTTGGCTATTTCTAAAACAGGGTCATTCACACCGAGTTTGCTTAAAATATCATCACAAGCTTTTTTAATTATTTTTGCTCTTGGATCGAAATTTTTATACACTCTATGGCCAAAGCCCATCAAACGGAATGGATCGTTTTTGTCTTTCGCTTTTGCAATCCATTTTTGAGTATCCCCACCATCTGACTTTATTTGATCTAACATTTCAATCACTTCCTGATTGGCACCACCATGAAGAGGTCCCCATAGTGCGTTTATACCCGCAGCTATAGACGAGTATAAACTAGCATGTGCCGAACCTACAATACGTACTGTAGAAGTAGAGCAGTTTTGTTCATGATCGGCATGAAGGATTAATAGTGTATTTAGAGCTTCAGCTACAACTGGATCGATATCAAAGTCTTCGTTTGGTTGAGCAAACATCATGTATAAGAAATTTTCGCAATACCCTAGTTTTGGTTTTGGATACATGAGTGGCATACCTTTAGAGTTTCGATACGACCAAGCTGCTATAGTTGGTAACTTAGCCATCAATCGAACAATGGTCAGGTCAATTTCATCTTCTGAAGCATTAGGATCAATAGATCCCGGATAATATGCTGTTAAGGAACTTACGGCTGAAGATAGAACACCCATGGGATGGGCAGAAGAGGGAAAACCATCAAACACTTTCTTGATATCTTCATGTAAGTTGGTATGTTTTTGAATCCGAATTTTAAAATTTTCTAATTGAGCAAGTGTAGGCAGTTCCCCATAGATTAATAAATAGGATACTTCCAAAAAAGAAGCCTTAGAAGCTAATTGTTCAATAGGATAACCTCTATATCGAAGTACACCTTGCTCACCATCCAAAAAGGTAATTGCACTTTTGGTAGCGCCGGTGTTTTTGTAACCGGTATCTAAAGTGATGTAACCGGTTAAATCTCTTAATTTAGCAATATCGATCGCTTTTTCACCTTCTGAACCTTCTATCACTGGAAAATGAAATGTTTTTCCATCGATGATTATTTGTACTTCCTTAGACATGTAAATAAATGAATTGTAAAATATGTGATTGAATTGATTACAAATAAAGACAATTACTGTTTCGTTTTTGTTGAAATCTACGTGGTTTTACTGACACGCAAAAATCAAATTTTGGCTAAAATAAGATTAAAATGGGAAAAAGTAGATTTTCTCAATTTTTATTTTTAAAAGTTTAGGAATCAACATTAAACTTACATTAGACATGTGGAAATTTATTTTGATTGTTTAAGATTCAGAAAAACAAGTAGTTAAGATATTGAAATTCAATTAATAGTATTATTCTTTTATTATTTATAACTTTTTGGTTACAAATTAAGTATAAGTAGTATAATATTGCATAAACACTACTCAATACTATGCTTAAACGTATATTACTGCTCTTTTCTTTAATCGTACTGGCTCGATATGCCGGTGCTCAAAATTTCCAGATTTCCGGTGGAAATAGTTTTTCTGCTGCTGTTTGTGATAATCAAACAGTATACACTTGGGGGTCAAATGTTGATAATGATGGTACCACTTTATTATATACTTTTGGTGTAAATAGTTCGGGTGTTGCTATTACTACACCAAGAAGAACTACAGGTGTAGCCATCACGCATGGAAATATCAATAATACTGCAGGTGGAACTACAGTTGGACCCTTACCCGCTATCCGACAGATAGACGCAGGTTCAGGATCGCATTTGTTAGGATTAAGTTGTGCGAACCAAGTTTGGGGATGGGGTAATAACAGATCTGGCCAATTAGGTCGCAATTCTACCTCTGCATCAGGAGAACCTATGCCTCAACGTGTTCTTAGAGGTGCCCAAGCTGCAGCTGTTTCTGTTAATGATCCAAATGGTATTTTTTTAAATAATATCACCTATGTTTCAGGTGGTAACAATTCTTCTTTTGCAATAGAAGCTGGCACAGGACGTTTATTAGCTTGGGGAGAAAATGGAGACGGACAATTAGGAGATGGTACTACTACAGACAGAACTACTCCGGTTTATGTTACGAGAAGTGCGGCTGAAGGTGGAGGACAATTAACAAATATAGTACAAGTAGAAGCGGGGGATCAATGTACCTATGCATTAGATGCCAATGGATTTGTTTGGTCATGGGGTAACAATACAGGCAATAAACTTGGAAGACCAGGTGCAAGTCCTCAAACGGGCGCAGGAAGAGTAGTACGCTCTAATCCATTATGTAATGGGTATGGGTGTCCAGGTGATGGTCTTTTAAGAAATATAACTCAAATATCTGGTGGTGATACACATTGTTTGGCATTAGATGCTACAGGAAACGTATGGTCTTTTGGTGGTGACTGGGGAGAAGGGCAATTAGGTAGAGGCGGTGGATCTGTTTATCAAGATTATGCTTCACGAGTAGTTCGCCCAGGATTAACTTCTTATGGAACAGTAGCTGCAGATTTTTTGGGAAGTAGTACAGACGGTAGAGCCATTTACGTTTCAGCCGGTCAGGCTTCTTCTGCTGTCGTAATGGCAAATGGTAAGGTAGTGACATTTGGAGGTAGAGGTTTATTCAACCTTGGTCCTACAAATACAAACTCAGGTACTATAACTTGTCCTGGGCCTGATGGTGATATGATTGCTTCAGGAACTTTAGGAGACAATAATACAACAGGATGTAATTCTACTAGTTGTTCAAATAAAGCTACACAATGGTCTAGAACACCGGTGTATGTTCAAACAGGTGGAGTTGATTTAACCGGCATTTCTGCAGTCTCAGATGGAGATGGTTGGTATTTTGCGATATCAACAACAGGTTCAGCCTTTGCGTGGGGCTGGAATAGAAGAGGAGAATTAGGGGTTGGGGATTATTCTGATAGATGTCAAGCAGTTCCCTTTACTTTACCTACCGGTTGTGGTACTTTCACAGATCCTTGTCCTAAACAACCTAGGTTAGGGGCAGACTTTACCTCATGTCCTGTATTTTCAACTTCATTAAACTCTCAAGTTGCTCAAGAATATTCGTCTTGGAGATTTACATGGGAATATAGACCTGTTGGTTCAACTGGTGCTTGGACAACTTTAGCTGGTCCAGCTGCAAATATTCCAACTCAAACAGCGAATACCCTAGGTCAATATAGAATTTCTATGTCTGATAATAGAACATATGTATCAGCATTTTGTGGTCCTTGTCCAGTATTAAGAGATACTATTGTGATAACTGAAGTAGCGAATCCATATACAGTATCAGCTTGTAGCGATAACCCGGCTTCTTTAGCACAGTTTAATGTCACTAATCCTCCGGCTTCTCAGATTAAATGGTATACGAATGCAACCGGGGGAACGGCATTGAATCCTGCTAATACGAATCCAACCATTACTACAGCATTTTCGAACACAAATACAACGATTCCGGGATGTACTAGAGCATTATTTGCAGAAGATGTTTCGAGTGTAGTAGGGGCATTGTTTCCAGGAACAACGCAAGCTCAAGCTCAAACTGCAACTAGTTGTGCTACATTCACGAACGAATGGATTACTGGGCCTGTATCTAGGTCTTTAATGATGTTTCAAGTAACTAGAACATTAACTATTAATCAAGCCAGTATCATTGCAGGAGGTAATGGTGGAGGTGTAAATGCTACTGTAACAATTTACAATAACAACCCTACCGGAGGTCCATATTGTGGTGGATGTACACCTGCTGCCAATACTAATGGACCTAACACATCTTCAATTGTAGGTACAGGTACATTAACTGGTTTAACGGTTACGGACGGTCAAGTACTTCAAGTCCCAATGAGTGTTATTCTAACTCCTGGTATATATTGGATTGGTGGAACATTAACAGGTGTGCAAACGAAATATTATAATTGTACAAGACCTGTAACGAATGGAACAAAGAGCCTTTGGACCACTCAAACTAATGACAATTCAGGTCAAACAATATTGATAGCTCAATATGGATTATATGATAATAATCCAGGAAGCGTTGGAGATGTCTTTAATATTTCTTTCTCGGCTGGTACTGGTTATACTTGTGGTAGAATTTTAGTTTGTGTTTCTTCTGCCTGTACATTACCGGTTACATATGTTAATTTCTCTGCCAGCAACAATGGTAATTATAATACAGTGAATTGGGTTACATCATCGGAAAAAAATGCTGCTTATTTTGTAATTGAACGTTCCTCCGATGGTCTTAACTATGCGGCAGTTGGAAAAGTAAATGCTGTAGGTAACTCTAGTTCTATTCAATCCTACGAGTATAAAGATTTGAATCCTCTATTCGGTGCTACTTACTATCGATTGTTACAGATTGACACAGATGGTTCTGGGGTGTATTCAGAGCCGGTATACCTAAACAATAGTGGTAAATCATACTTATCTATAGCACCTAACCCTTCAAACGGTAAATTCTCTATAGTAGGAACGTTTTCTGAAACCAATTACGTCTATGAAGTGATAACGACTACTGGACAAGTGGTAGCAACTGGCAAGTTCGACGGAGCTGCTGCTCAATTAGACTTAAGCGGTCTTGCAAAAGGGGTATACATAATATCCATTAATAGTGGTGAATCTACACAATCCACTCGTTTGGTTATTGAATAAATTAATAAATAAATAATCTTAGTACTTCTGATAGGCAATGTTTTAAACGACATTGCCTATTTTATTTATTGGAAAAATGCAATTTCTTCCTCCGTGGATATAAATAAACACAATTTTTTATCGAATATTACTTAAAAAGTAGTATCCTTGTAAGATTATTTGGGCTAGAATAATTATAAAATTATTGTTTCACATCAATCCATTCTTTACAAAACATGCGAATTAGGATTTTTACCTTCTTCCTTATTTTGAATTGCGGGGGAATAACATTTGTAACAAAAGCATCGAATGATAGTGCTCGAGTTACAAATTACACTCCGGTAGTTACGAAAGTGAAGCGTACGTCTTCACCCGGTTTATCTACCTATGTGTCCTCCCTTTCTTACGAGGAAGATGACAGCAAAAAAGAAGCATACAAACGATGGACCGGTCTTAAGTATTCCGGATACATTCGTTCGTATAACCAGTATCGTTGGATGCCCAATCGATATGCCAACTCTCCGGCTGCAGAACAGTTACTGACTGTTAACGGATTAGATATTGTTAATGGGGTATACACTGGTTATCAAGAACCTTTGTTGTTGCTTCGATTAGAAGGTGCCCCAACGGCTAAGACTTGGTTTCAAATGGAGTATATGTTCGATAACCAAATGATGGGTATTATTGGAATGGAAGGAACCAATAATCAGTCGGGTATCTCACAAACGAATAACCGTAGAGCCTTAGCCTATCGTATTTTCCAATTTAAAGGATATGCGAATACGAAAGTAGGGGACTTTACTTTAATCGCAGGTGGTGGGGTAAACTGGTATCGATTGTCTCCTTTTACTTTGTGGAACTATGAGTATCGGGACGACTTGTTTGAGCGTTACCCATGGCAGCCGGAAGGAAACTCTTTTGGAATGTACAACCGCTTTTATAATGAAAAAAATATAGCGAGGGATGCTCGCTGGGGAAATACAGGTACACAAGGTTTTATTATTAACGGTAAAAATTTACCTAAAGGTTTCGGCTTTAGCTTAATCATGGGTAAAACAGATAATTCCGGTGGTTTTCAAACCTATTTAACTCGAACACCTAAAAATGTAATTGCTTTCCGAATAGATAAATCGATTGGTGTGCATAAATTTGGATTCAATGTTTTTGACCAATTTGGAACTTATAACAACTTAGGATTTGTTTTGGATCCTACTTCACCAGGAACTTACTATGGAGCTAAATTAAGACAACAGATTGTAACGGTAGATGCTAAATTGAATTTTAAAGATGTTAAAGTCTATACAGAATTAGGTATCGGTCGTTTTCAAGATGGATTAATTACTAACCGCGATTTTGAATTATTGTTTGGAAGACCTCAATCTTCAAACGATACAGTTTTGTTTGTTGGTCCAGGTATACCAGCCATCAACCATAATTGGGATAAACCGTTAGAAGCTCATTGTTTTAACTTACAATTAGATTTTTCTAAACAAGCAATAGGCTTCCCTCTTCAACTACAAGTATTTTCTGTTCGCAAGTCGGTTGCTAACGTGAATTCACAAAGTTTAAATACAGCAAACAACCATACTGTCTCTACACCAACCAACATCAACACAGTAAATGATATAACTGTGTTTACTGGTGCTATAACTGATATAGGCCAGATGGCAAATAACCGTTGGGGTACTAATATCAAACATGAAGATACCTATGGTAAACTTAAAGTAATGGGTGCTTGGGGCTTTAATAAAGAATGGGAAAATCTAGATACAGACGGCAAAGTAGATCCTACAAATGCTTTATCCAACGGTGTTTCTTATTGGCATCAAGCTAATCCATTTACCCGTTCCCGCTTTGCTTACTTCCAACGTTTAACTGGCCCTTATCAACGTGTTACCAGTATATTTAGACGTACATATGAGACCTATGCCATTACGGATACCGTTATTGACTACTTAAAAATGTATCAAACGTTAAATATGGCCTTATCATATAAATTGAAATTGTTCGGTAAAGACTTAATTGTCACTAATTTTAATACGTACAACTCCGTCACAGACGATAATTTCAATCCTATTCCTGTTTTTACGGATAAAGCGTTTATTCGGACGTTTTACGAAGAGTTTATGGCATTTTATAGTATTCATTCAAAAGTTACATTAGTTGGTTTCGCCTCCTATGAGCGCGTACTTGGTAACCGTAGAGTAGAATTAGCCGATGCAAACGGCGAGAAACTTCTGGATGTTTCGGATCCGGCCTATGCTACCGGGAAAACCGTTAATCAAACAGGTTACGGATTAGGATTTGGAATTGATTATGATTTCTCCGGAAGAGCTGGTTTATATTTAAGAAACCGCACTTTCTATCATAAAGATGCCAACTTTACCAAAGATTATTTCAGAGGTAATGAAACTACAGTTGAATTAAAAATATTTTTCTAACAGAAATTATCACACTTAGTATAGATGTCAATAATGAGAACATTTGCTAATAAATTTATTTTGGTAACATCGTTTGTAGCAGGTGCTGCAATGATCTCCAATGCACAAGTTGTCTATTGGAATGGGCTTGGCCGTGCCTTGGTTACCGGTAACTGGTTACAAGGAAATGCTTTACAAGCAGATCCAAACACTACACCGGCTCAACAAAAAGATACTACTTCCGCGCGTAAAGCTACGGATGGGTATACTTTATTCGACTTAGGTGTAAACGCACAACCGAACGAGGCGTTAAGAGCACATGCCACTCTACGTTTGATAAATAGTTTCGGTGGTTTTTATGGAGATGGTTCTCAATTTTTATTCCGCCAAATTCGTTTAGACGGGGTTGTAAGCAAGCGCGTAAAATACGAGTTAGGGGATATCGATTTACAATTATCACCCTATACTTTATATAACTTCTCTGAAGTATATAATGATTATGAGTCTACCGTATTGGGATTACGTAGAAGTGTAGTTGAATATGAAAACTTTAATTTTGGAAACAAATGGAGACTTCAAGGGGCACATTTACAAACTAGTCTACGTTTTAATTCTAAAGTAGAGCGTTTAGGAATTCGTTTCTTCGCCACTCGTAACCGCCGTTATACTGCACCTACTTCTCCTGATCGTTTTTTAATAGGTGGTCGATTGGAGTTGTTACAATCTAGAAATTTCAGAATAGGGGGTAACTATACCTATTTATTCGACGCTCCTCTTACCGTTACATCAGCAGATGTTATCAATAAAAACAGCGTATATACGTTAGATTTTAAAGCCAATCATTTTACTGATAATATTGACTACTCCTTATTTGGAGAAGTGGGTACATCTGTAAATAAATACAACTTGTCTGGAGTTGATTCCATTAATAAATCAGACTACTTCTATGACTTGGGTGCGTCTGCGAAATATAAGCCATGGTTGTTAACGGTCTTCGTTAAGTACCGAAACGTAGGTGCTGATTTCTTTAGCTCCGGTGCTCAAACACGTCGTATTTATGATTATTCTCGTCCCGGAAATTTAGATTTATTTAATGCAATGGCTAATGCTCCCGGAGATATACGTCCTACTGCATTGTTAGATCTAGTATCGGATCAAACACTTCGTAACTTAAACTTGCAAAGTGTATTAATGTCGTATAATCCCATCTATAACAACATCACACCGTATGGACAAGCAACTCCTAACCGTAAAGGTTTAACGGTAGGTGCGTCTCTTGGTTCAATGGAAAAATTATTTAAAGCAGATGTAGTTACGGATTTATTGAGCGAGGTTGTATCAGAAGGGGATAGCGTTGGAAAAGAATTACGTAAGTTTTTAGGAGTTCGTGGAGGGGTTGCATTGAATGCACACCAACTCTTGAAATTTGAAAAACACGTAATTTTCTCTTTAGGAGCACGTTATGAAAATACTTCACGTTCAGGTTTAAACAAAGTAGATTTAAGCTCTACACTCCTTGATGCAGGATTAGATATTGAAGTGTTTAAGCGTTTTGATGTATTGTTTGGGTATAAATACATCACAGCTAGTGGTAACGAGTTCATCTATTCAAGAGATGCTTATAACCAAATCTCCGGTAATCCTACATTGTTCCAAGCAAATGTTAACCAAGGGTTACTTTCTTATGGAGTTCGTTATAGATTCAGTAAGAATACCTACTTCACAATGAATGGTGTACACCAAGCATATGTGAACAACGATGCAAAGAACTTAAATTATAATATCAATCAGGTGTTCTTTAATTACACTATGATATTCTAAATCAAGGAGGATAAACTATGAAAAAAAGTTTATGGTTAATAGGACTCGTCCTATTCATCTCTTGGTCTTGTAAAAGAGACTATGAAGATAAAGGTTTTATAGGAACACCTTTTATTTCGGCAAGTGAAAACTTTCAGATTACGAGTCCATTGAGTGTAGCATTTCCTACAACTGTTAATTTTGCTAATGCAGAGATTCAAGAATTTAATGCTTCATTTAATGAGAAAGTTACTTGGGAATTACAGTTAACAGGTATAAAATCAGGTGCTACTTTTTTAATGAAAGGAACATCTGATGCGTTAGATGCTTCTAACGCTAGTTGGAATGGAAGGCATGACGGAATATATTTCTTCGAATCAAATGATTCTGTTGTAGCTTCATTAAAAGTAATTGGATATAAGGATATATTAACTACTTCTTTTAAAATTGCTCCCAATGGACAAAAGAATTACACGACAGGTAATCCTAATTTATCTTACATTTTAAGAACTAATTTTGAGTTAATTGCTCCAGCAAATGCACCGATAAACGACCAAAATATAAATCTTTTTCCAACACAATTTTCAATATCGCCTCCAGGTATTATAACTGGTTCCGTTTTGCAAAATGATGAAATTAGAGCCCCTGAAGGGTTTAGATTTGGGAGAGTTGCTGGATTGTCTACAGCCTCTAATGGTTTTTTTGTTGGTGGTATTCAGCATAGAAGACCCAATGCCAATTTATCGTCATTTTATATAAACTGGACTGATCCTGAACAGGTTTATGTAAATATATATGTTAGAGGTGTTGATAATATGCTTCCCAACAGTCGGCCTGTAGCTGTATTAAATTTTGAGTTTCATGAAGATGATAGGGATGATAGGGTATGTGGAACTATCCCTTCTACACCCAATGATAGACATTGTCCAACAGATGAGGATTCTTGGGTATTTAGAATACCTATTTCTCACACAGGTTGGAAATTATTTAGCAATAAATATTCTAATTTAACTCCTGGGGAAGATGCAGCTAATGGTGGAAGTGGTAATAGAATATTACAACCGGATAGGATTTTCCGTGTTCAAATGGGTTTGATTTCTAACCCACCATTTAATTACGTTCAAGCAGAATTTGATTTTGCTTGTTTTACTCTAGGTGCGCCATTTGATCCTAAAACATTTTAATTAACTAGAAAAATGAGACTTTTAGCGTCTATTACGATATTACTCGCGGTAGTTGCCAAACAATGCGCCTCTTTCGATCCGGTAGCATTGGATGACAAACATCAAATCGCAGTTCCTGAAGAAGCCGAGAAAGGAACAAAAGCATGTCAATACCAAAAAGGTATGATTGACGACTTCAGTGGAGATATTTTCAGCTGGTGGGTCGGTAATGATAAGGTACAATTGACCCGACAAGGGGATACGTTACGAATTGTTGCGAAAGAAGTAGGTTCTCAATGGACCCCATTTGGAAAAGAAATGGCTCTATTGGATTTCACAGAATGTCCAGTAGTAAAAGTACGTTGCCGCGCGGAAGGGGAGAAATCGCCTACTCTTAGTGTACACTTAAAAGATGTAAATGCTTTAGACGCCAATGCTGACGCTCCTAAAGCACGTATTCATCTTGGTAAGGAGTTTAAGGACTATTATTTCAGTTTTCATAACAAATGGAAACAAACATGGCCGGATATTCAAAAAGTAGATGAGACAATGATTCGTGAAATCATGGTATTCATTAACGGTGGTATGGTAGACTGGACCGGAACGCTTTATATTGATGAAATAAAAGTAGTATCTACGAGCGAAATGCCGGTTGTTGTTGCTCAGGCCGGTGGTATGATTGATGACTTTTCGGAAGAATTATATTCTTGGTGGGCCGGAAATGAGAAGGTAAACCTTGAAAAATTAGGAGACCAAATGGTAGTAGCTTGTAATGCGGCTGGTCCTACCTATGAATTATTTGGTCGTGCCTTTAATGAAATGGACTTTAATAAAGCTCAAATTGTTCGAATTAAAGCGCGTTCTGAAGGCGGATCTCCATTACTTCGGGTAGATTTTAAAGATAAAAACGGGTACGTTACGAACGGTTCTCCCGTTATCAATAAAATCCAAGAAAGTACAGAGTTTAAAGATTACTTTTATAATTACAGAGGAAAATACACTCAATCATGGCCGGATAAACAAACTGTAGATGCCAGTGGAATCAAAGAAGTCCTGATGTTCATTAATCCGGGAGGGGAAGCGTTTACCGGTAAAATCTTTATTGAGGAAATAGAGGTCATTACGGATGAACAATATGCTAAACTTACAGGTGGTACAAATCAAGGATTAAAATCCAACGCAGCCGGTCTTTTAGTAGTCGATGATTTCTCTGGAGATGTAAGTTCTTGGTGGTCCGGTAGTGATAAAATTACTTTTGTTCAAGAGAACGCTGCCTTGAAAGTAAATTTTGCCGCAGCAGGTCCAAAATATGATGTATTTGGAACCGGTTTTAAAACAACGGATTTTACCAAAACTCCGGTGTTGAAATTCAGAATTAAAAACTCCGGTGCGCCCTTTGACTTAAGAGTTGATGTCAAAGATCTAGACGGCAATACTACCAATGCAACACCGGTAGTTGTTAAGGTAGCTACATCCTCGGATTATGTTACATATTATGCTGATTTTACTGGTAAGTTTAATCAGTCTTGGCCAAATGCCAAAACAGTTAATCCAGCCCAAATTTCCGAATTGATTGTTATGCCTAATCCAGGTGGTACTACTTATACTGGCACGATTTTGATAGATGAAATTAATATAGTCACACTAGAACAATACAACACTAAAAAATAACACGATGAAAACATGGTTTAAACTATTGTGCACTGCTTTCATAGCTGTTATATATAATACTGCTGGAGCACAAATAACCGATGCGATTCGAGTAAATCAAGTAGGTTTTTATCCGAATGCACCTAAAATAGCAATCGTTACTGATTCAAATGCTAAGGAGTTTTCCATCATCAATGTAAGCTCCAAGCAAGTTGCTTTTACCGGAACGCTTCAAAAAATGGGTGTTTGGGAATATTCCAATGAGTATTCAGGGAAAGCTGATTTCAGTAAATTATCCCAAGAAGGCACCTATTATGTGGAAGTGAAAGGAGTAGGTCAATCTCATCCATTTACGATCTCGAATCAAGCCAACTTAGCAGTAGGGAAAGCATCTTTACGCTTCTTCTACTATCAAAGAGCTTGTATAGACTTACCGGAAATGTATGCCGGTAAATGGGCTCGGAAAGCAGGACACGTTCAGCAAGATGGGAATGCTGTCATTCACTCTTCTGCAGCTACAACTGAACGCCCGGAAGGAACGAAATTTTACTCCGGAAAAGGTTGGTATGACGCCGGTGATTATAATAAATACATTGTAAACTCCGGGATTTCTACTTATACATTAATGTCCTTATATGAGGGGTATCCTAAATTCTTTGATACTTTAAAGTTAAACATTCCGGAAAGTAATAATGCTATACCGGATGTATTAGACGAAGTGTGGTGGAATTTACGTTGGATGCTGACCATGCAAGATAAAGATGGAGGTGTTTATCATAAATTAACCAATACAAATTTTGATGGTTCAATAGCTCCGGATAAAGCAACGAATACTCGTTATGCGATTATGAAAACTACTGCTGCTACCTTAGACTTCTCTGCTGTAATGGCGGTGGCACATAGAGTATACCGTAAATTCGATAAGAAATTTGCAGATTCTTGTTTGAAAGCAAGTATCTCAGCGTATGCTTGGGCTATTAAAAATAATAAAGTGATTTATAACCAAGGTGGAATGAATCAAAAATTCAATCCGGATATCAATACCGGGGCTTATGATGACGCGAACGTTGGCGACGAGTTTCAATGGGCTGCAATCGAATTGTTCATTGCTACCGGTAAACTACGCTATATGGACGATGCCAATATTGAGTTTACGATTCGAAATAATTTCGATACACCTACCTGGGCGGCTGTTAATACACTTGGATTATATAGCTTAGTTCAAAATAGAGACTTTCTCCCTGAAGAGTTTGCACCTACTATGGAATTAGTAAAAGACAAATTGGTTACTATGGCAGGTAAGATGCAAAAATACCAAGCCAATAAATCTGAATTTGGAATTGTGATGGGTGAACGTAGTGGTAACTTCAATTGGGGAAGTAACTCAACCGCAGCTAACCAAGGTATGATGATGATGATGGCTTACCGACTGACCGGTGAGTCTGATTTCTTAAATGCAGCGATTTCGAACTTAGATTATCTACTAGGAAGAAATGGAACAGGGTTCTGTTATGTGACCGGTTTTGGTGGAAAACAAGTGATGAATCCACACCATAGACCATCTGAATCGGATGAAAACTTATATCCGGTTCCGGGTATGTTGTGTGGTGGGCCTAATCCGGGCCAAGAAGATGCTCGTGATTGTGCCGGCAAATACACGACTAATTTACCTGCTAAATCGTATATAGATGTTCAATGCTCTTATGCAACAAATGAGGTGGCTATCAACTGGAATGCCCCTTTAGCCTATTTAGCATTAGCAATAGAAGCTACTAAAGGCAAACGGTAAGATTTAGTTCTCATAGAATTTAATACAAAAGGGAGGTTTTAATCTCCCTTTTGTATTTTTTATAAAAACCTTACCATTCGTTTTACGTACACAGTATTGAATTTTGTTCCAAAAGATGTTACGTATAACTTTCATCCTCCTTTTTAGTTGCTTATCTTCTTTAAGTAATCGTGCTTGGGCACAATATTATTTAGAAGATATTAATAAGTATTATGTTGATGAAATTCTATACCGTAAAATCCATGATTTTCCCGAATTACCCTTGTATTACCCTTTCGCAGATGGGAAAGGGATGCATCCTAATTTAAATGCGATTCCTACTTTTTCTAAAAAAGTAGCATTGGTTTCTTTTTATGTTTGGGATAATGAAATGTTGGAAACCAGGGTATCTCCATTAAAACAATGGTCAGGCTCAACTTGGATAGATGATGAAGGTAATAATCGATTAGCCGGTGATTTAAGTCGTTATTGTGTTCCACAAATGCGTACAACGTTTGATTCTCTAGGTACGATTTTGTTAACCCCGGATGATTTTAATGACAAACAGCGAGCGGTGTACGATTCGTTCTTAATGAAATACAAACGATCGTATAGAGCAAAAATAAACGATTCCATTTCGTACGATGTATGCGCATCTAAAGACTATAGGTTTATTAAAACACCTATGCTTAACAATGATTTAATTGCTGCAACGACTTTAGGTGAATTAGCCACGGCACTTGGAGTGGATGCTGTTTTAATTATTCAAAATGATGTTCTGTTTGATGGCCGTTATGGTATTTTGAATAATATACATTTATACATGTATGGTCCTAATCCCATGGCAACCGATAGTATCCCTTTCAACAAAAAAGGGTATTATAATGGTCAATTGTATTTACAGATTAAAATGGAACTCTTTGGAAGAGTATCTCAATATGAAGAGGGGCAAATTACATATGAAAACTATACCGGATACGATCGTATGGTTCGACTTATGGTAAATAATTTGTATCGAGAATACAGAAAAAGAAGTAAAATCGCTCCCAAAACTAAATAATTAAGATGTACTAGTTATAGTTGTATTGTTTAGACTAAACTATTTTTAATTTATTGAAATGTAGTAGGTATAATTCATTGCTTTTTTTAAAGACCAATTAACAGTATCTTTCCCTTTAACTAAACGACTTTATTTGTGTAGCTACGAATTCGTTTAGTTAACTCAATCGCTACGGTATTAGCGGAAGACCAACATGCTTGAAAATTAAAACCACCTGTTATTCCATCTACATTCAACACTTCTCCTGTTGCAAATAGGCCATCTTGTTGTCTGTGCATAAACGTATCCGGATCAAAAAAATCCGTATTTAATCCTCCACAAGTAACAAACTCTTCTTTAAACGTAGTTTTACCGGACATGCTAAGAGAATATCGTGTGATATGGTCGGTGAGAAGTTGACGTTTTGCTTTGCCTACTTCAGCCCACTTCAGCCAATCCGGGAACAAACAGGCCTCACAAATATGGACCCACAATCGTTTGGGAATTTCTTCAAATGGACTAAATGAACGTACCGTTTTTTTATGCTCTGAAGTCTGAATGTTCTTTAATATCCGTTCCGTTTCCTGAAAGGATTTTCCTAACCAATTAATTTGAACAGTTTCTTGATATTGGGAATGAAATAAAGGGATAGCTCCAAATGCAGAAAGTTTTAAAACTGCCGGTCCGCTTATACCCCAATGAGTGATTAATAAAGGGCCTGTGTATTCTAGTTTATGGGAAGATAACGTTATGACAGCGCTCGGTACACTACAACCCATCAATTCTTTTAAAGGGCTATTGGGAATATTAAACGTAAATAAAGAAGGAATTCTAGGTGTTAACTGTAGGTCTAGTTTTTGTAACCATTGATAATGCTGATCGGAAGATTGCCCTCCAATACTAATTACTATATTTTTCGTTTCGAAAAAAGCTTGATTGGAACAATAGACTAACCAATGAGATTCTTTTCGTTCTAATGAAACAACTTCATGTTGGTAATGTAAAGGAATAGCGTATTGTTGAAGTAATTGTTGAAATAATCGAATTATAGTTTCAGAGGAATTACTTTCCGGAAAAATTCGGTTGTCGGCTTCTGTCTTTAATTCAACTCCATGTTTTTGAAACCATTCTATAGTATCTTTATTATTGAAAGTATTAAATGCTTGTTTTAAAAAAAAAGATCCTCTAGGGTAGTTATCAAGAAAGGTGGAAGTCGTACTGTTATTGGTAACATTACAGCGTCCACCACCTGAAATACGTACTTTCGTTAAGACTTTTGCTGTTTTTTCCAGTATGACTATTCGAGCAGCCGGATTTAATTCTGCAAGTCGTAAAGCAGTGAAAAAACCGGACGCACCACCACCTATGATTAAAACATCTATCATGAACGACGACGTGTACGATTGGTCGTTTTTACTCCGAGCACCCCTAATAAACCACGGGTAAGTTCTTGTACCAAGGTGCGCCCAATTTGTTTAGCAATAGGACTATTGATAGCTTCTTCTAATGTTGATTTCTCTCTTCGGGTACTTGTTGATTTCTTCTTCCCCTCCGTATCACTTGTGTCTAAATCTTTTTCTTTGGCGGCTAGTTTGTCATTCAAGATTTCGTAAGCAGTCTCTCGATCTATTGTCGTATTGTATTTTTGTTTAAGGGCCGACTGTTGAATGATTTGGTCGATTTCTGAATCTGTTAGAATATCCATTCTTGAACGAGGAGCACAAAGTAACGTATGTACTAGTGGTGTTGGTACACCTTTTTCAGAGAGAACCGTAATAGCTGCTTCACCTATCCCCAAAGAAGTTAATAGGGTATCGGTTTTGTAATAATCAGTAAGCGGGTAATTTTCGGAAATTAATTTAATTTGCTTTCTATCGGCTGCAGTTGTAGCGCGTAATGCATGTTGAATTTTCAATCCGAGTTGTCCTAAGATAGAGGCTGGAATATCAATAGGATTTTGAGTGCAAAAGAAAACCCCCACACCTTTAGAGCGAATTAGTTTTATAATCGTTTCTATTTGATCTAAAAGAGCTTTGGAAGCTTCATTGAAAATTAAGTGAGCCTCATCAATAAAAATAACAAGCTTAGGTTTTTCCGGATCTCCTATTTCAGGGAAAGTACTATACATTTCAGCCAGAAGGCTTAACATGAAAGTAGAAAAAAGTTTAGGTCGATCTTGTATATCCGTTAATTTAATTATGGATACATATCCTTTTCCTGTCGAATCCAATCTACATAAATCGGCTACTTCAAACGAGTATTCACCAAAAAACATATCAGCACCTTGTTGTTCCAATTCAATGATTTTTCTTAAAATCGTAGATACAGAGGTGGATGAAATTTTACCATACTCTTTTTCTATAGCTACTTTACCTTCGTCGGTAATAAACTGTAACAAACGTTTGAAATCTTTTAGATCAATAAGTGGTAAGCGTTCATCGTCACAATATTTAAAAATTAGAGATACTACACCGCTTTGAGTATCATTTAGTCCAAGGATTTTAGAAAACAATACAGGGCCAAATTCGGAAACTGTAGCGCGTAAGCGAACCCCTTTTTCTTTAGATAAGGAAAATAATTCTACCGGAAAAGCTTGGGGGTGGTAAGGGGTTCCGATGTGTTGGTGGCGTTCTTCTATCTTAGGATTAGAAACTCCTGCTTGTGCGAGCCCACTTAAATCACCTTTTATATCCATTAACAATACAGGGATTCCTTTTAAAGAAAGCGATTCAGCAAAGGTTTGTAATGTTTTCGTTTTTCCAGTTCCGGTTGCTCCGGCTATCATACCATGACGATTTAATGTTTTTAAGGGGACTTGAACCGAAGTACCCGTTAGAGGTTTACCGTCTAAAATTGCGCCTCCTAGTAATAGAGCATCTCCTTTAAATGTATAGGTTGATTGAATATGTTGTACAAAAGTGTCGTTTGTGCTCATGATATGAATTAATTATAACCTAAAAATACTTTCAAAAATTGGTATAGTGTACACAATGTAGATAATTTAAAAGAACCGAAAATGGCTATTATCTATTGCTTCGTATAATTCAATTAATCGAAAGTAGTATTTTAAATACTATTTTATTGTATTATTTAAATATTTATACTTTTTAAATATATGATAATTAGGTGTATATATATTTATATTGAAATTATTTTGTTAATAATTTTATAACATTGATATTTTTTTCTACTTTTGTATCGCAGAAATTTATTAGAAAAGTATAATAATCAGATGGAAATCTTTGTAAGTAAAAAAACAAAAGGGATTAAAAGCCAGATTGCCAATTTAGTAGCCGTCGCACAGCTAGATGGTACATTTTCTGTTTCAGAAAAGAAATTGGTTTATGAGGTAGGGGAGAAAAACGGTATAAGCCGGGAGCGGGTAAAAGAAATAATTCGTAGTAAAGAACCTATAAAATTTAAAGTGCCGGACAACGATTCCTTACGTTTCGATAGGATTTATGAAGCAATTCAGATGCTGTTAGCTGAAAAAGAAAAAGAAGAAGAAAAGTTAGATTTCTGTACAGAATTAGCCATCAAGTTAGGCATTCGAATGGCTGTTGCTGCTATACTAGTAAAGAAGATTCATATTGGGATGCAAGAAGGAAAATCCTTTAAGGAATTAAAGCAAGAATGTGCTGATTTCTTGAACTATTAAAAGTAAATGTGGTGGGGTGTTTATCACCCTTGGTTGTTTAATTGAAAAAGGGGCTTTATGCCCCTTTTTTTATAATACTACGTTTACTATTTTATTCGGAATAACGATGACTTTTTTTGCAGGTTTTCCTTCCAACCATTTTTGAACAATGTCATTCAATAAAACTTGTTCTTCAATTTCTTTGGGATTCATATCGGTTGGGAAATTTAATTTAGCCCGTACTTTTCCATTAACGGAAATGGGATATTCATGAGTGTTTTCCGTTAAATAACTAGCATCCCATGACGGAAACGATGCCAGTGCTACAGAGGTGGAGTGACCAAGTAATGACCACAACTCCTCTGCAATATGTGGCGCAAAAGGGGACAGGGCAATAACCAAAGGTTCTAGAATAGCTCTTTTATTACATTTTAATGCAACGAGTTCATTAACACAAATCATGAAGGTAGACACCGGTGTATTTAAAGAAAATCGATCGATATCTTCTTCTACTCGCTTAATGGTTTTATGTAGTATTTTAAGCTCATCGTTTGTTGGGGCAACATCACTTACCGACCATTCACCCGTGTTGTTTCGGAATAATCGCCAGAATCTATTCAAAAATTTGTGTACCCCTTCAATACCATTCGTGTTCCATGGTTTCGATTGTTCAACAGGACCTAAAAACATTTCATACATTCGTAACGTATCGGCACCATATTTCAGAACAATATCATCCGGATTAACGACATTGAATTTGGATTTAGACATTTTTTCTACTTCACTTCCGCAGATGTACACATTGTCTTCCAGAATGAAGCTTGCATCCGATAAGTCCGGTCTCCATTGGCAAAATGCTTTTGTGTCTAATTGATCTCCGTTTACCAAGCTTACGTCAACATGAAGTGGTGTCGTATCATATTGTTTTCGTAAACCATACGATACAAATTGATTAGTACCATTAATACGATAAGCAAATTTGGAAACACCTTGAATCATGCCTTGGTTAATCAGTTTTGCAAACGGTTCATCGTGTGTGGCGATTCCAATATCTTTTAGGAATAAATTCCAAAAGCGAGCGTAGAGTAAGTGTCCCGTTGCATGCTCGGAGCCTCCGATATATAAATCAACTTGTCCCCAGTAGGATGCTTTTGTAGGGTCAACGGGAGCTTGTGCGTTGTGCGGATCCATATACCGTAAGAAATACCAACTGGAACCGGCCCATCCCGGCATGGTACTCAATTCATATCCTTGATCGGCGAATACTTTATTTCTTCCTAATGGCGGTTCACCATTTTCTGTAGGTTTATATTCGTCAATTGTAGGAAGAGTTAAAGGCAATTCTGATTCAGGTAAGGGAATAGGAGTGTTGCCTTGATAGCGAATAGGGATAGGTTCACCCCAGTAGCGTTGACGACCAAAGATAGAATCTCGCATTTTATATTGAATTCGAGCGCGTCCATAATTGTTTTTTTCAATGAACTCAATGGCTTTAGGGATTGCCTCCGATACTGTTAATCCATTCAAAAAACCGGAATTTATCATAACACCGGCTTTAGGATCAAAGTCCTCTAGTGTAATATCTGTTTTGTCACCGGTTTGAACCGGTATAATAGGTAAATTAAAATGAGTGGCAAATTTATAATCACGAACATCGGACGATGGGACAGCCATAACCACTCCTGTTCCGTAACCTGCCAGTACATAATCGGCTATCCATAAAGGAATTTTTTCATTGTTAAACGGATTGATGACATATTTACCGGTAAAACAACCACTCACCGTTTTTACATCACTCATTCGATCTCTTTCTGAACGATTTTTCGCTTTTTCAACATACGCCTCTACTTCTTTTTGTTGTTCCGGAGAAGTAAGTAGTGGAATAAGTTCATGTTCCGGTGCGATGGATACATACGTAACGCCGAAGGTAGTATCTATACGGGTTGTAAATACGGTTAATACGATATCAGAATCAACAACTTTAAACGATAGCTCCGCACCTAATGATTTTCCTATCCAGTGGCGTTGCATTTCTTTCATTGGTTCCGGCCAATCAATGGAATCTAATCCAGAGAGAAGACGATCCGCGTAGGCGGTGATACGCATACTCCATTGCCACATTTTTTTACGTTCTACCGGATACCCTCCCCGCTCGGATAGTCCGTCTTTAACCTCTTCATTTGCGAGTACTGTACCTAGTGCCGGACACCAGTTTACCATCGTTTCGGATAAATAGGTAAGTCTATAATTCAATAAAAACTGTTGTTGTTTCTCGTTATCCCAATCGTTCCATTCTTTTGCAGATATTAACGGTGTATTTTCTTCTACATGCGCCTCTATTCCTTCATTACCGTTTAATTGCAATAGTTGTATTAAGGATAAGATGGATTCAGCTCGTTTTGTTTTTTTATTGTACCAATGGTGAAAAAGTTGTAGAAATATCCATTGAGTCCACCGATAATAGGAAGGATCACTCGTTCTTATTTCTCTATCCCAATCAAAAGAAAATCCGATTTTCTTTAATTGAGTTATATAACGGGAAATATTTTCTTCTGTCGTGATTGCCGGGTGTTGACCGGTTTGAACGGCATATTGTTCTGCCGGTAAACCAAAAGAATCAAAACCCATGGGATGTAAAACGTTAAAGCCTTTCAAACGTTTGTATCGCGCCATTATATCGGAAGCTATATAACCTAGTGGGTGCCCAACATGTAAGCCAGCTCCCGAAGGGTAAGGGAACATATCTAATACATAGTACTTAGGTGCACTGGAGGAATCTTTAGCTTGGAATGTTTTTTCTTTCTCCCAATAAGATTGCCAACGGCTTTCAATAGCATTAAATGAATATTCTGACATAAATAATATACTAAGACTTCAAAATTACACTTTTTTACCCGAAAGATTTAGGGTAGAGTACATACTAATTATCCTAAACTTTCGTATTTTAATGGAACTTTATATCTGATTTATCAGTTAAAGTAGTAGAACAACTAAACCACCCTAGTATTATGAAAAAAATCGTATTTGGTCTTGCGATAGCTACTATCGTTACAGGTACTGTACTGGCAGCTACTCAAGATGAAGGAAAAGGTAAAAAGAAAAAGTCATGCTGTTCCACCCAATCCGGTTGTGGATCTCAGCAAACAACTAAGTAATAACAGGTTGTGTATAACTATTTAAAGGGCTAGGATTATTTCCTAAGCCCTTTTTTTAATTTTACGGGTTAATAAGCCATCCAACTTTATGAAGCAGTACCACGCATTGATGCAACACATATTAGATCATGGTGTTAAGAAAGAAGATCGAACTGGAACCGGAACAATCAGTGTCTTTGGCTATCAAATGCGATTTGATTTATCGGAAGGTTTTCCTCTGGTAACTACTAAAAAGTTACATACAAAATCGATTATTCATGAGTTATTATGGTTTTTAAAAGGGGAGACGAATATTCAGTATCTAAAAGAGAATGGTGTTTCTATTTGGGATGAATGGGCAGATGAAAAAGGGAATCTTGGTCCTGTTTATGGGTATCAATGGCGTTCATGGCCTACTCCAGACGGAAGACATATTGATCAAATTTCTCAAGTTATAGAAATGATAAAGAAAACACCGGATTCCAGAAGACTAATCGTTAGTGCCTGGAATGTAGGTGAAATAGAAAAAATGAAACTCCCTCCCTGCCATGCTTTTTTTCAGTTTTATGTAGCTGAGGGAAAGTTGAGTTGTCAGTTATACCAAAGAAGTGCGGATGTGTTTTTAGGAGTACCATTTAATATTGCATCGTATGCTTTATTAACCCTTATGGTAGCTCAGGTATGTGGTTTGCAACCGGGTGAGTTTGTACATACTTTAGGTGATGCCCACCTTTATACCAATCATTTAGAACAAACTAAATTGCAGTTAAGTCGAGAGTATAGAACGTTACCACAGATGAAAATTAATCCAGCGGTTTCGAATATATTTGATTTTACCTTTTCGGATTTTGAATTGATATCATATGACCCTCATCCTCATATAAAGGCTGCAGTAGCTGTTTAAATAGGACAGATTACCGGTTACGTATTTTCTCTTAAGGTTTCTACCCAAGGATGTGAGGTTTGGAATGTTCTGTTTTCAATGGACTCTAGGAAAGAAAATCCATTAACGTTGGCAGTGAAAACGGTATCGGCTGATAATAATTCTTGTAACCTAAAACTTCCTATACGTAATGAAATGTTGTTGTCAATACAATAATCAATGATTTGCTTTCTCCGTATCCCTTCAATACAGCCTGTTTCCGCCCCCGGAGTGTAGAGGGTGTTATTTTTAATCCAAAAAATATTACTATATAAACATTCGCTTATATTGCCGTCTATGTCGACGAGAATCGCTTCATCGCCTTTATATTTTTTCAATTCTAAACCGGCAATAATGTAACGCATACTGCTTAATGTTTTATAAGCTGAGAGTTTATGGAAATGATTTTTATAATCTCGGATAAAAAAAACATTCTGTTTTCGTTCTACCGGTTTTTTCCATTCTGAACAAAGTACGAACAGGTCTGCTGTGGAAGCCTCCGGACTATAAAATCCCCCTGATTGTCGGCGTACTATAATTTTAATACGTGCTTCTGTTAAAGAATTCGATTGAATTAATTCGATAATTAAATCATATAAGTCGGCTTTTTTATTTATAAACGGATGTAGTAAATCGAGAGCTGAGCAAGCACTGTCCATTCTGTCCCAATGAGCGTCCCAATAATAAAGAGTGTTAGATTGAAAGCGTAGGGTTTCAAAAACCCCGTCTCCATATAAAAAACCTCTGTCTTGCAGGGTTAAAGTACAGTCATTTAAGGGAAGAATCGAATGGTTGTATACGATATTCATGTGGTATTATGTTTTATTTTTTACCTACAATCCAAACACCGACCAGTATGCCTATGGTACCTATGAATTGTCGTAATGTAAAAGGTTCTTCTAATATTAAGTTGGCTAATAGTATCGTAATAACAGGGCCTAGAGTAGCTAAGATAGAGGATTTTTCGGTTCCAATCCATTGTATCGATAAGGCAAGTGTTAAGGAGGGTATAACAGTAGCAACGATGCCAAGTAAAAGTCCAATTGTTAACACAGTTGAAGACATAGAATGTAATTCGGGTATGCCATTGGAAATAAAGTAATGTAGGAAAATAGCTAGTGTGCTACTCAGCATAGCATAAGATGTATAGCGTTGAGCTCCTATTTTAGGGATTAAATGACCACTACCCACAAGATATAGAGCATAGGTAATAGCACAACAAAAGATTAAAAAACTACCCCATAGGATATCCGGCTCAGTTAAGGAAGCGTTTCCAATATATATAATTCCAATACCGATGTAGGTTAAAGCAAGTCCTAAATAATCTTTTTGAGATAAGGCACTTTTATTCCAGATAGAATAAAATAACAC
Organism: Cytophagaceae bacterium; assembly: GCA_025455005.1. GTDB lineage: Bacteria > Bacteroidota > Bacteroidia > Cytophagales > Cytophagaceae > JALONH01. Next base: position 51,165 of record JALONH010000002.1, read on the forward strand.
CGTAAGGGTTGGGTAGGTAAAAAGAATTAATCGCTCTAGCGAAGCCGGAACATACTCTAATCCTATAAAGTCAAACAAGCTGGATAGATAATACCCGATCCATCCTAATATGAGTACGTATATCCAGTCTTTAACAGTTAAAGAAACGTTGGACTTTCTTTGATAATAATAAGCTATACCGATATAGAAAGGAAATGCAAACAATAGGCGTAAAAACAGTATTTGGATGGCATCTGCTCCGTGGGAATAGGCTATTTTAGTTAAGATTGCTTTGGTAGAAAAACATATGGCTGATACTATACCCATAGTGACACCAAGGGTATGTTTGTAGGATTCGGACATCAATTCTTATGAAATTAACTTATATTTGTTGTTGTTCAACAAACATAACAGTATTGATGATGCAGAAAAAGAATGAGGCAACAAAAATTGCCGTAATAGGAGGGGGAAGTTGGGCTACGGCTTTGATCAAAATATTGTCTGAAAACAATGTTCGTATCAATTGGTGGTTAAAAGACAAAGAGGATGTGTTACATATAAGGGATTTTGGTAAAAATCCACATTATTTAAGTGAAGTTGTTATTAACACTAAAAAAGTACGTCCAACGGCAAATTTGAAAAAAGCAGTAGAAGACGTTCAGGTTGTTATTTTTGTTGTTCCTGCTGCTTTTATAGGAGATGTATTAGAACAGTTTTCGGTAGAAGATTTAAAAGATAAGATTATTGTTTCTGCCATAAAAGGGATGATACCTTCTGAAAATGCTTTAGTAACGGATATACTTCACAAACAACTAGGCGTAGAAACATCCAAGACTGCAGTAATAGCAGGGCCTTGCCATGCTGAAGAAGTAGCGATGGAGAAGCGTTCGTATTTAACGATAGCTGGAGAATCTCTAGAAAATGCCCAGTTAGTTGCAGAATTATTACATTGTCGGTTTGTAAAGACGTCCATAGTACAAGATTTATATGGAGTAGAGTATAGTGCCGTAATGAAAAATATAATTGCTATAGCATGCGGTATTGCTAGAGGTTTAAATTATGGCGATAATTTTCAGGCGGTGATGGTGTCTAATGCTATGCAGGAAATTCATCGTTTTGTAGATGCTATGAGTCCATTAGAAAGAGATTGGAATGCATCGGCCTATTTAGGAGACTTATTGGTGACATGTTATTCCCCTTACTCAAGAAACAGAACATTAGGTAATATGGTGGGTAGAGGGTACTCGGTTAAATCGGCTCAAGTAGAGATGAATATGATCGCAGAAGGTTATTATGCTGTGAAATGTATACATGAAATAAATGCTCGCTTAAAAGTACCCATGCCGATAACAAAAGCAGTGTATAACATTTTATACGAAAAAATTTCGCCTTCTGTAGAGTTAAGAATATTAGAAGATTCTATGAATTAAAGTATAAGTATTTAGACGATACTTCCGGACTGTGTGGAACAGGAGTATAGCTAGGGTCAAAAAAACGGTCGACTTCGACACTTAACCGATGTAAAGGGAGTCCCACCACGTTATAAAAATCTCCTTGTATGCGTTGAATTCCAATCATCCCCAACCATTCTTGAATTCCGTAACTTCCCGCTTTATCGTAGGGTTGATATTTGTCCAAATAATAATGGATTTCCTCCGGAGATAAATTTTTAAATAAGACTTCAGTTCGTTCAAAAAAAGTAGATTCTTTAGTACCTAGCACAATTGTTACGCCGGTAATGACTTCGTGAAACGTACCGGATAAACGTTGCAGCATGGTAAATGCTTCTTCTTTAGTATTGGGTTTTCCTAGTACATCATTACGTTGAACTACAACTGTATCGGCTGCTATGATAAACGCATCCATATTATGTTCTCTAATCGAATAGGCTTTTTGACGTGACAGGAATTGAGCAATATCTTGCCTTTGTAAATATACTGGATAGTTTTCCGGGATATTTTTCGTTTGAATGGTAAACGGTATATCGAGAGATTCTAAAAGTTGCTTCCGGCGAGGAGAGCCGGAAGCAAGAATAACAGGAAAGTTTTGAAGGTGGTGTTGAATCACGTGAATAGGATTATTCGCACATATCTTTTTTCAAGGTCAGTGCATCAGCATCGCCTAAAGAAGCCGCCATTGTAATGTCTTTACATGCGCCATCCCAATCTTTTAAATCTTCTTTCAATATGGCTCTATACCGATATGCTTCAGCATCTTTCGCATTTAATTGGATAGCCTTGTTTAAATCAGCCAATGCTTCTTTATCTTTTTTCAAATCCATATAAAACAATGCTCTATTATAATAAGCGTGACCATCATTCGGGAATTTCTCAATGGATTTGTTGTATTCTTCTAAAGCTAAAGCAGTATTACCTTGTTCGTAAATGGTATGTGCTTTCTCAAAGTATGCATCTTCAAATTTAGGGTTAATGCGAATACATTCGTTATAGTCGGCGATGGCACTGTTGTAATCTTTAATAGAACGCTTGCTATAGGCACGGTTGTAATAACCTTCAAAGTTTGTTGAATCTAATACAATAGACTGTGTATAATCTTTAATGGCGCCATTGTAATCTTCGATGTGGTGTTTAGCAAACCCTCTATAGAAATAGGCGTTTGTAAAATTAGGGTCTATGCTGATGGCCTTAGTAAAGTCTACAATACCATCGGAATATTTTCCATATTCGTTTTTAGCAAGTCCTCTACCGTAATAGGCCAATTTATTTTCAGGCTCCATTTTTACAATTTGAGTGTAGTCAAAAATAGACTCATTGTAATGGCTCATTAAGTAATGTTCATGAGCTCGATTCATATAAGCACTTACATTGGATGAATCTTTTTGGATAACTCGAGTGAAATCATTAATGGCATCCGTATGATCACCGGATTTAGCTTCAGAAATCCCTCTTGTCATATACAGGTTAGGGTAATTGGCATTGATGGATTCTACCTTGTTGAAATTAGAAATAGCCCCATCGTAATCACCTAATTCGTGTTTACATAAACCGGCGTAAAAAAAGGCATCCGCATGGTCTTGCTTTTTGTCGGCTACTTCTTCAAATTTCAATAAAGCTTGAGCGTATTTTTTTTCTTTATATAAACGCATTGCTTCATCGTATAAGTCGACATTGTTTTTTATGATAAATACGATATACTCAAATTCGATATAATCTAAATTATCACCATCTTCTTTTAATTTTGATTTTCCATCTTCTTTGATATTTTCTATTCGTATAGCAGCAAATCCGGAAGTGCCACCTCGTAATTTTGCAATATAGAAATCACCTTTTTTAATATCTACCAGATGTTGGGTGCTTGTACCTTTATTAAACAACGCCTCCATTTCAGCAGGAGAGATAGTTGCTAAATTGATTTTATCTACTTTAACGTAAGCTGTTTGATTTAAAGCTTTCAGTTCTTTTTTAAATTCCGGTAAGTCAACAGAATCGGTGGTGTTAACCAAATCTTTACCATAACTAGGAGAGGAAATAAATAACGGTTTATGTTCCACTAAATCCCATGCCCCGGGATTGGGTCCTTGCATATTAAATATTTTGCCTTCTTTTCGAACAATTTGTGCCGAAGCAGAAGCGAATAAACAAATGGATGCCAGGATAACTAGGTATCGGTTCATAAAGTAAACATTTTTTAAAAGTAGATTATGAAATTCAAAATATAGAAGGTAAAGGTAGTCTTTTTTTTAACAATTTAAAGCGAAATAAAAGCTATTTTATTCAAGTAATACTTTAAGCCTTATAGTGGTATTGATTACAAATTGTAGTTTATACAGAAAAAAAAAGATGGGATTGAATGGATATAAGTAACTGATAAACTAGATAATAGGATTTAAAATTAAAGTAAAGATTCTATAGCTCAAAAGGGAAAATTTATCTACAAACTGTTAGAATATGTTTAAATTTATTAAATTCGCAAGATTGAAAACTGCGTTAGCCGGTTTTAGAAGGGATTAATTAACCACTTAAAAAAATTACGACATTGGATCTGTTTGAAAAACTACAGAATGACAGGGGGCCTTTAGGTAAGCACTCCAGCATCGCTCACGGTTATTTTGCTTTCCCTAAATTAGAAGGGGCAATTTCACCTCATATGAAATTTAGAGGGAAAGATGTGTTAAACTGGAGTTTGAATAACTATATAGGTTTAGCTAATCACCCGGAAGTTCGTGAAGCAGATGCACAAGGAGCGGCAGATTATGGATTAGCTTACCCAATGGGAGCTCGTATGATGTCCGGAAACTCCAATCTAATTGAGACTTTTGAAAATCAATTAGCTAGTTTTATGGGTAAAGAAGATGCCATGGTATTAAATTTCGGGTACCAAGGTATAATGTCTATCATTGATGCTCTTTTGGATCGGCATGATATCGTTATCTACGATTCTGAGTCACACGCTTGTATTATTGACGGTGTTCGCTTACATATGGGAAAACGTTTAGTATTTCCTCATAATGATATCGATAACTTGAAAATGCAATTAGAACGTGCCAATAAAATGATTGATCCTACTAAAGGCTCCATTTTAGTGATTACGGAAGGCGTTTTTGGTATGGCCGGTGATATGGGCAGATTAAAAGAAATCGTTGAACTTAAAAATAAATATTCTTTCCGATTGTTGATTGATGATGCGCATGGATTTGGTACAATGGGAAAAACCGGTGCCGGTGCTGCAGAAGAGCAAGGAGTTCAAGATGGAGTAGATATCTATTTCTCTACTTTTGCTAAGTCAATGGCTAGTATTGGGGCATTTGTAGCATCTAAAGAAAATGTAATAGAATATTTAAAATACAATACCCGTTCTCAGATTTTTGCGAAAACGTTACCTATGCCATTAGTTATAGGCAATATGAAACGTTTAGAATTGTTAAAATCGCAACCGGAATTACGTTCTAAGTTATGGGATGTTGTTAAAGCCCTTCAGAATGGCTTAAAAGAAAAAGGATTTAATATTGGCAGAACAGAATCTCCTGTAACACCTGTTTTCTTAAGCGGTACTGAAATGGAAGCGGCCCAAATGATTATCGATTTACGTGAAAATTATGGTATTTTCTGTTCAATCGTTATATATCCAGTTGTTCCTAAGGGAGTTATGATGTTACGTTTAATCCCAACAGCGGAACATTCCTTGGCCGATGTGGAGCGTACGATTAAGGCCTTTTCGGATATTGCAGAGAAATTGAAAAACGGTGCCTATAGTAAAAGTTTAACCAACATGCCGGTTTAAATCTCTTAAATTTCATTAAAAAGGGCAAAAAATTGTTTTTTGCCCTTTTTTTTTATACTTTCATTACATGTAAAGTTTAAACTATTAACTTTTTAAATCGCAATGAACAGATTACAACAACTTAAGGATTTGATTGCATCGCTAGAGCCTGATTTTGTAAAGTTTTATGACAAGAAAAACAGTGCAGCGGGTACCCGCGTTCGTAAAGGGATGCAAGATCTGAAAAACTTAGCTCAAGAAATTAGAGTAGAAGTTCAAGAAATGAAAAATGATGAAGCTTAAAAAAAAGTCTCCAATTAGGAGACTTTTTTTATGCTACTACCTTATTTTTTAAATAAGCTGCGTACGCTATTTTAATTTTGCTTTCTAAGCTATCACTCGACGGAACTAACGGTAAACGCACTTGGTCGTTCATTAATTGCATATGACGGAGCAACGTTTTTACCCCAACCGGATTCCCTTCTTCATACATTAAAGTATTGATTTCAGAAAGTGATTTTAATACTTCCGTAGCATGTTGAAAGCGAGACTGTAAAGCAGAACGAATCATATCTGAGAAGGCCTTAGGGAATGGATTGGCTAAAACAGATATCGTTCCTACAGCTCCTATCGAAATTGCAGGGACTGCTAACATATCATCTCCTACAATTAATAAGAATTCATCTCTTGTATTTTTTATAATGTCTAACATTTGTGTTAAATCACCACCGGCTTCTTTTACCCCTAAAATATTAGGGATTTCAGATAAACGAATAGAGGTTTTAGCTGATATATTAATACCAGTTCTCCCCGGAACATTGTAGGTTAAAACAGGAACAGGACTTTCGTCTGCTATGGCTTTATAATGTTGAAATATGCCTTCTTGTGATGGTTTGTTATAATATGGACATACCGACAATACAGCATCTACTCCATTGAAATTAGTGGTACGAATACGTTCTAAAATCTCCTTAGTATGATTTCCTCCGATTCCAAACATAACCGGAACTCTATTGTTGTTTACTTCTATAGCAACTCTTAACAGTTCGTTTTTCTCTTCTAAGGATGTGGTAGCGGATTCAGCTGTTGTACCATTTACGGTTATGTAATCTACACTATTGGATATACAATATTCAATTAGGTTTTTATAAGCGTTCCAATCGATGGACTGATCGTCATTAAAAGGGGTAACTAATGCTACACCGGTTCCATAAAATGTTTGCATGGTACAAATTTAAGCTTACAAATTTCGTGAATAATCCTGATATTTAGAATGGAAATACTTATAAATTACGCAATACGTTGAAAACTCTAAGATTCTGACCTCAACATCGAATCAAATTCATCTTCAGTAAGGATTCGAATTCCTAATTTTTGAGCTTTTTCTAATTTTGAAGGCCCCATATTTTCACCGGCTACGATGTAATTTAATTTGGACGAAATAGAGCTGACTATTTTCCCTCCATTTTTTAGGATAGTTTCTTTTAACGTTTCCCTATCATACTTTTGGAACACTCCAGATACCACAAAAGTAGCCCCATTCAATATATCGGTCTCGATTTTTAATTTATCCTCTTCTTGTAGGGAAAAGAGTATACCTGCTGCTTCTAAACGTTTCCAAAAATGTTGATTGTCGATTTGTGCAAACCAATCGATAATGCTTTCTGCTATTTTATCTCCTATTTCAGGTGCTTCTAATAATTGATCTTTCGTAGCTTTAGAAAGTACGTCCATAGAGTGGAAATGCATGGCTAATTTTTCTGCTACCGTTATGCCCACAAATCGTATCCCTAAAGCGAATAGCACAGATTTAAATGGTGTTTGTTTACTTTTTTCAATTCCGCTTAGAAGGTTGTCAATCGATTTTTTACCAAAACGCTCTAGCTGTTCTAAGTCTTTATATTGTAGAGAATATAAATCTGCAGCAGTTGAAATAATGCCTTTGGAATACAATTGTTCTATCGTTTCCGGTCCTAATCCATCGATATTCATTGCTTTACGCTGTATAAAATGTTCGATTTTCCCTTTTCGTTGAGGAGGACAACCGCTTTCGTTGGGGCAATAATAGGCTGCTTCTCCTTCCGTTCGAATTAAAGGACTTGCGCATTCCGGACAGTTTTTGATAAATGTAATCGGAAGACTATCTGCGATTCTCTTTTCTTTTACTACACGTGTAATTTTAGGTATAATTTCTCCTCCCTTTTCCACAACAATGGTATCTCCTTCATGAAGATCCAATCGGTGTATTTCATTTGCATTGTGTAATGTAGCCCTCTTTACTATTGTTCCGCTTAAAGGAACAGGAACAAGATTCGCTACCGGTGTTATTGCCCCGGTTCTACCCACTTGAAATTCTACAGAAAGGAGAGGGGTGCAGGCTTCTTCTGCTTTATATTTAAAAGCAATTGCCCATCGTGGACTTTTAGCCGTAAGTCCCAACGTATCTTGTTCGGCTAGGGAATTTACTTTTATGACAACACCATCCGTAGCTACGGGAAGATCGAAACGTGCCGTATCCCAATGTGTTAAATAGTGTTGAATAGACTCAATGGAAGAACATTTTTGCCAAGTGGTAGGAACCGGAAGGCCCCATTGTTTCATACTAAGCAGGCATTCCTCATGAGTGGTAAAGCGTTGTTTGGGCTCCACTAAATAATATACCATACAACTCAATTGTCTCCGGGCAACTTGAGTTGAATCTTGCATTTTTACCGTGCCACTTGCAGCGTTTCTGGGATTGGATAACAAAGGTTCGCCTATATCTTCTCTTTCTTTATTGATTCGGTCAAATTCGGAATAAGGCAAATAAATTTCCCCTCGTACTTCTAATCGGTTCGGTATGTTTTGGCCCATCAACTGTAAAGGGATAGAGCGTATCGTTTTCACATTTGGGGTAACATCATCACCTTTTACACCATCACCTCGTGTGATGGCTTGAACAAGTATACCATTTTCATATATTAAACTAATAGCTACGCCATCATACTTTAGTTCGCATATGTATTCCGGTTTTTTTTCTAATGCTTTTACCACTCGTTCCTCAAATTCTTGCACTTCGTCTATTGTGTACGTATTGCTTAAGGAAAGCATAGGATGGGCGTGGGCAACAGATGGGAATTCTTTGGAAATCGTTCCTCCTACACGTTGAGAAGGGGAATCCTCTCTTAATAAATCCGGAAATTGTTTTTCCAACTTTATTAATTCTTGTAACATAACATCGAATTCTAAGTCGGAAATTTCTTGACGATGTTCTTGGTAATAGAGATAATTATGATGGTGTATCTTTTGAATTAATTCGTCTATCCGTGCTGCGGCCTCTATCGTAGTTAACATGGTAATTATTGTTACACAACTAATTTAAATACCTTTCAGATGCTTATCAAAACAATTTTAGCTAACTTACAAACATTCTTTATAAGAGGTGGAGACAATGAAAAAAATAGGATGGTTTACGGGTCATATACTGTTGTTTTTTTTTATTTTTTCTTGGGAAATCGTTTTGTTGCATCGATGGATTAATCCTATGTTCACTCCTTTAATGGGTATACGAGTCGTACAAGGAGGATTAAAAGGTGAATGGGTGGGTGCAAAAAGAGATTGGATTTCCTTCGAAGAAATGCCCACTTCTATTAAGCGTCAAATAGTAGCCAGTGAAGATGCTACCTTTTATCAACACCATGGATTTGATTTTGAGGGTATTCGAAAAGCAATTGAATACAATAAAAAAAATAAAGGCAAAAGAATGAGAGGTGCTTCAACGATATCTCAACAAACTGCAAAAAATATTTTTTTATGGCCTAGTCGGGATTGGATTCGAAAAGGCTTGGAAACATACTTTACCGTTTTAATCGAAACAGCTTGGAGTAAAGAGAGGATATTAGAGGTGTATTTGAATAATATTGAATTTGGAAAAGGAATTTATGGAATTGAAGCTGCAGCACAATTTTATTATAAAAAAAGCGCTAATAAGTTAACGTCCCATCAAACGGCAGCATTGGTAGCCGTTGTACCTGCACCCCTTAGACGGAATCCTTTGTATCCTTCTAAACGAATGCGAACAAAGATTCAGCAGTTAAAAAGCCAATAAGTGCTGTAAGGCTTTACCCGAAAGAATAGAATCTTCTACCATTTGTTTAGCCTTCTCCATAGGAATGGATAAGCTGCAGTGTAATAGGGTAGATCCGGTATACACGATACTATAATAGGCTTCATTTTTATTCCCCTTGAGGGCATCGAGACCTAAGATAGCGGCATCCGTAGCTTGAGTATATTTTCCTGGTTTTTGTTCAAATGAAAAGGCTATAACACTAGGATCACATATATGTTCTGAAATGACTTGCCCATCCCAATGCATAAGTGTCGTGGTTCGTTGCAGCGGGAGTTGTCCGGATCCTTCGAGTCCTTTACTTATTAGAGCTTGTGCGGCTTGGTTCTGTCGAGCTATCTGTTGAACTACTTCTTGTTTATAGTGTGGATGAGTATACCCACTGAATAGTATATTACCGGTAGTAGATTGAAGGGGTTGAAGTAGTTTTTCAAACGTAGCTAAAAATGGACGTTTCACCATTTCTTTTCGCATTGCGCGTAAGGCATATAAGGAAGGGAAAAATACAGACTGATCCATGTAGGCCCAACCCACTGAGGAATCCATTATTTTTTGTTGACAGATAGAAAGTGAATACGACACCGAAAGATGTAGTGCTTGAAGCACCCCATGAGACGTATGACCGAATTTTGGAGCTACTGATTTTACGCCATGAACAATTGTAGGATAGCCAATAGAGGCAAGTGTTGCCGCAAGAAAGATGGATACATTATAATGGCGATCATAACCATCATAACTATCTCCAATATCAATCAGGAGGGGAAGCGGAAGCGTCAGTCGGTTACAGTTTTCATATAGAACATCGAAGAAGGCTCTATTTTCATCGCTTGTTTCTCTCTTTAATCGTTGGGCCTCTAAAAATGTTGCTTTAATGTAATCCGGAGTATCGGAATGTAAAAGCAAAGTCATCGCTTCCCTTGCTTCAACATACGTGAGGGATTTTTTTAATAAGGTTTGAATCGTATACTGACCTAATGGATTCGAAGAAGATTGAGTAAATAAAAAGTGAACTTCTTCTGGCAGAGTGGATAGAGGAAGCCCATCCAGAAAATTTTTTTCTTCTATAGTCTTATCTAACAGTATTAATGCGGTCAATAATGTTGCTAATGTTGTAATAGAATAGGTTTTTTGATTCAAAATCTCCTTCAGTTGATCTAAGTCTGAAGCAGATAAATGCTTACTACCTTCCGGTCCGATTCCTTTTTTCTTTAACAATAATTCTAAAGAATTCCATTCGTGCGCCATAAAACTTTGGTCTTTTTTACAATATTATGTATAAATACGTAAATTAGTACGTATGTCTACCGCTGAAGTACGAAATAAAGTTGTTGTCAAAGAGAAGTCAGCTCAACGATTAACTCGATTGTATATTATTGCCTTGTCTATGGTAGCCATCTTAACGATTGCCGGGCAGTTTATTATACAAAAGAGTATTAAAGACCAATTAAGTGATTCGCGCGTCGTAAATTTTTCGGGACGTCAACGATATCAGAGTCAAGAGATAACAAAACTTTGTTTGCTCGTGAGAGATACCTTACCTATAAGTACCTACAAAGATATTCGTAAAAGTATTTTACAGTTAACTGCTGAATGGGAGCTCCGTCATTTAGCCTTACAGTATGGTAATGATTCTTTAAAAATACCTAAGAATTCAAGCCTACCTATTGCGGATTTGTTTACAGAGGCTGACCCTTATTTTTATATAGTTTATAACAATGCCAGAACGATAGCCTTGTTGGATTCAAAGGATTCACTGTATGTCAAGCGATTGAATGTAGCCATCGAAAATGTGTTATCGAACGAGAAATTGTTTTTAGATATCATGAATAAGATTGTATTTCGATTTGATTTTGAGGCACGAGAAAAGGTGGCATGGTTAGAAAAGATTGAATACATACTTTTTATTTTGACTCTAGTTGTATTATTATTTGAAGGTTTTTTTATTTTCAGGCCGGCATCAAAAACCATCGAACAAAACATAGAAGAGTTGATTGATGCAGAGCAACAAGCAATGACATTAGCTCAAAAGTTAAGAGTGAGCAATACAAGTTTATCCAAGTCTTTAAAAGAATTAAAAGATGTTACGTTTGCATTAGAACATGCTACCGTGATGATTCGAACAGACCCACAGGGTATCATCACCTATACCAGTGAAAAGTTTTGTTCTATTTTGAAATATGATGCAGAAGATTTAGTAGGTAAGTCGTTAGAAGTATTAAATAGTCATTATCATAGTCAACAGTTTTTTGATGATTTGTGGAAGACTATTTCTAGAGGGGACATTTGGAATGATGAGATTCGGAATAAGGCCAAGGATGGAAGTTATGTATGGTTGGATACAACGATAATTCCGGTTTATAATGAATACAATGCAATTGGCCAATACATTGCTATTTATACTGATTTAACAGAAAAATTTAAACATAGTATCAGCGAACAAAAGATTCGAACGGCGTCTGTATTAGAAGGGCAAGAAAAAGAAAGAAGAAAAATTGCTCGTGAATTGCACGATGGATTAGGTCAAATGTTAACCGCATTGCGTTTTAATATACAAGCAATACCGGAGACGATAGAAAAAGAAGAAAATGGGTTAGTAAAAACGATTAAGCAATCCATTACTGAAATTATTCAAGAAGTTCGTAGGATTTCCTTTGATTTGATGCCAAGTGTATTACATGATTTTGGTTTATCGGCCGGACTGCATCATTTATGTGAACGCATGAATGCAAATAGTACAGCTGTCGAAATACATTACATTGGAACCGATAATACATTTCGATTGGATAAAAACTTTGAAATAAATTTATATCGGATTGCCCAAGAAGCGATGAATAACGCTATCAAATATGCAGAGCCGAATAAAATTGAAATGGATTTACAATTGTCAAGTAAACAGTTAGTGTTGGTCATTCAAGATGATGGCAATGGATTTATTCCATCGGATAAAAAGAAAATAGATGGATCTGGGAGAGGGTTAACAAACATAAAAGAAAGAGTTAATTTATTAAACGGAAATCTTATCTTTAACAGTATAATAGGAGAAGGTACTACAGTTCGTGTAGAAGTACCTCTTACTCAAAAAATATGAAAATGATACAGGTAGTTTTGGTAGATGATCATAGTATTGTTCGAGATGGAGTCCGAGCAACATTAAAAGATCAAAAAAATATAAAAATAATTGGAGAAGCCTCTAATGGTAAAGATGCTGTTAAACTTGTTTCAGAATTAGAACCGGATGTAGTTATTATGGACATAGCGATGCCGGAGATGAATGGTATAGAAGCAACTGACTTGTTGACGAAAAAGAAAATACAATCTAAAGTCATCATATTATCTATGCACGATAATGAGACCTATGTATTAAAAAGTGTAGAAGCAGGCGCCATGGGGTATTTGTTAAAAGATGTTGACAAAGAAGAATTTGTGAAAGCAATCAATGTAGTGGCCTCCGGTGAAAAATATTTTAATACAACTATATCTACCTTGTTGGTAAATGGATATTTAAATAAAGTAAAACAAGGAGAGTTAAAGACGAGTGAGGATGAATCTGAGGGCGAGTTTGATTTAACGAAAAGGGAAAGAGGTATTTTAAAAATGATAGTGGATGGACGTAATAATAGAGAAATAGCCGACGGGTTAGGAATAAGTGTACGAACGATTGAAACACATAGAGCGAATATCATGAAGAAACTTAAAGTAAAAAACGCTGTTGAGTTGGTAAAAGTAGCCATAGAAGAAAAGATAGTCTAAGCTTGTTTTTAAGTACTATAAAGTAGCAGACCCTATACAAAGGGTCTTTTTTTTGCCTGTATTTTTACTTAGAAATTGTACTTAATAAAGAATATGTATTAATACGTAATTAAAATAAGTAAAATTACGTACAACTAATACGTATATTTATTAATATTGTATCCGTACACGAAAACGAACAGAGTACGTGTAACGAACGAACCTTTTATCACCTTACTCTTATGAACATGAACAGAACATTACTAGTGAAGGGAGCAGCGCTGCTACTGGCAGGCTGTTGGAGCTCTTGGGCTTCCGCACAGTTATCGATTACCGGTCAATATAGAACTCGTTCAGAGTTTCGTTATGGCCAAGGTACTTTACCTTATGAAGGCGCAATTCCTTCTTTCTTTACCAGTCATAGAATGCGTTTAAACTTTGGTATGAATGCCGATCGCTATCGGTTTTATGCTTCTATACAAGATATCCGAGTATGGGGACAGGATGCATCGACCATCAACCAAATTGATGGGAATAAATTGGGAGTAAATGAGGCTTGGGGTGAAGTAGTAATAAACGATTCTACGTTTCTGAAAAGTTTTTCCAACTTCAGTCTTAAAGTTGGTCGTCAAAATATTCAATACGATTGTCAACGTTTATTAGGAGGATTAGATTGGTTACAACAAGGTCGCAGACACGATGCGATTATTTTGCGTACCCATTATAGAACATGGAAAATGGATGCCGGTTTTGCTTTTAATCAACATAGAGAGATTAAAAATAATGGTACTAATTATTTCCCAATTCCGGTCCCTGTTAATGGTACTGATGGTGCTAATATAGCTGCACCTGCCGGTACAAACGGGATTTCCAATATGTATAAAGCCATGCAATATTTATATCTATCAAAAGAAATCGGATATTCTAAATTAACATTCTTATTCTTTAATGACGCTTTTCAAAAGAATAAAGGTACATCCACCAACTTTGTTCCAACTAGAGGTGTATGGAGCCGTCAAACGTTTGGTGTAGCCTATTATGGTCAAATAAAACGCCGTCATAAAATTGAAGCCGGTGCATACTACCAAGGAAACAAAGATAGAACAGGTAAAACGATGGATGCTTATATGGCTTTCTTACAAACAGATTTTCAAATCGGTCGTAAATTTAACATCGGTCCAGGAGTAGATTATTTATCCGGTAATAATACCTTAGATTCTACTTCAACCGTTAACAGAGCATTTGATCCTTTGTATGGTACACCTCATAAATTTTGGGGGTATATGGATTATTTCTACGTAGCTGATCCGTTTTTCCAAACAACAAATGGTGTAAACAGAACACCCGGCTTGTTAAACTTAAACATTACGGCTCGTTATAAATTTTCAGATAAAACATCCTTATATGTTGCAGCGCACCAATTCTTAGCAGCAAACAGCGTTGCCGAGAAGAGAACATCCGATTTAACGGATAAAATGAGTTCAAATTTAGGTACTGAAATCGATATGGTATTGAATTACAACTTAACCAAAATGGTTGGATTTGAACTAGGTTATTCTGTAATGTTTGCAACAGAAACAATGGCTGCAATTAAACCGGTTGCAGGAACTACAAACATAGCGAGTAAAGACTTAACCGCTCACTGGGCATATTTCACAATAAATATTCGTCCGGACTTTACCAATGCTATCAATACTCAGTTGAGAGAATTGAGAAGAGATTTAGATGCGGCCAATAAATCCATCAAAGATTTACAAGACGCTCAAGGTAAATAATATTGAACCCTTTTAATACTTATACTATATGAAAAAGATGTTACGTAAAATAGCAGTTGTAACAGGAATAGGTACAGCGCTACTGATACTACCTTCTGCACAAAAATCAATGCAGCAAGAAGATGTTATAAAAATAGGTTTTATACCATTAACCGATTGTGCTCCGATTGTAATGGCTAAAGAATATGGTTTGTTTAAAAAACAAGGTGTAAACGTCGTTGTTACCAAAGAAGCTTCTTGGGCAAACGTACGCGACAAACTGTTAACCGGCGAACTTCAAGCCGCTCATTGTTTGTCCAGTATGCCACTTTCTGTATATACCGGTGTAGGTGGTAAAGCAGGATCAGAGTTGAAGATTGCCATGATACTTAATACCAATGGTCAAGCTATCACATTATCCAATGAATTTTGCGGTAAAATAGGTTTTAAGCAAGTGAATAAAGTAAAAGGTGTAGTGGATGCACGCAAGGCATCAGGTAAAGAGGTGACGTTTGCTATGACCTTCCCGGGTGGAACGCACGATATGTGGTTACGTAACTGGTTAGCGAATGCAGGAATTAATCAAAAGTCTGTTAAAATCATTACTATTCCTCCACCACAAATGGTAGCGAACATGAAAGTAGGAAATATGGATGGTTTTTGCGTAGGAGAACCTTGGAATGGCGTAGCTGTAGCACAGACAGTAGGTTTTACACACTTAGCTACTCAAGATATTTGGAAACACCATCCGGAAAAAGCGTTGGTTGTTAACAAAGCCTTCGCAGAAGGGAAACGCGATCAATTGAAAAAAGTAATGAAAGCGGTTATGGAAGCGTGTAAACTATTAGATAATGGAGCCAATAGAAAACAATCTGCAACTGTTATCGGTGCACCTAGTTATGTTAACGCAGCTCCAGCCGTTATAGAAAACCGTTTAGCCGGTATCTACGACTTAGGTTGTAACCAAGGACAGGTAACCTATGTAGATGATTATATGCTATTCCATAAAAAAGGTTTAGTTAACTTCCCAAGACGATCACATATGTATTGGTACTTAGCTCAATATGTTCGTTTCGGATATTTGTCTGAGGAGCCTAATTATAAAGAGGTAGTAGATAAATTATTAATGCAGGATCTTTACAAAGAAGTGGCAACAGAAATGGGCGTTGCTATTCCGAACGATGATATGACACCATTTGCTACTAATATCGAACCGGGTGCAACATTTGATCCTAAAAATCCATCAGCGTACTTAAGTACTTGTAAAAAATAATATTTCTATAACCGGAATTAGATATGAAAACTATGACTTTAAAATCATTTCTACCTGGTTTGACGGATAAATCTACGGGTGCAGCTTCTGCACCCGTATTTTCCCAATCGATTTATATCGTTAAACAAACCCTAACGAATCTGTTTCTTTCTTTAGTAGGTATCGGGTTATTCTTATTGATGTGGGAAGGAATCAGTGTATACTTAGATCGTAATCTACCCGGCCCATTGGCCACCTTAACCGTGTTATGGAGTATGATTAGTAATCCATGGTATGATAATGGACCAAATGATAAAGGTATTGGTTTACAATTGATGATGTCCATTGAACGCGTGTTCAAAGGATTTTCTATTGCTACTATATTAGCTATACCTGTTGGTGTGTTACTTGGTTCTAGTAAACTATTTTACAAAATGTTTGATCCTATTGTACAAATATTGAAACCGGTATCTCCATTAGCTTGGTTCCCTATAGGATTGGTAGCACTTAAGAACGCCGGTTCTGCTACAGTGTTTATTATCTTTATTACGTCTTTATGGCCTACACTAATCAATACAGCAGTTGGTGTTGCATCCATTCCGGATGATTTCAGAAACGTAAGTAAAGCATTTGGTTTTTCTCCCTTCCGTTATATTACAAAAGTGTTACTTCCTTATTCTGTACCTCACATTATTACAGGGCTACGCTTGAGTATTGGAGTGGCTTGGTTGGTAATCGTTGCCGGTGAAATGTTATCCGGAGGTACGGGTATCGGCTTCTTTGTATGGGACAGTTGGAATGCTTTAAGTTTAGAAAAGGTGATTTCAGCCATCATCATTATTGGTACTGTTGGTCTATTGTTGGATCGTTTCTTCTTATTCTTAGGAAAGAAGTTCTCTTATAAATAAAATACCCATAATTTCATTCACACCCTTGAACTAAAAAAATATGGAAACTCCTTTAGATATAAATGATACCTCTGTTTACCATTCCGAATTGGGTATACAGATTCGCAACGTAGATATCTCTTTCCCCACTCCAAAAGGTATTTATACCGCAGTTAAAAATATTAATCTAAATATTAAATCCGGTGAGATTGTTTCTCTAATCGGACATTCAGGTTGTGGTAAATCTACTATTCTGAACGCTATTGGTGGCTTAGTAAAACCAACCAAAGGGGAAGTAGTAGTGAAATATAAAACAATTACTGCTCCGGGACCGGATAGGGGTATAGTATTTCAACATTATTCCTTGCTCCCCTGGATGTCTGTATTTGAAAACATCTATCAAGCAGTAGATTCTGTTTTTCCGGATAAATCCAAATCCGAGAAAAAAGAAATTGTTCATTATTATTTACAAAAAGTAGGTTTAATGAATCATAAAGATAAATCGCCCCAACAAATTTCCGGAGGTATGAAACAACGGACCGCCATAGCGCGTGCTTTTGCGATTAATCCTAATATTCTATTGTTGGATGAACCCTTTGGTGCATTAGATGCTTTAACAAAAAGTTCTTTACATGAAGAATTAACCGCGCTTTGGAGTTCGGACGAACAAAAGAAAACAATTGTTATGGTTACTCACGATATAGAAGAAGCGATTTTCTTATCGGATAAAATTGTAGTACTCACGAACGGACCGGCGGCTACAATTGGTGAAATTATACCTGTTAACATTCCACGGCCAAGAGAGAAAAAAACCTTTGTGGCCAGCCCTGAATACAAGGCGATACGAGACCAACTGTTGTACTTATTGATGGAGGCTTACGCCGCTTAATATAAGAAACCCGACAGTTAGTAAAAGGGTGTAGAGGGACCGGAAGGGTCCCTCTTTTTTTATTTTTATTGGGTAGAATTGCATTATTTAAAGTATTTTTTAAAAATACGTATAAATACGTACGTAAGTGTTCCTTTTTTTCTATCTTTAATTATCCAAAGGAGTGTTCAGGCTCAACAATTGGAAGTGAACTCTTATCCAAAACTATGGCAGCTCTTCGTACTACTCAAACATCTACTTGTTCCTATTGTGGAGTAGGTTGTGGTGTGCAAATTCATACATATACTAATGGTAACGTAGAAGTGGAAGGGGATCCTTCGCATCCGGCCAGTAAAGGGATGTTGTGTTCTAAAGGTATGAACCTTCACTATGCTGCTATGGATACGTCAGATCGTATTCTTCATCCTATGATGCGGGCTCATAGAGATCTTCCCTTGCAGCAGGTGTCATGGGAAGCTGCTATTCAACGCGCTGCGGGTGTTTTCTCTTCTATCATTAAAAAATATGGGCCGGATTCTGTTGGTTTTTACGTATCCGGTCAATGTCTCACAGAAGAATATTATCTGGTTAATAAAATTACAAAAGGGTTTCTAGGAACAAATAATATTGATACAAATTCCCGATTGTGCATGAGTTCTGCTGTGGTTGGTTACAAATCAACCCTAGGTGAAGATAGTGTTCCTGTCTCTTATGATGATATTGAATTAGCCGATTGCTTTTTTATTACGGGTGCCAATCCGGCGTGGTGTCATCCAATATTATTTCGACGAATAGAAGCGCATAAAGCAGCTAATCCTAACGTTACGATTATAGTTGCTGATCCTAGAAAAACTCAAACGTGTGCGATAGCAGATATTCATTTACCCATTCAGCCTGGAACCGATATTTATTTGTATCACGCTCTTTCTCGAGTATTAATCGAAGAAAACTATATCGATACTGAATTTATAAATCAATACACGGATGGTTTT
This sequence comes from Cytophagaceae bacterium, assembly GCA_025455005.1. GTDB lineage: Bacteria > Bacteroidota > Bacteroidia > Cytophagales > Cytophagaceae > JALONH01. The sequence continues at coordinate 69,951 of JALONH010000002.1, forward strand.
GAGGCGCTTCGTTCTCAAGTAATGTCTACCTCTTTAGAAGAGTATGCATTACAGTGTGACGTTCCACTTCAAGATATTCAATTAGCAGCACGAGCTATTGGAAAAGCCAAAGGATATATTTCGATGTGGGCAATGGGTTTGAACCAAAGTGTGATTGGCGTTAAAAAAAACGTTGCCTTAATCAATTTGTCTTTGATTACAGGTAAGATAGGGAAACCCGGTAATGGACCTTTTTCACTGACCGGTCAGCCCAATGCTATGGGAGGACGTGAAGTTGGTGGTTTAGCTAATTTATTGCCGGCTCATTTCAATTTGGCTAATGCAGAACATAGAAAGTATGTAGCGGATTTTTGGGGTGTTCCTACCATTCAAGAAAAACCTGGATTTACTGCTACTGAAATGTTTCAACATTTGGCTTCCGGTAAAATGAAAGCGATTTGGATTATTTGTACTAACCCGTTAGTAAGTCTACCGGATGCTACTCAAATTGAAGCAGCTTTAGATAAAGCAGCGTTTGTAGTGGTGCAAGATATTTCCAATCGCTCCGATACCATAGCCTATGCTGACTTAGTACTTCCTGCTGCTGCTTATATGGAAAAAGAAGGCGTTATGACGAATTCCGATCGACGTATAAGTTACTTAAATAAAGTATTAGAAGCACCCGGGCAAGCTTTACCGGATATTGAAATATTGACACGCTTTGCGCACGCTATGGGATGGAAGGAATCCTTTAATTATACCTGTGCTGCGGATATTTTTAATGAATACACTCAAATAACTCGGCATACCAATATTGATATTAGTGGGTTATCGTATGATGATTTGAAAAAAAGAAGAAGCGTTCAGTGGCCTGTGCCTACTCCCGGTCATCCCGGTACACCCCGTTTATTTACCGATTTTAAATTTTATACTCCCAATACCAAAGCGCAGATTGGAACTGCATCTCCTGAAAATCAGTCTGCACCTACAACACCTGATTTTCCATTGATATTGACTACCGGACGCATACGAGATCAATGGCATACCATGACCAGAACGGGAAAAGTAAGAAAGCTTACTTCTCATATCGCAAAACCTTATCTAGAAATACATCCGGAAGATGCTGCTGTTCGTGGCTTAAAACAAGATGCCATAGCGGAAATTTATAATTCATTAGGATCTGTTCGTGTACCGGTAAAAATAACAGAAGATATTCGAAAAGGGTGTGTTTTTTTACCCATGCATTGGGGTAAAATTATGCAATCTACACAAGCTAGGGCCAATAATATAACGCATACAGTAGTGGATCCGATTTCAAAAGAACCAGATTTTAAATATAATGCTGTAGAGGTAAAAGTTTATACTAAACCGAAAGAACATATTATTATAATAGGTGCAGGTGCTGCGGCTTGTCAGTTTATTCGAAGACATAAAGCATTAGCGCCTGACGATGTTCTTACTGTTTTTAGCGGTGAAGTAAATCCATTTTACAATCGTGTATTACTTCCGGAATACCTGAGTGGACATAAAATGTGGAAACACTTACAAAAACTGGAAGAGCCCGAATGGAACGCTTTAGGAGTTAATGTCATTCGGCAGCGAATTGAACACATTAATAAAGAGTCTAAGATAATTACAGATGCCTCCGGTATTCGGTATTCTTATGATCGCTTGATTGTAGCCACCGGTAGTCGTGCTTTTAGATTGAAATCCTTACCTGCTTTGGAGGGTATCTATACCATTCGACAAAAAGAAGATACCGATAAATTATTACATAGAATAAAGAAAGGGGATAATGTTGTAGTAGTAGGTGGTGGATTACTTGGTTTGGAAATGGCAGATGCTTTGGTTGAAATCGGTATGAAAGTAACCGTTATTCAACGTTCCAATCGTTTAATGGACCGTCAATTGGATAAGACTTCCGCAGATTTATTAGCGGAAGAATTGCAAGACAGAGGCATGGATTTGTATTTCAATGATGAAGTATTGTATATCAATGGAGAAAAAGAAGTTGAAAGCATTCGATTACGAAGTAGTCGAAAAATTGACTGTAAAGCTGTTTTGTTTGCTATAGGGACTCAACCTAATATAGAATTATTGAAAGAAGCCGGAGTGACAACCAATAGAGGAGTAGTGGTGAATGAATACCTGCAAACGTCAGATGTGTCCATATACGCAATGGGGGAAATAGCTGAATGTAATGGACAACTATTTGGGATAACAGCAGCAGCTGAAGAGCAAGCAAATGTACTGTCTGCTCATTTGACGGGAGATCCCACTGCTTTCTATAAAGGAAGTTTAAGTATGAATATCTTAAAGGTACACGGCGTTGAATTATGTTCCATCGGAATGATTGAGATTCCTTCAGATGAAGAAGGGTATGAGGAAGTGGTATTTATGGATAAACACCGTAGATACTATAAAAAATGTATTGTGTACAAAGATCGTTTAGTGGGTGCTATTTTAATGGGGGATAAATCTGAATTTAATGAGTTTAGAAGTCTTATTCATTCGCAAACAGAGCTAGGGGATAAACGAGCACAATTGTTGACTTCTGGAAATAGTACGAAAGAACCTTTGATGGGAAAATTAGTCTGTAGTTGTAATGGGGTAGGTGAGGGAAACATAGAAAAGGCGGTACATTCCGGATGTGTGGACTTTGTTCAACTTTGTTCAACAACAGGAGCGGGTACAGGTTGCGGAAGTTGCAAACCGGAAGTAAAAGCAATTTTAGATCGTTGTTCGATTAAACAGATGAAGGAGGTTGAACATGTCCACTAATATTCCAATAACAGTATTTACAAATGGAGGAATCGTTTCTCCGGGTGATTTAAGAAAAATTGCAATGGCGGCACACCAATCCGGTGCCGAAGATATTTATATTGGGAATCGCCAAGAACTACGGTTTTATACTTCTAAAGCAGCTGTAGATGCTTTGTCAGATCGACTATCTTCTTTAAATGTTCGATATGCGATAGGAGAAACTGTATTTAAAAATATTGTCACCTCAGCCGTTATTAAGGATATTCTTAAAACGAAAATATGGTTAACAGAAGGGTATTATAGAGATTTATTGGAATCTTTTACATTTCAACCTGCTATTCCCATCAATATTGTGGATTCTGATCAATATGCTGTGCCCTTGTTCTCCGGTACGCTTAATTTTATAGCAGCAGCGGAAGAAGATTTTTGGTATATTTTTATACATGCACCCAATCACAAAATATCAGATTGGATGCCGGTGTTAATCAATACAGCTCAAATCCCTTTTTTAGTTGAACGTCTTGAGCCTTTCTTAATGAAATCCTCTTCTATCCTTACAATGGAGATGTTGATGTCTGAAGTATACAAGAGTGATTTTTGGGTATTTAAGAATTATGAAAAACTCCCTCGTATACCGGCTTATCATTATTTTCGACAAGAAGGATTTCACTCTATGGGAGAAAAATTTTGGTTAGGTGTATTTAATAAGAAGAATCGATTTTCTATTACATCCCTGGATGCCTTTGCTGTTGCTGCATTAGAAACAAAAATTGGTAGTTTTTATATTACACCATGGGATAGTATTATGGTTAAAAATATTTCCGAAGAGCATATTTCTGTTTGGGAAGATGTTTTGGGTTTAAATAATATCAATACAGGCCATGCTGCTGTCGATTTATGTTGGAATTGTAATGAATGGGATCTTGGTGCTTTAGGTTTGAGAAATAAAATTAGTCAAATTTTATTAGAGCAAGATGCAAGATGCGAAGGAATGATTATAGGTGTGAATACTCCAATACATGATTCGTTTTATTCCATCAATATTCAAGAGGAAGGTTTGTTTTCATTATTTGGGAAAAAGTATTTTTCAAGGTATCATATACGTTATAAAGAATCGTTTAATCCGAATGATCCAACAGTCAAACCTTTTATGGATCATATTCCGGAAAAAGAACTACCCTCGTTTATTCATTATCTAATGGATTCCTTTTATAAAAACAAACGAGAGAAAAAGAATATAGCTATTACAAGTAACGCACCTAAGGGTATGATTCCTAAATCGAAATATATCTACTTAGAATGTAAACATTGTGCTACCGTTTATCACCCTCAAGTGGGAGATTCTAGAAGTGAAATACCCGCGGGCGTATCATTTGATCAATTACCGGATGCTTATGTGTGTTCTGTTTGTAGTGCTCCTAAAACCGATTTTATTTTGTCTTCCCAACAAATTGAAGTACTTTCATAATAATGAATAAAGTAATTGATCCATTTGGACGAACGTTTCAAACGTTACGCGTAAGTTTATCCGAATCATGTTCAATGGCATGTGTCTATTGTGTTCACTCTGAATCTTCATTATCGGAATCCAATGCCGATTCTACTTCTGCTGTACTTACGGTTGAAGGGTATTTGTCTATTATCCAATCCATCCACCATATTACTCCACTAACCACTATACGTTTAACTGGCGGAGAACCATTGTTATTTAAACCACTTCCGGAATTAATAAAAGGGATCGTAAACCTCGGGATTTCCTCTATAAAAATTACAACGAATGGATTGCAGTTGTTAGATCGGTTGTCCGAATTAAAAGAAGCCGGATTACGGTCTATTAATATTTCATTGGATGCACTTGATCCGGATACTTTTTATTCGTTAACCCGAGTGAATAAAATTAAAAAAGTATTGGATGGTATTGAGGCTGCTGTGTCTTCGGGTTTAGAAGTAAAACTAAATACAGTTGTATTGAAAAATTTTAATGAACACCAGATTGTACCCTTGTTGGAATATGCTGCCGGAAGAAATATTCCCATTCGTTTTTTGGAGTTAATGTCGATGGGGTATTTAAATAAATCACACGAATCGTACTTTGTATCGCAAGAAGAAATATTGGATATCATCCAAAGGGTAACAACGATAGCTCGTATACCCAGAAGTATGTCGTCTACCGCGAATTATTGGATGACGGCAAGAGGGTGGAAATTTGGTGTTATCGCAAATTCATCCGAGCCTTTTTGCATGGATTGTAATCGCCTTCGATTAGATTCATATGGGAATATATGGGGTTGTTTAAGTTCTACAGTATCGTATTCCGCTAAAAATAAAACGCAGGATGAACTACAACAAATCTTAGCTGCAGCGTTAGCTACAAAACAAACCGCTTTTTCAGGAAGTGCGTTAAGTATGAAATATATTGGGGGGTAGAAAATATATTTTAATTTTATTGCTTAAATAGTTAATTATGTATTGTGGATCACCGATTCCGGATTCTCTATCGTTGAATCTATTATGGCTCTGCGGCGGAAATAGTTCTAGAATGGGATATGATAAAGCTCAAGCAAAGTTGCAGGGATATAATTCTAATTTTTTAGATTGTGCTATTGCCTTGTCGACTCAATTATCGATGGAGACGTATTTTTCTATTCGCTCGGATCAGCAATTGCAATATCAACATATAGTTCCACTTAACCGATGTATTGTAGATGGTACGTATTCCAATGGGCCATTGAATGGAATTGCTTCTGCCTATAATTTTTCGTCTTCTGTTGATTGGTTGATTATACCAATTGATATGCCGTTATTAACGATAGAATGTGTTCAAACGTTAATCAATCATTATACTGAAGATCATTTAGAAGCAGATGTTTTTGCTTACGAAATGCCGAGTGGTTTTATTCAACCTTTCCCCAGCATATATACAAAAGAAGCTTTGCATAAATTGTTTTGGCTTCTAACTTCCAATAGCTTAGAAAAAAATAGTTGTAAAGAGGCTATGGATGTATTACATACTAAAACGTATAAGATTGCTTTTGATTACGAAAAATGTTTTTTAAATTTTAATTCCCCAAGTGATCTTCAATCGTTCTGATGGATTTTTAAAATATTTTTTGGATTCTATAGAAGAAGCATTACTTTTGTATCGAACCTTTGGGGGTGTTTTGAAAAATCAAAACTGAGATATACCCTTAGAACCTGATCGGCGTAATGGTCGCGTAGGGAAAAGGATGGCACAACTGCAGTGTGCCACTCTGTTTTACACTTCCGGGTTCATTAACCTATGAACCTATGTTTACACCATTACTTATTATTTGTCAATCCCTTTTCTTTACGTTCTCCGGGACAGTTAAAGATGCTCAAACAAAAGAAGTTTTACCAACGGCTTATGTTCGTTTAGAGACTGTTGCTTCTGTTATGACCGCAAACGACGGTGGATTCTCGTTTTCAAAAGTGCCTTCGGGAACCTATAGCATTCAAGTTCGATTTGCCGGATATGATGTATGGGAAGATTCTATCTTTCTTACAAAAAATATAGATAGCTTTTCAATTGAATTAACTCCTTCGGTTCTCAATGAACGAGTAATCGTTGAAGGAATTCGATCTGTCGATAACTTTCCGGTTACTACTGTTGAGTTGAATAAACAGCAATTACAAGAGAAATATTACGGTTATGATGTTCCGTATGTAATCAATAATACTCCTGCTGTTAATGCCTATTCGGATAATGGAACCGGTATAGGATATTCTTACTTTAGATTAAGAGGTATCGATCAAACAAGAATTAATCTTACGGTTAATGGAATTCCAATCAATGATCCGGAAAATCAAGGTTTCTTTTTTAATAATTTTGCTGATTTAACAAGTTCTGCACAACAAATACAAATTCAACGCGGTGTTGGTACCAGTACTAATGGGACAGCTGCTTTTGGTGGTTCAATTAACATTTTAACAAATGATTTAAAGCCATCACCTCATGCTGCGATTCATCTAGGATATGGAAGTTTTCAAACTTCTAGAATAACAGCCGAAGCCGGTACCGGTATACTTCCCAATAAAACAGCGTTTTATGGTCGAATATCTTCCATTCAAACAGATGGATACAGACAACAATCGGCATCTGCTGTTCGGTCTTGGTTTTTTAGTGGAGCGTCGTATGGAAAAAAATCCATTCTAAAGTTTAATGCATGGGGCGGCTTCTCTACAAATGAGTTGTCGTATGTGGGAGTCAGTAAAGCAACCTTGGATACTGCTCGTCGAAATAATCCTTTAACTCCGGCCGAAACGGATTACTTTAACCAAACATTTTTCCAATTACAATATTCAAAGTCCTTTAATTCTTCATGGAAATTATCTGCTTCAGCCTATCATGTAATGGGTACAGGATGGTTTGATGTTCGTTTTAATGATTGGCCTTATGCTCTTATGAATATGCCGGATGTAAATGGCAATACTACCGCAAATTTTATTGCTCGGTATTGGTTGAAACAACGGTTTACAGGTGCTTTTGCCACTTTACATCACAAATATTCAAAAGGGGATACTTATATTGGTGTTCATGCCAATGCGTTTGCATCGGATCACTATATGACGGTGCCTTGGGCTTCTACTTACCCCTCTACACTTGAGCCTAATCATGAAGCTTATTTTAATACCGGTTATAAAAATGAAGCCAGTATTTTCTTCAAACATCAACATGTTTTTAATTCTAAATGGACGGCGTTTATAGATGCTCAACTGCGTTCTGCTTCCTTCCGATATAAAGGAGAGGATAAACCTATTTATCGGGATACATTCGATGTAGAAAAAATGAATTGGTTGTTCTTTAATCCTAAAGCGGGTATAGCGTATCAACTATCTAAAGGATTAAAATGGTACGCAACAATTGGTAAAACATCACGTGAACCGGCACGAATTGATTATTTAACAGATGATCGAGCTAATTTTGATGTTAAACAGAGTGATGTTAAACCGGAACGTGTTGTTAATATTGAAACCGGTATGAAGATTAAAACGGGATCTTGGATAGGACAAGTGAATTTATACGCTATGGAATTTAAAAATGAAATAGTATTAACCGGTCAGTTAAATGCTTTTGGTTTGCCTCTTCGCAGTAATGCAGCAGGTAGTTTTAGGCGTGGTATAGAAGTAGATTTAAATTATACCATTAATAAAAATTGGTCGGTTTACAATGCAACGTCACTTTCTTATAATAGATTAAAAGAATTTAATCAAAAGTATGTAGTGAATGATGAAAACGGTAATTATTTAAGAGATACTAGTGTTTTGTATACCAATGTTCAACCTGTATTTACTCCCTCCTTTATTTTTAATCAAGGTATTCGATATTCTATACCTTCTATTTTACAAGTAGATGTAATAGGTAAATATATGTCTTCATCGTTTCTGGATAATTCCAATGTAGAGGCTGTCCTTTTACCTTCTTTCGGATTTGTAGATGCTCGCGTTACCTTGTTTTTAAATCGATGGATAAAACAAGGACAGTATACATTATCGTTACAATGCAATAATGTAACCAATCAATTGTATAGCCACTCCGGTTCTGTAAGTGTGTATGGATATGTCTTAACACAGAGTGGTAATTCTATTACGAATTCCACCAGCCCTAGTTTCTTTCCTGCGGCTACCCGAAATTTTATGTTAACCTTTAGCGCTAAATTCTAATGCAATTATCTATAGAAATAAGTTTTTATCCCTTGACGGAAGGGTATGAGGCATGTGTTTTAAACTTTATTGCCGACGTAAGACGGACAGAATCGATTCAAGTAGAAGTGAATGGAATGAGTACACAACTATTTGGAGAGGATACTATACTAATGCCTTGTTTACATCAGGCTATCGTTAAAAGTTTAGATGATCAAAAGGGAATGTTCGTTCTGAAAATAGGAAAAGGGACATTGAAATTAGATCAACCAATTTAGGTGAATTCCTTTGTAGGAGCGAGTACGTGTAAAGTGCTCGCTCTTATTTTAATTCCAGTTGGTTAATAATAGTTGTTGCTTTCTCTAAACGCTTTTGTTGATCTCCACTAATAATATCAAAAGGTAATTGGTATTGAAGTAAGGTAGAATGAAACAAATCAAAAAGAATTTTTCTGTCTTCCGGTTTGGGTCGATCTCTTAAGGGGTCCTCAATCCATGGGATATCGATATCGGTCAATAAATAATAATCATATACACGTTCTTGAATAATTTTTTCTATCCACTCTTCACTTCTTTTAAAATAATATCGATTGTATACGAGTGTTTGTAATGGATTAGTGTCACAAAATAGAAATCGGTTGGCTTGTAAAGCAAAAGCTTCCTCCATCACTATTTGTCCGATAACAATAGATGGAATATCTTGCGGTTGACATATTTCTGACGATTGTCTTCCAAATGGGTCATATACTTCCCGTTTGAAATCTAAATACCCACGTGCAAACTCCGGAACATAGACAGATTCGAAAGCATGTGCAAGCGATTCAGCTAAAGTAGATTTTCCTGTAGACTCAGGACCATATAATACGATTCGTTTAAGCATACAATTCTTTTCTCCAATCGTAATATCCTTTGATAACCATTATAACAAATATAAAATAAAGTACAGCAGTAACGTAAAGTGCTTTGTCTAAATATAAATAAATGTATGCGCTATCGATGAAGAGCCAAAGTATCCAATGTTCTATAATTTTATTGGCCATCCAATATGTCCCCCAAATGGAACCTGCTGCTAAGATGGCATCAATATATAGTCTATCAGCATTTGTTTGTTTAAAAATGTAGATTAAAAGAAGGGCAATAATTGCGCTCAAACAGACACCTTTCCAATATTCGGATAAAGTAGCGTTGCGAACGCCACCTATAGAAGAATTTATTTTTTTGTTAAATGTCCATTGGTACCACCCGTATATAGAACTGATTAAATAAAATACATGAAGTAAGGTATCCGAATAGAGTCGTTGTTGATAAAAGAGTACGATATACATACTGACACTGATACCTCCTATATACCAAGTGAAAATGGATTGTCGTATCGTAAGCCATACACTAACAATACCGGATATAGCGCCAAACCATTCTAACGTATTCATCATAATGCCTAAAATGGATAATAGGGGAGAGTATCTCCAATTTGAATTCCACCCGATGTAGGATGTCGTACGAGTCCTGAAGCATTAACGAGCATAGACACGTCTCCGCTACCATTAAATGGTAAGAATTGTATTTTATTATCTATACATCGAACAGGAAGAAACTCATCTAATGTATTTTTTTTGGGTCTACTTTCATTACTAATGATAGTAGATGGAGGAGTATATTGATGAAGTAAGTGTTGAATAAATGGTTCAACAAAAACTTTGATGGAACTTACAACGGAATATGGATTTCCGGGAAGAGCAAAAACAACTTGACCGGATGTCGGATGAACACCAAACCAAATGGGTTTGCCCGGTTTAATAGCTACTTTGTGAAAAAGACAGGTATACCCTAAATCAATTAATACATCCGGTGTATAGTCCGCTTCACCGGCTGATACACCACCGGTAATAATTAAGATGCTTTGGTTGTGGTATCGTTTAATGGTTTCGCTTAATTTTCTTTTATTATCTTCAATATGTTCGCCGGTAAACTGTAAAGGATAAGAATGCAATAAGGCTGGAATAGTTACACTATTCGAATTTCGAATTTGATGTGTTTCAATCGATGAAACGGTACTATCCACTATTTCATTTCCGGTACTGAGCAAGCCTATTTGTAAAGGGGAATATACTTCAATCGGATTACATCCTATGGAGGCTAAAATTGGAATATGAGTAGGTAATATTTTCGAATTTTTAGGTACTACCGTACTCCCTTTTTTTACATCTTCCCCCTGTAGGGCTATGTTTAAGAACGGTTTTAATTCCAGATTCGAATTAAACGAAACAAGATTGTCTTTTACCTGAGTATCTTCTTTTTTTACGACTACATTAAGATTAGAAGGTACCGGCGCTCCGGTCATAATTTTTATACCTGTTGGAAAGGGTATGGGGTCCGTGTAGGTAGAACCTGCATATAATGTACCTTGTATCGCTAATGTAGATGGTGGGGTTGCCTTATCCCAATAAAACGCATACCCGTCCATAGTAGCCCTATTAAAGGGAGGATAATCTCTATCCGATATACTATCTTGGACCGATATTTTAAATAAAGCCTCCTTTAAAGGAACATTGGAAGTCGTAAGGGGTATGGATTGTTGTAATACAAGAGAAAGCGCTTCATCGTATGAAATCATACGGCAAGTATACTTAATTTAAAAACTAAAAAAAAGAGTCCGTTCATACGGACTCTTCACAGTTAGAAGGGAACGATTATACATTCAGGCCAACGTATATCAAGCCGTCTTCTACCTTTATTGGATACGTCTTTATTTCATAATTATCGCCGGAAAGACAAGCACCGGATTTCAAGCTGAATGTTTTTTTATGAAAAGGACAAGCTACTTTTGGTTCTCCTTGCATGTCTCCAATCATACCTCTCGATAAAATCATTTGTTGTCGGTGTGGACAAAGGTTGTCCGTTGCATACCATTCGCCTCTTCTTGTGAAATTATAAATAGCGATTTGTTTTCCGTCAATTAAGGCACATGCGCCTCCATTTTCAGGTATATCTTGTACCGTTGCTACACGATGCCATAAGATGTCAGTAGTGGTCATAGAATTCATAGTAGGTGTTGATAGAAAGTTAAACTGTCCAATTACTTGGTTTTTTCATTTCACGCATTGGCTCAAAGGCCATTTCGGCATCACTATCCGTAGAGTTAACAAACGTTTTGAAGCGCTTACGTAATTCGGGGTTCTCCACTACTTCTTTCCACTCACAGTGATACGTATCTACTAACAATTGCATTTCACGTAACAATTGCTCGTTGATTCCTAAGCTATCCTGAATAACTACTTGTTTTAAGTAGTCCAAACCACCTTCCATTTTGTTTAACCAGGTAGCAGTACGGGTTAATGGTTCAGCGGTTTTTATGTAAAACATCATAATTAAATCAATGTATCGTATACAGGTTTCCTCGTCTATGTCTTGAGCAAAAAGTAATGCGTGCTGTGGTTTTGCACCACCGTTTCCACATACATATAAATTCCAACCTTTTTCCGTAGCAATAATGCCGAAATCCTTCGCTTGTGCTTCTGCGCATTCTCGTACACAACCGGAAACTCCCATTTTAACTTTATGTGGAGAGCGTATACCTTTGTATCGGTCTTCAACTCGAATAGCAAAACTTACAGAGTCTTGTACACCAAATCGGCACCAAGTGGAACCTACACAACTTTTTACCGTTCGTAGCGATTTTCCATAAGCATGACCACTTTCAAAACCGGCATTAACTAATTCTTCCCAGATGTCCGGTAATAGATGTACCGGTGCTCCAAATAAATCGATACGCTGACCGCCGGTAATTTTAGTATATAAATTATATTTTTTGGCAACTTCACCAATCACAATTAATTTTTCCGGGGTTATTTCTCCTCCTGCTATTCTAGGTACAACAGAATACGTTCCGCCCTTTTGCAAGTTTGCGAGGTATCGATCATTCGAGTCTTGAATGGTATCTTGTTTTAAAATGACTTCATTCCAAACACTGGCTAGAATAGAAGCAACAGCGGGTTTACATATTTCACATCCATCCCCTTTGCCATGTTGATTTAAGATCTCATCATATTTTTTTAAACCGCCAACCTTTACAAGGTCCAATAATTCTTGACGCGAATAATCGAAGTGTTCACACAGAACATTTTTTATAACTTTACCTTGTGCTTTTAATGTTTCTTTAATTAAATCATTCACCATTGGAACACAACCACCACATCCTGTTCCTGCTTTCGTACATTTTTTTATGGCACCAATATCTGTATTGCCTTCTTCGACCGCTAAACAAAGTGCCCCTTTGGTTACACTTTCACATGAACAAACAACGGCTTCATCCGGCAATTGCATAACCCCGGCGCCGCCGGAAGATTTCCCTTCTCCTCTTGCTCCTAATATTAAATCTTCCGGGTGCTCGGGCAACACCATTTTGTTGTTGACCATTTGGAGTAACATGTTGTACTGCTCCGCATCGCCCACTAAAATGCCTCCAATCACATGTTTTTTATCCGCTGAAATATTGAGTCGTTTATAGATACCTTTTTCTTTATGTTCAAAACAGATTTTAGTAGCTCCCTCCGCTGACCCAAACGCATCTCCAAAACTAGCTACATCTACACCAATTAATTTTAATTTAGTAGACATATCGAAGGCACTGAACGATTTCTGACCACCGGTCAATCGATCTGCCACTACTTCTGCCATTTCATATCCGGGAGCTACTAATCCGTAAATCATGCTACGGTGTAACGCACATTCACCAATAGCATAAATATTTTGTTGAGAAGTTTGTAAAGCATCGTTTACCACAATGCCTCCTCGAGGTCCAATTTCTAATCCTGCTTTAGCCGCTACTTCATCTCTTGGTTTAATACCCGCTGAGATAACAACCATATCTACTTCTAACCTACTATTGTCCGCAAACTGAAGTGCAGTTACGGATGCGGCTCCATCAAAGAAGGATGTATTTTTATTTAAATGTATTTTAATACCTAAAGACTCTAATTTTGTCTGTAACGTTTCGGAACCTGTATCGTCGAGTTGTCTCGGCATTAATCGAGGGGCAAATTCAACTACGTGTGTCTCTAGCCCTAAGTCCATTAAAGCTTTACCGGCTTCTAATCCTAAAAGGCCTCCTCCTATAACCGCACCTATCTTTGATTTTTTGGCATATGAAATTATTAAATCTAGATCCTCTATGGTTCTATAAACAAAAATTCCATCCTTTTCGACTCCCGGTATCGTTGGTACAAATGCAGCAGAACCGGTAGCTATAACTAAATGATCATATGCAAACGTTTTACCCTGCAACGTGTAAATGCATTTTTTGCTAGGATCAATTTTTTGAACCGGGTCACCTAAATGCAATGCAATGGAATTGTCGATATACCACTCCACCGGAGCCATAGTTAAATGATCCGGATTAGGATTTGTGAAATACTCACTTAAATGAACCCGGTCGTATGCCGGTCTCGGCTCTTCACCTATAACAGTTATTTCGAACGTACGAGATGAGTCTTTTTTCAAGAGCTTCTCGCAGAATTTATAGCCAACCATCCCGTTGCCTACAACTACTACTTTTTCTGTGTTCATATATTTGGCCTGATTAAATACTATGTAAAAATACGTAGTAAGATATTTTTATGCAAGTAATAAATAAGTAAAAATACGTAATTAATACTTACGTACTATGGAATGTTTATTAAGTACAATTTTCCGATTTAGGTATGTAATTTTAGACTAAATGACTTATTTTTGAGATGAAATGGGAAGATGTAAACAAAATCTTGTTTGGTTTGTACTTATATCTGGTACTAAATTAAAGTCTCTGTGTCGAAATACTCCATAAAAGATTTGGAACGTTTATCCGGAATCAAAGCGCATACTATTCGTATTTGGGAACAACGGTACAATATTATATCTCCGGAGCGAACAGATACCAATATTCGGTACTATTCAAATGAGGATTTAAAGCGAATCTTGAATATAAGTATCTTAAACAATCATGGTGTTAAGATATCCAAGATAGCCGGCATGAGCTCCCAGCAGATTGAATCCGAAGTAAAGCAACTGGTAGATCAATCGGTAGACCATCAAGATCAAATCGAAGGACTCATCGTTTCCATGGTGGAAATGGATGAAGAGCGTTTTGAAGAAATAATCAATCAGGTGATAAATACTTTTGGATTTGTTGCTGCCATGGAACAAATCATATATCCCTTTTTTGATAAAATAGGTGTATTGTGGCAGACCGGCTCTATAAACCCGGCTCAAGAACATTTTATGTCGAATTTAATTCGTCAAAAAATAATCGTTTCTATAGATGCAATGCCAACTATTCATCATAACCCAAAAGGAAAGGTATTGCTTTTTTTGAGAGAAGGGGAAATGCACGAAATAGGTTTGTTGGTTCAATATTATATGACGAAACAACTAGGCTATAAACCGTATTATCTTGGTCAATCAGTCCCTTACGACGATTTAGCCAGTATTGTTAAGATTGCACAACCCGATTATATTTCAACAATATTAACCAATACTTTTGAACCGGGGGAGTTAAATGATTTTATACAACGAATTTCTTCTGATTTTAAAACCCAAACGATTTTTTTATCCGGTTACGCCCTTAAAGAAGAAAAATTGAAACTGCCTCCCAATGTCCGATTGCTCACGTCGATTATTGAATTCAGACAAACATTATAATTTTTATCCATCAAATATAAGTTGTTAATAATCAATAGTTTATTATTTTGTTTAAAAAAATAATAAAAAAATTAAACAATATATTTTGTTTTGTTTAATCAACGTGTACATTTGTTAAACAAAACAACACAACTATGTCCACAGCAGAATTTTACACCCTAATCATGAAGGAGCGAAGCTTACTAAAAAGCTTTGCACTCAAACTTACAATGGATCAGGAAGAAGCAAAAGACCTGCTCCAGGATACCTTGTTGAAAGCAATAAAATACAAGGATAAGTTCATCAGTTCAACAAATCTTAAAGGTTGGTTATGCGTCATTATGAAAAATACCTTCATCAACCAATACAGAAGAAATGTTCGGAAGACAGATTTAGTAAACAAGTCGGCCGTGCAAATAAAAGAATCCGTTCGCTCTACTATTTTCTATAATACTTCAGATGGTCAAATTAATTTGAAAGATATTATGGCAGTAATAAACGAATTGAAAGATGAATTTAGAATTCCATTTATTCGATTTGTAGACGGATATAAATACAAAGAAATTTCGGATGAATTGGAAATTCCTATTGGTACCGTAAAGAGCCGCATCTTTATAGCCCGAAAAGAAATTATGAAAAAGTTAAAAGAAGATTATTCGTATTTAATGAACTAATCTTTTGAATAATTGTCCTTATTATATGAAACTGAACAACCATAAAAATATTTTATTAGTAGACGATCACGATGATCATTTATCTTCTAATCCGGATACACCTTTACGTCCGGATGCATTTCTAATGGACGATGAATTGAAAAAAGAACTGATCAGTAAAAAGTTTAAAGAAATCATGGAGATACTGGGTTTGGACTTGTCTGACGATAGTTTGAGAGGTACCCCGGATCGTGTGGCTAAAATGTACATCGATGAAATATTTTCCGGTTTAAATCCGGCGAATAAACCTTCTATTGCTTTGTTTGATAATAAATATCAATACAAAGAGATGGTGTTAGAAAAAGATATAAATTTCTACTCCCATTGTGAACATCATTTTGTCCCCATCATGGGTAAAGCACATGTAGCTTATATTTCAAACGGACAGGTCATAGGTTTGTCCAAACTAAATAGAATTGTACAATATTTTGCTAAACGTCCTCAAGTACAAGAACGCTTGACATCGCAAATAGGTAATGAGTTGTTGTCGGTACTAAATTCTAAAGATGTAGCGGTTGTTATTGAAGCAAAGCATTTGTGCGTATCCATGAGAGGTGTCAAAGACGATACAAGTTCTACCACTACAGCATTTTATTCCGGTGCATTTATGGAAGAATCTAAACGACAAGAATTCTTACAACTAATAAAAAAATAAAATGAATTATTTATTCATAGGTAATTCATCCGCCATTGCTTCTAGTGTCCAAAAGCATATCGATTCCTCTTCGCACAACTTGTGGACGGTGGGTAGATCAACTTCTGACATTGCATCTGCCCATCACCACACTTGGTCTTCAGTTGAAGATCCTCTTCCAACAGATTTTCTCCCGGATACACTACATGGTTTCGTTTATTTTCCGGGTACCATTAACCTAAAACCGTTTCACCGTACATCTGAAGAAGATTTCCTTTCCGATTATAAAGTAAATGTTCTCGGAGCGGTTCGTTCGTTACAGTGGGCTATGGGGTCATTAAAAAAAGGTAATGGCTCCGTAGTTCTTATTTCCTCGGTAGCGGCTACGACCGGTATGGGATTTCATAGTTCCATTGCTTCTGCTAAATCGGCACTTGAAGGATTGGCTCGTAGTTTAGCAGCAGAATGGGCCCCTCATATTCGGGTGAATGCAGTAGCCCCTTCACTTACAGATACTCCTTTAGCTGAAAAGTTTTTATCCTCAGAAGATAAACGACAAGCTTCTATTAAGCGTCATCCACTTTCCAAAATTGGTGCTCCGGATGATATTGCTTCTGCCATAAATTTTTTATTACAACCCTCTTCTGCGTGGATGACCGGTCAAGTGATAGCAGTAGACGGTGGTTTGTCCTCTTTACGCTTATTATAATATGGATTTAAATCGTGAACAAATGGAAGCCCTTGAAACACGATTTCGAGCTAATCTATTTAATTCGATTACAGGTATAAAATCGGTCTGTTTAATCGGCACTAAAAATGAATCGAATCGATTAAATCTTGCCGTATTTAGTTCTGTTACACATTTAGGGTCTAACCCTCCTTTGTTTGGTATGGTTGTTCGTCCTCCACAAGATGTTGAAAGACATACATGGAATAATATACAATCGCAACAACAATATACAATTAATGTTGTACAACGTTCTTTTGTACATAAGGCCCATCAGACCTCTGCAAAATATGACGATTTTACTTCTGAATTTGATGCAGTTGGTTTAACGCCTTCGTTTATAAACGGTGCTATTGCACCTGCCGTTAAAGAAAGTGAGATTTCTTTATGGCTTCACTATAAACAACATGTTGTTCTTCCAAATCAAACTATTTTTGTAATAGGAGAAGTGGAACAATTATCCATTTCTAATTCTTATTTGTTCGACGATGGAACGGTAGACCATGATCAATCCAACTCTATTGGTGTAAGTGGTCTAGATACCTATTACACGCTACAGTTGTATGAGCGTTTTCCCTACGCTCGTCCCACCCATGAAAAGAATTCAAAAATCTAACTTACCCTCTAAAATTTGTCCTGTTTGTAATCGTCCTTTTACATGGAGAAAGAAATGGGAACGTGTTTGGGAACACGTGCTATATTGTAGTGACTACTGTCGAAAAAATAAAGCCTCTTTCAATAAACAATAAACATTTTTTACTTGTCCTATAGGTATGACTAGAGTACGTTCATTGGTCTGGTTTCGAAACGACTTACGCATACACGACCATAAGCCCTTATATCAAGCAGTACTTCATTCGGAAGAAATTATTCCCTTTTATTGTTGGGAAGATCGTTTTTTATCTACCACTTCCTTTGGTTTTCAACGGACCGGAAGGTTTAGATCAGATTTTATAATCCAGTCTATTCTTGACTTAAAAAAATCACTTCAACAACACTATTCAGCCGACTTATGGGTAGCGAATGGATCCGTAGTGGAAGCTCTTGGTAGTATTCATCAACAATACCCGTTTCAAAAATTATATTACTTCGAAGAACCAGCTCCGGAAGAACATCAATTAGAACAATCTGTTGAACAGGCTATGGCCTTATTAGGGGTGGAATGTATTTCCTATTGGGGTTCTACGTTGTGTAGTAAAGAAGATCTACCCTTTAACCTTCTGCACATTCCAGAAACATTTACAAAGTTCAGAAAAGAGATAGAAGAAAATTGCTCCTTTGCTGCTCCTTTGCCTCCTCCATTAAAAATTAAAGTTCCGGATAATTGGATTGTTCCCGAAACATCTAAGCTACCTATTCCTACTGATCAAACTGCAGTTCATTCAGCTTATCCATTTGTAGGTGGTGAAACTTATGCCTTGATCCGTTTACAAGATTATATTTGGGATACGCAATCCATTAAGGAATATAAAGAAACACGAAATCAATTATTGGGAACTCAATATTCTACTAAGTTTTCTGCATACCTGTCTGTTGGGGCTATTTCTCCACGTAAAATTTATGAAGAAATAAAAGAGTTTGAAGCTAAAGTTGTAGCAAACGAGTCTACCTATTGGGTAATATTTGAATTGTTGTGGCGTGATTATTTTAAATTCTTAACTGTAAAATATTATTCTAAATTTTTTAAAGCGGAAGGAATTAAAAAATCGGTTGACTGTAATTGGGAAATCAATTGGGAAAAGTTTGATCGCTGGAAAAACGGTACTACAGGTAATCCTTTTATAGATGCCAATATGCGGGAGTTGAAATATACTGGATTTATGAGTAATAGAGGTCGACAAAATGTTGCCAGCTTCTTGTGTAAAGATTTACAAGTACATTGGTTAATGGGTGCGGAATATTTTGAGTCGATGTTATTGGATTATGATGTATGTAGTAATTATGGTAATTGGGCATACATAGCGGGTGTAGGAGTGGACCCAAGAGGTTATCGCTATTTTAATACCTTCTCTCAAGCTCAACAATATGATCGCCATGCTTTATACACTAAAACATGGGTCCCGGAATTGAAGGTGTTAGAGGAGTCGGATATTCACGAAATATATAGAATGTCTCCGGAAACATTAGAATCCAAAGGAATAAAATTAGGAGTAGATTATCCGGAATATATTGTTAAACCACAAAAAAATAAATCCCTAAAATATCATGTATAAACTCGAAACAGTACAGCGTTTACCTATTTCATTAGATACGGCATGGCGTTTTTTTTCCTCCCCGGATAATCTTAAAAAAATTACTCCGGAATATATGAGTTTTGATATACTTTCCGGTGGTGATACGGATATGTATCCCGGTATGATGATAAAATATAAGGTTACCCCCTTGTTTAATCTTCCTATGACATGGGTAACGGAAATTACTCATGTTCAGGCACCGTATTATTTCGTGGACGAACAGAGAGTAGGTCCTTACTCCATTTGGCATCATCAACATAAATTCAAAGAAATACCAGGTGGTATCGAGATGACAGACATTGTTCACTATAATCCTCCCTTTGGTATTATTGGTAAACTCGTTCATCCTTTTCTCGTTCGCCCTAAGTTAAAAGAGATATTTGATTACAGGTTTGCTATTTTAGAAAAAACATTTGGTAAGCTTTAATGTCAATTTCGGATAAATCGTACACTACGCTTCGATTGATATTAGGAGATCAACTCAATATTGAACACTCTTGGTTTTCAAAAGTAGACGATGCCATTGTGTATGTGTTGATGGAAGTGCGCTCTGAGACCGATTATGTTCAACACCATATACAAAAAGTGGCTGCTATATTTCAAGCTATGGAACTTTTTGCGAAGAGATTGTCCTCGCTTGGTCATCAAGTTCTCTATATTTCGTTAAATGATGTAAAGAATCGTCAATCTATTCCAGAGAATTGTAAGGCACTTATTCAAAATCTTTCAATTAAAGAAATTCAATATCAAGTTCCTGACGAGTATAGATTGGATCAACAGTTATTAGCGTTGTCTTCTTTAGGTATTCCTTGCGTGAAATTTAATACTGAACATTTTTACACGAAAAGGCTCGACTTACAACATTTTTTCAAGGATAAAAAACAATTTTTAATGGAGTCTTTTTATCGTTCTATGAGGACTCAGCACAATGTATTAATGGATCGAGAAGGGAAGCCGGTTGGAGGTCAGTGGAATTTTGATAAAGAAAATAGGCAACCCTTAAAAGCAACGAGTTTCATTCCGGATCCTAAACGATTTCCCCGTAAGGTGTCTTCTATTATAAAAAAAATTCACGATCATGGTGTTCGAACGATAGGTGTTTGTATGGACGATACAATAGATTGGCCTTTGACTTTGGAAGAAGCTCGAGAGTGTTTGACGTATTTTATCGATTTTCTATTGCCAAAATTTGGACTCTATCAAGATGCAATGGTGCTAAATGAACCATTTCTGTTTCATTCCAGATTATCGTTTGCCTTAAATATTAAATTGATCTCACCTGTTGAAGTTGTAAAATCGGTAGAGGTAGCCTATCATAAAAATCCGAATAAATATCCTATAGCAGCTATCGAAGGGTATATTCGACAAATACTTGGATGGAGAGAATACATGAGAGGAATGTATTGGGCTTTAATGCCTACTTACGCAACAGAAAATTATTTCCAACACTCAAGAAAGTTGCCGGAGTATTTTTGGACTGGGAATACTAAGATGCAATGCATTAAATCAGCTGTTAACCAGAGTTTACAACATGCTTATGCACATCATATTCAACGACTCATGATTACCGGTAACTTTGCATTGTTAGCCGGTATACATCCGGATGCTGTGGATGCTTGGTATCTTGGAATTTATATAGACGCTTTTGAATGGGTTGAAATTACAAATACCAGAGGGATGAGTCAATTTGCGGATGGTGGTAAGGTAGGCTCTAAACCTTATGTGTCTTCAGCTGCTTATATTCATAAGATGTCTAATTATTGCGGCTCTTGTTATTATAATAATGATGTCAAAATAGGAGATAAAGCATGCCCATTTAATAGCTTGTATTGGAATTTTTACTACCAACATAAAGATAAGTTGTCTAAAAATCCAAGGATTGGTATGATGTACGCTACGTGGAATAAAATGAAAGAGGAGGATCGACAAGCACTTTTAACCCAAGCATCGATTTACTTAGAAAATATAGAAGAATTATAACTTATTTTTTGATAGTCTTCATTTGAATAATATCTACTGCAAATGCAAAGGCCATTGAAAAATAGATGTAACCTTTCGGAAAGTGAAATGAGAATCCTTCTGCTACCAAAGTAATTCCTATCATCATTAAAAAACATAAAGCTAGTACTTTAAAAGAAGGATGTGAACTAATAAAGGCGTGTATCTTACCGGAAAATAATAACATCAAAAGTACACTCAAGATAACAGCTGTATACATAATCCAAATTTCATCTACCATACCTACTGCTGTTATGATGGAATCGATGGAGAATACAAGGTCTAATAATAAGACTTCTAGCAACAATCGTTTAAAGGAAATTGCTCCACTCGAGGCTGGAGTGGTTTTCTGGTTCTCTGTTTTGTGGTAGATTTCTTTTGTACTCTTATAAAGTAAAAAGATTCCACCTAATAATAAGATTATGGATTTGCCTGTAAAGGAATGATGCTGTAGGCTAAACAGTACTTTGTCTAATGTTAGTATCCAAGATATACTACCTAATAATATTAATCGAAGCACAACCGCTATGCCAATACCAAGGTAACGAAGTTTAGCTCGTTGTTCTATAGGAAGTTTTTCTGCTAAAATGGAAATGAATATTATATTATCAATACCTAGCACTACTTCTAGAGCTACGAGAGAAAGGAGAGGGATTAGGATAGCTTCCATATGGTAGCAGTTTACAGATATAATGGAGGAAATTCAATCCTTTTTTATGGGGATTATAAATAGTTGTAAAAAAAGATGTTAAGGTCTATATATTTTTGAATATAGACCTTAACTAAGAATTAAACTAATTATTTTTCTATTTTTTGAAATACGAGGACAGTTCTGCACGGTGTGTAAATGGTTAGTTTACCCTCATCGTTGCAAGGGTATACGATGGCATCGTCTACACGGTTATGTCCACCAAATGCTGGTGCGTCACTATTAAACACTATAATATATTCGCCAGGTTCATGTGGTACAAATTGGTAACCAAATACTGAATTCTGAACACTGAAGTTGAAAACAAATATAAAATTATTACGTTCGAAAATGATGACCTTATTCCATTCATCCATGTTCAATTGATGAGCAGGCAATGAAGCTAATAATTTCGTTTTACGGACAAAGCGCAACATGGCTTCATCAAACCCTCCAAGGAATTGATATTTTAATTTTGGATTTTCAACCAATGACCATTGACGTCTGCAATACAAATAACTCCAGCCATTTCCTTCTCTAGGAAAATCAATCCATTCCGGATGGCCAAATTCATTTCCCATAAAGTTTAGATAACCTTCGCCTCCTAAGCTAATGGTAAAAAATCGTATCATTTTATGAAGCGCAATTCCACGGTCCACAACTGGATCCGGATCATCAACCATCATATGGAAATACATTTCCTTGTCCATTAACCAAAAGGCAATCGTTTTATCCCCCACTAATGCTTGGTCATGAGATTCAGCATAAGCGATAGTTTTCTCTTTATATCTTCGATTGGTTAATGTATGCCACATCTCATGTATGTTCCAATCTTCATCACGATACTCTTTTAAATATTTTATCCAAAAGTCCGGAATTCCCATACCTAATCGGTAATCAAATCCAATGCCTCCCTCTTTAATAGAGCGTGTCAATCCGGGCATTCCGCTTACATCTTCCGCTACCGTAATGACGTCTTTTAAATATTGATGACACACTTCATTTGCTAATTGCAAATAAGTTACGGCGTCCCAGTCAACACCTTCTTCAAAATATTTTCCGTAGTGATCAAACGTTATATTACCATGATGAAAATATAACATGGAGGTTACCCCATCAAAACGGAATCCGTCAAAATGAAACTCTTCTAACCAATACCTTAAATTGGACAATAAGAATCGCTTCACTTCTAATTTACCATAGTCAAACAATTTGGAGTCCCAAAGATCATGATTCCCTCTTCCACCCGGATGAAAATATTGATGGTCGCTTCCGTCGAACTCATTTAATCCTTCTCCAAAATTTTTAACAGCATGGGAGTGTACAACATCCATTATGACCGCTAGACCATACTTATGTGCACGGTCTACTAAATATTTTAAATCCTCCGGGGTGCCAAATCGGGAAGAAGGTGCAAAGAAATTAGACACGTGATATCCAAACGAACCATAATATGGATGTTCTTGAATCGCCATTAATTGAATACAATTGTATCCCATTTGACGTATCTTTGGAATGTTTTTATCTGCAAATTCTCTATATGTTCCTAAACCTTCTCGTTCTTGAGACATTCCTACATGTGCCTCGTATATAAGCGGGTCCTTTATTTTTTTTAAATTAAAATCTCTGTCTGTCCATTCAAAGGGTTTGTTGGGAAACCAGAGTTGACCACAAAAGTCAGGGTTGTTTTCTTCTTGAACTACACGGGTAATATATGCAGGAATCCTATCGTAACTGCCGTTGGCGCCTACGATGTGTACCTTTACTTTTGATTTGTGTGTAAACTTTTTATAATATAAATCTTCCGGCAAAAAGAGTTCCCAAATACCGAAATTGTTTTTAGTAAGTGGATGTGATGTACGGTCCCAATCATTAAACTCACCGAATAAATATAAGCCGTAAGCCTCAGGAGCCCATTCTCTATAAAACCAACCTTTTTGATCTTCATCGTAAGTAAAACCAAAATACTTATGCCCGGTGGCAAAGGTTAATAAATCGCCAGAAACATCTTTTATTTCTTTTAGCGCTTTTTTAAATCGTTGTATCCGGTTTCGTATTTCTTCTTCATGTGGTTGTAACCAGGGGTCTTCTTCCACTAAAGCTATGGTTTTTTTATCTTTCATGATATCCTTCCATTATTTTAATCCACCAAAATTCTTAAGCTTAATTTGTGTTAGTTTCTGTTTTGTATCTGTTGCAAAATCACCTTTTAAAATCCAATCATAATAATTCGGATCTTTCAACAATGTATCGGTTACTTTCCATCCTTTGTATTTCCCAAAATTAAAAACAACTTCACCTCTTTCATTATATACCATTCTGCCTGCTAAATCTACCATATTAGAAGAGGAAACTTGATGTAACGTTTGCATATCATTTTTGATAGGGGATATACTTTTACCTTCCGCATCTACAATCGTTTTATCTGCATACCGTTCTACTTGTGCTCTAAGAATGTGATAGGTCGCAAGAGCATCTGCTTCTGCACTGTGAGCTCCAACTAAATCCTTTTGACAATAAAATCGATACGCAGCGCCCAACGTTCTAGGTTCCATGGTATGGAATATTTTTTGTGCGTCTATCAAACGACGTTTGCTAATATCAAATTCAATTCCACCTCTAGCAAATTCTTCTATTAGCAAAGGAATATCAAATCGAATACAGTTAAAACCGGCCAAGTCCGCCTCTTTCATAAACTGTGAAACGGTAGGGGCGATTTCATTAAAATGGGGTGCATCGGCTACGTCTGAATCAAATATTCCATGCACATCACTGGCGCCTTGTGGAATGGGCATTCCCGGATTTACTCGGAATGTTTTAATTTCTACTTTTTCATCAGGAGGAGAAACACGCACCATTGATATTTCCACTATACGATCCATAGTGATATTGGTACCCGTTGTTTCTAAATCAAAAAATACGATGGGTTTCGTTAAATTTAATTTAAATGAAGGAAGGGAAGAAAATATGTCAGTTTGTTGGCTCATAATTTTTATTGTTCTAATACGAAGTTAGTAAGTGCAGTTAAATCTATTCCTCCAAAATTGCCCGAACTCATCAGCAATAAATTGGTTTGAGACCAATGTAAACTTTTTAAATAGTCTTCTAAACTTTTACTATCCATAAATACTTTTACTTTTGGATTATCAAAAGCATCTTTCACATCTTGCGCAGTAAGTGCTTCCAATTTTTTATGTGCTACTGTTTCCGGATTAAAGTATACAATTGGCTCATCCGGGGTTTTATAAGTATCCTTATATTGGGAAAGAAATTCTTTGTTTAACGAACTGAAGGTGTGAAGTTCAAGAACTGCTACTAATTTATGTGAGGGAAATTGTTTTTTAACAGCTTTTGATGTCGCTTTTAATTTACTGGGTGCATGGGCAAAATCTTTAAATACAACTTTATTATTTTTTCTGCCAATAACTTCCAATCGATTTGCCGCTCCTTTAAATTGCTCAATAGCATCATAAAACATAGATTTAGTGATCCCGATTTTTAAGCAAACTTCCAGTGCGGCTGAAATATTTTTTAAATTATGTTTTCCGAAAAACTGTAAAGGAACTTTTCGAATATCGGTATGTAAATAGGTTATACCATCGATTACTTCATGAGGATGTGCTTTATATTCAATTCTAGTAACATCCGTACGTTCTTTATTTCCAATGAATGAAGCTAAATCATCTGATTCTGAAAAAATCAATGCTCCACCTTTGGGTGTACTATCAGCAAAGGCATCAAATTGTGATACATAAGATTCAAACGTTGGGTAAACATTGATATGATCCCAAGCAATACCGGAAATAACGCCAATATGGTGTTTGTAGTGTAAGAACTTTGGTGTTAAATCTAATGGTGATGTAAGGTATTCGTCTCCCTCTATAATAATGACGGGCGCATCTGAAATCTTCACCATAGTTTCAAATCCTTCGATTTTAGCTCCAACTAAATAATCAAATTCTTTATGGTGAAACTGTAACACATGCAAAATCATAGACGTGATAGTCGTTTTTCCATGACTACCGGCTATGACAATGCGTTGTTTGTTTTTAGATTGTTCGTAGATATATTGAGGAAAGGAAAAGATAGGTATTCCTAATGCTTGAGCCTGTAGTAATTCAGGATTGTCTTTCCTAGCATGCATTCCTAAAATGACAGCTTCTAATCCCATTGTTATTTTTTCCGGAAACCATCCCATCTTTTCCGGTAATAAACCTTTTGAATCGAGTCTAGTTTTAGAAGGTTCGAATATTTCATCGTCTGATCCTGTAACTTTGTATCCCATGGAATGTAAAGCCAAGGCTAAATTATGCATAACGGCTCCGCCAATAGCTATAAAATGAATGCGTTTGGTTGACATAGTATTCTCTAATCTAAACAAATTTAAAAGATTTCAACAGATTTCTGAATTTATTCGACTTACTCTTCATTGATTCGCCTATAAACGGTTGAAAATAAGTAATGCTAAAGTTTCAGTAGTTTTCAAATGTGCATAAGTAAGTGAATAAAGGTGTTATAACTGTCCATCTCTCTACGTTTAATTACCATAGGTTTCAAGTAGTTTTGTTATTGTATGGAAATAGATAGAAGTAGACGATCCGTAGGAGCTGTACCTAGAAAAAATACTATTGGTAATGACTTATTGCAAGGGCTAGGAAAATTGCCCCCTCAAGCGATTGAAGTAGAAGAAGCAGTATTGGGTGCATTGTTATTAGAACGCGATGCCTTAACCAATGTAATTGATATATTACAAGGGGATAGTTTTTATAAAGAGGCGAATCAAATCATATATAAGGCTGTATTAGAATTGTTTGATACTTCACAACCCATCGATTTGATTACGGTTGTCAATCTCTTGAGGACGAAAGGTGAGTTGGAAATTGTTGGAGGAGCCTATTATATAACAGAATTAACCACTAAGGTATCTTCTGCAGCTAATATTGAATACCATGCTCGTATCGTAGCAGAAATGGCTATTAAACGAGAATTAATTTCCATTGCTTCTGTTATTCATAAAGATGCGTTCGAAGACACAACGGATGTTTTTGATTTGTTAGATAAAACAGAAAAAGAACTATACCGCGTATCTGAATCAAATATTCGAAAGAACTATGCCGAGATGAAGTCCTTGATTGGGCAAGCACTAAGGGAACTTCAAGAAAAGAAAAACCAAGATACCGGTTTGACCGGTGTGCCCAGTGGATTCTTTGAGTTAGATAAAGTAACATCCGGTTGGCAAAAAAGTGATTTAGTGATTATGGCGGCCCGACCGGGTATGGGTAAAACTGCTTTCGTCCTTTCCGCTATGCGAAATGCTGCGGTTACATTTAAAAAAGGCGTAGCCCTGTTTTCCCTGGAGATGTCGGCTGTCCAATTAGTGAATCGTTTAATAGCGGCCGAAGCTGAATTAGAGAGTAAAAAAATTAGAACCGGGAAGTTAGAAGAGTATGAATGGCAACAGCTCCATCATAAAATAGCTCCCTTAACTTCTGCTCCCATTTTTATAGATGATACTCCGGGACTTAGTATTCGTGAATTGAGAACCAAGGCTCGTAGATTAAAACAGAAACACGATATTCAATTAATTATCATCGATTACTTACAGTTGATGACGGCTGATAGTGGGAAGTCCAGTGGACCCGGAAATAGAGAGCAAGAAATATCAGCTATTTCACGTTCCTTAAAAGGACTGGCCAAAGAGTTAGAGGTTCCTGTTATTGCACTTTCTCAATTAAGCCGTGCTGTTGAAACTCGAGGTGGGGATAAGCGACCTCAATTGTCTGACTTAAGAGAGTCCGGCGCTATTGAACAAGATGCCGATATAGTATGCTTTTTATATAGACCGGAATATTATAAAATTGATACAGACGAAGAAGGTAATCCAACAAAAGGTGTAGGGGAAGTTATTATAGCTAAACATAGAAATGGATCGCTGGAAACCGTTAAACTCCGCTATATCGATAAATACACTAAATTTGCAGATCTTGGAGCAGAGTTAGGGGATACCGACTATACCAGTCAATTTAGTGAACCTCAAGACTCAAATAATTTCTTTGCCGGCAAAACATTTAGCTCAAAAATAAATAATAGAGATGACGAGCCAGATGAAGCACCATTTTGATAACTAAAGCCTTAAGATTTCTTAAGGCTTTAGTTTGGATTGCAGGGTTTGTGTGAGTTGTTTTTCTGATATAAAACCAGAGTTTCGCCAAAGTAGTTTCCCTTGTTGAAAAAGTAGCAATGTAGGAACTCCTCTTACTTGAAAAGTTTGAGCCGCTGCCGGGTTTTTATCTACATTGATTTTAACTATACGAACAGCATCATCCATTCTATCGGCAACTTTTTGTAATTCCGGTGCTAATGCTTTACAGGGACCACACCAATCAGCATAGAAATCAATTAATATGGGCGTTTTGGATTGAATTAATTCGTTTAAATTCCCTTTCATACGTCATTTATTTTTGTGTTATGGGTAAAGATTGATTCATCCAAGCTTGTATCCCTCCGGATAAATCAATGACTTTAAAGCCGGCTTCTTGTAATAAAGTGGATGCTTTACCGGATCTACCGCCGCTTCTACAATAAATATATACTGTATTGTTTTTAGCCGTTTGTTTAACCTGAGTTAAAAATTGAGCATCATAGAAGTTAATATTTTTTGCACCTATTAAATGCCCTTCTTGAAATTCATCCGGTGTTCGAATATCCAGTAGGGTGGCCGAACTATCCTTCAGAAGAGCTTTTTGATATTCAGCAGGTGTTAACTTTTGTTGTCCTTGTGCTTGCTGACATTGAACGAAGAATAGGGTCGACAATGCTAAGACGAAATAAACGATTCCTTTTTTCATATAGTTACGATTAATTAGTTTTTACAAAAGAAAACAAAGAAGAAAGCCATCCTTTTTTTTGTAGACGGGTAATTCCTAGTTCTTGGTCTATTGCAGAAAAGCCTCCTTCAATATCGATTAAATGATGAAATCCTCTATTGCGAAGAATGGATGCGGCAATTACGGAACGATAACCACCGGCACAATGTAGATAGTAGGTTTTATTTTTATCTAATTGATTTGTCCATTCATCAATGAAATCTAAAGGTAAATGTGTAGCTTCTTCCATATGAGCTGCGTCGTATTCACTTTGACGACGTACATCCAATATATGGATGGATTCGTATCTTTTTTTCTTTAATTCTTTAGGTTGTAGAGTAGATATACGATCAATAGGTTTAGATGCTGTTTCCCATTGAGGAAAGCCTCCGGATAAATAACCTAATACATGATCAAATCCAACACGCGCTAATCGTGTAACAGCTTCTTCTTCTTTACCGGGAGTTGTAATTAGCAAAATGGGTTGGTGTAAATCCGGTATCATAGTAGCTGCCCATGGCGCAAACTGCCCTTCTAGTCCTATATTAATAGCTCCCGGTATAAATCCTTTTTTAAATTCGATGGGAGACCGTGTATCGATTAGTATAGCTTGTGTACGGTCTTGTGTCTTTTCAAAATCCTCTACGGATAAAGGAGTCGATCCTTGTGAAATTACTTGATCTATTTCTTTGTAACCTTGTTTGTTTAATAAAGCATTCGCTCCGAAGTAAGCAGGTGGTGCTGTAAGTCCATCTAATACTTCTTGTATAAATGCTTCTTTTGTAGGTGCTTTTAATGCGTAATTCTTTTCCTTTTGATTTCCTAATGTGTCGTAGGTGTCTTTGCTCATGTTTTTACCACAAGCAGAACCAGCTCCATGACCCGGGTAAATTGTAATGGAGTCCGGTAGCGTTTTGATTTTATTTTCTAAGGATTCATACAATAGTCCGGCTAAATCTTCAGCTGTTAGATCACTTTTGATGGCTAAATCAGGTCGCCCTACATCTCCAATAAATAAGGTGTCTCCAGTGAATACAGCTACTGGTTTGTTTTTGTTGTCGCGTAATAAATAACATGTAGACTCCATAGTATGTCCGGGAGTATGAAGGACTTCAATTTCTATATCGCCAATACTTAAACGTTCTCCATCTTTTGCCCTATAACTGTCAAAGTCAGTTTGAGCTGTTGGACCATAAACAATGGTTGCGCCAGTTGCTTTTGCTAAATCAATATGACCGGAAACAAAATCAGCATGAAAATGTGTCTCTAATATGTATTTAAGTTTTGTGCCTTGCTTGTTTAACTTTTTTAAATAAGGTTGTGTATCTCTTAAGGGATCAATAATAATGGCTTCACCATTTGATTCAATGTAATATGCTGCTTCAGCTAAACATCCTGTGTACATTTGTTCTATTTTCATACGTTTACAGTATAGGTGTAATGGTTAATTCTTTAAATAATATTAATAAACCCATGGCAAATATGAACCAACCAAAGGCGGGTTTTAATTTAGCCGGTTGTACTTTACTGTTAAAATAACTGCCACCTAAGACTCCCATACTGGTGAATAGTAAGGCAATAATGATAATGTTTGGATTTACCTTTGTAAGGTTGGTGTCACTCCAAAATCCTATAGCTGAATTTAGAGCTATAATTAATAGAGATGTACCAACTGCCTTACGCATGGGTAGTTTGTTCCAAACAACTAAAGAGGGGAGGATTAAAAAACCTCCACCGGCACCTGTTAATCCGGTTATAAATCCAATAATTAAACCCTCTATTGGAAGCCATCCATATTGTTTGCCATCTACTTGTTTTGTATCCTTCTGATCGGATATGGAACGAATCATCGAGTAACAAGCTGCTAACATAAGCGTTGCAAAGAGCAACATGATAGCATGGTCTTTTGAAAGCAATACCTCTCCGGGTAATCGTAGGGTCTCTGGAATATTAGGTACTACCCAATGACGGGTAATGTATACACTTATAATCGAAGGGATAACAAATAGTAATGCAATAGTGCTGTTATACTCTTTCTTTTTTATGTAAGAGGATGCGCCTACTGCACTCGCTGTTGCTACGATTAATAATGAGTAAGTAGTGGCCATTGATGGTGCGATTTGCAACCCATAGACTAATATTGGAATAGTAATTATGGATCCTCCACTACCTAATAATCCAATAAAGATTCCCATAACGAATAGCCCTATGTAGGATAGCCATACCATACTACATTGTACAATCACATTGCTCTACACAATGCAAAATGGAAATAATATTTTTTTCTTTTAAAGAATAATAACAACTCACGCCTTCCTTACGCACCTTTAAAATGCCTTTCAATCGCATATTTTGTAAGTGATGCGATACGAGCGATTGTTCAGCTTGAACCAAGTCGCACAATTGATTTACCGATAATTCTGTTACTTTCGATAAGTAGTCTACTATAGATAATCGAATGGGATGTGCTATGGTTTTTAATATATAAGCCGCTTTTTCTAATTTTTCGGGACTTAAAGTAGATCGAAGAGTCTCCATGCTGTACTTTTATTAATATTACAATATATGAACATATATTCATATATCAAAAGTTCCATAGGAGCTAAAAAAAGTTGAAATAGTAGTTATTCTTCTAGTTCTAAGTTGAGTAAAGCGTTTTTTAATTCTGCGAGCGTTTTTACATCTTGTTTTTTTTCGGCTAATACAATGCCCATTCTATAAATACTCAAGGCACGAGCAGTATCCGTTTCTGAAAAATAACCTGCTGCTACATAATAAGTAGGTAAATAATCGGCATGCTCCTGAAGTAAGGTCTCGAAGTACTGAGACGCCCGTTGATCCCGAATAGCAACATACTCTAATGCAATCCCATATAGAATAAACGGATCGCCCGGTTCATTTTTTTCTATCTCTAATAATTGCTCTAATCGATTCATCTATGTTTTTTACAAATCTTTATATAATTATTGAAACTTTTGTCCTTAATATTAGTTAAATATAATAAATTGAATCCATTCAATGGTTTTTAAAAGGATGTTTCACAATTATAAGCAAGAGTAGAATGAAAATTTTAGTATGTATAACCCATGTTCCGGATACCACTTCAAAAATAAGTTTTAAAGACAATAACACTTCTTTTGATTCCGCAGGTGTTCAGTATATAATAGGACCCTATGATGAATATGCTTTATCTAGAGCAGTTGAATTAAAAGAACAACATGGTGGATCTGTTACGGTGTTACATGTAGGCACGGCAGAAGCAGAGCCTACCATTCGAAAAGCATTAGCAATCGGGGCGGATGATGCCATAAGAGTGAACGCTGTAGCGTCG
The DNA here is from genome assembly GCA_025455005.1 of Cytophagaceae bacterium. Taxonomy (GTDB): domain Bacteria; phylum Bacteroidota; class Bacteroidia; order Cytophagales; family Cytophagaceae; genus JALONH01. The sequence continues at coordinate 102,198 of JALONH010000002.1, forward strand.
GATGCTTTTTTTGTAGCAAAACAAATTGCTTCCGTTGCTCAAAAAAATGGTTATGATTTGATTTTAATGGGTAGAGAGTCTATAGATTTTAATGGGGGAATGGTTCATGGTATGGTAGCTGAGTTATTGCAAATGCCCTGTATAACCCCGATTATGAAACTGGACATCGAAGGTACGACGGCTAAGATGTCAAAAGAAATTGAAGGCGGGAAAGAATATGTTTCGTGTGATTTACCTTTTGTGGCCGGATGTCAAGAACCGATTGCTGAATGGAAAATTCCTAATATGAGAGGTATTATGTCGGCGCGCACCAAACCTTTAGAGGTGATCGAACCTAGTGCCGTTGAGTCGACCTTAGTGTATACAACATATACTCTACCTCCACCTAAGGGGGCTTGTAAAATGATTGATGCCGCCAATGCCGGTGAATTGTGGCAGCTTTTACGTAATGAAGCAAAAGTAATTTAACACTAACTCTAACGCATTAACTCTAGTAAAATATGTCAGTACTTGTATATGTAGAATCCAATGGTTCTGAAATAAAAAAATCATCTTTGGATGCAGTTTCTTATGCAGCTGCGCTCGCCTCAAAAATATCCGGTAATGTAACCGCATTAGCTATTGGGGCTATATCTAAAGACCATCTAAAAGATTTGGGTAAATACGGAGCTCAAGTGGTGCTCCATGCTGAAACGGTTCCGGAGTCGGCTATGGCAATTGGCACTGCAGTTGTAGAGGCATCAAAACAGAAGTCGGCTCAGTTTATTGTATTGCCCAAATCAGTATTGGTCGATTCTCTTGTAGGTAAGGTAGCAGTCGTGTTAAATGCCGCTGTAGTGTCAGGGGTTACAGAATTGCCATCATTTGACAATGGTTGTAAAGTTAAAAAAGCCATATTTACCGGTAAAGCATCTGTTCAAGTTGAATTGCAGAGTGCTGTTAAAATCATAACATTGGCTAAAAACGCCTTTCCCGCAACAGAAAACACGGGTGAGGCTTCTGTGGAAAACTTTTCAGTTAGCCTTTCGAATTTGGATAATAAAATTACTTCCCTTTCCAAAGAAAAAGCAAGTGGTGATTTGTTATTAACGGAAGCTCCTCTTGTTGTTTCTGGCGGTCGCGGTTTTAAAGGTCCCGAGAATTGGGGGGTATTGTTAGACTTGGCTAAAACTATAGGTGCCGCAACCGGGTGCTCTAAACCTGTTTCGGATATGGATTGGAGACCTCACCACGAACACGTGGGGCAAACAGGTGTAAAAGTAGCTCCAAATTTATATATTGCAGTTGGAATTTCAGGAGCGATTCAACACTTAGCTGGTGTAAATTCATCTAAGTGCATCGTAGTCATTAACAAAGACCCTGAGGCTCCTTTCTTTAAGGCTGCTGATTACGGTATAGTAGGTGATCTGTTCGAGGTTTTACCAAAACTAACGGAAGCAGCGAAGCAATTAAAATAAAGCTTTGTGGAGAAAATACGTTTAGAAATTATAGGATTATCTTCGAGCCAGTCTCAGACCGGCTCGTTTGCTTTAGTCTTAGGAGAAGTATCCGGTAATCGTCGCTTACCCATCATTATTGGTATGTTTGAAGCGCAAGCCATAGCAATAGAAATCGAAAAGGTTATTCCTAATCGACCTATGACTCATGATTTGTTTAAATCGTTCGCTTCGACTTTTCATATTCAAGTGGATGAAATTGTGATTTCAGATTTAAAGGAAGGTGTTTTTTTTGCTAAGATAGTCTGTTCAGACGGAGTGAATACCACTGAAATAGATGCACGACCATCTGATGCCATAGCGATTGGGCTTCGTTTCGATGTTCCGATTTATACCTATGAATCCATCCTTTCAGAAGCGGGTATTGTGCTGAATGATGAAACAGATGAAGAGGATGAAAGTGAGGATGAGGATGATTCCGACGACAATCAAGAAGATTTAGCTCCGGTTGCTAAGGTAGAAGGTATAAAAGAAGATGCTATTAAAAATATGTCCTTAGAGCAGTTGAACCTTTTGCTGAGTGATGCCATTCATAAAGAAGATTATGAAAGAGCAGCAAAGATTAGAGATGAGATAAATAAAAGAAATTAAAAAAAGTCCCGTTTTAAACGGGACTTTTTTTTAGAATATGGAGTTGTTATCAGGAGTGAATAACTCACCTTGTGGCTCATCATCATCCTTACTTGTTTCCACTACTGTAGCTACAACGTCTGCTGCTTTAGCTTCCATTGCTACTTCAGGTTTGCTTGCTTTCTTCTTAGGAGCTGCTTTCTTTTTAGGAGCCGCTTTCTTGGCTACTTTAGCAGGAGCCACTTTCTTGGTTGCTTTAGCAGGAGTCGCTTTTTTAGCTGCTTTCTTAGGAGCTGCTTTTTTAGCCGCTTTCTTGGCTGCCTTTTTCGCTACTTTTTTGGCTGCTTTTTTAACAACTTTTTTAGCTGCCTTTTTCGGAGCCGCTTTTTTAGTAGCTTTTTTTACTGCCTTTTTCGCTGCTTTCTTAGCTACTTTCGCCGCTTTTTTTACTTTTTTAGCAGCTTTCGCTTTCGGTGCCTTACCACCTTTTTTTGCTTTTTTCTCTTTTTTTGCCATGTTGATTCGGGGGTAAAAAGTTTGTAATCTTTCTTAACTAAAGTTTTATTCCACTAAAATAAAAAAATAGTTTTATATTAAAATTTTAACACGAAAAAAATTTCTAAATAGAACAAGATTCATGAAAGTGTTTTTCCTACTTCTTACTTGGACACTGACTAGTTTAGGCTACAGTCAATTCTCTTGGAAGGGCATCTTGCAGGAACCTTCTTTATCCAATGCTTCTATTGCATATCAAATTGTAGATTTGCAATCCGGCATCACAATTGATCAATATCAATCTAATAAGTCGTTTACTCCTGCCTCTACTTTCAAACTCCTGACCACAGCCCTTGCCATACAAAACTTGGGACCCAATTATAGGTTTGAGACTACCTTAAGCTCTTCAAGTCCACTTCATAAAGGGGATTGGACGGGTGATTTAATTTTAAATGGGAATTATTCTCCTACCTTTTCCTCTCAAGTCCTCCGTCGTTGGGCGGATAGTTTGTATACTTTAGGTGTTCGTCGCATCAAAGGGCGAATTTTATATCCTTCTTCATTATTCTATAATCCTTATCCAAATGATTATGCATGGGGTGATATGGGGAATTATTATGGTGCCGGTACTTTCCCGGTTAATTTTGATGAAAATAAAATAATTCTTCAGTTAAAACCCGGTAAGGAAGTAGGTGATTCGGTCGAACTGGTTTCGATGTCTCCCCTCCCAAAACTGTCCTTAACTATTCTAAATCGTCTACAAACAGCAGCTATCGGAACAGGAGATAAAGTCATAGTGTATTCAAGTCCAATGTCCAATACCTTGCTTTTGGAAGGGACTATACCTATTGGTGGATTGTTTACCATTAAAGCAGGAATCCCGGATCCCGGCTTTTGGGCGGCTTCACAATTAAAAGACTTCTTATTGGAAAAGGGGATTGAAATAAGTGGATTAGAACAGTTTAGGGAGTTGCCTAAACCTATCACTGTTTTGTTTACACAATATTCTCCGCCATTATCCGAACTCATTCAAACTACTAATAAAACCAGTAATAATTTATACGCAGAATGTATAGGAAGGGCATTAGTGTATAAACATATAGGCACCTATACGCTAAACGGAAAAACGATTGGGGAGTGTTTAGACAAAACGGGATTGGACACTCTAGGCTTACGATACAGAGACGCTTCTGGTATGTCACCGTTGAATGCTATTTCACCTAGGCAATTAACCTCGTTGCTGGTGTACATGAAAGATAATAAAGATTGGGTACAGTCTATACCATGGGCAGGTAAAGAAGGAACGGTAGCAGGTATTTTACAAAATTATCCTAGTCAAGCTCGTTTGAAAAGTGGAACGATGACAGGAGTGACCTGTTATGCCGGATATCTAAATGCTCGGTCAGGTAGTAAATATGCGTTGGCTATTATGGTGAATCACCACGAAGGGAAGAATAAGCCTATTCAACGAATTATTGAGAAATACTTAATCCAACTTATAGAAAATAAATGAAATGAAACTACAAGCATATGGGTATTTGTGGGATATTTCAAATGGAGATGAAGGGTTTGTAAAAGAAATGCTACAAACTTTTATTCAGACTTCTTCGCTTTACTTGGAAGGTTTAGGCCGTTGGGAGTATTTAAATCAAACCGACAGGGCAATGTTGATTCATAAGATTTTAAGTGCCGTTAAAATAATAGAAGAAAATACATTAATTGATGGAGTAAAAAATATTACTGCTACTACTGATTCAGCAACCATTTATGAATTGAAATCAAATTTACTTCTTGTTATTGAAAAAATACAAGCAGAATTAATCTAATGCTTCTTTTTTAGGGAATAATAGCGAAGCACCTATGGATAAACTTAAACAAGAAAGTACAAATAATAAGGAATACGTATTGTTTATGGTGTACCAATGGGATATAATTAATTTGACGCCAACAAAAGATAAAATAACGGCTAACCCATAATTAATATAGTGGAATAAATTAATTATACTAGATAAAGCAAAGTACAAAGAACGTAAACCTAGTAAAGCAAATACATTTGATGTATAGACTATAAATATATCCTTTGTTACTCCAAATATTGCTGGTATAGAATCTAATGCAAATACTACATCGGTTGTTTCTACAACTAATACAACAACAAACAGTGGAGTAGCATACAATAAACCATTTATACGAACAAAAAAACGATCGCCTTCATAATTTTTTGTAACACGCATATATTTATTGATTAATCGAAGCATGTAATTTTTTTCAGGATCAATTTCAGTGTCATTGTCTGATGAAAGGACCATTTTAATTCCTATGTATATTAAGAATACACCTAAGATGTAAACCATCCATTCAAAATGTTCTATTAATTCAATTCCAACCACTATAAAGGTAGCTCGTAGAACTAAAGCTCCAATAATACCCCAAAATAATACCTTGCGTTGGTATTCGCTGGGCACCCTGAAATAACTAAAGATTAACATTATGACAAATAAATTGTCTATACTCAACGATTCTTCTATCAAATAGCCCATTAAAAAATCACCTGCAGCAGATGGTCCTTTCCAAAAATAAACAAAGAGGTTAAAAGCCAAAGCTAATCCAACCCAAAAAGCACTCCACAATAGAGCCGATTTTGTTGAAACCGTTTCATTTTTTTTGTTGAGAACAAATAAATCAAGTACTAGAAGTGTCAAAACTCCTATGTTAAATGCTACCCAAAACAAACCTTCATTCATACTATTGTCGTCAAACAAGTTGAAAAATTACTACTAATTTTTGAGACTTAAAAATGGTATATGAAGACTTATTATAACTAGGCATTTTTCTGCTTTTTTCTCTCATTTAAATAGGTTTTAATAACCGGAACCCAAGTAATTATCACAATGCCTAAAATGATATATTCTAAGTGTTGTTTTGCATCGGGGAAAATAATACCTAAATAATAGCCTCCCATTACCAGTGAAACCACCCAAATGGTTCCTCCTAATACATTAAAAAACATGAATTTACCAAAAGGATATCGTATAATTCCTGATAAAATGGGAGCAAAGGTGCGGATAATAGGTAAAAAACGCGCCATTATTAATGCGGTTGCTCCATGTTTATGAAAAAACGATTCAGCAGCGAACATGTATTTTTTTTTGAAAAATAAAGTGTCATTTCTGTTAAATAAGCTACTTCCGGTTGTCTTCCCAAACCAATATCCAAACCAACTTCCCGCATACGCAGCGAGACAAATACTAGAAACCAAGGTAAATGTAGGTATTTCTAAAATACCGGTTGCATTCAATAGACCGGTAGTAAATAACAGGGTATCTCCCGGAAGAAAAAAACCAAAAAACACACCATTCTCAGCGAAGATGATAATAAGGATTAAGAACAGCCCTCCCTTAATGATGGATTCAGGGTCGGTTACTTGGTGGAGTATTTCTATAAAAGAACTCATCTATAGGAGTCGTCCTATACTAACTAAAATATCAGGAAATAAACCTAAAATAAGGATAGAAACAAGAAGTACAACTAACGTAACATAAACTTGTAAAGAAGGAGAGAGCGATGAATCACCTGTTGTACTTTCTGTAGAGGTATACATTCGAATGATAACTTTAAAATAGTAATAAATGCTAATAAGTGATCCTATAACGGCAATCAGCACGGACCATAAATAACCGTTGTTAATTGAAAGTGTAAACAGATAAAACTTACCAAAAAAGCCGGCTGCAGGGGGAAGGCCGGCTAATGAAATCATGGATAAAGTTAGTACTAAAGCCAATATAGGTTGTTTTTTTCCTAAACCCTCAAAACTTTCTAAGTTAGTGGAACCACCGATTCGACTAACTTTATATAGAACATAAAAAGCAGGGAGATTGGCTATGCCATAAGCTATCAAGTATACCAGTAAGGAAGACTTTCCTAATTCACCTTGAATCGGTAGTAGAAGGAGTAAATAACCTGCTTGTGCAATTCCGGAGAAAGCTAATATTCGTTTCATATCAGTTTGATATACTGCAGCTATATTACCTACCAATATCGTAGCTCCGGATAATAAAATGATAGTATTTTCCATTGGTAACGGAATAGACAAATAGGCTTGCTGTATGAAATGGTAAAAACCTGCAAAAGCGGCTACTTTAACAAATGCTGACATAAAAGCCGTTATAAAGGTGGGTGCTCCGGTATAGACATCCGGAGCCCAAAAATGGAATGGGACAGCTGATACTTTGAATGCAAAGGAAAGTGTTAATAATAAGGTGCCACCATAATAAAGCGTATTATCCATGTTTTTAGCATTGTATTGAGCGATTAATCCCAAATCAAACGTTCCGGTAGCCCCGTACAGTAGTGCTATTCCTAATAACATAATGCCGGTTGCAAATGATCCTAATAGGAAATATTTAATGGACGCTTCTATAGAATACTTGTTATTTTTGTCACTTCCGGCTAATATATAGAGAGGGATAGAAAGTATTTCTACACCCATAAATAACGTGGCTAAATTGTTAAAGGAAACGAGCAATAAGCCACCTACTGTAGAAAATAAAATCAATGCATAGTGATCTCCACGATTATATTCCTCATTTAGATAAGATTCAGAAGATAAAAGTAGCCAAAGTACTGTTATACTTAAAAGCACTGTACTGAAGGCAACATAGTAATTATCTGCCAACATCATTCCATAATACACTTGTGTGTAATTCCATTCAGTATAGATGTTTACACCTATTGTAAGAAGAAGTCCTACTATAAGTAAGGGAAGTATAATTTTTTTAAGACCTATGATTTCGGAAATCATAGCAAGTATACCTAGGGCTGAAGTGAAAATAATGGCCTTCATTCTTGAATTATGGTCAATCGATTAGTTAATACTAGAAACTGTTTTTTGCATGGATTGTAAAAGCATTTCTACAGATGCTTCTGTTTGTTCCAATACAATGTTAGGGAAAATACCCATTATAATAATTAGAGCAATAAGGGGAACTAAGGTTAAGGCTTCTCCAAGCGTTACATCTTGCACATGGCTATAATTAGGATTTACATCCCCCAGCATAATTTTTTGAAATGAGCTTAGCATATATACCGCTCCTAAAATAATGGTCAAACCGGCTATAGCAGTTAGTATTGGACTATATTGAAACAACGCTACAAAAAGCATAAACTCACCAACAAATCCATTGGTTAAAGGGAGCGCTATACTCGCCATAACAATGATGAGAAAGAATACATTCAAAATAGGGGCTTGATGTCTTAAGCCTCCGAGTTTGGATAATTCTAAAGTACCGGTACGCTTTACTATGAGTTCTATAATTAAGAAAATGCCTACTACATTTATTCCATGTGCAAACATTTGTATTAATGACGCTTGAATCCCAATGAAAGATGCACTAAATACACCTGCCGCTATTAATCCAACGTGTGCAATAGACACATAGGCAATTAAAGTTTTGTAGTTTTGTTGTTGCAGAGCTAAGATAGACGAGTATAAAATTCCTATTACGGCTGCTATAATGACCCAACAGCCATATGATTCTAAAGCAATTGGAGTTATAGGTATTACCCAACGGATTACACCATAAATACCCATTTTCAACATGATGCCACTCAATAACATCGTTCCGGCTGTTGGGGCACTGGTATACGTAGCCGGTTGCCATGTATGTAAAGGGAAAATAGGCATTTTAATACCAAATGCTAGAACAAATGCTAGGAAGACAAATGTTTGATCGATACTATCCAATCTTAGACTATAAAGCGATTCCATTGAATAACTATGATCAGGTGTTTGTAGGTATAAATAAATTATAGCAACCAGCATAAATAAACTGCCTACTAACGTATAAATAAAGAATTTAAAGGTAGTGGCTTTTCTGTTTTCATCACCCCATTGTAAACAAATAAAATAAATAGGGAGTAGGGCTAATTCCCAAAAGATGTAAAACAAAAAAACATCTTTTGCAGTAAAAACGCCTATTAATGCAGATTGCATGAGTAAAGCTAAACTATAAAATGCAGCTGTATCTTTTAGTTTGGATAATAGACCGGTTATTAAAATGACAGGAAGTAACAGTACCGTTAATAAAACGAGAACTAGAGATATACCATCCATTCCTACATAGTATTCTATGTTCAAATTGCTTATCCATTCTATTCGCTGTTCAAAATTCCAAATGATTATTGGGTTGAAATCTAAAAAAGCAGAAATACCGGCAGCGAGTTCCAGAAGCGAAGCAATTACAGCAACTTTTCCGGCAAGTTTATTTCCGGATAAATAAACAAATAATGCAGCAAGTAATGGAAAACCAATTAGAAATGTAGTAATCATTGTATAGTATTATAATACGATTTGAATCAAAATAACAAGGGCAACACCTAAGATCATGAATAAGGCATACGTGTTTGTACTACCGGATTGAATGTGACGAATTCCTGAACCCGCTTTTTGTACACCTAAACCTATACTTTTTACAATTCCATCTAGTATATATTTTTCAATAAATGAAAAAACGGTGTCACTGGCTATGTGTAAAGGCTTTACAATGATGGAATGATATATTTCGTCTATATAAAATTTATTATAAGATAATTTATAACCTAAAGTTGTAGATTCACTATTATCTGCACTAGGGATGTTGTGTTTCTTTACATAAGAGATATAAGTAAATAAAATAGTAGCCATAACTAAAATTAAAGCAATGGCCATTAAGATATATTCAGTTGTTACAGAAATACTACTTTCACCTAATAATGGAACTAAAGACTTTTGGTTTAAATAATGAGAAAACCATTGATGACCACCAAAAACATGAGGGATATTTATAAAACCACCTCCAAAGGATAGTAAAGCCAATACTGCTAATGGTAAGGTCATTAGAAGGGGAGATTCATGTAAGTGTTCTTTTTGTTTGTCACTACCTCTGAACGAACCAAAAAAGGTTAAGAAAAACATACGGAACATGTAAAAAGTGGTTAGTAAGGCAGCAAATACTCCAATTCCCCAATATATGGGACTATGTTCAAACGCTACTGCTAATATTGCATCTTTGGAAAAGAATCCGGCAAGAGGTGGAATCCCGGCAATAGCAAGTGTTCCTATAAGGAAAGTGATAAAAGTAATTGGTAGTTTATGACGAAGACCACCCATATAGCGTATGTCTTGTTCGCCTCCCATAGCATGTATTACACTACCGGAACCTAGAAATAGTAAAGCTTTGAAGAAAGCATGGGTAGTTACATGAAATACTGCTATGCTGTAAGCGCCCATTCCAAGAGCCATGAACATAAATCCTAATTGACTTACCGTTGAATATGCGAGCACTTTTTTAATATCATTTTGAGTTAGTCCGATCAATGCAGCTAAAATTGCAGTAGCGGTTCCAATATAATAAACAATGTCAAGTGTAATAGGAGCTAAATCAAAAAGTATATTTGTACGTGTAATCATGTAAATACCGGCAGTAACCATCGTTGCGGCATGTATTAAAGCAGACACCGGCGTAGGTCCCGCCATAGCGTCTGGAAGCCAAGTATACAAAGGAACTTGAGCGCTTTTGCCGGTAGCGCCAACAAAGAGAAGCAAGGTGATAACTGTTATTAATCCTGCATTTTTATGAAAGACCTGAGGTGCTTGTTCTAATACTGTGGTATAATCTAAACTTCCCACATGCATAAATAATAACAACATCCCTAATAGAAATCCTAAATCTCCAATTCGGTTCATTATAAAGGCTTTTTTAGCGGCATCATTATAGGCGTTATTTTTAAACCAAAAACCTATAAGTAAATAAGAGCACAAACCTACACCCTCCCAACCTGCAAACAGGACAACAAAGTTGGAGCCCATGACCAAAATTAACATGGAAAAGATAAATAGGTTTAAATAGGAAAAATACCTGGTTATACCATCGTCATCATGCATATAAGCGATGGAATACAAGTGTATAAGAGATCCAATACCTGTGATAATAGCCATAAACCATATGGATAATACATCTATCTGGAAAGCAAAATTAAGATGGTATTTGCCCAAATTGATCCAATCCCATGCTACCCAAGTAAAAGGAGTCAGCTCACCTCTAAGAGCAGGAATAAACCAGTTAAGGACAACTATAAAAGAAGATACTACAGCCAAAGTAGCCAAGTAACCGGATAAGCCTTTTGGAATAAACGACTTAAATAAGCTAAGAATTAAAAAACCTGCTAGAGGTAGAGTTGGAATAAGCCAAACGAAATCTTTCATGAGTTTTATATTCTAGAGATTACCATTTTAAGTTTTTCAATTGTTCTATGCCTATAGATTTAATATTTCTATAAATCATAACCAATATAGCCAAGCCAATTGTTATTTCTGCAGCAGCAACAGCCATTACAAAAAAAACAAAAACCTGACCTTGGGCATCTCCATGTATAGATGAGAAGTAAACCAATAATAAATTGACAGCATTAAGCATTAACTCGATAGACATAAACATAACTAATAAGTTTCGTCTTGCCATCATGCCTAAGGCGCCGATTACAAAGAGTAGTGTACAAAGAAATAAGTAATTAAACATGAATGTATATATTAGTGTTGTTTCAAATCCTTTTTACCTAACATTACGGCTCCTATCATTGCGGATAAGAACAATACAGAAGATATTTCAAAAGGAAGTAAAAACTCATTAAATAATATTTTACCTAATTGATGTGCTGATCCGAAATCTTCGGTTAGTTGTTGGGTTGAGAATTGTCCAACTTGGTAGGATTTGAAAATGTAAACCAATGAGATGAGTAATAAGCCGGCTGCTCCGGTCGCCGCCAATTTGCTAATAAGATTACTGTTCTTTTCCGTTGTTTCATTTAAATTCAACATCATTATAACGAATAGGAAAAGAACCATAATCGCACCTGCATAAACGATTAAATTAACGATTGCTAAAAACTCAGCAGACAATAACAAGAGATGCCCGGATATACTAGCAAAAGTGATAATCAAGGAGAGTACGCTATATATCGGATTCTTCGAAAGAACAACCAATAAAGCACTGCCTATCGAAATTCCGGATAAAATGTAAAATAGTATATTGTCCATGTTATTTTTTATAAGGTTTGTAGGTCTTTGGATGAGCGCTTGTGCCAAGAGGTTGCACTAACTTGTCCTTACCATAAATAAAATCGTTTCTATTATATTGAGCCGGAACTAATTCTTCTGTGAGGTAAATGGCATCTTTAGGACAAGCTTCTTCACATAGACCACAGAAAATACAGCGCAGCATATTGATTTCATATACTTTTGCGTATTTTTCTTCCCGATACAAATGCTCTTCACCTTTTTGACGCTCGTCAGCTACAATTGTTATCGCTTCTGCCGGACAAGATACTGCACACAATCCACAAGCAGTACAGTTTTCTCTACCCTTTTCATCGCGTTTTAAAATATGTTTTCCTCTATAAACAAAAGAAAATTCTCTCTTTTGTTCCGGATACTGAATGGTTGCTTTCTTCTTGAAAAAATGACTCATAGTAATTTTCATACCACCCAATATAGCAGGGATATAAAGCTTCTCCATGAAACTCATTTCTTTTTGTACAACGACTTTTGATCTATTCGTTAGTTGCATATTTCTTCCTCCTTATTTGGTGAATAATATAAATACTCCGGTAAGAATAACATTGATGATAGCCATTGGGATTAAAATTCTCCAACCTAAATGCATTAATTGGTCGTATCTAAATCTTGGTACTGTCCAACGAATCCACATAAAGAAGAAAATAAATAATACAATCTTAGCGAAGAAGAATAAGAAGCCTAAGACTGCTACTACATTACTCGATAATCCTAAGTATTCAATAAATGGTATATCATATCCCCCAAAATACAGAGCACTCATAACAGCGGAGGAAACAAACATATTTACATATTCTGCAAACAAGTATAAACCAAGTTTCATGGAAGAATATTCCGTATGGTAGCCACCCACTAATTCTGCTTCACATTCCGGCAAATCAAATGGTGTTCGGTTTAGTTCAGCAAAAGCACAGATTAAGAAAATGAAAAAACCTAAGGGCTGATAGATAATATTCCAATGCCCTTCAGCTTGTTGAGCTACAATCTCCTTTAGACTCATAGTGCCGGTAGTCATGATAAGGGCGACAATAGACATACCCATAGCGATTTCATATGAAATCATTTGAGAGGATGCGCGAAGAGCACCCATTAAAGAATATTTATTGTTGGACGCCCATCCTCCAATCATAACTCCATAAACGCCTATAGAAACAATCGCAAATACATATAAAATACCAATATTGATATCTGTTACTTGCATTTCTACTGCTCTTCCGCCAATTTCTAAATATGTCCCCCAAGGAATAACGGCACTTGTTAAACAGGCTGTCATCATAGAGATAGAGGGACCTAATATAAAAAGGAATTTATTGGAAGAAATGGGAATGATTTCTTCTTTAAAAATAAGTTTGGCTCCATCCGCCAAAGGTTGAAGTAATCCAAATGGGCCCGCACGGTTAGGGCCAATTCGATCTTGAAAAAACGCAGAGATTTTGCGTTCTCCATAGGTGCTATACATGGCCGTTAATAATGAAACTGTAAATACAATAACAACCAGTATCGTTTTTTCAATTAATTCATAGGGTATTTCCATATCCAATTTTTTTAGGTGCTTCTACTTTTACACCTTTTTCATATTTATTTAAAGAAATAACAGACGTGCGTTCAATTTTGCGAGGACCTTCTATTATCCAATCTGAAGCTTTCTTTTTATCAAAACGACATGTGTTACAAATAAATTCTTCCACTTCTCCGTAAGTATCCTTACGTGCTGTGACTCTATATACCTCATCTCCACTCATCCACAAAGCGACTTTGCCGGAACATGATGTACAAGACCTATGAGCATTCATAGGTTTTACAAACCAAACACGAGACTTAAATCGGAATGTTTTATCTGTCAACGCACCTACTGGACATACATCTATGACGTTACCGGAGAAATCATTCTCTATTACATTCTCAATGTAGGTACTGATTTCTGCTTTGTCCCCTCTGAACAATATACCATGTTTTCTATCATTTGTTATTTGATCTGCTGTGAATACACAACGATAACAAAGTATACAACGGTTCATATGTAATTGAATCTTGTCGCCAATATCAATTCGATCATATGTACGGCGTTCTTCTTCGTATCTGGAACGAGCGGCACCGTGTTCGTATGATAAATCTTGAAGGTGACATTCCCCGGCTTGATCGCATACCGGGCAATCTAACGGGTGATTAATCAATAAAAACTCTACAACACCTTTTCGAGCTTCTAATACTCTAGGAGACGTGATATTTTTAACTTCCATTCCATCCATTATAGGAGTAGAACAAGAGGCAACTAGTTTGGGCATTGGACGAGGATCCTTTTCAGAGCCTTTCGATACCTCTACTAAACAAGTACGACATTTGCCTCCACTGCCTTTTAGTTTAGAATAGTAACACATAGCAGGAGGGACGATTTCTCCTCCTATAGAACGGGCGGCATTTAAAATGCTGGTTCCCGGTGCTACTTCTACTGTTTGACCATCTATGGTGACTTTAAATAAATCCGACATATGCTATTTTCGGTTTAAACAGTTACAGTTTTATAGTTTGGTAAATGAGCTTTACGACTATCTTTAACTTTATTCGGATACTTTACATGGTATTCAAATTCTTCTCTAAAGTGACGAATAGCACTAGCTACGGGCCATGCAGCTGCATCGCCTAAAGGGCAAATTGTATTACCTTCAATTTTTTTAGAAATATCTACTAATAAATCGATGTCGTGCATATGACCATGTCCAAACTCTAATCGATGTAATACTTTCTCCATCCATCCTGTTCCTTCTCTACATGGAGAACATTGTCCACAGGATTCATGATGATAAAAACGAGCCAATGTCCACGTGTTGTGGACGATACATGTTGTTTCGTCCATTGCAATAAAACCACCGGAACCTAACATGGTACCGGATGCGAAGCCACCTTCAGATAGGGATTCATAGGTCATTAAACGACCTTCTCCCGCTACTGTTTTTAAAAATAATTCACCCGGTAGAATCGGTACAGAAGAACCTCCGGCGATTACGGCTTTTAATTCATGACCGGTTCTTATTCCACCACAATACTCATCAGAATTTAAAAATTCATCAACCGGTAATCCTAATTCGATTTCATACACTCCAGGGCGATTTAAATGACCGCAAGCAGAGATTAATTTAGTCCCTGTACTTTTCCCAACGCCTATTTTAGCATATTCGTCTCCTCCCATTTGTATGATAGGAACGACAGCTGCTAACGTTTCTACATTGTTCACAACCGTTGGACAATTGTATAAACCGGAAACGGCAGGAAATGGAGGTTTTATTCTAGGGTTTCCTCTTTTTCCTTCTAGGGATTCAATTAGCGCTGTTTCCTCTCCACAAATGTATGCTCCAGCACCATTATTAACATATATTTCTAAATCAATACCGCTTCCAAGTATATTCTTTCCTAAAAAACCGGCATGTTTTGCTTCCGCAATCGCCTCCTCTAATATTCCTACTATCCACTTATATTCACCTCGTATATATATATAAGTACTCTTTGAGCCTAATGCATATGAGGATAATATAAGCCCTTCTACCAAAAGGTGAGGGATATGTTCCATTAAATAACGGTCTTTAAATGTACCCGGCTCAGACTCATCTGCATTGCATACCAAGTAGCGCGGCTTATCCGATTTTCTATCCAAAAAACTCCACTTCATTCCCGTAGGGAAACCTGCACCACCTCTACCTCGTAATCCGGATTTTTTTACTTCTTCCATAACATCGTCCGGAGACATTGATTTCAGCGCTTTTTCAACAGCTGAATATCCGCCTTTAGAACGGTATACCTCATAGGTTCTAATGCCTGGAACGTTGATGTGTTCTAATAGTAATTTTTTGCCCATTATATTGTATGTTTTTTAAATGGATCAAAGTCTGCTTGACCAAATAATTCTACGATTGTGTCGATCTTTTCTTTGGTTAAATTTTCATAGTAATATGTTCCTATTTGAGCCATAGGGGCTGAACCACAGGAACCCAAACACTCTACCGCCTTTATTGTAAAACGACCATCTTGGGTCGTTTCATTTACTTTAATACCCAGTTTTGTTTCTGTATATTCAATTAGTTCTTCCACTCCGCGTAAGCAACAAGGACCGGTTTGACAAAATTCAATAAGACAATTTCCTACCGGTTTTAAGTTATACATGGTGTAAAAAGTTGCTACTTCATACACTTCAATAGGTTTGATATCCAACAATTCGGCAACATAATCCATAGTAGGAACGCTAAGCCATCCCCCTAACTCATTTTGTGCCATATGTAACACAGGTAATAATGCTGATTTTTGTTTGCCTTCCGGATAACGTGATTTCATTTCCTGAATTTTTTTCAGGCTTGTTTCAGAAAAGGTTACGTTTGATGTTGTTGAACTCATATTTATAGTATTATGCATCCATTTCACCTGCAATCAAATTCAAACTACTCATTGTAGCGATCGCATCAGAAATTAACTGCCCTTTAATCATTTCTGGATATGCTTGATAGTATATAAAACAAGGTCTTCTGAAGTGTAATCGGAAAGGAGATCGCCCTCCGTCGCTAATCAGGTAGAAACCTAATTCTCCATTTCCACCTTCAACAGAATGGTATACTTCTCCTTTAGGTATTTCTGTTTCTCCCATTACAATTTTGAAATGCCAAATTAAAGCTTCCATTTGAGAATAAACGTCTTCTTTTGGAGGTAAGTAAAATTCTGGAACTTCAGCATGATAAACACCTCTAGGAAGCTTTTTAATTTTTTCCATAGCTTGTTTAATAATGCTTAAGCTTTCCCACATTTCCTTATTCCGTACCATGAATCGGTCGTAAGTATCTCCTTGAGTACCGATAGGAATAGTAAAATCAAAGTCTTGGTAAGAGCTGTATGGGTTCATTACTCGAACATCATAATCAACACCGGCTGCTCGCAAATTAGGACCTGTAAAACCATAGTTTAGTGCACGTTCTGCGCTAATAGGGCCTACACCAACTGTTCGGTCCATAAATATTCGATTACGATTAAACAGCTTTTCAAATTCATTTAAAGCAGCAGGGTATTCTTCTAAAAACAATTCGATTTTACGAAAAACGATATCATTAAAATCCCTTTCGAATCCTCCAATTCGACCTATGTTGGTAGTTAAGCGAGCACCACATATTTCTTCAAAGATTTCATATATTTTTTCTCTGAATTGAAAAATATAAAGGAAACCAGTAAAGGCTCCGGTATCGACACCTAGAATGGAGTTGCAAATCAAATGATCCGCAATACGAGAGAGTTCCATTATTACTACCCGCATATACTCTACTCGCTTAGGAAGTTCAATAGAAGCTAATTTCTCCACTGTCATATGCCATCCCATATTATTAATAGGGGAGGAACAATAGTTGAGTCTATCCGTAAGTGGAGTAATTTGATAAAAAGCACGTCGTTCAGCAATCTTTTCAAAGGCTCTGTGAATATAGCCTACAGAAGGAACTGCGTCTACTATTTTTTCACCATCTAGGGTTACAACATTACCGAATACACCATGAGTAGCAGGGTGAGTAGGGCCTAGGTTAAGCACGGTAAGATGATCCGTAGAAGAGGTGCTTAATTCATTGGTTTTATTATCTGCAGTTACTAGCATAAATCGTATCGATTATCTTCCAAAGAAATTATCTGACTTATCATCACGGGTTGGATCTTCCAACGCATATTCTTTTCGCATCGGGTGGTAACCCAAATCGTCCACATTTAAAATTCTTTTCAAATTCGGATGACCTTGGAAAACGATGCCATAAAAATCGAATGTTTCCCTTTCCATCCAATTTGCAGCTTCAAAAACAGAGGTTAAAGAAGGACAAGTAGGGTCGGACTTAGGGAAAAATGTTTTAATGCGAATTCGACAGTTTTTAGGAAGGTGATGCAAGTGGTAAACCACTCCCAATACATCATCCGGTTCCGGTAGATGTACACCGGTTAAATCTGTTAAAAAGGTAAAGCCGAATTCATCTTGATATAAGTATTGAAACAGTTCTACTATGATAGAACGATCAACCGTAATTGTTAACATTCCAAAAGGTTCTTCTACCTTTTGAATGGCATTGCCAAATTTATTTTGCAATGCTTCTGTGATAACAGTGTAATTCAATTCTGTCATATTTAGTAGTATAACACTCGTTTATTCGATTTCGTATTTTGCTAATAGAGCTTTGTATTCAGGAGAATTTCTTCTTCTTAGAGGTTCATTATGCACTAAGTCTTGCAATCTTAAAATCCCATCTAGTATTTGTTCTGGACGAGGAGGACATCCGGGTACATAAACATCCACCGGTAAAATGCGATCAATACCTTGTAAAACACTGTAAGTGTCAAATATCCCACCACTCGATGCACAAGCACCCACAGCTATAACCCATTTAGGTTCTGCCATTTGTTCATAAACTTGTCTTAAGATAGGACCCATTTTCTTCGCTATGGTTCCCATAACAAGTAATACATCTGCTTGTCTAGGGGAAAAACTAATACGTTCAGTTCCAAAACGGGCCAAGTCATATGTTGAGGCCATAGTTGCCATAAACTCAATACCACAACAAGAGGTGGCAAAAGGCAAAGGCCAAAGCGAGTTCTTTCTGGCTAGACCTACGATTTGATCCAAACTGGTAGCAAAGAAACCGGGACCTTCGAAGCCATCGGGTTTGTTCTCTAATTTTATATCGCTCATTGGAAATGCTTTTTTAGTGAGTATACTATATAACAAACTGAAGAGGGAAGAGTTGGGTTATTCCCAATCCAATGCTCCTTTTTTGACAATATAGAAGAATCCAATTAAGAATGAAGTCATAAAGAGAAGCATTTTCAAGAAACCCTCTGCTTTATTTACAGTGCTGGCTGCAAACTCTTGAAAGTTTACTGCCCAAGGGTAAAAGAAAATAACTTCTACGTCAAAGAGAACAAATAATGCTGCTACTAAAAAATATTTAATGGAGAATTGAACACGTGCATTTCCTACAGATTCGATACCGGATTCAAATGCATCTAGTTTATGTTTAGTTTTTAATTTGGGACCTGCAAACCAACTGACCAATACAGAAGTAGCTACAAATCCTAATGCAACAACCAATTGAATGGCAATGGGTAAATATTCGTTCATTTGTGATTCCATGAGTGTGGCCTGTTTGTAATTTAGGAATTAAGGTCAAAATTATGTAAAAAGCCTTAAAAAAAAAGTAAATCAATGTTTTTTGTAGATAGATTTTGATTGAAATTGTCAACAAAAAAATCGTAAGCACATTAGATGTTACCGCATGAATCCTTTCTATATTTGCTAAGTTAAATTTCATTTAGATACATTCCAAATAAGCATGATCGTCGAGTTTATATTAATCTTATTCTTAGTCCTATTAAATGCATTTTTTGTGGCTGCAGAGTTTGCGATTGTTAAAGTGAGACCATCTCAATTAGAGGTTATTGCGGCTACCGGGAATACGCGTGCAAAATTAGCTTTGAAAATACTCTCAAATTTAGATGCCTATTTATCCGCTTCTCAATTGGGTATCACCATAGCTAGTTTATTGTTAGGAGCCATAGGAGAAGAGGTATTAGTAGAAGCTATTTTATCCCTAGTGGGATATATGGATTTAGCTATATCTTCTGATCTAGCCCATAATATCGCCTTTGTTTTGTCTTTGACGCTCATAACTATTATGCACATCGTTTTTGGTGAACAAGCTCCCAAATCCCTGGCTATTCAACAAGCCGAAAAAGTAACTATTGCAGTAGCTATTCCATTACAAATCTTTTATGTAATCTTTAGACCGTTTATATGGGTCTTGAATCAAATGGCGGTGGTTGTGCTGCGTTGGTTTGGTTTGGCAAATCATGGCGAGTCGGATTTACATTCGGCAGAAGAATTAGAATTATTAATTGACCAAGGTAAACAAACGGGTGCTTTAATAGACACTGAACATGAACTGATTAAAAATGTTTTTGGATTCGTAGATGTCAACGTACGGCAAGTCATGACACCTAGGACGAGTATCAATGCAATTGATATCAATTTACCCCTCGACTACATCATCAATAAAATTATTAATGAAGGGTATTCTAGATTACCGGTTTATAAGGACTCTATAGAAGATATTATTGGTGTTTTGTATGCTAAAGACTTACTTAAAATGATGAATCAGTCGGATGTTTCTTCTATTGATTTAAATAAAGCCATCCGGATTCCTTATTATGTACCTGAAACAATGAAAATTCATTTGTTGCTGAAAGAATTACAAGCAAAACGATTGCATATGGCCATCGTTACCGACGAATATGGAGGTGTTTCCGGTATTTGTACCATTGAAGATATTATAGAGGAAATAGTAGGTGAAATTCAAGACGAACACGATGATGAATCTCCTAAGGTGGAACAATTAAGTGAGTTGGAGTTTGTAATTAATGCCGCCACCTCTATTATTGATGTTAATGAGTTTTTACCCGTAAAGTTGCCGGAATCAGAAGAATATGATACAGTTGCCGGACTTCTAAATACAATAAGTGGTAGAATCCCGGATATTAGTGAAAAAATAGATTTTCAAAATTTTGAATTTTCTATCATAAAACGCTCAAAACAGAGTGTTCTATTGGTTAAACTGGTTATAAAGAAGGAAGATTAATTCAATTATAACTTATATTAAATAGGCTTAATGTTCTTATTTTAAGATATTTATAAATAATTTTTTAAAAAATCTTTGTTATTTTTGTTCAATTTTAACTAGATATCGTTATATTAGTAGAAATATTTAATAGGCTTCTACATGATCAAACGCTTCTTCCCGATACTTATTCTTACCTCATCGGTATTATTGGGTTCTTCGTTTATACAAACAAATCCTCCTATTAGTCCAAAAAAGGGTTCATTTGTTTGTATCATTAATGATAAACCTTTTATCATTGAAAATATGAAAGCTAATTTCAGAAAAATAACCGGTGGGGAGATTCAGTTGTCGTTTAGTAATGATCGGTTTGTGAAATTTACCTTTTTAAATCCAACCGTTAATAATAGAATAGATGTGAGTGTGCCGGGTAGAAACCACTACATTCGATATGAAGATCCTTCAACTAGTTTAGTCGGTAAACCAAAACAAGGTTATGTATTATTAAGCAAATTAGATGAGTTAAATAAAGTCGTTTCCGGTGAATTTGAACTTCAAATATCTGTTCAAATGTCTGACGGAAATGAAAAATTAATCAAAGTCTCTCAAGGTAAATTATATGATATACCTATTGAGTTCAGACAATAATTAAAAAAAGCCTCTTAACAAATTAAGAGGCTTTTTTTTATCTTTCTTTATTCATCGCCTTGATGCGTTCACTTATGGGTGGGTGTGAATAGTGCAGGAATACATAAGCAGGGTGCGGTGTTAGGTTACTTAAGTTTTTCCTAGACAATTTCTTTAAGGCATCAATTAAGTGCGTAGCTGAATATGTTGATGCAGCAAACGCATCGGCTTCATACTCATTTTTTCTAGAATACAAATTGACAAATAAACCGGTTAAAGTTGAAATAGGGGTAAATAAAAGGGCAAAACCTATGAGGTTTAGAGCTGGACTTGATGAAGCAGTACTTCCTAGTGCTTGAGTAATGGTAGATGAAAAAATAAATTGACTTAATACAAATAAATAAATTCCCATTTGAACAATCGAAAGTAACATCATTTGAGGAATATGTTTCTTTTTAAAATGGCCTGCTTCATGAGCTAAAACAGCTATAATTTCTTCCGTTGTGTGTTGTTGTACCAATGTATCAAACAAGACGATTTTCTTGTTTTTCCCAAAACCGGAAAAAAATGCATTGGCTTTATTGCTACGTTTAGAGCCATCCATTATGAATATATTTTCAATCGGAAAGTTTTGTGAAGCTCCATATGATTGTATAGCAGTCTTTAATTCACCATCTTCAAGAGGGGTTAACTTATTAAACAACGGAAGTAATACTGAAGTATAAAACATATTTATACCTAAAATAAGGACACTAATAATTATCCAAAATATCCACCAAAAATCAAAAGCTAAAACATCTATTAACCATAATAAACAACCTAAAATACCGCCCCCTATTATTATGACAAGAAAATAAGATTTCAATTTGTCCAATATAAATAGGCGTCTAGTAGTCTTATTGAAGCCAAATGCTTCCTCAATCACAAACGTTTTATAATATGTAAAAGGGGTTTGAGTGAGATCAGAAATAATGAATAGCAAACCAAAAAAAAGCAATTGGTTTAAAAGGGGATATGCGGTGAGAGCACCTGTCCAATCGTATAATAAACCCAAATAACCAAAATATAACACAATGAGTTGAATTAGGAATGCCCCCCAACTTACTTTTTGATCAAAAGCATTATTGATAGATAGATATTTTTGTGATGTATTGTATTCGTCTACCGGATAAATATCACGTACATTTTCGGGTAGTGGGTGATTTAAGTATGAAATATTTAAATAATTCAACAAACGTTCCAGTATAAAATCGAACGTAATAATACCAAGTAAGGTAAATAATAACTCGTTTGCACTCATAATGAATTCTTCAATCGTTGATTCTTAAAACGAAGATACGTATATTCGATAGATTCTTATTCAAGAGATGTCTACTTGTGGGTATTTATGTCCTAAATGTGAAGGATCCGGTTATTTAGAAACGGGAGATTCATGTGAATGGTGTGCCCTTCCACCGACACCTTCTCCGAACAACACAACACAGATTATTACGGAAGAGGTATGGTTAAAGTCTGTTCATGAAGGAAATTGTTGTGGCCATTGGGAGGAATCAAAGTCCTAAAAAACGAGTAAAGGTTGATTGATATCCTTTTTGTAGCCATTTAGGAGCACCAAAACGATAGCCGAAATCGATAGTAAATACCCCAAGATTATTTTCATACCGCATATCGTTTGTTTTGAAAACGGTACGGTCTCCAATGTATTTAAACGCAGCATAAAATCGTTTTGATTGATACCCTAATGAAGCTCTACCTTCTGTATAAGCAGATAAAGTAGCACTGCGTTCTACTAATTGACTTTCATTATATGTTCGATAACGAATATTATCAACAGATAAAAATGCTAATACTGAAACATATACTCTTTTAAACACAACAATATTAATTCCTATACCCGGACCGGCTTTTATGGATAAATAATCCAATCGGTGAGCATCATCAAACAATGGGTATTGAGCGATAAGAGTAGTACTAACCAGTAAAGAATCCGAAAAGGTGTTGTTATCACTTATTCCGGCTTTAACTAAAAATCCGACTTTAGACTTAATTTGCCTCTGAGTATAATTTAAAGGGCCCAGTAAGCTGAATTTTTTCCAATTAAAATTATAGATACCACTTATACTAAAATATTTCTGTTGAAGATTTCTTTCAATATCATATATTCGTTCGTTTTTTTCATTTAGTGTAGAAATCGATTCATTATAGAAACTTTTCATTCGTCTCCAATCCACTGCAATCATAAACCGAGGATTATTAAATCGTATACCTATCCCACTAAAACTTGTTTTGCCTTTAGATGTAGCGGATTCAGGATCAAGAGGCGTTCTGAAACCAAATCCAACGTATATACTTCTAAAGGCCACTGTAAAACCTAGCGCATTCGAAATATTTGCTTGTAATGTTGTATGATATTGAGTTGAATCGATTTGGTTAATGGGGGCAAAGGTGAAAGAGTTATGTGGAGTTGCACTAAAAATGCCAATCGTTAAGTACTCTCTATAACTTTGTATGAATTGAGTATTCGGTTTAGGTGGACCTTTTTTAGAAAGCCTAAATAAGGTATCCGTTTGGCCGAAAAGAATAGTGCACGAACAGATACAATAGAACCATATAAAAAGAAATGGTTTCATAAAATATATCTTTAAATTAAACCAAGAGACGTGCAAGTTCGTTCAGCTGCGGCTTGTTCGGATTTCTTTTTACTGAAACCGACACCTTCCATAAAATCTTCACCATCTATCACAACTTTTGAAGTGAATACTTTTTGATGTCGATGTCCAGCTTCTTTAACTAAAACAAAATCTAATTTTTTATTTTCTTTTTGACACCATTCTAATAAAATACTTTTGAAGTTTTTATTTTGGAGGATAATGGTATCGATATCAATTGAATTTAAAACGATTTTGTTTAAAATAAAATGTTTGGCCGCTAAAAATCCCTTATCTAAATAAATGGCACCCGTTACCGCTTCAACAACATCTCCTAATAAAGATTTGTGACTTTGATTTCCAAATCGACCACTGTATTGGACCAATTCTAATAAACCTAATTCTTTCCCTACTTGATTTAATACTTCTCGATTTACTATACGAGAACGTATTTCAGTAAGAAATCCTTCATCTTTAAACGGGTACTTTTTGAAAAGATACTCTGCTACTACTGCACCCAAAATAGAATCTCCTAAAAATTCTAAGCGTTCGTAGGAATCCTTAATTCCATGAATAGTCGAATCTTCTGCTACGGAAGAGTGTTTAACGGCTAATTGATATAAGGAAAGATTAGTAGGGGGGATACCCGTAATGTGATAAACCTTAAGGGCAAAATCTTTATTTTCTCCTTTTCGAAAGGTGTTTCTAAAGGTGAAAATAAGGGAACGAATCAAGGGCTATTAATCTATTTTACGAAGTACAATAGAGGCATTATGTCCACCGAATCCAAATGTATTGCTTATTGCAATGTTAATTGTACGAGATTGTGCCTTATTCAAGGTTAAATTTAATCTCGTATCAAATTGTTCATCAGGAGTTTCGTGATTAATCGTAGGAGGCACGATCTGATTTTTTATAGCTAATACAGATGCAATAGCCTCTATAGCACCGGCAGCACCTAATAAGTGTCCGGTCATAGATTTGGTAGAACTGATATTTAGTTGGAAAGCATGGTCGCCAAATACCTCTTGAATAGCTTTTACTTCTGCTATATCCCCAAGTGGTGTTGAGGTTCCATGGACATTGATATAATCAACTTCTGAAGGTTGAATACCAGCGTCACTGATGGCATTTAATAGTACGTTACGAGCGCCAAGTCCTTCCGGATGAGGAGCTGTTAAGTGATAAGCGTCAGCAGACAATCCACCACCTATAACTTCACAATAGATTTTAGCACCGCGAGCTTTAGCATGTTCATATTCCTCTAAAACTAAAGCGCCTGCACCTTCACCCATTACAAAACCATCTCTGTTTTTGTCGAAGGGACGAGATGCGGTAGCAGGGGAATCATTGCGTTCAGATAATGCTTTACAAGCATTAAATCCACCAATTCCGGATTCAACGACTGCAGCTTCAGAACCGCCTGCAATAATTATATCTGCTTTATTTAATCGAATGTAATTAAACGCGTCAATAATAGCATTAGAAGAGGAAGCACAGGCCGATACAGTAGAGAAATTGGGTCCTCTAAAGCCGTTACGAATAGAAATATAACCGGCACTGATGTCAATAATCATTTTGGGAATGAAGAAAGGATTGAAACGTGGTGTTCCTTCTCCTTTGGCAAATCCACCAACTTCTTCTTCAAATGTTTTGAGACCACCAATGCCGGCTCCCCAAATCACACCAATGCGATCTGGATTTAATTCATTGGTTATACCTGCGTCTTTTATCGCTTCTTCTGAAACTACAACAGCATATTGAGTGAAAGGATCCATCTTTCTGGATTCTTTACGCTCAATAAAATCTTCTACATTAAAACCTTTGACTTCACAAGCAAATTTAGTCTTGTGTTTTTCGGGATTAAACTTAGTTATAATGGCAGCACCACTGACACCTTTTACAAGAGAATCCCAATATGCCGGAACATTATTACCAATAGGAGTAAGGGCTCCAAGCCCCGTAACTACAACTCTTTTTAAATTCATAAATGAATTTTTCCCGAATAAATCTTTGGAAAGTGAAAATTACTTTACGTGTTGCTCTAAATAAGAGATTGCTTGACCAACAGTGGTGATGTTTTCTGCTTGTTCGTCAGGAATAGAAATATTGAATTCTTTTTCAAATTCCATGATTAACTCTACAGTATCCAAAGAATCTGCACCAAGGTCGTTGGTGAAACTTGCTTCAGCAGTAACTTCTGATTCTTCAACACCTAATTTCTCAACAATGATGCTTTTTACTTTTTGTGCGATTTCTGACATTTTTTTACGTTGTTTAGTAAAACTCGGCGACAAAGGAATGAATTTTACATTTTAATGTCAACAAATTTGAATGATTCTTTTTCCCCATTCTCCTTAAAATCCCCTAATTTGTTTAAATTCACAACAAATTATTAAAATAAATAAGTTCCAGTACTCGGTCAAAACGTCCTTCTATACAATTTTAACCATGAAATCCACCCGTTTAATCAT
Source organism: Cytophagaceae bacterium (assembly GCA_025455005.1). Lineage (GTDB taxonomy): Bacteria > Bacteroidota > Bacteroidia > Cytophagales > Cytophagaceae > JALONH01. Next base: position 128,232 of record JALONH010000002.1, read on the forward strand.
TGATTTTGAATATGATTTCCATTTAATCGGCGTGATTTCGTCTGCTAAAGAATATAAATTAGCCTGGTGGATAAATAAATTACTTCAGGTACAATTAGTTAAGATAGAGGATATTTTTTTAGAATTCACTAAAGAAGCTAACATGTTACATAGCTGCTATTTATATGAATCTCCTTATAGTCAATTGAGATTGATTAAAAATAAATCCCATGAATTTACTAATATTGTCCGTCCGTTTTTATTGCCGGAGTATAAAGATTATGACTACTTCGTGCATATTTGCGGGGAAGGCAATATATTTGACCCTTCAGAAATATTAGAACGATTGTCCGAATGTCCATTTGTTCAATATTCTAAAATAATTCAAGTCACGGATATAAAAACCAAAGACAATCTTATATTTAATTAATACTAAAATGGTAAACAAGAAAACTAAGATCATTGCCACCGTTGGACCAGCATGTAATACGAAAGAGAAATTATGGGAGTTGGTGCAGTCCGGTGTAAATATTTTCAGATTGAATTTTTCACATGGGACACATGAAGTGCATCAAGGAGTTATTAATGCTATTCGTGAAATTAGAAAAGAACATAACGTAAACATTGCCATACTTCAAGATTTACAAGGCCCAAAGATTCGTACGGACGAAGTTGAAAACAATGGAGTAGAATTAGAGCCAGGAGCTAAAATAGTTATCACACGCGAGAAGATGTTGGGAACTAAAGATAAGATTTCTACCTCCTACAAAAACTTAACGTCTGATGTTAAACCGGGCGATTCTATATTAATTGATGATGGTAATCTAGAATTGAAAGTAGTACAAACCGGAAATGGTGAAGTAACGTGTGAAGTAGTATATGGAGGGATCTTAAAATCAAGAAAAGGGATTAACTTACCTAATACAGAGGTATCGGAGCCTTCGTTAACAGATAAAGATAAAGAAGATTTGTTGTTTGGTTTACAAAACGATGTAGACTGGATTGCATTATCATTTGTTCGAAGAGCGGCAGATTTAAGAGATATTAAAGAAATTATCGCTAAAGCAGGAAGAGACTCTAAGGTAGTTGCTAAAATTGAAAAACCGGAGGCTGTTAAAGAGATTGACGAAATTATAAAGTTGTCGGATGCCATCATGGTTGCACGTGGAGACTTGGGTGTGGAATTGTTAATGGAAGATGTTCCTATGATTCAGAAGATGATTGTAAAGAAGTGTAATGATTTAGGTAAGCCGGTTATTGTAGCAACTCAAATGATGGAAAGCATGATTAGCAATCCAAGACCTACACGAGCAGAAGCGAGTGATGTTGCCAATGCCATAATCGATGGAGCTGATACTGTTATGTTATCTGCCGAAACAGCATCCGGAAAATATCCTGCGATTACAGTACAATCCATGGCACGGATTTGTAAAAAAGTAGAAGAACAAGCCGATATATATAATAAAACAACTCTTGATGATGAAGATAATACAAGCGATAGTTTAATCTCTACTGCTTGTCAACTAGCTGATCAAGTGAATGCTAAGGCTATAATAGGGTTGTCCCAATCCGGTTATTCTGCCTTCCGTATTTCTTCTCACCGACCGAAGGCGGATATTTATATCGCCACACCTAATGAAAAGTTGATGCACCAATTAAATTTAGTTTGGGGTGTAAAAGCATTTTACTTTGATAATTTTACTACCACTGATGATTCGATAGAAGCTGTTAAAAATCATTTGATTGAACAAGGTGTCTTGAAAAAAGGTGATATCTATGTTACTACAGCATCTATGCCTATGGCGGCTAAGCAACTAGCGAATAGCTTAAAATTAGGTGTAGTTGAATAATATTATACATTACAATACGAACCCTTTGAGTAATCAAAGGGTTTTTTTATAACCACAAGAACCATGATACAATTGAATATAGATTTACTGAAACGTATTTGTGAGACTCCGGGAGTTCCGGGTTATGAAAAAAAAATACGTTCTCTAATTTTAGATGAAATACAATCCTTAGTGTCCTATGTATGGGTAGATAATATTGGGAATGTTTTTGCATTGAAGAAAGGGACTCGAAATCCACATGAGAAAAAAATTATGGTTGCCGCTCATATGGATGAAATAGGATTTATCGTAACACATATCGACGATCAGGGATATTTACGATTTCAACCTTTAGGTGGGTTTGACCCGAAAACGTTAACAGCACAACGAGTAATAGTACACGGAGTAGAAGATGTAATGGGTGTAATGGGTACTAAACCCATACATGTCATGACTGCGGATGAACGGAATAAGCCAGCAAAAATGGAAGAATTTTTTGTTGACTTAGGTATGCCTAAAGACGAGGTAGAAAAGTGGGTTCGAATTGGTGATACTATTACTAGAGAACGCAGTTTGGTTGAGATGGGGCAATGTATAAATTGTAAGTCTTTAGATAATAGAATATCAGTTTTTGTTTTAATGGAGACTTTACGTCGTTTGAAAGATGTATCCATACCGTATGATTTTTATGCCGTGTTCACCGTGCAAGAAGAGGTAGGTTTAAGAGGTGCTACCGTAGCGGCACATAGTATCAATCCGGATTTTGCCATAGCTTTGGATACTACTATTGCATATGATGTTCCGGGTGCCCGACCATATGAAAAATGCACAGAACTAGGAAAAGGAACTGCTATTAAAATTTTGGATTCATCTGTTATTTGTGATTATCGAATGGTTCAATATTTAAAACAGACAGCCGAAAAGAATTCGATTACATGGCAACACGAGATATTAGTGGCCGGCGGTACAGACACGGCATCTCTTCAGCGTCAAGGAAAGTTTGGCTCTATAGCCGGTGCTATATCTATTCCTACTCGACATATTCATCAAGTAATTGAAATGGTGCATAAGTCCGATGTTCAACTTAGTATTGACTTATTGTGTGAAGCGTTAATCGATTTAGATACCTTTGACTGGAGTCATCAACGATAACAAAAATTAAAAACAAACAATCTTAAAAAAAGGCTAAATCTATGTTAGCCTTTTTTTATTTGAAAGCATTCCAACCCGTAATATCATGCCCCGTAATTAATAAATGAATATCATGAGTGCCTTCATACGTAATGACAGATTCTAAATTCATCATATGTCGCATAATTGGGAAATCACCTGTAATGCCCATGCCGCCTAGTATTTGACGAGCTTCTCGAGCTATAGTTAAAGCTGTCTCTACTGAATTACGTTTAGCCATTGATATCTGAGCCGTGGTAGCTCTGCCTTCATTTTTTAACATTCCCAGTCTCCAAACCATAAGTTGTCCCTTTGTTATTTCTGTTATCATTTCTGCCAGTTTTTTTTGTACCAATTGAAATCCGGCAATGGGCTTTCCAAATTGTATTCTTTCTAAAGCATAGGTTCGAGCTGTATGGTAACAATCCATGGCTGCGCCTAAAGCACCCCATGCTATTCCATAACGAGCGCTATCAAGGCAACTTAATGGTGCACTCAAACCATCTGCCAACGGTAATTGGTTTTTCTTGGGAACGCGAACATCTTGAAATACTAATTCTCCGGTACTGCTTGCGCGTAAGGACCATTTATGTCCAATCTCCGGAGTAGAAAAACCTTCCATTCCACGTTCAACCAATAATCCTTTAATACGTCCGTTGGAATCTTTTGCCCATACAACGGCGACATCCGCTAACGGTGCATTCGTAATCCACATCTTGGATCCATTTAAAATATAATATTCATCCTCTTCTTTAAAATGAGTGGTCATACCGGATGGATTGGAACCATGATCGGGTTCTGTTAATCCAAAACAACCTAATTTTTTTCCGGATGCTAATAAGGGAAGCCAATATTTTTTTTGTTCTTCTGAGCCATATTTTAGGATAGGAAACATAACCAGAGAACCTTGTACCGAAGCCATTGAGCGCATGCCGGAATCCACGCGTTCTATCTCTTGCATCATAATTCCGTAAGATATCGAATCCAATCCGGCTCCACCATATTCTATTGGTGTAGTAGGTCCTAATAAACCCATTGAACCGAACCGTTCCACCAAGTGAAAGGGGAAAGTGTGGTTTTGTGCATGCTGTTCAATGATGGGGTATACTTCAGCTGACAAAAAGGAGCGAGTAGTAGCCCGAATGAGCTTATGTTCTTCTGTCAGTAAATCGTCCAGTAAATAATAATCCGGTGACTGATAATTATCCTTGTTGTTCATATTAATTTGATTTACATTAGTTTTCTACTGCTAGATGGGTTTGAATTAACTAATTTATTGACCATCTTTACTATAAGCTTTAACGTAATAAATCCCCAAACGATGCATTCTCACTCAAAAGAAGATACAGCTGAAAAAATCCATACTTTATTGGAACAATTGACCCATCATTTTGAGGAAGATGGTCAAGACACAGCTACTCATTTAGAAGGGCTTTTACATTCTAATTATGTAAAGTATTGGGAGTATATTCGTTTAGATACGTTATTGACCTTGCAAAATCCCAAAACTGCCTTTCCGGACGAGATGATATTTATAGTATATCATCAAATTACGGAACTCTATTTCAAAATGGTTTTACATGAGTTGAATCAATTGAAAGAAGAAGTTTCGGCAACAGGTGACTATTTTTTAAAACGCATGGAACGGGTGAATTGGTATTTTGGACAACTAATCAGTTCATTTGATTTAATATCTGTTGGACTAGATCAACATCAATTTCTTAAGTTTAGAGCAGCCTTAACTCCTGCTAGTGGGTTTCAATCGGTTCAATATCGAATGGTTGAAATAGCGTCTACTGATCTTATTAATTTAGTTCACCGCGACCAGCGCGATCATTTTGATGATTATTCCACCATTGAAGAAATGTTTGAACAATTATATTGGAAAAAAGGAGCACAAGATGTTCAAACAGGAAAAAAAACATTGACATTACGTCAGTTCGAAAAAGAATACACGGATACTTTGATTCGTTTAGCATATGAATACAAATCGAGAAACATTTGGTCTGTATTTAAGCGATTGAGTTTTGAAGAACAATCGGACGAACGTATTCGACAATCCATGAAACAACTCGATCAACATGTTAATATCAATTGGCCATTAATGCATTACAAGTATGCATTAGGTTATTTGATTAAAAACAAGTCTATCTATGGTGCAACAGGAGGAACCAATTGGAGAGAATATTTACCACCTCGTTTTCAAAAGTTAATGTTTTTTCCGGATTTATATTCAACAGAAGAAATTGATTTATGGGGTAAAAATTGGGTGGAAAAAGAAGTCTTAAGTAAAATACAGGCCTCAAAGCAAGTGTAAGTTGAAGACATTCAATCGAATTAAAGTAATTTTTTTTCTTTCTATAATAGGCACTTCGTTTGTGCAGGGCCAATCTCTTCTTAAAAAGGAAGTATACTATGATGCTTCCAAGAAAATGATTAAAGAAATTTTTTATGTCTCGATAAAAAATAATTTACGGGATAGTGTCTATACATCCTATTATTTTCAAGGTACAAAGAAATCAGAAGGGAATTTTAGTCAAGGAAAAACGATAGGAGAATGGAAATACTATTATGAAAATGGTCAGATAAAAATGAAAGGCCAATTAATACATTCAATTAAAACGGGTAAATGGGAATATTTTTATGAAAACGGAATACTACAAATGGTAGGTGCATCTTCCGGATCAATTAAAGAAGGAGAATGGATTTTTTATTTTGAGAATGGAGCTATACGAGCAAGGGGAAATTTTTTAAATGGAAAGAAAGAGGGGCAATGGATGTATTACTATGAAGATGGTTCTATGAAAGCCCTGGCGACTTTTTCTCAAGACAATGGAACGTATATGGAATATTATCCCGGAGGAGGACTTAAGGCTCAGGGCGAAATCAAAAATGGTCAAAGCAATGGGGAGTGGATATATTATGCTGAAGATGGTAGTATTCAATCAAGAGGAATAGAAGTGAATGGATTAAAAGAAGGTGAATGGGTAACCTATCATCCTAATGGCACTGTCGCTGCTAAAGGGATGTATAAGAACGGAAAACCTATTGGCAACTGGACCTATTATTATGACAATGGAACTGTGAGTGAGGAAGGACAAATTTCAGCTGATGGTGTAAAAGAAGGTGTCTGGAAAATGTATTATAGAAATGGTCAATACAAAGGAGAAAGTGTTTTTGTAAATGGAGAAGGAGAATATAAAGAGTTTTATGAAAATGGAAAACTGAAAGCCACCGGAAAGGTAATACAGGATGTAAATGAAGGGACTTGGAAATACTATTATCCAACCGGTGAATTAGAAGGTACTTGTTTTTATGTTAATGGAGAGGGGCAATATAAAGGCTATTATGAAAATGGTAAATTAAAAATGGAAGGGCGCATGCGCAACGGCGAGAATATTGGATTGTGGACAATTTATAATGAAGATGGATCGGTGGCAGGATATTATAAAACCTACTATGAAGCCATACAAAACCAGATTTTACCCGATTCCATATCTTCTACATCGATAGTTAAAGATACATTACCGGTAACTTCTTCGCTTCCTAAGATTTCTTTACCCAAAAAGAAATCCAGATATTTTACTTCTAGAATAAATGAGTCAAGAGCATTTATCGTTTCTACGAATCCGCTTTATTTATTGTTTTTTAGTTTTCCTTTATCTATTGAATATTACTTACAGGAACGTCAAGGTTTTGAATTTGGATTACTTTATTTTAGAAAACCAATGTTTAAATCCCATTCCAACATATCGCCCGGCAACTTATATAACATCGGATATGAAGGATTTGTAAGACATCGTTTTTATCAAAAAGAAAAAGATTTTGGTATGTTGTATTTTGCTTACGAAATACGAGGCAGTTATTTTATTTATGAAAATAATTATAAGGACGTCAGTATAGGAGTTGTAGATCCTGTTCCGTTGTCACAACAACATACAAGAGTTGAAATGTCCTTTTTGTTAGGTAATCGACTGTTAGAAGATCAACGCAGGCAATGTTGGACGTTGGACGCATATTTAGGAATTGGAATAGGGTATCAATCGGTTCAAAAAAGTTGGGAAGGAGACAGAATTGAATATGATCGTTTGTTTTCAGGTGTAAACGAGAATGCTATTGTTTTCCCATTTCGTTTTGGTTTTACGGCCGGTTATAAGTTTAATAGAAACTATTGATTTTTTTTAAGTAATTTTGACTATTGTTTTAAGGATAAACACCTTACCCATGAGTCATATTGTTGATATAGCCTTACTTCCTGAAGAAGCTTTTGATGATTATTGTATTCGTAAAGCGATTCAATTTAAAATTGCAAATCGAACCACTTTTTATTATAAGATTAAAAAAAGATCCATTGATGCTAGAGGTAGGCAGGTTCTTTATCGTTTACAAGTAGAGATTTTTGACCAAGAAGATACCATTACTTCTACAATAGATTTTTCACCGGATCAATATCAATGGGTAAAAGATGCACCTAAAGTAATTATTATTGGTGCAGGACCAGCAGGTATGTTTGCTGCGTTAAAACTGATAGAATTAGGATTGTGTCCGATCATTCTAGAGAGAGGGAAAGATGTTCGGAGTAGAAGACGCGATTTAGCGGCCATTAATAAAGATCATATCGTTAATCCGGAATCAAATTATTGTTTTGGAGAAGGGGGGGCGGGTACTTATTCAGATGGTAAACTCTATACGCGTTCAAAAAAAAGAGGAGATATAAAAAAGATTTTAGAGGTTTTAGTATTACATGGTGCTACACCTGAAATTCTTATAGATGCACATCCACATATAGGGACAAATAAATTACCACAAGTAGTAACAAATTTAAGAGAACGAATTTTAGCTCATGGAGGACAGATACATTTCGAGTCAAAAGTAAATGAGTTTATTATAGTCCAAAATAGATGTAAAGGAGTTGTTCTGACGAATGGTAGTCGAGTAGAGGCGGAGGCTGTAGTATTGGCAACAGGTCATTCTGCCAGAGATATATTTGAGTTGTTAGATAGGCAAAATGTAAAAATTCAGGCAAAGCCTTTCGCTTTAGGTGTTCGAATAGAACATCCCCAAACTATGATTGATGCTTGCCAATACCATAGAAAGGAAAGAGGTATATATTTGCCGGCTGCATCTTATTCGTTGGTAACGCAAACTATATTAAGTGGTAAGGAGCGTGGTGTATTTTCATTCTGTATGTGTCCCGGAGGTTTTATCGTTCCCGCAGCTACAGCTCCGGGTGAAATTGTTGTAAATGGGATGTCACCCAGTCGAAGGGATTCTAAATTTGCTAATTCCGGAATGGTTGTAGCGGTTGAACTGGAAGATTTAAAAGCATACCATACATTTGGGGAGCTCTCCGCTTTACGTTTTCAACAGGCGGTTGAGCAAAAAACATGGGAAGCAGGGGGTAAAACTCAGGTTGCTCCGGCGCAACGCGTAGGAGATTTTTTGGCCAAAAAAAGATCATCAAGCTTGCCCAATACATCTTATCAACCGGGATTAGCTTCAATTGAATTAGAGGATTTTTTACCTGATTTTATTGTAAATCGATTACGACAAGGATTAACTGTTTTTTCTAAAAAGATTCAAGGATATGGTAGTAACGAAGGTATACTCGTTGGGGTAGAGAGTAGGACATCTTCCCCTGTTTTGATACCTCGTAATTCGGAGTCACTAGAGCATATTGAGATCAATGGTTTTTATCCCTGTGGAGAGGGTGCCGGTTATGCAGGAGGTATAATGTCGGCAGCTATGGATGGAGAGAGAGTTGCCGACAGTATCGCCGCTAGAATTGGAAAATGATGGAATGTTTTATTTATATATTATGTTGATTTAAAAATAAAATCTAATAATATGAAAGTAGTATTAATAGGAGCAACAAATAATCCGGATCGTTATGCATATGAATGTACCTTGTCTTTAATCCAACACGGTCATGAAGTGATTTTAAAAGGAATTAAAACAGGAGAAGTAGCCGGTATCCCCATTCAAAGGGATAAAACAGTACCGAAGGATGTTCATACTATTACCCTATACATAGGGCCTCAAGTTCAAGAGGAATGGTTAGATTTTATAGAACAAGTCCAACCCAAACGGGTTATTTTTAATCCCGGTACAGAAAATGATGTTGCGTTTGAACGATTAAAAACAGCCGGTATTCAGTATGAACAAGCCTGTACTTTAGTGTTGCTTTCCACCCGTCAATTTGAGGTGGAATAGGGGCAGTGAGAGTTTGTTTAAGTATTTGATTTACAAATAAATAAATGTGGATAAAAACCGCAATCCGACAACGTTGGTATGTGGTTTTTTTTGTATTTTTAATACTTATATTAATTCTTTTCAAATGAGTGAAGTTACAGAATCAAAGTCTACAAATTATTCGGCAGATAATATACAAGTTTTAGAAGGGTTAGAAGCCGTTCGGAAACGTCCAGCTATGTATATTGGTGATATTGGTGTAAAAGGCTTACATCATTTAGTGTGGGAGGTTGTAGATAATTCAATAGATGAAGCATTAGCCGGTTATTGTACTAATATTTTAGTAGAGGTAAATGAAGATAATTCTATTTCAGTAACAGATAATGGACGAGGGATTCCAACGGGTATTCATCCCAAATTAGGTAAGTCCGCATTAGAAGTAGTATTAACGGTATTGCATGCCGGAGGTAAATTTGACAAAGATACGTATAAAGTATCCGGAGGTTTACATGGTGTAGGGGTATCCTGTGTGAATGCGCTTTCTAAACTTTGTAGAGTAACAGTACATAGAGAAGGGAAAGTATTTCAACAAGAGTACTGTAGGGGTATACCTCAGTTTGATGTAAAAGTTATTGGTGAAACAACTATTACAGGAACTATTGTTCATTTTGAGCCGGATGACACCATTTTTACTGTTACAGAATATAAGTACGAAACTATCGCAACTCGTTTAAGAGAGTTAGCATTCTTAAATAAAGGGATACGCATTCAACTCAAAGATCATAGACAAGTTAATGAAGAAGGGGTTTCCTTAAGTGAAGAATTTTACTCTACCGGTGGGTTAAAAGAGTTTGTTGAATACGTAGATTCAACTCGAGAAAAACTAATTCCACAACCTTTGTATATGGAAAGTGAAAAGGGGGTAATTCCAGTTGAAGTAGCTATGTTATATAATACTTCCTTTTCCGAAAATGTGTTCTCTTATGTAAATAATATTAATACCATAGAAGGAGGAACGCACGTAGCCGGTTTTAGAAGAGCCTTAACACGAACGTTAAAATCCTATGCTGATAAATCCGGAATGTTAGATAAATTAAAAATCGATATCACCGGAGATGATTTTAGAGAGGGTTTGACAGCAATTATATCGGTTAAAGTAGCCGAACCTCAATTTGAAGGTCAAACCAAAACAAAGTTAGGGAATTCTGATGTAATGGGTGCTGTTGATCAAGTTGTAGGGGATATGTTGAATATGTACCTAGAAGAGCATCCAAAAGAAGCGAAACAAATCGTTTCAAAAGTTATTTTAGCTGCACAAGCTCGTCATGCCGCTCGAAAAGCGCGTGAAATGGTTCAACGTAAAAATGTATTAAGTGGAACAGGTTTGCCAGGTAAATTAGCGGATTGCTCCGAAAGTGAAGCCGATCAATGTGAATTATATCTGGTGGAAGGGGATTCAGCGGGTGGTTCTGCCAAACAAGGGAGAGATCGTAGGTTCCAAGCTATTTTACCTTTACGAGGTAAAATTTTAAATGTTGAAAAAGCGCAAGAACATAAAATTTACGAAAATGAAGAAATCAAGAACATGATAACTGCATTAGGTGTAAGTTTTGGTACAGAAGAAGATGATAAGGCTCTTAATTTATCTAAGCTCAGATATCATAAAGTAATTATTATGACGGATGCGGATGTAGATGGATCTCATATTCGAACCTTGATCCTAACTTTCTTTTTCCGATATATGCGTTCATTAATTGATAATGGGTATGTTTACATAGCTCAACCTCCGCTCTATTTAGTTAAGCGAGGGAAAGAAGAACGCTATTGTTGGACGGAAGATCAGCGTCATGAAGCTGTTAGAGAAATGGCTAAAGACGGTAAAGAAGATGCAGTAAATGTTCAGCGATATAAAGGTCTTGGTGAAATGAATCCTGAACAGTTATGGAGTACAACCATGGACCCGGAAAAGCGGAGTTTAAAACGGGTAAGTGTAGAATCGGCGGCTGAAGCAGATCATTTATTCTCTATGTTAATGGGGGATGAAGTGGCACCTAGAAGAGATTTTATTGAAAAGAATGCTAAGTATGCCAAAATTGATATTTAATTTATTGTAAATACTTTTTAAAGGGGTTTTTTAGCCCCTTTTTTTTTCTATATTGAGGGGTTTTAGAAGCATTACATCAATGGATATTAAACAATCAAACACAGATAATAGTACAACAAATTATATTAGTAGAGATTTAAGTTGGATAAATTTTAATAGAAGAGTACTTGACCAAGCCTCCAATAAAAAAAGGAATTTATTAGAACGATTAAAATTCCTAGCGATTACTTCTTCTAATTTAGATGAGTTTTTTCAAATTCGGGTTGGTAGTTTGTATAATTACATCGATTATAATAAAGAACGTGTAGATTATTCCGGACTTAAGGAACATCAATTTAGAAAGGTTTTACTAAGTGAAGTACATCAGTTTTGTAAGGATCAACAATCATTATATCTAAAGGAACTAGAGCCGGAATTTTTAAAATATAACATTCAATTAGTTCAGTCTCCGGAGGTGCTCTCTGAAAAGGAGAAAGAAACGGTATACGCCTTCTATAAAAAGACCGTATTCCCTATGTTAACACCTATGACTTATGATAGTTACCATTCGTTTCCTATCATGATGAATAAGTTATTAGTATTTGGTGTTGTTTCTATCAATACAAAGATTATTGGAGATCAAAAAAGGTTAACATTCATTCAAATTCCTCAAAACTTGCCTAGATTTTATGAGTTAAAACGAGAGGGTAAGGTTTTGTTTATTCCTATTCATGAAGTGATTCGATGGAATATGCAGAAGTTGTTTCGCAATGTAGAGCTGCAATCTATTTCTTTGTTTCGAATTACCCGTAACGGTGATTTTTTAGTGGAAGAAAGTGATGATATAGATGAAGAATTTATAGACGAGATAAAAAAGAAAATTAAAACAAGAAGAACAGCTCGAGTAGTTCGGTTGGAAGTGGAAGAAAATGTGTCTTCTTGGATGTTACAAATTCTTCAAGAACGATATACGATTGATGATTACAATATTTTTAAAAATAATTCACTGATAGATTATACCTGTTTTTGGCAATTGGTGAATCATCCGGATTTTAAAGATTACCAATTTAAAGCCGGACAAGCACATAAGCCATTAGGATTAACTTCCGGTGATCTTGAAAAAGACAGATTTGAATTATTACGAGAGAAAGATGTTTTTTTACATCAACCATTTAATGATTTTAATTATGTAGTAGAGTTGTTAGAACAAGCTGCAGAAGATCCCAATGTGTTGGCTATTAAAATGACGATATATCGATTAGCCAAGAATTCTAGAATTACTCAAGCTTTGTTAAAAGCAGCCGAAAACGGTAAACACGTTTCGGTTTTATTTGAAGTAAAAGCTCGATTCGATGAAGAAAACAATATTAAAGAAGGGCAACGACTTCAGAAAGCAGGCTGTTTTGTTATTTATGGTGTTAGTAGATATAAGACACATACTAAATTATTATTAATTGTTCGTAAGAATTTGGACGATAGTATAACTCGATATGTGCACTTGTCCAGTGGTAATTATAATGAGACTACATCTAAAATATATACGGACGTAAGTTTGCTGACTACCAAAGAAGAGTATGGGCAAGATGTTAGTGAGTTTTTTAATGTTATCACCGGTCATTCCGATCCGGAACACTATCAAAATATTATTACAGCACCTGGAAATATGAGGACTTCCTTGATTGCACTTATTCAACAAGAAGCGAATAATGCTAAACTAGGTAAGTCTTCCGGTATCGTGATAAAGATAAATTCGTTACAAGATAAGGAGTCGATAGACGCTCTTTATGAGGCTTCGAAAGCCGGGGTTCCGATTCGATTAATCGTAAGAGGAATGTGTTGTTTAAAGCCTCAAATAGCCGGATTGAGTGATAATATTATTGTGCGATCTATAATAGGTGATTTTTTGGAACATACACGAATATATTATTTCCATAACAATGGACAACCGCTTGTGTATTCGGGAAGTGCAGATATGATGGTGCGAAGTTTTGATCGAAGAATTGAGTCATTGTTTAAAATTGTAGATCCTATTGCTCAAAAAATGGCCATGTATATTTTGGACTTGAATTTGAAGGATAATGTCAATTCATATGAATTGAAATCGGATGATACCTATTCAAAAATCACAGTGGAATCGAAAGAAAAAAGCATTGATTCACATAAAGATTTCTATCAAGTGTCATTGGAAGATATTCAAAACTGTCAGTTGTTTTAATTGGAGTTAGATTAACTTATATTTCTCCTTTAATAACATCACTCGTATAAATGCTTCGTTTATTCTTTGTTCAGTAATCGCTTTAGACTTATATAAGTTTAGAAGGGTTTCGTGCAGTTGTTTGCCAGACATTCGGTCACTGATATTAACATTGTTTCCAAAAACTAGAACATCTACACCGGCATTGATTGCCATTTTTATAGATTCAGTAAACCCATAAGTTTGTGAAATAGCATGCATTTGCATGTCATCGGAAAAGACTACTCCTTTAAATCCTAAACTATCTCTTAAAAGGTGGGTTGTTATTTTTTTTGATAAGGTAGCCGGAATGCATTGGTCGTCCAGTATACAATTCGTAACATGGCAAGATAGAACTGCATCTAAAAGATTTTTTTGAATTAAATAGGAATAAGGGGTTAACTCTTTTTTAGTCCAGGTATTTGTTACATCAGCTATGCCTTTATGAGTGTCATTAGTGGAGCTGCCATGTCCGGGGAAGTGTTTTAAGGTAGTAATAATATTCATTTTCTGATGACCACTTACAAAAGCTTCAGCGAAATAGGAGACAGTATCCGGATTTGCGCTATAACTTCTTTGTACTTTGGCTATAATAGGATTATTGGGGTTGACCGCAATATCTACACAAGGAGCAAAATTGACGTTTATGCCTAAAGTGTGTAATTGTTGGGCCATCTGAATTGATAAGTTCAGCATAGTATCCGGACGTCCTGATTTGCCAACTTCAAAAGCTGATGGAAATCGAATAAATCCATATTTTTCTTTTAAACGGTGTACTTTCCCCCCTTCTTCATCTATGGAAATGAAAAGTTTAAGAGTGCTGAATTTTTGACAAGAATCAATCAGTCCTTTTAACGTTAAGAATGGAGAAGTGGAAGTCTTAGAAATATTTTTTTCAAATAAAATGATTCCTCCAATCTTTCCGGATTGTATATCTGAAATTAAACTGTCTTTATATTGAAGACTGGTTCGGTCATTAATTCCAATCATAATTAATTGACCTATTTTTTGTTCAATAGTATACTTTTGTAACCATTCGCTAATTTTTTTTTGTTCCAGCTCTTCCTTAGTAAGTTGACGGGGTAACAACGTGCTACTGTCTTTTGAGACTGCAGAAGTACGTAGGGTGGTGCCCGGGTTTTTACAGGTAATACAGAATAGAAGTGTAAAAAGAAGTATGTAATAGTACATCAGTTTAATGTGTTTTGTTTTTGTAAATTCGAAATAAGCTATATATCGCCACTATTGTCCAAATTACATTGACAAATGCAGAAGGTAAAGCATTGTTATAAATTGTATGAAGAATTAAACAAAGAGCACCCAATAAATTTAACCATTGATAATACCCATTTGTACTGTCCACTTTGTTCGTAGAGTTTAAAAAATAAGCATAGAGTACCAAAATGGCTCCAATCCAACCTATGCTTTCAATAATTAATACCTCACTCATACTTCGAATATACTATTTCAAAGTAAGTAATGCTATAATTAAAAACTAAGTATGAATTGAAATTTTGAAGGTTTGCCTTCTTGGTTGACTCCTGGACTCCATAATGGCATTTTTAATAGAATATATTTCATGGCAGTTTGTATTGAAATAGGAATTTGATCGCTTAAAATGGTTACGTCGATAACTTGACCGATTTCATTAATAGTAAATTCTATGTACCATTCTTCCGATTTTTTATCCAATATGATATTGAAATCACTTTTTAAGTGTTGTATTAAGTATTGTTGGAAAGCAGATGTCCCGCCGGGGAATTCCGGATATTGAGTTTTATCTACTTGTGCAAATGTAACGAATTGCATACAGTAGATACTAATGGTTAGAATCAGTTGTCTCATAGATACTCCTTTCTAGGGACTACAGAAGTATCGTTTTAAAAAAAGAGACAATGAATAGTAACACAATATAACGGTACCTATGTTAACCCTTTTTTTTATTATAAACGGAAATGCTAAACATCAAGATGATATTATAGTAAATTTTTTTACATTAAATGGAATTTGTTTAGATTTAAACTTAAATCTTACACTATAATTTAGGATGAAACTATTTTCATTATTTTCAGTTTTGGTTTTCTCTTCCGTTATCGCATGGGGACAGCCTAGTAAAGGAAGATGGGATGGACGATTGTTTTTGGGTTCAACTTTTACTCACGTTGACGATGCTTCTGAACTACCCTCTTCAATTGATAAAAGCAGCGATGGATATACGCAAAGCGAAGGTTCAAAGGGGGCTTTAGCTTTAGGGATACAACGTAGATTTTCAATGAATGAATCTGTAGATTTTAGTGTTGGTTTGTCTTTGTCCCAACGTCAATTGTTTATTCGTAATACAGATGGGAATTATACCGGAGTTTCTAATTATAAATTAACCTATTTACAGGTTCCAGTACTTTTTCATTATACCTTTAAAGAGTTCACTACAAATGCTCGATTTTATTTATACACAGGACCAGTTGTAGAGTTAAAGTTAAAAGAGTCTTTGGATGGAGGAGATGGAGCGCATTATTGGAATTTAGCTAACAATAATTTTAATTTAGATCCTACCAGAGGGAGAAACGGGTCGAATACTTCGATGGATTTATTTCAATCCTTCGATTTTAGTTGGATGCTTTCCGGAGGAGTAAAATATTCGTTTTCAGATACGATAATAGGTTATGGGGGGATATTTGTCAATCCTTCGTTTTTAAATTTAATAAATTCAAAACTTACTTTTGATGACTCCGATAAAACACCCGTAAATAAAGAGGTGTCCTTTAGAACAACTTTAGTAGGGTTGGATGTAGGGATTTTATTTTAACCACCGGCAGCTTCTCTATGAAATTGCTTTATGGGTATGTATATTTTAAAAACGGATTGAAGTAAATTATCCTTTTTGCTTCTGTTCCCCCATTCTGAAATATTATCGATATAATCAGAGGAAGGATGTAGAAAACCTATTTCACATCCTAATCCAAAACCATGTTTAGTAAAGTAGGCGCCACCTAATTTTAGAGGCAAACTTATGGTGAGAGGATTAAAGGTTTCGTTTTTTGCACGAGTTGAAAATTGATTGGTAAGGCTTTCTTTAAATTGATCTCTTGGATTAAAACGTAAAGCTTGAATACCCGGGCTTACAAAGATTAGCCAGCGCTCATTTTTTAAAATATTTATTCTTAATTCATATCCCAAAGAAAAATAATTTGTTGTGAAAAAAGTATTGGGGGTTGCAGAAGGATTATCTGTAACGCTATAATTGTTATTTTCTCCTTGTACAGATCCTATGTTAAGATGAAAGCACCCATTCATTCTGTGCTTCTTATTAAAAAGGAGGGATGCGTCAAATCCTCCTGACCAAGATTGATATCGGTCGCTTAAATCACCTTTGTAAGATGTGGCACTAATTCCCAGTGTTAAAAAAAGTCTATACTTTTCGTTTTGACTCCAACTAGTCAAAGGACTAACAGAAAGAAAAAAAAATAGCATGTAAACAATAAATCGTCTGAAAATCATACTTGTAGTATTGGTTTACATGCTATAGATTACATTAATAGTTAAAAGGTAAACGAAATTATCGAGTTTTTCTTGCCAATACTTTTTTAACGGCAGCTACGATATGGTGGTCTTTTAATCCGTATTTTTCCATTAACTGGTCTGGAGTACCACTTTCGCCAAATGTATCTTGGACACCAACAAATTCCATTGGAGTAGGTAATTGTGTGCTTAGTACATGTGCTACACTTTCTCCGAGTCCACCTAAGATATTATGTTCTTCACAAGTAACTACTGCTCCCGTTTTTTGGGCAGATGTTAGGATGGCTTCTTTATCGATAGGTTTAATCGTATGAATGTTTATTATTTCAGCATCAATACCTTCTTCAGCAAGTTTTTCTCCAGCAAGAATAGCTTCCCAAACCATATGGCCGGTTGCAATGATTGTAACATCTTTACCTTCATTTACCATCCATGCTTTCCCAATTACAAAAGGTTGATTGGCATCTGTAAAAACCGGAACAGCCGGTCTGCCGAAACGTAAATATACCGGTCCTACATGTTCTGCTATAGCTATAGTGGCAGCTTTGGTTTGATTGTAATCACAAGGATTAATAACTGTCATACCCGGTAGCATTTTCATTAAACCGATATCTTCTAAAATTTGATGCGTAGCTCCGTCTTCGCCTAGAGTTAAGCCGGCATGAGATGCACATACTTTTACATTTTTTTCAGAATACGCAACTGATTGGCGGATCTGGTCATATACACGACCGGTAGAAAAGTTTGCAAATGTAGAAGTAAAAGGTATTTTCCCACCTACTGTTAAACCTGCAGCTAAACCGATCATATTTGCTTCTGCAATTCCGGTCTGTATAAATCGTTCCGGATGGTTTTTTTTGAAATCATCTAATTTTAGTGACCCTGTTAAGTCGGCACAAAGGGCAACTACGTTTGGGTTCTTTTTCCCTAATTCCGTCATTCCATCTCCAAAACCGGAACGCGTATCTTTTTTTTCTGTATAGGTAAATTTTTTCATGTTCAATCAAAAGAGTTAATAATTAATAGTCGCCCAAAGTTTCTTCTAATTGAGCTAATGCTTTAGCCAGCTCTTCATCATTAGGTGCAACACCATGCCATTTATGAGAGCCCATCATATAATCAATCGGGTATCCCATTTCAGTTTTCATAACAATACAAGTAGGTTTGCCTGTTCCTTTATTTTTTTGAGCATGT
The DNA here is from genome assembly GCA_025455005.1 of Cytophagaceae bacterium. GTDB lineage: Bacteria > Bacteroidota > Bacteroidia > Cytophagales > Cytophagaceae > JALONH01. The sequence continues at coordinate 146,431 of JALONH010000002.1, forward strand.
AGAATAGCTTTTTCTAGTGATTCGAAATCATTGCCATTACATTCTAAAACATGCCAACCAAAAGCTTTGTATTTATCACCAATGCTACCTAGGTTTAATACCTTAGAGACCGGGCCATCTATTTGCTGTCCGTTATCATCGACAAAAGCAATTAAGTTATCCAGTCCATTATGTGGAGCAAACATTGCGGCTTCCCATACTTGTCCTTCTTGTTGTTCTCCGTCGCCCATTAGTACATATACAAATTGTGCGTCTTCGTTTAATCGTTTAGCAAGTGCAGTACCTGCGCCTACAGATAAGCCCTGACCTAAAGAACCGGTTGCTAAACGAACACCGGGTAAATGACTATGTGGAGTAGGGTGTCCTTGTAGTCTGGAATTTATTTTTCTATGTGTGCTTAATTCTTTAACAGTAAAAAAACCTCTTCGAGCCAACGTACTATAAAGACCTGCTGATATATGGCCATTAGATAAATAAAAGATATCTTCTCCTTTTCCATCCATTGAAAAATTGGTATCTACTTTCATTATTTTAAAGTAGAGTAGAACAAATAATTCTGTACATCCTAAGGCTCCGCCGGGGTGACCTCCTTTAGCGCCATGAACCATACGTACAATATCTCTACGAACTTGTGAGGCGACTTTTTTTAACTCTGTGTAATCTGACATGTTATCGAAATCTATTTATTAAGAAGTTGAGCGCTATGCTCTTTAGTATTTACTTTTTCAATTATATCGGAAATTATTCCATTTTCATTTATAACAAATGTTGTTCTAATGGTACCCATATATGTTTTACCATACATGCTTTTTTCTCCCCATACACCATAGGCCTTTTGGATAGATTGGTCTTCGTCTGCAATTAAGGAGAAAGGGAGTTCAAACTTTGTTTTAAATTTTAGATGGGATGATATAGAATCGGAACTAACTCCTAATATCGTAAATCCCTTTTTTTTGAATTGAGTTATATTATCTCTAAGATTACATGCTTGAGCAGTACAACCCGGTGTATTATCTTTAGGGTAAAAATACAATACAAAAGATGTACCTTTAAGAGACTTCAACGAAAGGGTAGAGCCGTCTTCAATCATACCGGTAAAATCCGGAGCTTTATCACCTATTTTTAATTTCATAATTCCTTTGACCAACGAGTTGTATTACCTGCTTTATCTGTTATCTCCAAAATGAAAGTTCCTTTTAATAAGTCGTTTTTATCTAGAAATTCAGACCAAATTTTTCCTGTTTTGTGTTCGTAATGCATAAGAACCCAGTTGCCGTTTAGGGTAGCACGAATAACTCCTACACCGGAACCTACATCAAAGATATTAAAATTAATACGTTTATAAGTATGTGAGGTATAAGTTATCGAAGGGGCTTTGGTGTCAATGGCTACTTTGTATTTTCCTAAATACTTTAAGGAGTGATTTAGAGAATCTTGCGTCCATTCGCCTCCTTCATATTTACCGGTGGAAGATTGGTTAATATTATACAAATAGCACTTATTGGGCTTTAAGAGCGTGTCTTTGGGGCAGTAAATAACTCCTATTGGACCAAATATTGGAACTGTTGCATTGTTGATTTCAAAGGTTTCTGTTCCATCCATTGGAATATGGTTTTTTACTCTTAGGTACAGCGTGTCGAATAACGTTGTATCGCTGAATTGCAATGTGATATTTTCGTATTCTACCGTTCTTTTTCCTGGAGGTACCATACGAATAAAATCAAAAACTTCTTTATACGAATTGTTTCGAATAGAATCCGGAAGGCCTTTTCGCATATCATATAGATAAACCCCCATATTATTTTGCTTATATTTAAGAGGTAGGAGTATTGGCCCTTTTTCTTTTACATAAATAGTGCAATTGTCCAGTGTTGTAGGCGCAGTAATTTTTAAGGTATTTTCAAAAAGTTTAGAACCGGAAGTTATCGTATTGTTTGTTGTGATGACGGGTTTAGGATTTGCTCCATTGATTGTACAGGAAAAGGTAGAATAGTTTCCGGACGCATCAAATATTTTAATTTCTATGTTATAATTTTTTCCTACTTCAATGAATATTCTACCCATCGAAGGGTTCATTAAATAGGAAGATAAATTATTTCCATCCGATACATAACACTTTTCAAACCGTTGACCTTTTAAAATCATAGTTTCATAATCTATATGTGCATTTATATATCGATTTTCATAAAAGTGGAAGGATTCTAAATTGTGAAAGAATGTTTCTTTACCATTTACTTTTACTTCAATACAACTGATACCATAACTATTATGTGTATCATTCATTCTATCGTGTGTACGAATTTCTAGGCCAAGCCAACCGTTAGCTGGTATGGGTTCTGTTATTTTATATTGGTTATTACCCAGAGGTGTAGGTGCGAATTCTTTACGCCCGAATTCATGTTGTATACGAGCGTCAATATCCAATGTGCGAATGGCTATTTTGTCAAAAACGGGCGCTAACTGGTCGACAATTTCTGAAAACTGAAAGCGCATTGGATCCAATAAATGTTCCGATGGTGTTCTAATTTCCCAGTGTAAATGGGGGCCTCCACTGCTTCCCGTATTTCCGGAATACGCGATAATGTCACCTTTTTTAACTCTATAAAGTTGTGGAGTTAATAGGGTGTCGATTTCAAAGGATTGTAGGGCGTATTGTAATTGAAGGGCTATGGAATGGATGGAAGTATTAAATCGATCTATATGTGCATACACAGAAGTTAATCCATTCGTATGTGTGATATACAAAGTTTTCCCATATCCGTATGTAGAAACTCGTATTCTGGAAATATAACCATCAGCAGCACAATAAATGGGCAATCCAATTACACCACCGGTTTTAATATCCATACCTCCATGAAAGTGATTAGGGCGTAATTCCCCCATATTAGCAGAAAGGTAGTTTCGCTGTCCCGGATTAATTGGAAACATGAAATATCCCTTCGGATAAGACATAGATTGACCTAAACAATAAGGAATTATTGAGAGATAAAGGAATACGTAAAGGAATTTATTTAATGGCACAAGTTAGAAGTTTTTGATTGTCTAAATAACCTTCCAATACATCACCCCTAGCTATGGAGCCGACACCAGCAGGGGTCCCAGTAAAAATTAAATCCCCTTTTTTTAATGTAATGAAGGTGGAAATATAATGAATTAAAGTAGGCACAGGGAACACCATATCAGCGGTGTTTCCTTGTTGTTTCCAAACATCGTTTTGCTTTAAACCAAAAGGTATAGACTGAATATTGGGCCAGTTTTTTTTAGATACGAATTCAGAAATAGGTGCAGAGTGATTAAATCCTTTAGCTAGAGTCCACGGTAGTCCTTGAGCTTTTGCTTTATCTTGAAGATCGCGAGCCGTAAAATCAATACCAATACCTATTTCATCGTAGTAATTGTCGGCATATTTTTCAGATATAAATTTTCCTTCTTTAGAGATTTTAATTACCAATTCTATTTCATAGTGAATATCCTTTGTGAAATCCGGGTAATAAAAGTCATCATTGTTTTTTAGTAATGCTGTATCCGGTTTCAGGAAGAGGATCGGCTCTGTTGGTATTGGATTATGGAGTTCGCCGGCATGTGCTTTATAATTTCTACCAACACCTATGATTTTCATATAAACGATGTATTTCTATGGTTGACTAAAACTGCAGATGTTAATCTTATTGACAGTCTATTTAATTAGTAAAATTCTTATATTTGGCTGACAATAACCATAGTATGTGGATAAGTATGAAAAAGTTTACATGGATTTTCTTAGCAGTTACAGTATTAGTGATGGCTTGTCATAAAGTTGCCGTTACAAATAGAGCATCTTTAGCCTTAATGCCGAACTCAACATTAGCAGAAATGAGCGCTGCAGAATACCAACAGGTAATTCAAAAAGGGCCGTTATCAACTGATGTTGCTAAAACCCAGATGGTCAAGACGGTTGGGGATAGGATTAAAACAGCCGTTGAGAAATATATGACCGATAATGGTCGAAGTGAGGAATTGAAAAATTATGCTTGGGAATTCAATTTAATTAAAGACGATACTACCTTAAATGCCTGGTGTATGCCGGGGGGGAAAGTTGCGTTTTATACCGGTATACTTCCGGTTTGTAAAACAGAAGCAGGAGTTGCAGTAGTAATGGGGCATGAAATAGCGCACGCCATAGCAAATCATGGTAATGAGCGTATGAGTCAGCAAATGATTGCACAATATGGAGCGTCGGCTTTAGATCTAGCTACATCACAAAAATCGTCACAAGCCAGAGGAATCTTTCAACAAATGTATGGAGTAGGAGCCCAAATTGGGGTTTTATTACCATTTAGTAGAAAGCAAGAATCAGAAGCTGATAAAATGGGTTTGGTTTTTATGGCTATGGCCGGGTATGACCCTTCGGAAGCGGTAGCCTTTTGGGAGCGAATGGATGCGGCAACCGGTGGTGGTGCTCCACCTGAATTTATGTCCACACACCCTTCAAATGCAACACGTATCAGTGAATTAAAGGCCTATTTACCGGAAGCTATGAAGTATTATGCACCTACCAAATAATTCTTCATGGAACTTAACTGGCACAGTTTTGGTTTAACATATAATAAAAACAAGAAGATGAAAGCATCCCTATTGGCCACCGTTATATCAGTGTTCGTATTAACGTCTTTTACAAAAGATAATAGAACTGTTGCACCAAATTTTACTTTACAAAGTATGGAAGGAACGATGGTAAGTTTAAGTTCTTTCAAAGGAAAGGTGGTTTATATAGATGTATGGGCTACTTGGTGTCGACCTTGTTTGATGGAAATGCCTTACTCTAAAAAGTTGAAAGAAAGATTTACATCAACTGATAATATCGTTTTTTTATATGTTTCAATAGATAATGGAGATAATATCGCAGGATGGAAAGATATGGTTCAAAAGAAAGAAATTTCAGGGGTTCATTTAATATCAAGAGGAGGAATGGAAGAAAAATTACTGGAAAGATATGGAATAGCTACTATTCCTAGGTTTATAATGATAGATAAACAAGGCAATATTGCTCAATACAATGCTACACCTCCTTCAGATCCGGCAACGTATGAAACTTTAAAAAAGCTTCTCTCTGAATAATATATACCTGTTAGTTCTTTAAAAGAATTAGTAAATTGCCTTCTTAAAACAGAAGGCTTTTTTATGTCCAGAAAAAACTATAATAAAATGGTTCGTTGGTTATGGTATGGTACCGGAGCCCTATTTTTTTCTTTACTAATATTTATAAGTTTGATTTTATGGAATCCGTTTGATCTTTTTGGAGAACTTCCGGATGCTAAAGTTTTAGAAAACCCGGAAAGTCATTTAGCATCTGAAGTCTATTCTTCTGATGGAGTTTTATTAGGAAAATATTTTAATGTTTATAATCGAAGTTTTACGGAATACAATGAACTTCCTAAGTCAGTAGAACAAGCCTTAATCGCAACAGAGGACGTACGTTTTGAATCGCATTCCGGTATCGATTTTATTGGGATTTCAACTATTGTCCCGTATTTAATGATAGGAAAAAAAAGAGGTGCTTCCACATTGACTCAACAGTTAGCAAAAAATTTATTTAAGTTGCGAGAAGCAGAAGGGTATACTGGAAAAGTGGACAATAAGATTATTCATAAAATTAAAGAATGGATAGTTGCAGTCCAATTAGAAAGAGCATATTCCAAGCAAGAGATATTAATGATGTATTTAAATACAGTTGATTTTGGTAATAATTCATATGGAATAAAATCAGCCGCTCGAAGATATTTTAGTAAAGATCTAACTCAACTGAACGTGGAAGAAGCGGCACTTCTAATAGGATTACTAAAAGGGCCTAGTTATTATAGCCCTTTCAGGAAGAAGGAACGAGCACTTTCGAGAAGAAATACGGTAATTGATCAACTTGAAAAATATGATTATATATCAGAAGCATTAGCCGTTAGTTTAAAGTCTAAACCATTAAAACTTAAATATGGTAAAGAGGGTGATGCAGCCGGATTAGCTCCGCATTATCGAAATTACATTAAACAAATTATGTTAAAATGGTGTAAAGAGAAAGGGTATAAACTGTATGAAGACGGATTGAAAATTTATACAGGATTGGATTCTCGATTACAACAATCGGCGGAAGATGCAGTAGATAAACATATGGAGTTCCTTCAATCAGAGTTTATTAAACATTGGAAAGGGAAAACACCATGGAAAAATAAAAATCCGGATTTAATCTATGATATAGCTAAAACTACTGCTCAATATAAAGAATTAGAAGAAATTTATGGTAATGAACCGGCATTGCTGGATAAAGCAATAAAAGAAAAATCACCCATGCGGGTATTTACTTATAAAGGATATAAAGATACCTTATTCTCTACGTTAGATTCCATACAATACGCGTTGATGATGTTAAGAACCGGTTTGTATTCGATAGATCCTCATTCCGGGATGGTAAGGTCTTGGGTAGGCAACATCGATTTTGGATCGTTTCCATATGATCATGTTGCACAAGGTAGACGACAAGCAGGGTCTACGTTTAAGCCATTGGTTTATGCCTATGCTATAGAAGAAAAAGGACTAACACCGGACTCAAAAATTACAGATGCTCCTGTCGTCATAGATATTCCGGGTGGAAGCCCTTGGAGTCCTAAAAATTCAAATGGGAAATATACCAATGAAGAAGTAACCCTGAAGCAAGCATTAGCTCGATCTATAAATACTGTAAGTGCGCAATTGATAAATATGGTTGGGCCGGATTCCATTGTTCAATTTGCACAACGAATGGGAGTTAAAAGTCCTTTAGAGCCTACTTATTCATTAGCACTAGGCGTAGGGGATGTGACCTTGATGGAAATGGTTAACGCGTATAGTGTTTTTGTAGGAAATGGTTATCGTATGCAACCACAATTTATTCTTCGAATAGAAGATCGATATGGAAATGTATTAGAAGAATTTGGTGCCGGAGGGGCTCAAGTATTAAGCCAACAAACTTCCCAATATATGGTCGAGCTATTGAAAGGGTCAGTAGAAGAAGAGGGCGGAACTTCGGTTGATTTAATTCGAAAGTATGGAATCAAAGGGGAGATTGGGGGCAAAACGGGTACTACACAAGAGTCTGCGGACGGGTGGTTTATAGGTATAACACCTAATTTAGTAACGGGTGTTTGGGTCGGAGGAGAAATGCGGATAATTCGATTTACAACAATGACATACGGTCAAGGAGCTCGTATGGCCCTGCCTATTTGGGCGTACTATATGCAAAACGTACAACAGAATGTAAATTGGGGGTATCCCCCCGGTTCGTTTCACCAACGCGTTTCTAAAAAAATAGGTGTCGATACCACTACACTTTTACAAGAAGAAATGCTTCCGGTTTTTGAAGACCCTATGCAAGTGTATGATGGTTTGTAAAGGATTAATTGGACTTTCGAACAAATTCGGATTTTAAAGCCATTGAACCAAATCCATCTATTTTGCAGTCGATATTGTGGTCTCCTTCTGTGAGGCGTATGTTTTTTACCTTAGTGCCGGATTTAATTGCCTTAGGTGCTCCTTTTACTGGCAGGTCTTTAATAATAATGACATTGTCGCCATCTTTTAATACGATACCGTTGGAGTCCTTAACTTCAATAGTGTCGAACGTTTCTGTTTCAATAACTTCTTCAGAGGGTTGCCATTCATAAAAACACTCCGGACACACAAGAAGATTATCCATGGGGTAAACATGAGTGGATTGACACTTTGGACAGGCAGGAGTAAGGCTCATATTATTGTTTAGATGCTGTAGGCTGTTTGATAGGCTAAAATGGTAAAAACTGATCCAATAATTCCAATAAGAATCATTAGATACATAAATATTTTTCGAGTACTTAACTTTTGTATGACCAAACTGATGGCTCCAAATACTATACAAATTTGAAGAAACAATGTGCTCAGATCAAAATAATCGCCGGCTTTACCAAGTACTTCTGCTGTATTTTCCCATTCTTTCGCACCTATAATATTACCTAAAGCCCCACTGTCGTCTTCTAACATCCAATTATCTTTTCCTACTACTTGGCTTCCAAGTAAAATTTCTTTCTTTTCTTTTTTGTACCGTTTAATGTCTGTTATTTTATTTTCACGGACAGAATCCAATATAGTTTTGCTTTCTTTGTTTATTAAGCTGGTATGTTCTAACGTTTCTAATAAATCGATTTGATTTTCATGTAGATTTTGTTTGATACTTTTTGACTGATACCAACTATATTGTTTTGCTTGTTGATTGTGCGCTATCATTTCGTCATCGCCAAACCTTCCTGCTCCTAAATCATTGATAGCTAAAACCGCTGCAAATACAGCTATTAATACGCCTAATAACAGTTCTATATTTTTACTTAAATTAGATTCTGGCTCACTCATTTTTGATATTTATTTACGTTTTTAATCGATTGTAGATTGTCAATTTTGTGTTTGTTTTTTTCAAACAACATCAACATTAAACCATCTTTTAAGCCTACTTCCGGCACAATCATCTTCTTAGCTTTAGCGAATTCCATCACGCTAATATAGATTTCAGAGGCGGGAATAATAACATCCGCGCGATCAGGGTTAAGCATTAATACGTTAATTCGTTCTTCATAATTGTATTGCTCTATTTGAGCTTTCACTTCCATCATTTTTTTTAGAGCAATAGAGCGTTTGTCTTTGTCTTTGGTGGATTTATCACTATTCCCAAGTTCATATATTTTTCCTATGTTACCACCTGTACCAATAGCATTGATAGGTTGAGGTAACCGCAATGTATTTTCCTTTATCCAATGTTTCATTTCCTCCCATTCTTCCGGTTGGTCTAAACCTTGCATGCGCCTAACGGAACCTATTTTAAATGAACGGGAAGCGATTTTTTTTCTCTTGTAGAACAAGTTTAATTCTGTACTACCTCCACCAACATCAATATGGACATATGACTCGTCGTCAAGTTCATTATATAAAACTGTGTTAATTAAATCGGCCTCTTTCTCACCATCAATAATATTAATTTCAACACCCAGCAAGTCTTTCACTTTATAGGCAATGTCTTTCCCATTTTTTGATTCTCGCATGGCAGAGGTCGCACAGACCATATAGTCGGTTACTTCATACAGTTCAAATAAGTTCTTGAATGTATGAATGAGTTTGATGAATTTAGACTCTTTTTCTGCCGAAATCATACCTAGCTTGAACACATCTTCTCCCAAGCGTAGCGGGAAACGGACATATTCCATTTTTTTGAACATTATCATGCCATTGTATTCCAGTATTTTACTCACTTGAAAACGAATGGCATTGGATCCGATATCTACTGCTGCTAGCTTCACTACATCTATTGTTTAATTTTTAAAAATAGTCAGAAACTATGGCTTTTGAAAATAAATTAGAAGGGATGTCGGTGGGGGGAACTTTAGTTCATTATACTTGTCATTCAGCTAACTAGTATGTAGGTTTGTATGTTAAATTCTATCCTATGAATAAGCCACCGATTCAAGAAATATTAAAACAACGGGTACTTGTTTTAGATGGTGCAATGGGTACCATGATTCAACGGTATTCGTTAGATGAAAATGATTTTAGAAATGATGCGTTAAAAGAACATCCCCATTCGTTAAAAGGTAATAACGACTTATTAGTTCTTACACGACCGGATATTATTAAGGCAATTCATAAAGAATATTTAGCAGCCGGTGCTGACATTTTAGAAACGAATACGTTTAGTGGCACAACCATTGCGCAGGCGGATTACAAATTAGAACATTTGGTATACGATATAAATTATCAAGGAGCAGTCGTAGCTCGAGAAGCAATTGAAGAATATTATCAAGTGGATTCCAGTCGTCCACGTTATGTGGCTGGTTCCATGGGGCCAACAAATCGAACTGCTTCGATTTCTCCTGATGTAAATGACCCGGGATACAGAGCTGTTACCTTTGATGAATTAGCTAAGGCATTTAAAGAACAAGCTAAAGCATTGATGGATGGAGGAGTAGATTTATTGTTGTTAGAAACTATAATAGATACATTAAATGTTAAGGCTGCTTTATATGCTATCATGGAGCTTTTCGAAGAAGAAGGGCGTTCACTACCGGTGATGGTTTCAGCTACTATAACGGATGCCTCCGGCCGAACATTATCGGGACAAACAACTGAGGCGTTTCTAATTTCAGTCGCTCATGCTCCATTGTTATCCGTTGGTTTAAATTGTGCATTGGGTGCTAAAGAATTGAGACCATATATGCAAGTATTAGGGAAGGAGTCTCCATTTTTTGTAAGTGCGTATCCTAATGCAGGTTTGCCGAATGAGTTTGGATTGTATGATCAAACGGCCGGTGAGATGGCTGAACAAGTGAAGTCCTTTTTGGAGGAAGGATTAGTTAATATATTAGGAGGGTGTTGTGGGACAACACCGGAACATATTAAAGCAATGGCTGAATTAGCAAAACAATATACTCCACGACCATTACCTACTGTTGAAGTTTAATACATGAAATCTTATTTAAAGTTAAGCGGTCTAGAGCCATTAGTAATAACACCAGAAACTAATTTTGTTAACATCGGCGAGCGTACCAATGTTACCGGTTCTGCAAAATTTCTACGATTAATTAAAGAAAATAAATTTGAAGAGGCATTAGAAGTTGCATTAGAACAAGTCCGGGGAGGTGCACAAGTCATCGATGTGAACATGGACGAAGGGATGATTGACAGCGAAGCGGCAATGGTTAAGTTTCTTAATCTCATGGCGTCAGAACCGGAGATTTCTCGCGTTCCGGTTATGATTGATTCTTCAAAATGGGATGTTATAGAGGCCGGTTTGAAATGTATACAAGGTAAGGGAATCGTAAATTCAATAAGTTTAAAATCGGGTGAAGCTGAATTTATATATCAAGCAAAGAAAATAAAACGATATGGAGCCGCCACGGTTGTAATGGCCTTTGATGAAAAAGGTCAAGCAGATACATACGAGCGCAGAATCCAAATTTGTGAACGAGCCTATCGAATATTAGTCGATAAAGTACAGTTTCAACCTGAAGATATTATTTTTGATCCGAATATATTTCCGGTAGGAACAGGAATTGAAGAACATAAAAACTATGCCATCGATTTCTTTAAAGCTACCCGTTGGATTCGGACACATTTACCGGGCGCACATGTTAGTGGTGGCGTAAGTAATGTTTCGTTTTCATTTAGAGGGAATAATTCTGTTCGGGAAGCCATGCATTCCGCCTTTTTATATCATGCGATTAAAGAAGGCATGGATATGGGAATTGTGAATCCGAGCATGTTAGAAGTATATGAAAACATTCCGAAAGATTTATTAGAACGCGTAGAAGACGTATTGTTAAACAGGAGAGAGGATGCCACCGAACGTTTATTAGAATATGCGGAACAAGTTAAAAGTAGTGGTAAGGTTCAAGTAAAAGATTTAGAATGGAGAAATACGACTGTCGAAGAGCGCTTAACCTATGCTCTAGTAAAAGGTGAAATTGAATTTATTGATCAAGACACGGAAGAAGCTCGATTGAAATATGGTCATCCATTGAAAGTAATAGAAGGCCCATTAATGGCTGGGATGAATGTCGTCGGCGACCTATTTGGAGAAGGTAAAATGTTTTTACCACAAGTAGTAAAAAGCGCTCGAGTGATGAAAAAATCAGTAGCGTATTTATTTCCGTATCTAGAAGCAGAAAAATCAAAAGGTGGGAGTAGTACTGCCGGAAAAATATTGCTAGCTACTGTAAAAGGTGATGTACACGATATTGGTAAAAATATTGTTGGGGTTGTATTAGCTTGTAACAACTATGAAATTATAGATCTAGGTGTTATGGTACCGGCTGATAAGATATTAGCGGCTGCTCGAGAACATCAGGTTGATATTATTGGTTTATCCGGTTTAATTACGCCTTCTTTAGATGAAATGGTGCATGTTGCAAAAGAGATGCAACGAGAAGGGTTTACTATTCCACTCTTGATAGGAGGTGCTACGACCTCTAGAATTCATACAGCCGTTAAAATCGATCCTTGTTATAGTGGTGCGGTAGTACATGTTTTAGATGCTTCCAAAAGTGTTCCGGTAGCAAGTACCTTATTAAGTACCACCTTAAAGGATACAACAAAAGAGAAGTATAAACAAGAGTATGTTAAAATGAGGGAAGAACATGCTGCGAAACAAGAGGATAAACATTATATCTCCTACACCGAAGCTTGTTTGAATAAAAAGAAGATAGATTGGGCTTCTTATACTCCTCCGATTCCAAATAAACTCGGTGTTCATACGTGTACAAATGTGCCGGTAGCTACACTTCGTCAGTATATTGATTGGACTCCTTTCTTTCAAACATGGATGTTGAAAGGAAAGTATCCTAAGATTTTGAAAGATCCTGTCATAGGTGTAGAAGCACAGAAATTATTGAAAGATGCTCAAGAAATGTTAGATACTATTGAAGCAGAGCATTGGTTACAAGCAAATGGAGTATATGGTTTGTTTCCGGCAAATACAGTCAGCGACGATGCTATTGAAGTGTATGATTTGAATGCATACGAGGTTAAGGAAAAATTATTCCATTTAAGACAACAAGGTAAAAAAGGTACAACAATTCCTAATCTTTCTTTAGCAGATTTTATCGCCCCTAAAGCATCCGGGAAAACCGATTATATTGGAGCTTTTGCTGTAACTGCAGGTTTAGGGATAGAAAAACATTTAGAACGTTTTGCTAAAGAACAGGATGATTATAATAGCATTTTGTTAAAGGCTCTCGCAGACAGATTAGCGGAAGCGTTTGCTGAATATCTTCATGAACAGATACGGAAAGAATTTTGGGGTTATGCTCCCAGTGAGAATTTATCGAATGAGTCATTAATCGACGAAGAATATAGAGGTATTCGTCCTGCTCCTGGATATCCTGCTTGTCCAGATCACACTGAAAAAACAACTCTATTTAGATTATTGGATGTTGAGCATTCAACCGGTATACGATTAACAGAAAGTTTAGCTATGTATCCGGCAGCTTCTGTATCCGGCTTTTATCTAGCTCATCCTGATGCCATTTATTTTGGTTTAGGAAAAATTTCAAAGGATCAAGTAGAGGCTTATTCCCAACACAAAGGTCAAGATATTTCTTTCGTAGAAAAGTGGCTGGCCCCTAATTTAAACTACGATATATAATAAAATTCAATATATTGAATAATGTAAAGCAGTAATTAAAATACTGCTTTTTCTTTTTAAATTAATTTATGGGATAAGTTTAAAGGGAATTAGGGCTTTGCTTTATTAGAAAAGTACAATTATTTATATTTTATCTAGTTTTAACTTTTAGTACATCTGTTAAATTTTTTTTAAATAAAATTAAGTTGTTGATTGACTGTATATTGATTATTTGAAAGGTATTTGATGTATAATAATTTTAAGAAATAGTGGTATTAAAATCATAAAATATACCTGATGATCTTTTATAAAATATGCGAAATTGTTTTAAAATCCTTAATTTTTTCCTAGATTAGTATCCTAATCCTTCTACAGTTAATGAAGATTCCCAATCAACATTAATTGATTTTTGTAATTAAATAAACTATTTGCTTGACTAAAGTTTGAAACTGCCGAAGTGTTTCGGCAGTTTCTTTTTTTTATAGATAACATATTTATTCACACTCAATACATCATTTTTAATATTAGTCAAATACAAATTGTGAATATCTGTATGTCATCGCGTCAAGCAGTTGTTAGTTATAGTTCGAATTTTTATTCTCTCTATTATTTTAAAAGAATTGATTCCATTCAACTTAAATTACGTATAGTAAATAGTTATCATATTAATTCATTGAATGATTTCCTATACACCACAAACAGCTTTTACTTGGGTAGAATGTCCCAGAGATGCTTTTCAAGGTATTCACTATCCTATTCCAACACCCGTAAAACTACATTATTATTCCTGTTTAGTAAATGTGGGTTTCGATATTATCGATATAGGATCATTTGTATCACCTAAAGCTGTTCCACAGATGAGTGATACGGCTATTCTCTTGGATTCATTGGATTTGAGTAGTAGTTCATCTAAATTATTAATCATTGCAGCAAATGAACGAGGTGTTTTAAATGCTCTACGCTATCCTCAAATTCAACAAATAGGATATCCTTTATCGTTATCTCCTACTTTCCAGAAGAACAATACCCATTCAACTCTTGAAGAAAGTGTTATTTTAATAGAAAAATGTTTGGTTCATACCAAAGGGGCAAAAGAATTGATTATATATGTTTCTATGGCTTTTGGTAATCCATATGGAGAGGCTTATTCAATAGATCTTTTGCTACAGACGATAGAAAAGTTGAAACAAATTGGAATTCATACCATTTCCCTAGCGGATACTATTGGAATGGCAACGCCGGAATTTTTAGCAAATGTATTGAAACAATTACCTTCTAATAGTCTAGGTATTACTATTGGTCTTCACTTACATAGTACGTATACCTCCTCTAAAGAAAAGTTTAAGATGATATTAGATTACGGTATACAACGAATTGATACCGCTTTTCTTGGAATGGGAGGGTGTCCCTTTGCTCAAGATACCTTAGTGGGGAATATGCCAACAGAAATTCTATTCGACATTTTAGAAGAAAAGTCAGTACCTTTGTCTTTGAATACCAAAAAGTATCAGGAAGCGCTCTCTATAGTGTCCGATATAAAGTCGAAATATCATTAATCAATGAAAAAAAATAAAAAGGTTGTAGATATATTTATCCCCTGCTTCGTAGACCAAGTGTACCCGGAGACGGGATTTTCCATGGTTAAAGTTTTAGAGCATTTAGGATGTGAGGTTCATTATAATCCGGATCAAACATGTTGCGGTCAACCGGCTTTCAATGCCGGTTATTTTGATGAAGCCCGAGAAGTAGCCATTAAGTTCCTGAAAGATTTCCCATCTAGTGATCGATATGTTGTATCCCCATCCGCTTCATGTGTAGGAATGGTTTGTAATAGTTACTCCAGATTATTTGACCATACTTCCTATGTACTAGAATATAAAAGAATTCAGCGCAATACATTTGAGTTAACCGATTTTATTACCAATGTATTGGGAATACAGCACATTCCGGGAGCTCATTTTAATGCAAAGGTTACGTATCATGATTCTTGTAGTGCTTTACGGGAATGTAAGATTAAAGAAGGGCCAAGAAAATTACTGGAAAGTGTAAAGGGTATAGAAATACTTGAATTAAAGGACAATGAAACGTGCTGTGGTTTTGGTGGTACTTTTGCTGTTAAATTTGAACCAATTTCTGTCGGCATGGCGGAACAAAAAGTAACCAATGCGATTGAAACAGGTGCGGATATTATTACTTCCACTGATGTTTCTTGTTTGATGCATTTGGATGGATATATTAAAAAGAACCAACTACCTATTCGCACCCTGCATATAGCTGATATTTTAGCCTCCGGTTTAAAATAAATTAAGGAGTAGGGACCAGTACAACCTCACGATCGCTAGACAAGCAGGTAAAGATACCTATTCCACCTGTTATATTTGATCTTATAGAACTTGGTTGAGCAAATGGATTTCCGTTTGCATTGTTGGCATCCTCCACTGATTTTAAAAAATAATAATGTTCAGGTGTTAGGTGAGTTAAGTTGATATTAATAAATCCGGGCTCTACAGTAGATCGAGAAGTTACTTGAATAGTGTTACCGGTTACTAGTTCATCAGAAAATATTATATCTCCTTTTTCAATAAAATTTTCAATGTCTACAATAATTAAGTATCTATAAAAATTTTTATTAAAAATATCAACATCATTAAATCGTATTGTTGTTGTAGCTCTATTTTGATTATTAAAAACAAACCATACACTATCTAGTGTTGGTCTTTTTACTTGTTTAGTACTGGAATAAAGTTCTCGTCCTTTTGAATCTTTTACATACAATTGATAATTATTAACAAAATCATCTACAACGTGTTTGGAAGTATCTCCAACATAATTATAGAATTTACCGCCAAGAGTATCTGGAATGGTTTGATATTTTAATGTATCTGAAATACCATTATGGGTAATAACGACAAGAGCATTAGCCAATAAAGTGATTTGAGGGGAGCCAAAATAATCCACAGTTTCATATAATGCTAATCTATACGGTTTTCCACTTTCTATATAACATTCCACTATGGGTTGGGCTTCATAAGGTGGAAGATTAATGGTTATATCCTTTTCTAGATCACAACTAAAAAGAGTAAGAAGCAATAATAAAATAAAACAACGTAGTGTTACCATTTGAAATTAAATGTAATGGAAGGAATAACCGGAAATAGTGAAACTTGTTTTGCTTGATAACCTATCACTTTATCATTGATATCTTTCACTTCATCAAAATAAATAAAATATGGGTTATATCGATTGTAAACATTATATATACTAAAGGTAAGGTCGGCATAGCCCCATTTGGGTTCTAGTTTCCAAATTAACGCGAGATCTAATCTGTGGTATGCCGCCATTCTATATGCATTTCGATCAGTGTATATAGATACAACAGTAGGAGATGAGCTATAGATATCTTGGAAAAAGGCCCTGGCTACGGGAAGTGAAACAGCATTTCCTGAACCATAAACCCAAGTTGCAGAACAGCTCAATCGCTTATTGATTTTATGCATAATTACTAAGCTGATATCATGTCGCCTATCATAGCGAGCCGGGAAATACTGACCTTGATTAATTGAATCAAATCGTCGTTCTGTTTTAGATAAAGTATATCCAATCCAACCTGTCGTTTTTCCTGTCTTTTTTTCGATATACAATTCCCAACCAAAACTTCTTCCTACTCCAAATACAAATTCGTTTTCTAAATTGTTATTAACAAAAATCTCCGCTCCATCTCTGAAATCAATTACATTATTAAATCCCTTATAGTACAATTCATTCGTTATAAATATTTTGTTTCCCGGCAATAGTAATTCATGACCGATAGATACTTGTCTAGAACGTTGTGGTTGAACCTTAGTAGTGGATGGGTACCAAATATCGGTAGGTAAGGATGCGCCGGAATTGGATACTAAATGCAAATATTGAAACATTTGATTCATTGATACTTTAAGACTTTGACGTCCGGAAACTTTATAACGTAAAGATACTCTTGGTTCTATTCCTGAATAAAATGTTTCATTTATAAAACCGGAGTATCGAACACCTAATGTTGTTTTTATTTTATTACTCCATCTGTACGTATCGCTAAAATAAAGCCCGAATTCTTGACCTATTAAATTTGAACCGGAATTGAAATTCACTTGACCATCATCAGACCCTGCTTTCAGTCTGGCCACTGTGAAAGTATGAAAGGTATATTGTAATCCAACATTTATAGTGTGTTGACTATCTACAGAGTATTTCCAATCTTGTGCAATAGTATAGTCTCTGATTTGTGATTTTAAGTTTAATCCAAAACCGGTTATTTGATTTTCTAATTCATATTTGTATCGACTATATATAATACTATTGGTAACTTGAATTTTAGTTGAGATATTACTTTGAATTTGGAGCGATTGAACAAAATTTCCCCAGGTAAAATTGAAATTAAAGTCATCGTCTTTAAATTTAAATCGATCTCGTCCATAATATCCTGTATATATAAACGTGTGTTTTTTGTTTAAAGCATATTGAATATTTCCATTTAAATCCCAAAAAAAATAGTCTGGTATAGGATTATAATCCGGATTGTCTTGTTGGGATAGATTGATCTGACGAGTAAATATATCGGCATATGTTCTTCTACCGGAGATCAACCAACTCCCTTTTTTGTTAGCAAAAGGACCTTCTAATGTTAAACGAGATGAAATTAGCCCTATGCCTCCGCTCGCATGAAAAGTGGTATCTCCTGATCGCATATGGACATCCACAACTGAAGATAAACGTCCACCAAAATTAGAAGGGAAATCACCTTTATAAAGATCTATACTCCGCACAGCATCAGTATTGAATACACTAAAGAAACCAAATAAATGAGATGGATTATATATTTGTGCTCCATTTAATAAAAATAGATTTTGATCAGGCCCCCCGCCTCTTACATATAATCCGGCAGAACCTTCGCCACCATTTTTAATACCGGGTTTGAGTTGTAATACTTTAAGCATATCTATTTCGCCACCTAAGCTCGGGAGTAATAAGGCTTCTTCACGTGTGATTTCAACTTTACCCATTTGAGTGGTTTCTAACTGTTGGGTATATGGGTTATCTAAAATAAGGACGGACTTCGTATTAGAGGTATCGATTTCTAAATAAAGTGTTAAGGAAAGGGTAGTCTCTATTAGAATACTTTGAACATATTTTTTATAACCGGTTGATTGTACTATAAGCGTATCTCTACCAGCAATACTTTGAAAACTAAACTGTCCATTATAATCTGTACTGGTTCCTTTGTTTTGTTTTTTTAAATATACAATGGCACCAATAATCGTTTCTTCACTGCTTTTATCTTTTACAACTCCGGAAATCGTGATAGTTTGGGCTTTTACTCCTTTAAAAAGTAGACTAAGAGATAGGAATAGTAATAGTAAAAGCCAATACTTGAGAAGCATAATTAAAAACTCTTTTGAATACTTAAGACATATCGTAAGTCTATATTGTTTTCGTTTATAAATGTTTGATTTTTATAAATAGGAAAATCAAGTCGTAGTACCATAGGTTGAATATCATAAGGAGAAAATTTTAATGTTCCTGTAAAACCAAAACCGGCATTCATATAAATAGACGACCATTGGGTTTTTGTTGAAGGTTGTGTATTAATAAGTCCTATATCATAAAATAAATAATAATCAATGTGTATATTTTTATGAAAGCCTTTTGCCCGAATAGGAGTTAAGGCATCGATTTCTATTTCAGTAGAATAAGATAGGCCACTTTTGCCTACATATCGATAAACAATTGTGTCGCGACCATCCAATGTAGTAGTGGTCTCCGGTAATAATTGTCCGGCATATCCCCTAATATTCAACCCTCCGGATGAATGAAATGGAGTAGAAGATAGAGAGTAGCCAACCCAATCATACGGAATCCATCCTGCTGCTCTTGTAAATCGATTGTTTAGCATTTGTTCCGGACTTCCTCCTGCTAAGTATAAAGCACTTTCTAATGGTGCCGTTCTTAATCCAATTTGAGCATAGAGTCGGTTTCTCCAATCCAACTTTTTTAAAAATTTATAGTACTCTTTTATTTCGATTCGTACTTGAGAAAAGTTATAATCTGAACCTATAAATGGTGTTCGAATACTAATGCTATAGTCTCCTTTCCCCTTGTGATTTCGATGCGGTTGAGTTCTGGAACAACCTATTAGTATCGTACTGTTTAATCGTTCTACTGCTGCTGAGCCCGTTCCCCATTGGTACGGATAGTTTTGATAACTATAGGATTTGCTTTCATTGTATAAAAATTGAGTGGTTAAAAATAATTTTGTAAATCTTGGATTGGTTTTGTCTTGTTTTTTTATTGTTTTCTCTAAATGAAGGATTCCTTTATGTATACCACCATAATAAGATAGAGATGCGCTACCTGTAAAATCTCTTGAGAATCTGTGTAATGATTTTTGATAATAAGCTTGATATGAAAATAAGGAAGGCGTAAAGGTGGAATCTTTATAAGGATGTTGTCCAATACGAGTGTTTCCCCAAACGGTAACGTTATATCTATATTTATTAAAATAAGATCCATTTATATGTCCACCTAATTGCATTCCATCAAAACCGTTGTACCATATATCCGGTCTCCAGTAATTACGTTGGTATTTCCAAGGTTGGTATACCGGAACACGATGATCCCATTGCCATGTTGAAAATTGATTGGATTTCCATTGATTGTCTGTTAAATCATAATCAACTAATTCTCTTTTTCTATCTATGGAAAGTTGTCGTATTTTACTATGGGTAGTGTCATAAAATATATACTTCGATTGAAGTAAGTCCCA
This sequence comes from Cytophagaceae bacterium, assembly GCA_025455005.1. Classification (GTDB taxonomy): domain Bacteria; phylum Bacteroidota; class Bacteroidia; order Cytophagales; family Cytophagaceae; genus JALONH01. The sequence continues at coordinate 166,374 of JALONH010000002.1, forward strand.
ACCATACCATTTAGGTAATACAATGGAACTATCTCTTGGAATATACCATGTGTTGGGTATGTACAATTGTTTGGTTGTATTGTTGGTATACTCTATACTAAGTTTTAGGGGCATTTGCATTCTTCCCTTTCGTTCTAATACGATTTTATAAACGTAGGCGCTATCTGTTTTAGTCTTTTTAACCTGATGAATTCCATAATTTATATTTTTTGTAGTTTCTAACCATTGATCAAAAAACCAGTTTAAATCTATCTGTGTATATTCAATAATAGACGTTCGGAAGTCTTCTGGATAAGGATGTTTGAACTTCCACTTTTCGACATAGTGTTTCATGGATAAAATAAACAGAGAGTCTCCTAAAATGTATTTTAACTGATACAACATAGTGCCTGATTTGTAATACACCAAACCATAATTTCCTCCATGTCGAATAGCTCCATTAAAGGCACAGGAATGAGTATTTAATGGCTCATCCCTTCCTTCCGTTACATGTGTTAAGTAGGGATGGTATAGATAATCGAACCGATTATCAGTAGAATCTAAATGATGTTCCACAAATTTCGATGTATGTATTCTTTTTCTATTGGGACCTACTATTTTATCCATAGACCATACTGTTAAAAATTGTGTAAATCCTTCATCTAAAAATGCTCTGTATGTTTCATTTGAGCCAACCATTCCATAAAACCACATATGACCGACTTCGTGGGATAAAAGATATTGGTGTTGAGGATATGTTCCATTATCCAATGTCAGCATTGGGTACTCCATTCCATCTTTAGCATCGGCAATTATAATTTTTGGCCAATCATACATTCCAAAATCGGTTGAGTAGATGCGGATGACTTGTGCGGTGTACCAACCGGATAATTGCCATTTGGAAGCATGAGGTTCTTGTGCTAAGGTTATGACTTGTATACCATTCCACTGTGTTTCACCAATACGATATAAAGGGTCAGCCGTAAAAGCAAAATTATGAACATTTTCAGCGTGGTAAATCCAAGTCTTTGTTTTTCCATATTCTCTTGGAATGATTATCGATGCTTTTTCGTTCCAAGGTTTTTTAGCGAAATTTTTTAAGTCCAGTTTTTTTCTTAAAGTATCCGGCAAAGTAGTATTCCGGTTTATTAAGTTACCCGTAGCTTCTACAATATATTCATGAGGAAAGGTTAAGGCTACATCAAATGTGCCATAATTATGATAGAATTCTTTATCTAAGTGTTGGTCGGTATCCCAAGTGAGTTTTTGATCGTATACACAGATGGTTGGATACCAAAAAACGCCATCATAGTGTTTGGTACTGTCGGTAGTATATACTTTCATCCTTCTTCGCATGGACCCAGTATCAAAATAGGTTTCAAATTGAAGGGTGACTACTAGAGAATCACCACTTTTTAATTCATGGTTTAGATTTATTTTTAAAATGGTATTATCTAAGGTTGATTTTACGGGTTGTCCATTTATTCGTATATTCTGGATAACTGTGCCTAATCCATTGGCTTCATATTGCTTTCCTAACTGTACAGGAAGGTGATTGGCTTGAATAAGTTTGTCGTAGTAGGAATCTTTTACAAAGGCATTTTGAAATACGTGAAAGTACAATTCTTTTAATGAGAAGGGAGAATTATTCCAATAGGTCAGTTCATAATAACGTCCTTCTATCTTATCTAATGTGTCGTTAATATAGGCTACTATTTTATAATGAACATCTTGTTGCCAATAATCACTAAAGGGTTTATTGTTTTTCCAATAATGTACATTTTTATCCGTTCGATAAAGGTTTGGAGTATCAAATTGGGTGGTTTGAGCGGATAAAATCCTAGAGCAGAAAGTAAAAAGAAAGAAATAGAATAGATACTTTTTCATGGTGTATTGCAATATACATCAAATGGGTGACGGGGTAACTCTTGGTCAAGTTGATATCCAATGGAGAGTTCTTCGCAGGCCAAAGGGTATTGTTTTTTAAAAATGTAGAGAAACGCATTGTAGTAATAAGTAGCACCTTTGTTGGGGTATTTTTCTCTTAATTCGGCTAATGTTATAATACATCCTGTGGTGTCAGATTGTTGAAGTTGATTTCTGGCTTTTAATAAAAGTATAGGATAGGTTTCTTCTTGATTTGTAAGTAGAATATCAATAAATTTTAATGTTTCTTGCGGATTATTTTTTTCATTTAGAATTAATAACTGTAAGAAGTTTAAACTGTCCGTATAGCTTTTTCTTAAAGTGTCATAAGGCAAGGATAAAATAGATGATTCTGCTTTATAATTTTGATTGCTTTTAATCAGGGCGTCTATGTATTTATAATGTACTCTTAATTTATCGTTCATTGACCTGTGATGAGCATATGATAAAATATAATGTTCTACAGCTATAGTATAATTTTTATTGATTTGAATAAACAAGTCAGCACTTTTTTCTAAAGCAATCGGGTTATCTTTGTCAAATTCAAGTGCAGATAAATAAGATTGAAGTGCGGAAGGATAATGTTGTATGCGCTCCATTTGTCTTCCTTTTTCTAAAAATTTTTGGGCAGACAAGTCATTCATGAAATAATAAAAATAGGTTCCAAGTATAATAACTAGAAGGGCTATGATAAAAGTATATGTATAATATTTTTTTAAGAGCTTAGCCTCCTCCTGTTTCTCTTTAGAGGAGGGCGTTTTGGGTTTATACTGTTTTTTAGGAGCAGGATTGGAGGGAGGGATTGGATTTAAATAATAAGCATCATAACGTTGTTTCTTTATTGGATCGCTTAAGGTTTGATAGGCCTCATTTATTTTTTTGAAATAGTCTTCTTTATTTTTATCTCCTTTGTGTACATCCGGATGGTATTTTTTGGCTAAATTTTTATAAGCTTTTTTGATTTCATCCAAGGATGCAGAAGTCGGTATACCTAATATAGCGTAGTGATTTTGCATATGCGAATTCTAATATACATAAAATTAGATTAGGATTTTTAGCCCTTCAATGTATACTTTTTACCCGATAATGCTTTGATAATTCCGGAAAATTCAAGTGTGAGGAGGATAGAAGATAATTTAGATAATGGAATTTGAGATTTCCAACTGATTTCATCAATATGTATAGGTTCGGATTGAAGAAGTAAATTTACAACTGTTTTTTCTTCTATAGTAAGATCACTATAGGTAGAGGCTGATAATACTGTATTATCGGAGGTTTTATCCCAATTCATGAGTTTGATTAATGACTCAATACCGGTATAGATATGTGCTTTATGTTGTTGGATAAGGTGGTTGCATCCCTCTGAATAGATATCATTTGTTCTACCCGGTAAAGCCATAATTTCTCTATTATAGGAATTAGCAATTTCGGCGGTTATTAAGGCGCCTCCTTCTTTGGCTGCTTCTACAACAATGGTTACGTCGGTCATACCAGCGACTATTCGATTACGAGCAGGGAATCGCATGGGTTCCGGATGAATTCCAAACGTGTATTCTGAAAGTATGCCACCGTTCCCCATCATCTTTTGAGCAACAGAACGGTGGACTGCCGGATAAAGGATATCAATACCACTGCCCATTACACCTACTGTTGGTATGGATTGTTGTACACACCGACGATGTGCAGCAATGTCAATACCGTAGGCTAAACCACTTACGATTAGGGGTTGAATACTTTGTAAATCATCGATTAATTTATCTACTGCTATTTTCCCATAATCCGTCGCTTTACGGGTGCCAACAATAGCAATAGATTTTTCCGGATTCAACGTACTGTTTCCTCTGTAATATAAGAGGGTGGGAGCATCTGCCAGTTGTTTTAATCGGTTGGGAAAGGCGGAATCGGTGTAATGTAAAAGTTGAGTATTAGTTTGTTTGGCTTTGAGTATAATTTTCTCAGCCAGTTCTACCGTTTTTTTTTCTCGAATTCGAATGGCTGTTTGTTCCCCGATTCCGGGTATTTGAAGTAGTTTTCCCTTAGAAATCTCAAAAACGTTTTCGGCGGAACCCGCATAACTAATTAACGTTCGGGTGTTCATATGCCCTATGCCCGGGACTAATCCCAAGGCAACTTGAAATAATTTATCTTGCATAGCTGGTCTGGTAAAAATGAACCTTAAAATTAATTAAAAAAGGTTAGCTGTCCAGTTGTTTTTTTAAATCTATTAAAAAGGACCTCACTTTATGTAAGGCGTCCAAAATATCTTCTGTGTTTTTAACTTTTTGTTTATCTTTTTTTAATAACTCTCTAGCTCCATTGATAGTATATCCCTTTTCTTTTAAAAGGCTATAAATTACTCTGAACTGTTCGATGTCATCTTTTGTGAATTGACGATTTCCCTTTTTGTTTTTTTGAGGTTGTATCGTATCAAATTCAGATTCCCAATACCGTATAAGAGAAGGTGCCACTTGAAACATGTCAGCAACCTCACCTATACTGAAGTATTTTTTTTCGATATCTTTCTCTTTATAAGGCAAATCCTTTGAATCAGTTCAATCTTTCCTCAAAAATACATTTTATTCTAACGGTATGAATTGGTTCTGCTTCTGCTCTCTTAATATACTTATCCACATATCTAGGGGAAAGGGTTGTGGAAGAAGGGTGGATAGGATGAAATTGCAGGGTGTGATCATTAAAGAAAACTGCTATAAATACGCATATCCATGCATAAATCCGATGAATTTTGTACATTTGAAGTTCGTTTGGACTATTGTTGAAAACCTAAAATTGTAGAGCATGTCAAAGTTGATGACAGCGGCTGAAATACGCCAAAAATATTTAGACTTTTTTAAAAGTAAAGGACATCAAATTGTACCTTCAGCACCCATAGTAAATAAAAACGATCCTACCTTGATGTTTACCAATGCGGGGATGAATCAATTTAAAGATTATTTTCTAGGTAATGAATCTCCCAAATACAAACGAGTAGCGGATACCCAAAAATGTTTGCGTGTTTCAGGGAAGCATAATGATCTAGAGGAAGTAGGATTAGATACGTATCATCATACCATGTTTGAAATGTTGGGCAATTGGTCGTTTGGAGATTATTTTAAAAAAGAAGCGATTGCATGGTCTTGGGAATTACTTACAAAAGAATATGGATTACCTAAAGATCGTCTGTATGTTACCGTATTTGAAGGTGATGCAAAAGAGAAAATAGAAAAAGATAATGAAGCCTATTCTTATTGGAAAGAGTGGATCGCAGAAGACCGCATTTTAATGGGAAACAAAAAAGATAATTTTTGGGAGATGGGCGACCAAGGTCCTTGTGGTCCTTGTACAGAAATACATATTGATTTACGTTCAGAAGAAGAAGTACAAAAAGTGCCCGGTAAAGAACTAGTCAATATGGGGGATCCAAGGGTGGTCGAAATCTGGAACAACGTATTCATACAATTTAACCGAAAAGCAGACGGAAGTTTAGAAGAGTTACCGGCGAAACACGTAGATACCGGAATGGGCTTTGAACGTTTGTGTATGGCGGTTCAAGGGAAGCAGTCAAATTATGATACCGACGTATTTACCCCTTTGATTCATTTCATAGCTACTTCCTCCGGTAAGGTGTATGGTACTTCAGAAAAGATTGATATTGCCATGCGGGTTATTGCCGACCATATTCGTGCGATATCTTTTGTAATCGCTGATGGTCAATTGCCTTCAAATGTGAAAGCCGGTTACGTAATCCGTAGAATCTTACGTAGAGCCGTACGATATGGCTATACTTTTTTAGGTTTTAAAGAACCATTTTTATATCAATTGGTAGCAGTGTTAGCCAATCAAATGGCGCACGTTTTTCCGGAATTAAAACAGCAAGAAGCATTTGTATCCAAAGTGATACAAGAAGAAGAAATAGCGTTTTTAAGAACATTAGATAATGGATTGAAGCGCCTTGAATCTATTAAGGAAGAATTAACCGGAGTATCTAAAGTGATTTCCGGTAAAGCGGTATTTGAACTCTATGATACCTACGGTTTTCCGGTAGACTTAACAGCCTTAATTGCCCGTGATTATCAATTGGAAATTGATGAAGCTGGATTTGAAGCGGAAATGTCAAAACAACGTGAACGTTCCAAAAAAGCGGCGAATGTAGAGACAGGTGACTGGGTAATGGTTAAAGAAGAAGAACAAATTGATTTTATAGGGTATGATACTTTAGAGTCCAATGTTCATATAGTTAAATACAGACAAGTCCAAACTAAAAATAAACAACAATATCAATTGGTGTTAGATGTTACACCTTTTTATGCTGAAAGCGGTGGACAAGTAGGCGATACCGGATATTTAACTCAAAATGGAACACAAATTCCTGTTTTGGATACTAAAAAAGAAAACAATTTAATTGTGCATTGGGTAGAGCAATTACCTATGGATTTAAATAAACCTATGCTAGCACAAGTAAATGTTGATAGAAGGAAAAGTATACAACGACACCATTCAGCAACGCATTTGTTGCATGCTGCCTTAAAACAGGTGTTGGGAAATCATGTTAATCAAAAGGGATCGTTTGTTTCGGACACTGTTTTGCGATTTGATTTTTCACATTTCTCTAAAGTAACTGAAGAGGAAATACGTAGAATCGAAAAAATAGTCAATGAAAAAATTCGAGCTACTATTTCTTTGGATGAAAAAAGAAACATCCCAATTGAACAAGCTAAACAATTAGGGGCTACAGCATTATTTGGTGAGAAATATGGTGAATTTGTTCGAGTTATCACTTTCGACGAACATTTTTCCAGAGAATTATGTGGAGGCACACACGTTCAGTCAACCGGAGAAATTGGTTATATAAAAATCACTTCCGAGTCGTCGGTAGCAGCCGGTGTAAGACGATTAGAAGCTGTATGTGGAGCCGCGGCAGAATCGGTTATCATAGAACAAGAAACGGTATTAAATCAAATTAAAGAACTCGTAAAGTCTCCCGGTGATGTACTCAAATCGATTCAGGATTTAATAGACGAACGAAACTCGTTGTTGAAAGAAATGGAACTTGTTTCAGTAGAGAAAACTCAACACGCTAAAGATCATCTTAAAAACCTAGTGGAGACGATTGGGGATATTCAACTTATTCAAGCGAAGATATCATTGCCTTCAACAGATGCTATTCGTCAGATTTCATTTGAATTAAAACAACTGTATCCTAACCTTTTCTTAGTATTAGCGGTTGAGGTAAAAGGTAAACCTAATATTGCCGTTATGTTAAGCGATACTTTAGTAGGCAAAGGATTAAATGCAGTTACTATGGTTAAAGAATTAGCTAAAGATATTCAAGGCGGCGGTGGAGGTCAGCCATTCTTTGCAACAGCCGGAGGAAAAGAACTTCAAGGTTTGGATGTTGTATTAACGAAAGTGAAAAATTTGTTACCGGTTAATGTATAATAATTTAAAATGAGCACATCAGCAATCGATAAATATCAGCCTGTAATAGGTTTAGAGGTTCACGCACAATTATCAACTTTAAGTAAAATTTTTGCTCCGGACTCTACCGAATTTGGTAATATGCCTAATACGAATGTAAGTGTAATTACACTAGGCCATCCGGGTACCCTACCTAAATTGAACAAAAAAGCGGTAGAGTATGCAGTCAAAATGGGTATTGCGTGTCACTCAGAAATAAATGATTTTACATTTTTTGATCGAAAAAATTATTTTTATCCGGATCTTCCCAAAGGGTATCAAACTACCCAAGATAGGGCACCTATTTGTAAAGGTGGTTATATACTGATTAAACTAAAATCCGGGGAAGAAAAAAAGATTCGACTCAATAGGATACATTTAGAGGATGATGCCGGAAAAAATATGCATTTAGCCGGAGAAGTGGATACACTAGTAGATTATAATAGAGCAGGCGTTCCATTAATAGAAATCGTAACTGAACCCGATTTAAGAACTTCTGAAGAAGCATATGCCTTGATGACTGAAATTCGGAAATTAGTTCGGTATTTGGAGGTCTGCGATGGAAATATGGAAGAAGGGTCGATGCGTTGTGATGCTAACGTATCGGTAATGCTAAAAGGAGCAGATCAATACGGTAAAAAAGTGGAAGTGAAAAATATGAATTCCATTCGTAATGTTCAACGCGCTATTGATTTTGAAATTGAACGACAAGTGTCGGCCATTGAGTCCGGAGAAGAAATATTTTCCGAGACGCGCCAGTTTGATGCTGTAGATGGCACTACACATGGAATGCGAACGAAAGAGGAATTGAACGATTATCGGTATTTCCCCGAGCCAGATTTGCAACCGGTGGTAATCCAGGGTGCATGGTTAGAACAAATTAAAGCAACAATGCCTCCATTGCCTCAAATGTTATATGCTAAGTTCAAGAGCTTTGGGTTATCCGATTATGATGTTCAAGTATTGACGGATACAAAAGAAGTAGCTATTTATTTTGATGCCGTTTGTGCCCATACGAATAACTATAAAGCAGCAGCCAATTGGATAAGTGGGCCTATCAAATCCCATCTAAATGAATTGGCTTTAAATGTTTCCGATTTGAATGTAACGCCAGCTCAAATTGCGGATATTATTCGTTTAATTGAAAGTGGTAAAGTCAATACTACTATTGCTACTCAACAAATTTTTCCGGTTTTTTTGGAAGGCACTACCAAAACCGCACTTCAAATTGCCGAGGAAAAAAATATCATTCAACAAAGTAATACCGATGAATTGATACCTATGATTCAACAAATACTTTCAAAGTTTCCGGATAAAGTTGAAGAATACAAAAAAGGAAAAGTGGGTTTGTTGTCTATGTTCATGGGTGAGTTGATGAAAGTGACAAAAGGTAAAGCCGATCCTAAGGTGGCAACTGAATTAATTAAAAAAACATTAGAATCATGAGAGTCCTAATCGTTTTTCTTTGTTTGCTTTTATTTTCTTGTTCAGAAAAAGAGACCTCTAAATCAAGTAAGATTCCTTATACAATTGGTGTTGAAATAAAGGGATTTCAAGATAATATTTTATTTCTTGAAGAAATGAGGGATCAACGATGGATTCGAATTGATTCAGCAATTGCAGATAATGGTCGATTAGAATTGAAGGGGGAAGTTTTTGAAAAAGACATTTATAGGTTAAGATCGAAAGACAACCAATTTATACTTGTTTATTTAGACGGAGAGCCGTTAACGTTAACCACGAAAGCAAATTCAATGTCCGAATGGGTTGAGGTTTTAAATTCACCCAACAATAAAATTTTATCAGATTTTAATAAGAAAGTTGTTGTTTTCAATAAACAACATTCTGCCTTACAGCAAAAATTAGATAGTGTTAAAGTTATTAATACAAAATCGCCGGAAGCTACCGTTTGGATGCAATCCATTAAAACCTTAGAAGCAGAATTTGACGCCTACATACATACTACCATACGCTCCAGCGTACATTCACCGGTCGTCTTCAGTTTTTTAAGTTATTTGGATTGGACGAATGATTTGAATTTTATTGAAGATATTACCAACCAAATAAAGAAAGCACAACCCAATTATAAATACACCCTTTTATTGGTAGAGAATTTAAATCGGTACAAAACATTTATAGAACAAAAAGCATTAGCCGATCAAAATAATCCGGGAGCTGTAGGGAAGGAGGCTCCTGATTTTGCTTTGCCGGATCCCAAAGGTAAAATGATACGTTTGTCCTCCTACCGAGGAAAGTATGTACTCGTAGATTTTTGGGCATCCTGGTGTGGACCTTGTCGTCAAGAAATGCCAACGGTCGTTGAGGCATATAAAAAATACAAAGGGAAAAACTTCGATGTTTTAGGTGTGTCATTAGATAACAATAAAGAGAATTGGCTTAAAGCTATTCAATCGGATGGAATGATTTGGAAGCAAGTCAGTGACTTAAAAATGTGGGAATCTACTGTTGTTCCTTTGTATAAAATTGAAGGGATTCCGGCTACATACTTGGTTGACCCTCAAGGAATCGTTATAGCTCGGGATTTAAGAGGGCCTGCTTTAGAGAAAAAGTTAGACGAGGTATTGCCCAAATAATAATATGTTATTGTACCAACCACTTCATATAATATATATTTTGTATCTATTAATTACGGCAGTAGTGACACTCTTTCGTTTAACTATTGTATCATCAGACGTATTATATGCTATGTTTGTAATTATAGCCGCAGGATTGATTCTGAAAAATCAAAAATTAAAATGGATAAGTAAAGGCTTAATGTTACTGATTGGTTTGTCTGGCATTTTATACTTTTATCATTCTACAATAATTCATCCTGTGCTACAGGGATTTTGTTTTTTTCTAGGTTTATGGACTATGTATAATACCTTTGTTCACTCCAAAAAATATGGTGGTCTTGAAATTACTGAATTTGTTTTAGCTGTAATTTTAATGGCTCCTTTTGTGTTGAATTTACTTTCATTAGCTCCAGTAGACGGTATTGCTCTTCTACCTATTGAAAGTACACTTTCTGTTTTGCCTTTTGCATTATGCTTTATTATTGGAACCCTTATGTATAATAATAACTTGTGGTATCGATATTCAGAGACCTATAAAACATTGATTGGATTTGTTTTGGTAGTTACATTGGCTAAGGTAATGGAAATGGCATTAGCTACATTACGGCTTTAATCCTTTTACTACAGCTGCTGTTAAGTTTCCTTCATAGGTTACATATTGTGCATCAATATTAGTAAGACCAAATTCTTTGAACCATGCTGCAACATCAGAAAGTTTTTGAGGTTGATCGTAGGTTGGGCTGTAGATGTCAAAAGTGTCTAATATAATCCATTCTTTTAACGCTTCTTTAGATAGTCCTGTAGGTAATGTTTTATCAATATCACAAATAGGAATAAATCGGTTTAATATAGATAAACCAATACTAGAGTTGAATCGACTCCATTTGATAAGCCAATCAACATTTTTTCGAATGAGTTGTAGTAAGTAATCAGGTTGTAATTGAACGGTCCAAGGTCTTAGCCAATACTTTGCATTGAATTTAGTATACCATCCTAGATAAGGATAAAAATCTACAATTAATTCGCCACCCGGTTTTAACATTTTTGTTAAGGCTTCTACACTTTTTTTAACATCAGGAGTATGCTGCAATACACCAAAGCAGATTACTTTATCAAATTGGTGAGGAGCAAAAGGTAGTTCATAAATACTGGCTTGAAATAATTGAAGTCGTTCGTGTGGGCCATTGTTTTTATAATTAGCATCTACAGCAGACGAGTAATCAACACTGTATAGATTGGCTTTTGTGTGGTCTAAAATTATTTGAGTAAATCTGCCGGCTCCACTTCCCACCTCTAAAATATTTTGATTTTCGAAATTGTTTTTGGGCCAATTGGTTTCGGTAAAAAATCTATTTTCACTTGTTTTTAAGCCTGAAAAAGTATCGATTTGTGTTCGTTGGAAAAGGTTCCACTCCATGCCGAAGTTGTGGGTGTAGCCTTCGTCCCGAACAACTCGAAATACCCCATCAATTTCCGGGTAAATTGTTTTCGTCGTAGATGAATAACCTGATTTTGTTTTGTTTAACTTTTCATTGGTTTTAACGTCAATCACACAAATCATTTTATATAAAATTTAATAAATCAAAACTTATTACGTAGTCTAAATGTTTTGGTTTTAGCTTTATTTTAGCGAAATTCAACTCTTAAATTAATCTCCCCATGTCAGTAGAAAAAGTATCTTGTTTAATTATTGGTTCAGGACCAGCAGGTTATACAGCAGCTATATATGCCTCCCGTGCCGGCTTAAAACCGGTTATGTATACGGGGCCGCAACCCGGTGGTCAGTTGATGATTACAAATGATGTAGAAAATTTTCCGGGTTATCCGGAAGGGGTTATGGGGCCTCAGATGATGGAGGATTTAAAAAAACAAGCAGAACGTTTTGGTGCTGATATTCGCTATGCTACCATAACCGGAGTAGATTTTAGTGGTGCTACTCACAAAGTGATAGTAGATGAAAAGACAGTGATAGAATCCGATACCATAATCATTTCAACAGGTGCCTCAGCTAAGTGGTTAGGATTACCCTCTGAACAACGTTTAAATGGTAAAGGAGTATCAGCTTGTGCTGTATGCGATGGATTTTTCTTTAGAGGCCAAGACGTAGCAATAGTAGGTGCCGGAGATACTGCTTGTGAAGAGGCTAGTTATTTGTCTAAACTTTGTAAAAAAGTGTATATGTTGGTACGCAAAGATGTTTTTCGAGCATCCGTAATTATGCAAAAACGTGTATTAAATACACCTAATATCGAGGTGTTATTCAATACGGAAACCGATGAAATTCTTGGCGGTGATGGCGTGGAAGCAATTCGTGTAAAAAATACAATTACCGGTGAAAAGAAAGAAATTGCGGTTACCGGATTTTTTGTAGCAATTGGTCATGAGCCAAATACTTCCATCTTTAAAAATAAAATTGATATGGATGAAAATGGATATATTAAAACTATTCCAGGTACATCCAAAACGAATGTAGAAGGGGTATTTGCATGCGGAGATGCGCAAGACCATGTGTACAGACAAGCTATTACAGCGGCAGGCACCGGTTGTATGGCCGCATTAGATGCAGAGCGATATTTAGCAGCAAAAGAAGCTCATGTAGCTTAAATCAATAGAATGCGTTATTTTCTCTTTCTTTTCTTCCTTTTAGGTTATACCACATTAGTCCGCGCTCAGCAACCGGATAAGCCTAAAAATGGAACAAAAGAATTTAATCCCTCTAAGACTCCTGCGATTGAATATCAAGTTCCGGACGCGAATAATACTTTATTTGAAGAAGAAATTGTTGATACGATAGGTGGTGCTCAGGAAGGTTTTGGTTTCGATCCTTCCAAACAAGACTTTTCGATTTTAGAGGAAGATACACTTTGGCAAGAAGGTGAGGAGGTAGGTGAAGATGAATTCGCGATAGTAGAAGTAGAAGAACAAATAATTTATGATACTACTTGGGTAACAACATCTACCTATTATGCTATCTGGGATACACGAAATGTAGATCCTTACAAGTTAGACCCTGCTGATTTTAAAGACAGTATATCCATGTTGTTGTTTGATTCAGTACAGTTTAGGATGTGGTCTATGCCCTTAACACAATCGGTTATGAATTCTAGATTTGGTATGCGCGGGTATCGTTGGCACTATGGAACCGATTTGGATCTATCAATAGGAGATCCTGTAATGTCTTGTTTTGATGGTGTTGTCCGAATTGCTCAATACAATGCCGGGGGGTATGGTTATTATGTTTTAATAAGACATTATAATGGCTTGGAAACGCTGTACGGTCATTTAAGTAGGATTGATGTAAAAGTAAATCAAGTGGTAAAAGCAGGTGAATTGATCGGATTAGGAGGAAGTACCGGCCGTAGCTCCGGCCCTCATTTGCATTTTGAAGTTCGTTATGTAGGAAATGCATTTAATCCTGAATATATTTTTGATTTTACTAAACATACCATACGTAGTCAACAATTTATGTTAACACCTGCTCACTATGCCTATGCTAAAGAGGCTCGTAAGGTGTATTATCATACTGTCCGTTCAGGTGAATCGTTAGGTTCAATTTCACGAAAGTATGGCGTTTCTGTGTCTCAATTATGTAAGTATAATCGCTTAACTACTCGTTCAGTACTTCGCGTAGGACAGCGTATCCGTGTTCGCTGATGAGTTCTACAATAGATGTATTAGTATTTGCTGCCCATCCGGACGATGCCGAATTAGCTTGTTCCGGAACAATAGCTAAATTGGTTCGACAGGGTAAACGAGTAGCCCTTGTCGATTTAACATTAGGAGAATTAGGCACAAGAGGTACGCCGGAGATTAGATTACAAGAAGCATCGGCATCAGCAACAATACTAGGATTATCGAGTCGTCATAATGCTCAATTTAAGGATGGGTATTTTGAAATAGATGCCTCCCATATACAAACTGTTATTTCTTATATCCGTTTTTTTCAACCGGATATTATTTTGGCCAATGCGCCGGAAGATCGACATCCGGATCATGGGCGTGCTGCTCAATTAATTCAACGCGCACATTTTATGAGTGGCCTTACAAAAATCGAAACAAGTTGGGAAGGCCTAACACAACAAGCACATAGAGCCCGTAAATTATATCATTATATTCAAGACCGTTGGTTAACGCCTAGTTTTATTGTCGATATTACAGATACCTATCCTATCAAATTAGACTCTATAAAAGCTTTTTCCTCACAATTTTATAATCCTTCTAATCAAGAACCGTCTACCTATATTTCCTCTCCTACTTTTTTATCTTACATCGAAGGTAGGGCCATCGAAATGGGACATCAAATAGGGGTGAAGTACGGAGAAGGTTTTATTTCTTCTTCTCCGATAGGTATTGAAGATGTAACGGAACTGCTTTAAGGGTATAGTCTCTCAATTATCCAATTGGAATCATTTAAAGAGAAGACAATTCTATCATGAAGTCTACTCGGTCTTCCCTGCCAAAATTCAATTTTATGCGCAGTCACCCCATAACCGCCCCAATGAGCGGGTTTTTCTATTGCTTCTTCTTGTTTAAACAATAGGGTTAATTCTTTTATTTTTTCTTCTAATGTATTTCGGTCTTTTAAAATCTGACTTTGATGGGATGCAATGGCTCCTAATTGACTCCCTATCGGTCGTGATTTGAAATACTCGGTTGAATATTGCACATCTGTTTTTTCTACTATCCCTTCGATTCGTACTTGACGTTCTAATTCCGGCCAAAAAAAGGTTAATGCAACATATGGGCAATAGTCCATGTCTTTACCTTTGTGACTTTCATAATTAGTAAAAAAAATAAATCGATTGGCTTCTATTCCTTTCAATAAAACAATTCTACTACTTGGCTTATTGTCCGGTGTAATGGTTGCTAGATTCATGGCAGTAGGTTCATTCACATCTGCTTCCAACGCATCCGTCATCCAAGTTTTGAATTGTTCCAGCGGATCTGCTGATACATCTGTTATATCCAAGGAGCGAGAGGCGTACTCTTTTCGTATATCGGCTAAATTTTTCATGTTTTCTAAATTTAAATATGTCTTTTAAATCTTAATATGACTATTATCATATTAAATAGTAATCTCCAATTTTTAATACAAATTAAACAAAACATAGTTTACATTATTCCCTTTTTTTTCGATATTGAAACCTTGTACTATGTCGGCGACCAAGGGCAATATATTGATATCTTATCCTTTTTTAGGAGATGCTAATTTTGAACGATCTGTTGTATTATTATGTGAAAATAATGACAGTGGTTCTTTTGGATTTATATTGAACAAATCTACCGATTTAACCTTAAATGAAGTGATAGATAAACCTTTATTACTTGATTGTCCCATTTATTTGGGCGGTCCGGTAGCACAAGATGCTATTTTCTTCATCGTTCAACAAGATCAACCGCTTCTAAAGGATTCTACTTGGATTGCAGAAGATATTTATTGGGGAGGTGATTTTGATCATTTATTAGACTTGCTCTCCAAAGGTGAGTACTCCGGTGAACAATGCCGCTTTTTTCTTGGTTATTCCGGTTGGTCAGATGGTCAGCTTGAAAGCGAGTTGCAGTCGGATGCATGGATTGTATCTGATATAAACCCCACTGTTGTCTTACATACACAGCCGAATAAAATGTGGCAACAATCCCTAATTACACTTGGCGGAAAATATAAACAAATGGCCAATTACCCAATAGACCCTAGACTTAATTAACACATGCACATTATGGCAGATGACGTTCAAGTATCTGAAAATTTTAATTCTGAATTATCATCGGAAACACCCCAAGCTTCTCCGGAACAATGGAAAGATTATTTCAGTAATTATTCAAAAGAACAGCTTTTACACTACGTAAAAAATTATTCTTTGGAAGACCATCTTTCGGAAGCTTCTGCTGTATTGAAGTATATTAAAAGTCAGTTTGATCATATTACAGAACAAGAAACAGAGAGCGCTCTTCAACGCTTTTTAGCCAATGGCAGTGAAGCTGCTGATTTTGAATTTCGAAAAGATGACGTATCGGTTGAGTTTGAAAAGATATATTTTAAAATAAAAGATCAGTTTCAACATCAATTACAACAATTAGAAAAACAAAAGTTAAGTAATCTCGAAAAAAAGAAATCTATACTAGAGCAAATGCGCACCTTGCTTGCCGGTGAAGAATCTGCAGAGTCTCATAAACAATTTAGAAGTCTCCAAGATGCTTGGAAGCAAACAGGGCCGGTTCCTACAGCGAATAATAAAGACCTCTGGTCGAATTACCAAGCGCTAACAGATATGTACTATAACAGACGTAGTATGTATTTTGAATTAAAAGAATTAGATCGTAAAAAGAATTTAGAGTTAAAAAAACAAATTCTTTCAAAAGTGGAAGCTTTATTGGATTCACCATCGGTTAATAAAGCCTTTACAGAGTTACGCAAGCTTCAAGAAGAGTTTCGTGCGATTGGGCCTGTTCCCAAAGAGGAAGCCGATAAGTTGTGGAATCAAATGAAGTCGTCTATCGATGCTTTAAATGAAAAGAGAAAACAGTTTTTTGATGATTTATCTGTTCAAAAGAAAAATAATTTAGTTCAAAAAGAATTGTTGATTGCAAAAATAAAATCTTTAGAAGATTTCATGTCGGATAAGATTGATGAATGGAAAGTACAATCAGATTTTTTATTGTCTATTCAAGAAGAGTGGAAGAAAATAGGACCGGTTCCGGAGGAACAAATAAAAGAATCAACAAAACAATTTTGGACTTCTGCTAAAAAGTTTTTTGCAAACAAATCACAATTTTTTAAGGAGTTAGATGCTAAGAGGAAAGAGAACCTGGATAAAAAAGTAGCGTTGTGTGAGCAAGCTGAGGCTTTACAGTCCAATACCGATTTTGCCGCCACTTCTAAAAAGTTAATGAATTTACAGAATGAGTGGAAGAAGATAGGGCAAGTTCCGATTAAGTATAAGGATAGTATTTATCAACGTTTTAAAAAAGCATGTGATACATTTTTTGACCAACAGAGACAATCTTTACATGCTGCAGAAGAAGCGCTGCATCTAAATGCCAAAGAGAAAGAAACGTTTATTACTTCTTTAGAAAATAAAGTAGCAGATGGACGGGAAGTTGTATTGTCTTGGTTGGAGGAATGGGGAAAATTAGGTGAAACACCTGCTGAAAAAAAGAAAGAATTATCTGAACGATTTAAATCCGTACTCCAACAAGCGGTCGATAAATTAGAAGATATAACTGAAGAAAAAGAAAAGCTCCAACTACATATTGAAGTGAAGTTAGCCGGAGCTAAACGGATGGAAGGTGTATTGAAGGAACTACAGAAAAAGGCAGGGGCTTTAAAAGCAGACATTGATCGATATAAAACAAACATGGACTTTTTAGCCAATTCTCCTAAAGCAGAATCCCTAAAAGCGGATGTTCGTAAAAAAATAGAAGAGGCGGATGAAGAGTTAAAGAAATTAACGGACAAAATTAATATCCTAAAAAAATATTAGTACATTCAATCCGTATGAAAAACATTGATTGGGTTACCGTAAAATCCTACACTGATATTACGTATAAAAAAGCAGGTGGGGTAGCACGTATTGCATTTAATCGACCGGAAGTACGAAATGCTTTCCGTCCTCAAACAACATCAGAGTTATATGATGCTTTTTATGATGCATATGAGGATGCCACTATCGGTGTTGTATTATTATCAGCAGAGGGACCTTCGCCAAAAGATGGCGTTTATTCCTTTTGCAGTGGTGGAGATCAAAAGGCTAGGGGTGAAAAGGGGTATGTTGGAGAAGATGGTCGACATCGATTAAATATTTTAGAGGTACAGCGACTCATTCGCTTTATGCCCAAAGTAGTAATTGCGGTAGTCCCGGGTTGGGCCGTTGGTGGGGGTCATAGTCTTCATGTGGTTTGTGATTTAACACTGGCGAGTAAAGAACACGCTATATTTAAACAAACAGATGCTGATGTTACCAGTTTTGATGGCGGATATGGGTCTGCATATTTGGCCAAGTTAGTGGGACAAAAAAAAGCACGGGAGATATTTTTCTTGGGTAGAAATTATTCAGCTCAGGAAGCCTTTGATATGGGTATGGTGAACGCAGTGATTCCGCATGAAGAACTTGAATCTACTGCCTTTCAATGGGCAGAGGAGATTTTAGAAAAGTCACCTACGTCAATAAAAATGCTGAAGTACGCTATGAATTTAACAGACGATGGAATGGTGGGGCAACAAATTTTTGCCGGTGAAGCTACTCGTTTGGCGTACGGTACGGAAGAGGCCAAAGAAGGAAGGAATGCCTTTTTAGAAAAACGTAAACCTAATTTTAAAAAAGACACTTACGGTCCTTGTTAAGTTTTTAAATATGATTTAAATGCCTTAAACCCAAGAACCGCATCTTGGGTTTTTATTTGTACTTCAATTACTTTAGCATGGTTAGAGGAGTGATAAAAGGTTGCTAATGCCCTTTGTAACGATTCTACAGATGCACATGGGTAATATTCGACACCATATTCTTTACACCAATGTTCTGCCGTTAAAGTATGAGGCGCAGTGAAGAGTTCTTCTAATTCGGATTGTTGCGACGGACCATCGATCATGCTGAAAATGACACCACCGTTATTGTTTAGTAAAATAATTCGTAAGTTGTTTTTGGATACTTGATTCCAAAATGCATTTCGATCGTAAAAAAAGGCTTGATCTCCTATGATAATTGTATTCAATCGTGAGGAGGTTGAAGCATAACCCAAAGCAGTACTTAAGCAACCATCTATCCCGCTCACACCTCTGTTTGATTGAACAAGAAATGGTTGTGTGTTAAAATAATTCAGATATCGAACACTCATACTGTTAGCTAAATGTACAATGCTATTGGTAGGAATATGCGGAACGATATAACCTATCGCACTAAAATCATCCCATGAGGTTGTAGAAGCGATATATTCCTTGAGTTTGATGTCATACTTTTTTTGTAAGGCAAGCCATTGATTAGTGTAATCTTGTTGTTCAATTTGTAGCGTAGAAATGAAATCAATAGCCGAGCCTGGAATTTGATGGGTTAGGTGCTGAAAAATATCTGTTAAAGAATTTTCTGCTCCAATATGCCAATGTTCCATTGTACAATGCCGCAACCATTGTTTGATATTTTTAGACAAAATGGAATTACCTATCGTCAGGACCAATTGAGGTTCCAGTTCTTTTTTCTCTTCTTCTGTGATAAAGTTCCAAATTCCATCCGTTGCGTAAATAGAAGTAGGAAGATGCCGTAGATTACCAATAGAATCACAAAGTATTGGTACATGAATATGAGTAAAGGCTTTTGAAAGTTCTAAGTCGTCTTGTTGTCCGATTACAAATAAAATTTTAGAGTATCCAGCGATACGTTTTTGGAATACCTCAGATTCTTTGATGTGAACAATGCTGGGAGTTACCGGAATTACAGGCAGAGTCTCTTCTATCGATGTGGGACCGGTAGGATAAAACGGTTCTCTAAAAGGAATGTTAATGTGGACCGGTCCATATGGAACTTGAACAGCGATATGAAAGGATTCATTTAGTTTACGGTAACAGTCCCACGCCGTAGTCGGGTGTTGGTAATCGGTTTGGAATGTATAAGACTTTTTAACATGCGCATGGAGTACTTGGTTTTGTCGAATACTTTGACCATCGTTTTGGTCAATCCACTCCGCAGGGCGATCGGCAGACAATACTATTAGAGGAACGTGTTGGTAAAACGCTTCAGCAATTGCCGGGTAATAGTTTAAAAGAGCCGATCCACTAGTACAAACAAGGATGACAGGATTTTTTGTGTTTAGGGCTATACCAAGGGCAACAAAAGCTGCGCTGCGCTCATCAGAAATTACTTGTAAAGTAAATTTCCCTTGACGTTTAAAAGCTAACGCTAATGGGGCTGAGCGGGACCCTGGAGATAGTATGACGTGGCGACAACCCAGTTGGTAATAGATTTCAGGCAGGTTATAAATAGGTTGTAGCGGATTAGTTGTCATAAAAAAATGATTGTATGGTTTCTAATTTTAGTTCGGTTTCTTGCCACTCTTTTTCAGCATTTGATTCTTCAGTAATACCGGCACCGGCATACAATATAGCTTCCTGATCCAATAGTTGAGCACATCGTATGTTTACATATAACGTAGTAGTGCCGGCTTCTTGTGTTGGGCCTATAAAACCACAATACAGACCTCGTTCAAATCCTTCGATGGAGTTTACCATTTCTAATGCAATATCTTTCGGCATTCCACATACTGCAGAGGTAGGGTGGAGTAAGCGCATCATAGTATCCGGAAGTTCAGGAAAATGAATTTCTTTGGTGTCTACTGTGTAATCTGTTTTAAGATGGACCACATTTCCGGCTCTGATGGTTCGGGGGCCTATCTCTTCGTATTCTCTTAAGCGAATTTTCTTAAAACAATTTATGATGTATCGGCTAACCAGTGCTTGTTCTTCGATTTCTTTATGACTCCAACGCACTTGACTGATGTCTCCTGCAGGAAAGGATTGTGTCCCGGCTAAGGCCATAGTTCTGAACTTTCCGAAAGCATCCATAGACAAAAGAGTTTCAGGAGTTGCGGTAATCCATGAATTCGTTAACGGGTGATACAAAAAAGATAAAAAAGCATGGGGATGTTTTTTCCTAAGGGATAGAAACCGCTCTCCAATTTGAATGTGTTGAAAAGAAAGGATTCTTCTTCGAGCAAAAACAATTTTTTGTAAAGAACCATCCAGCATATTTTTTTTTGCTGTTTCGATATTCGATAAAAAAGACGAAGGGTTCTCTTCTTCTTTTAAACGGAAACGGGTAGTTGATTCTTTTGTTTTTTTACCAAAGTATAAAAAAGATTCTACTTCCGATTCCAGTTGGCTGTGTAGCAATCGACCTTCTAACGAATACGTCAACACGCTTTTGGCTTCTATAAAAAAGGGCGTAGATAGATTATTAGAATTGGGAAAAGAGGTGGCTATATATCCCCGAGGCAATTCAGTTAATTTTACCTCATCATATTTCCATTGTTTGGGATTTCGGTCTATTAGTATAGTCCAATGTTCTTGTGTCGGTGCATTCCAACAAGCTAATCCCCATTGATTGACTTTGCATAATGACCAAAGCAAATCCAATGCATCTTGAATTTGAACTAAAGAGTCGTTTAATACAGCGCCGGAATTCATGACGGATTTTTATCTACAATCATTACTGTTAAACTAGACTTGTTGACCAGTTTACCCTCTTCTGTATGGATGCTTATTTCCCATACATGTGTTTTTTTGCCTTTATGTAACAATTCAGCCGTACCAATAACATGACCCTCACTTACCGGTCTGAAATGTTGAGATTGAATAGCCATACCTACACAATATTGTTTGGTGGTATCAATATGAAGGACAGAGCCGTAGCTTCCAAGGGTTTCAGCCAGCACTACGGATGCTCCACCATGTAACAAACCATAAGGTTGCTTAGTTCTATAATCAACCGGCATACTTCCGATTAGTCGTTTCGGTTGAACCTCTATCAGAGTGATGCCTAAATGTTCAATCATAGATTCGCGTGAAAGTTCATTGAAGTCGGTGTGAGTTTCTGGTTTTCTCATTACTTTTGAGGGTATAGGTATAACAAAAGTAGAAGAATTTTGACTAGCAAAAAAATATACTTAATTCGTCATGGACAGACAGAATTTAATCGTTTAGGTATAGTCCAAGGAAGCGGAGTAGACGCATCGTTAAATGATACCGGTCGCCAACAAGCTGAATTGTTTTGGAAAAGATATCAGGATTATCCATTTGATGTGGTGTATACTTCTGCATTAAAACGATCTATTGAATCGGTTCAATCGTTTATCGACAGAGGAGTACCGCATCGTTCCAGGCCTCAGTTGAATGAAATCAGTTGGGGCGAAATGGATGGTAAAGCGGCTACCGGTAGCGATAAGAACCAGTATTGGGATTTGATTGATCAGTGGAAAAAAGGTAATATAAATTACAGTTTGTGGGGAGGAGAAAGTCCTGCTTTGGTTCAGCAGCGACAACTTGACGTGATACAAGAATGGAAAACGGGAGAAGAAAAAGCGGTTTTAGTCTGTATGCATGGTCGTGCTATACGAATATTATTAAGTACCTTATTACAAACCCCTTTACAGGCAATGGATCAATATGAACACAGCAACTTGTGTTTGTATGTATTGGAGTTGAAAGATGGGAAGTTTAGATTGGAAATCGCAAATGATGTCGCTCATATGCGTTCTTCGGTATAGTTATAAATATCAATAAATCAATAGATTAAAAACAATATAGTAGGTTTAATTCCCAATTGGGAAAAAACTACGTACAAATACGGAACTAAAATATAACTGAGCTGTTAGAAATATTGGCTAAAAACTGTATTTTTGAAGTCCGTGAATTGAATTAACCATTTAAAAACGAACAATGGCAGAGTTGATTAAAATGCCTAAAATGAGCGATACCATGACAGAAGGTGTTATCGCTGCATGGCACAAAAAGGTAGGAGACAAAGTAAAATCAGGCGATTTATTGGCTGAAGTAGAGACCGACAAGGCGACTATGGAAATGGAGTCGTATCAAGATGGTACGCTTTTATACATCGCTGCAGATGCAAAATCAGCAGTACCTATTGATGGCGTTATGGCTATTATAGGGTCCGCAGGAGAAAATATAGATTCATTATTAGCGCAAGTAAAAGGAGGAGGCGCTCCGGCACCAACCAATGCTGCTTCATCCCCTTCACCGGCCTCGGCACCTGTAGCACCTGCTGCTTCGGCAGTAGACTTATCCTCTATCAAAGCAGAAGCCATCGTTATGCCTAAGATGAGTGATACCATGACAGAGGGGACAATCGTAGCGTGGCATAAAAAAGTAGGAGATACAGTAAAATCCGGCGATCTATTAGCAGAGGTTGCAACCGATAAAGCAACGATGGAAATGGAATCGTACCAAGACGGAACCTTATTACATATTGAAGTTAAAGACGGGGATGCAGTCCAAATCAATGGATTAATGGCTGTAATAGGGGAGAAAGGAACTGATGTGACTGCATTAATACAGCATTATCGTAATGGATCTTCAACTGCACCTGCTGCAGCAGCTCCGGTGGAGAACAATACAGCAGTGTCTGCAGCTACTGCACCTGCTGTAACTACGCCACCATCAGCAGCGGTTTCATCAACGTCCGGTGATGCTAGAACGAAGGTATCACCATTGGCAAAGAAAATGGCAGCTGATAAAGGGATTGACCTTACACAAGTTAAAGGTTCCGGCGATCATGGTCGTATTATTAAGAAAGATATTGAAGAGTTTACTCCGAGTGCGGCTCCTGCAGCAAAAGGTGCGGTATCAAACGTGTCTGCCGGAGCTATAGGACAAGAAAGTTTTGAAGAAGTAACTGTATCGCAAATGCGGAAAGTTATTGCTAAACGACTTTCGGAAAGTTTATTTACGGCCCCTCACTTTAATTTAGTGATGGAAGTAGATATGGACAAAGCAGTTGAAGCTCGTGTTAGTATCAATGAAGTGGCATCGGTTAAGATTTCGTTTAACGATATGGTGATTAAAGCATCAGCTGCTGCATTACGTAAACATCCTATGATTAATGCTTCTTGGTTAGGCGATAAAATTAGAATTAATCATCATATCCATATTGGTGTTGCGGTAGCCGTAGAAGATGGTTTATTAGTTCCGGTTGTTCGATTTGCAGATAATAAATCCTTGTCGCAAATTTCTGCTGAAGTTAAGGACTTAGGAGGGAAAGCAAAGAATAAGAAGTTACAACCTAATGATATGACCGGTAATACCTTTACTATATCGAATTTGGGTATGTTCGGTATTGAAGAATTCAACTCAATTATTAATTCGCCGGACTCATGTATTTTATCTGTTGGAGGAATCAAGCAAGTTCCGGTAGTGAAAAATGGAGAGATTAAGGTAGGTAATATTATGAAGTTGTCTTTAGCGTGTGATCATCGAGTGGTAGACGGCGCTACCGGTGCTGCGTTTTTACAAACC
Organism: Cytophagaceae bacterium; assembly: GCA_025455005.1. Taxonomy (GTDB): domain Bacteria; phylum Bacteroidota; class Bacteroidia; order Cytophagales; family Cytophagaceae; genus JALONH01. The sequence continues at coordinate 190,323 of JALONH010000002.1, forward strand.
TTGAAACATTACTTAGAAGATCCGGTAAGGATTTTAGTATAAAGAATAAAAAAAGCCTCGAGTATATCGAGGTTTTTTTTATTCTTTATAGTTGTCTTGGTTTTTATTAAAAAATCATGTTGTTTTTCGAGTATTTTACTATTTCAAATTCAATAGATGTGTATTGGCTATAGCTTTGATTTGAGTATTCTCTACGCCTGCGTCCTTTGCATATAATTTCCAATCTGCTATAGTAGACTGTACCCTTTCTATAATTTCTTTCGCTTTTTTTATATTCATTTCTTTCGCTAACGAGGTGAAATCCTGTATAGTAATATTCTCCCGTTTTCCTTGAATGGAGAGTTGATGCCGTGCTATCCATTTGTTGGAAGGGTGATAGGCATACGTCACATCATAAGCGGGGGAAAGTTTCCATGTGCCGGATGTATCCATCAAAAAAGAAATGTTTTTGGTATGGTCGTCTTGATTCCGTGCTATTACGTTAAAAACCATACGGGTAAACAACTGCTCCGCATCCGAGTAGGGAAGTCGTAACATACGCATTGCCTGAAAGGCTTGTTCGTAGGAGTAAACGTTTGGGTTGTTGTAATCAAAATGACATAAGCCACAAAGTGTTTGCATATGTACTTTTTCGTTGTGGTGTTTTCGATCAAACCGTTTGGTCATAAAATGTGCCCGTCCATTTTCTTCTTTCAGTATACTTGGCATCATGTGAATACCGGCGTTTACTGCCATTTTGTAATAGGCGTACTCTATACGACCATAGCCTTTGGGGTCACCTAATTGTGTATTGGTGACACCGTCAAACTTAATCAACCAATGTTCAAATCCTTCGGGTACTTGTAATTGTCCGGAACGTACTTCCCCGTTTTTCTCGTTATACGCTACTACGGCTTTGGCGCGCGCACCCCCTGCAGACGTTCCAACACGAATAATATCGGTAAAGGTTTCGGCGTCTTCTTTAGAAAAATACACGTCTAACGATTCTTTAATCGACAAGGCTTTTTTCGACAAGGCTACTAATGTGTCTATGTCTAATCCATACGAACGTTCTTTTTCTAAGCGCACAGATGGTTCGAATTCCAGTGCGCCCATTCCTCTTGTTCCCATATAACATAATCGTTCCACCGGATTTACCATTTGTGCATCTTGTCCTTTTGAGGCTATCCACAAATCGATTAGTTGGTTTCCAAATCGGTCCGGAAGTACATCTGACAGTATTCCGGGGAGTCCGTGAAAGGTCTCTTTAGGAAGGGAGGCAAACTGATAGATACGTCCCTTGCGCGCTTCTGCTATCGGCATGATAATCGGGGCTATATCCCATCCTTGTTGGATAAAAGAATCATCATATTCAAAGCTAGCGTAGTCTTTGTCTTGGTTCCATAATACGGCGCCCACCAATCTGTTCCATAATTTTACGTGTGCTACTACCATTCGCTTTTGGATGAAGTGGAACCTGATGTATTCCGTTTGTGTGACGCACGTTTACGCATTTTAGCCTGTTGTTCTGCTACCATAAGGGGGCTTATTTCGTCTTTTTGGATAAAGACATCCAATGTTTCCAATGCTTGTAAGCCTCGTAGTAGTTGAACTAAGCTTAACAAACTGCTGATTCGTCCATTTTCAATTTCACTGATAGTACTTCGAAATAAGCCACAATGATCAGCTAATTCTTGTTGTGTCTTATTTTGAGCTAGACGCATTTTCTTTAGTTGTATCCCTAACGATTGTATAATAGCTGCATCGCTTAGTGAGTACCAGTTTATAGTGTTGCTTATGTACGACATAGTATATTAAAATTTGTTATAATGTTGCTTATTAGCAACGTTATAGTATATAAACGTAAATTTACTTATAGTGTTCTTACAAAGCAACAAAATATACTAAAATTACCAATAATGTCGCTTTTGGGGTGCATTATTAGTAGATATTGTAAATGACTACATGGTATTCTTTTACGTTGGAATACCAATGTACATTAGTATAAACCCAAATCGGTTATTGTTCATCCTTAAACGAAGTGCTACGTATACAATCCAGATCCCTATATTAAAATTAATCCGGTTAAGTTTATTCTCTAACGAATCAATACATAGGATAACTAAAAAATGGATAGGCAGAGAATCGTAGCACATGTACAACGTACAGTATGTGCAACCATAAATAGGACTAATCCTCTTGCTCCATCTCTACACTCGAGCTAGGCATTCCTTCTAATACTGCAATGATGTCTTTGATGTGATAGATGGCTTTATTTTTAACATTGCTTAATAAAATCACGCCACATTTTTTTTCGGGGTGAAACCAAAATAAAGTAGTGTACCCTTTCCACCATCCATTATGGTAGATATACCGAGCGTGTTGTTGCTCATCATCCAGCCACATTCTAAATCCTAATCCATAATTACGAAACCCTTTACTTTCAAAACTTTGTGGAGTAAATGCTTTTTTTAAAGTGGAATCGGAAACGAGACACGGACTTTGTAAGGCTTTGTACCATTGAATCAAGTCGTTTGCAGTGGAGTAGATGCCTTTGTCGCCTACTACATAATCCCAATAGTCAACCGGTATAGCTCGTTTGCCTTCATGACCTTGTGTCAACGGAAGTGTAGTCGATGATTTCCAAGCTTCTCCAGCGAACGTAGAGTACATGCCTAAAGGCAGCGCGATTTGTTCTCTTATAAAATCAGCATAGGATTGTCCGCTTAGCTGTTCTATAATAGCAGCTAAAACAGCGTAGTTCGTATTATTATAAGAGAATTTACGATTGGGATAAGCATAGCGATCGGGATGTGTGGCTATCAACCATTGCATTAAGGTTTGGTTATCCGGTGGTGCTTGTTTACTTCGAATACTATCTTCGTAAACAAACATATAATTGGGAAGACCGCTCCGGTGGCTTAAAAGCGAACGTATAGTGATACCGCTGTAGGGGAAATCAGGGTAAAACTGTTGGACAGAGTCTTCTAAGCGGAGTTTGTTTTTTTCGACGAGTATTAAAATAGCTAAAGCCGTAAACGTTTTGGACAAAGAAGCTAATTGGAAAACCGAGCCCTCGTGAATGCTGTCGTTTGATTGGTGACGAAGTTGGTGAAGACCATGGTAATACTGATATACAGGTACACCTTGGTCGTGCACTATAATACAACCGTTTATATGACGGTATTTTGGTTTTTCCTTAAAAAAGGTATCTAATTGATACGTAAGTGTTGTATACCGAACAGAGTCGATAGTAGGAATTTCTTCTTCTATGCAATCAACAAATGCCTGAGCCTCCGGAGTATCGATTTCTGAACCGGTGGAACAAGAAATAAACGTAAAAAGGGCTATCCAGCCGATGTAGCGTATCATTATAAGTACAAATTTAAAAATCGAATTTGGCTTTGGGGCTATTGTGGAGAAGTTGCTTTCTCGTAATTCTAATTATAGAATTTAATATCCGCTAAAATACGGACATAATACTCGTGGTTAGTTGGGGGAGCGGGATGTTATCTATTTCCGTTTATTTGTAAAAGAAAGGAGATACTACTATGAAAGGTTTCATCGCTTTAATTTGTTTAGGTTGCGCGTTGCATGTAATGGCAGACGGAGACTACAAGCATATGAAGGCTAGTAAAAAGCCAATAGTAAAATCAACTACACAATCGGTGATTACGTTACGAAGAGACGAATTAAGGTCGTATAAAGCGTCTGTACAGCCGATTTCTTTTTACAAAAGCTCTAAAAAATCAGGAGCGAATGAAATGGTAACTTCTACTGCTAAAAAAAGAGGCTATAAGCATCAGTTTTAGTTCGTATTAAGTTGATAAAAGGGTCAAAAGAGCTACACCATGTGTAGCTCTTTTATTTTACCAGTACTTGTTCGGTATTAAATAGTTTTGGACGTAATCTTCTATACCTTCTTCCAATGTATGAAAGCCTTTGGAGTAGCCTATGGATAGAAGTTTTGACATTGACGCCTCGGTAAAATATTGGTATTTATCTCGAATATCTTCCGGAGTATCGATGAATTCAATCGCTTCCTCGACCTCCATATTTTTAAACGTGTTTTTAACTAAATCTAAAAATGTACGAGCTTTTCCGCTACCTAAGTTGTAAATACCACTGTTTTTCCTGTGGTGAAGTAAAAATACAATCACTTCACATAAATCTTTAACATAAATAAAATCGCGCATTTGTTCACCATCTTTGAAGTTTGGATGATGAGAACGAAACAATTTCATTTTTTTGTTTTTACTGATTTGATTAAATGCATGGAAGATCACAGAAGCCATACGTCCTTTGTGGTACTCGTTAGGTCCATACACATTGAAGAATTTTAACCCAGCCCAAAAAAATGGTTTTTTAGGTTGTTCTAAAGCCCATTTATCAAAATCGTTTTTTGAATCTCCATATGGATTTAATGGCTTTAGTTGAGGAATTGTAGATTCATCGTCTATGTAACCAAATTCTCCATTACCATAAGTAGCAGCTGAAGATGCGTAGATTAAAGGAATTTGGTAGGCTACACAAGCTTTCCAAATGTCTTGTGTATAATGTAAGTTTAATCGATTAAATATAGCGGTATCAAATTCAGTAGTATCTGTGCGCGCTCCAATATGAAAGATAAACTCTACATGGGTATGGTTTTTTTCTAACCAAAGGAAAAAATCATCACGGTCAACTCGTTCCTGTATTTTTTTTACTTCCAGGTTTTTCATTTTTTCCGGTTGGTCAAATTTGTCAACCGCAATGATATAATTGAAATTAAGCTCGTTCAAACGTTGGATCAAACAACTTCCGATAAATCCGGCTGCACCGGTAACAATCATCATAGGAATAAATATTAAGGAATCTTATAATTTTCATATAAATTTAAGCATAAATATGAAGGGATGAAAATATTCATCATTATCTGTAGCATCCTATGCTTTGGTTGTACTCAACCGCAAACTTCAAAAGAGGTACAGCCATGGGTTATGGCTTTGGGAGACACCGTCTGGATTCCTAAAAACGTACAACGCGTTGTATCGTTAACTCCTTCCATAACAGAGTTTTTATATGCTTTTACGGATACCTCTAAGATTGTGGCAGTTTCTCATCAATGTACGTATCCGAAAGAAGCCAGACGTAAACAGTCCATATCGTCATACCCCGTCGACATAGAAGCAATTGTTCGTTTACGACCGGATGTGGTTTTGGTAAAATCCGATATGATAGATGGCCCATCAGTACAAAAATTGAAACAACTTCATGTTCCGGTAGTTCTTTTAGATTTTAATTCCTTAACAGCCATTCGTTCTTCACTCTTTACTATGGTTTCTATTTTAGAAGGCGATTCGTTACAAGCCGCACAGTGGTGGAATACGTTGATACATCCAATGGACACGTTGACGTTAAAAAAGCCCACACGGTATGCGGCAGTGGTGTCCGTACAGCCTATTTATGTGTATGGGCAAGCCTCCTATTTTACAGAGGTAGCAGCACCTTTGGGTATTAATGTAATGCAAGAAGTGAACCATTCGTTTCCTCCGGTGTCGGTGGAGTATTTAGTTCAGAAGGAGCCCCAGGTGTATTTTTTTGAGGACAGTGCTGCGATGCACCATTTCTGGGAGTTGTATCCCATTCTTGCCTCCGTAAAACCTAAAAGTGTGGTGGTACCTTCTGATATCTATACTCGTCCCGGTATTCGATTGCCTATCTTGAAGTCAAGAATACAACAAGCCTTTCTATCCCATGAATGAAAAAAAAATACTGGCAATAGGAGTGCCTGTCTTTTTACTCCTTTTTATGTTCGGCTTGTTGTATAAACTGGACCTATCGACGGATTCTATTATCTTATTTGAACTTCGATTACCTCGTTTAGTATTATCTATATTAGTTGGAGTCGCATTAGGGTATGCCGGGTATTTTATGCAGTTAGTTGTTCAAAACCCTTTAGCGGATCCTTATGTATTAGGTAGCTCCGGAGGTGCTGCTCTTATGGTAGCACTTGTGTATTTAGTATTCCCAACCATATTGTATTCTTATGTAGGTTTAATAGGGTTGACGTTTGCCGGTGCATGGATTTCAGTAAGTATCAGTATTTATTTAAGTCGGTTTAAAGGACAGATAGTACCATATCGAATGGTTTTAATTGGTATGGGGATCGCAGGCTTTTCAATGGCATTAGTTTCTCTCTTGATGTATGTAAAAGGCGAAGCCAATCAAGTTCGGTCTATTGTATTTTGGACATTTGGATCCTTTCAAGCCGCTCAATGGACTTCTGTTATCTGGGTATTAGTAGTAGTAGGAGCCGCTATGGTGTGGGGCTGGAGGAATTATTACCATTTAAAAATGATGGAGATAGGGGAGGAACATGCAGAACGGTTAGGGGTGTCCGTACAACAGGTGCGGCGCAATATGGTATTGTGGGCTACGTTGCTAACGGCTGTTTCGGTATCCTTTGCAGGTCCAATTGGTTTTGTAGGTTTAATCGTTCCTCATATGGTGCGTAGATTGTTGCCAACCCAACTTCATGTAGGACAATTAACCATATTGTGGTTGTTGTCCGGGGGCATTGTATTGACAGCCGAAGTGTTGTCTAGCTTCATTTTATATCCACAAGTAGTACCTGCGGGTGTACTGATGACCTTAGTAGGAGTGCCGGTTTTTATCCTTATGATGTCTCGTATAGATTCGGACTAAAGCGTTACTTTCATTACCTTTGTATTATTATGGTGTACGTATCAAGAAAAGAGCATTTTAATGCTGCACATAAATTGTATAATCCGGATTGGTCGGAAGAAAAAAACAAAGAAATTTTCGGTCCCTGTTCCAATGCGAATTGGCATGGACATAATTTTGAGTTGATTGTAACAGTAAAAGGAATTCCGGATGCAGACACCGGTTTTGTAATTGATTTAAAAAAGTTAAGTACCATCATACGAACTACTGTCATAGATAAACTGGATCATAAAAATCTAAATGTGGACGTAGAGTTTATGAAAGGTAAAATGGCAAGTACGGAAGTATTAGCTATGGAAATATGGAAGATATTAGAACCGGAAATTACAAAAGTATCTAAAGGGGTGTTGCATTCCATAAAATTATACGAGACACCGCGGAACTTTGTAGAATATTTGGGTGAATAAAACATGTCGAAACGTTTTTATTTAATTTGTGGTGAACGATCGGGCGACTTACATGCGTCGAACTTAATTAAAGCCTTAAAAATACAATCTCCGACTGTACACCTACGGGGCATAGGTGGAGACTTATCTGAAGCAAATGGCTTAGAACTTTTTTCCCATTATAAAGAAATTGCTTTCATGGGATTTGTTGAAGTTTTTTTAAATATTTTTACGTTATATAAACGTTTGCAATCCGTAAAAAAAGATATCCTTCAGTACCGTCCGGACGGGATAGTATTAGTAGACTTTGGTGGATTTAATATGAAGATTGCAGCGTTTGCTAAAGCAAATGGAATACCGGTACATTATTATATTTCACCTAAAATTTGGGCATGGAATACCGGTAGAGCGTGGAAAATAAAGAAGGTGGTAGACAATATGATGGTTATACTTCCTTTTGAAAAAGAGTTTTACCGGCAGTTTGATTTTTCGGTAACCTATTTAGGGAATCCACTTCGCGATGCAATCGACTCTTTTCAACCGGCAACGGATTTTATACAACGACATTCTTTACCCAAAAATACACCACTAATTGCGGTGTTACCTGGATCTAGACTACAAGAAGTGACAGCATTGTTAAATGAATTAGTACAAGTACAAACACATTTTCCGGCGTATCATTTTGTCATAGCGGCTGTTAGTAATTTAGATACCTCCATCTACACACCGTATCTAAAGGACAATATCTCCCTCGTAGTAGATGATACCTATAATTTATTATTGCAGTCTAGAGCTGCTATTGTTGCGAGTGGAACAGCTACGCTGGAAACCGCTTTATGGAATATTCCGCAGGTAGTAGTATATCGATTGAATGCATTGTCCTATTTTATAGCGAAGCGATTGATTAAAGTACGTTATATCTCGCTGGTCAACTTAATTGCCGATGCACCGGTAGTAGAGGAATTGATTCAAGAGAATTGTACTGCAGAATCAATAGCACAGTCATTAAAGAAAATAGTAAACGATGGGATGCTAAGAGAAGAGATGTTAAGGGGATATCAAAGAGTATCTGAAAAAATAGGAGAACATGGAGTATCGGACAAAGCAGCCGCAACAATATTAAATTGGAAATGATTTTTTAATTTTAGTGTAAGGTTGATAAAAAGTAAAGGTTGGCGCTTCTTTTTTGTTTCCTTAACTCCGTAGCATCCAAGATGGAGCGCTACTAATAAAGTCTACTAGCTACAAGTAAGATTGTTTTATCGTTTAGAATTAAATAAAAATAAAAATTAAAATCTTATTCTAATCAGTTAGCTTTTATCCTACAATGCCTAGAAGAGTGCGCCGTAATGAAATCGTTTTAGGCAGCAGCCGTCACAGCCTTAAATTTTTCTTTCTTTTGTTTCAATTCAAAAGAATGGCAAAGAGAACGTGCGGTAATGATTGAGCACAATACGTCTTTTAATACTTCGAATATATTTTTAAAATAGTATAAATTCACTATCAATAATAAGCTGTTAACAAATTATAAACAATAACTACAAACATTCTTTGAATACTTTTAACGGTAAGCACACTTTAAACTTTAAACGTTCAACTTTGAACTAAAAAAAGTCTAGGTCTTCTCCATTGTTACCATTAGCATAAGCTATAAGCCTTCAACTTTACTCGCTACGGTAGAGCTAAGCGTGAGGGATAGAAGCGAAAATCCCGCCGCCTCATGAACCACACCACAAAGCTCTGAAGTATCAGCGGCGGATTGCAGCGGATAGGTACTGTCTATAATAGCAAGGAATTTTGCAGGATTTTTTTAATTTTACATTACCCAAAGAGAACTCATGG
>JALONH010000045.1 GCA_025455005.1 Cytophagaceae bacterium
CTGGACCATTGGTGAATAAAGGCTTGAATATCTTTCAATACTAAAGCTTGCACCTCCTCTGAAAAAGGATTAGGGCTGGCATATATCCATATACGGTCCTTAGGAGCTAACGTGGAAAATTCTACTAACATAGTTTATATCAAACCTTGGCTTTGGGCAATAAGTTCTGCAATGTCGTATACTTTGACCGTATTTTCTTTTTCTTTGTTTTTAATACCATCTGTTAACATGGTCATACAAAATGGGCAGCCGGAAGCAATAAGACTGGCACCGGTGGATAGCGCCTCTTCCGTGCGTTCAATATTGATATCTTTATTTCCTTTTTCAGGCTCTTTAAACATTTGTGCTCCTCCGGCACCGCAGCACAGTCCGGTAGTTTTACACCGTTTCATTTCTACTAATTCAGCATCCAATAGTTCCAGCACTTGTCTAGGTGCTTCGTATACCCCATTGGCCCTTCCTAAATAACAAGAATCATGGTACGTGATTTTTTTACCTTTAAAAGAGCCGCCTTCTTTTAGTGTTATTCGACCTTCATTAATTAGTGATTGCAACATTTGAGAATGATGCAAAACTTCATATGATCCACCCAATGCCGGATACTCGTTTTTGATGGTATTAAAACAATGAGGACAAGCTGTTACAATTTTTTTTATACCATACCCATTTAAAACTTGAACATTGGATAAGGCTTGCATTTGAAACAAAAATTCATTGCCGGCTCGTTTCGCCGGGTCACCCGTACAGGTTTCCTCCTGTCCCAGCACAGCAAAATCAATGGACAAATAATTCAATATTTTAACAAAGGCTAAAGTGATGGCTTTTGCTCTTTCATCAAAAGAGCCCGCGCAACCCACCCAAAATAATACTTCAGGTACTTTACCTTGTGCGGCTAATTCTGCTACTGTTGGTGCTTTAAATTCCATACTACTTATCCGTTTAGTTTTGATGCCCAATTAAATCGATCGGAAGGCGAAAATTTCCAAGGGGCAAAGTTGTTTTCCAAATTAGACAACATACCTGTCCAAGAACTTGGAGCTTTAGAAAGCTCCATGAGTTGATACCGGCGTAATTGTACGATTATATCCACTGGGTCTATACCAACAGGGCATGCTTCCACACAAGCATTACAAGTGGTACACGCTAATATTTCTTCTTCTGAAATATAATCACCTAGCAATGCTTTTCCATCGTCCGTTTTCCCTTCATGTTGTTTCATGAACAATCCTATTTCTTCTGCTCGATCCCGAATATCCATCATGATTTTGCGAGGGGATAATTTTTTACCTGTGATATTGGCCGGGCATTGTTGAGTACACCTGCCGCATTCTGTGCAACTATAAGCGTTTAATATATTAACCCATGACAAATCAGTAACATCCTTTGCACCAAAGCGCACAGGTGCAGCCATATCAGAATTTTCTTCTACCGGAAGATTTAACATCAAGCGAACTTCTTTGGTCACTTCCGGCATATTGGACATTTGACCGGCCGGATTTAATTTAACATAGTACGCATTAATAAATGCCATAAAGATGTGTAGATGTTTTGAATGGTAAAATACATAATTGGCAAATGCTAATACGCCGATAATATGAATCCACCAAAAAGCTCGTTCCAACCACATTAAGCTTTCTGATGAAAAAGAAGTAAAATAGGAAGTTAATGAAGAACTGACTAAGAATGAACCCGTAATCCAATAATGTTCTTCGCCTCTACTCTGTAGCACTAAATCGCAAGCATTCATGAATAAGAACGCTTTCATTAAAACAATTTCTACGATTAAAATAATCGTTGCATCAAGAGTAGGTGCCGAGGTCATTTCTATGCCTGAAAATCGAGGCACTTTTACTATCCATCGACGAGCTAAAAAAACCACACAGGAAATAATAACAGCCAATGCAAACAATTCGAATATAGAAATCAATATGGGATAAACAGTACCTAATAGAGGAAAAAACAATCGATGAGTGCCGAGTAATCCATCCAGCACAATCTCTAACATTTCTATATTAACTATTAGAAAACCTAGGTACACACCTGCATGTAAAAGTGCCGGTAGTGGTTTTTTAAACATTTTCTTTTGGCCTAAGGCTAAGAGAAGAACATTCTTAAACCGTTGTATCGGGTTATCCGAACGCTCTTCCGGACGGCCAATCAAAATATTTTTTCGTATTCTATTGATACTCTTATAAATGCCATAGCCTGCGGCTACCAACACAACAGCAAAAACGCTACTTGACAATACTTGCATAGAATAATTTATATTTATATGTCCTTACTATTTGCTTAAAACACTTTTTTTTATTTACATTTGCACTCCCAATTGGAGGTGATGTAGCTCAGTTGGTAGAGCAAAGGACTGAAAATCCTTGTGTCGGTGGTTCGATTCCACTCATCACCACTTAAAAGAGCCTCTGCCATAACAGGGGCTTTTTTGTTTAATACTCATTTTCATATGTTTAGTATCTTATGATTAATAATAAGAAGATTATCGTGGTTATGCCTGCATACAACGCAGAGAAAACAGTAGAACAAACCTACCGAGAAATCCCTTTTGACATTGTGGATGAAGTCATACTAGTAGATGATCACTCACGAGATAAAACGTATGAAGTTGCGAAAAAGTTAGGAATAAACGAAGTAATCCGTCATGATGTGAATAAAGG
>JALONH010000012.1 GCA_025455005.1 Cytophagaceae bacterium
GTACCCAGGGCCGGAGTCGAACCGGCATGTCCTTGCGAACACAGGTGTTTGAGACCAGCGCGTCTACCAATTCCGCCACCTGGGCATACTGATGTTAAAAAATCAGGCCTCAAAAGTACACTTTTCCGCCTTTACTTCAAAACTAGCTTTCAATAAATTTAATTAAAATCGGACTCTCATATCTAAGTCCCAACATTTGAGCGGCATTCCCATTACAAATCGCAATTTCTAACCATCCACTACTATTAAACACCGCCACACAATCCCCACTATCCACTCCAGTATAACTTTCATGTACCGTCTCGAGTTGCTCCCGAGCAAAAGATATCACAAACGACCTCCCCTCCCGGTATTTTTCTATATGATCCCTCGAAATATTCGTTATAACATTTCCATAATCATCCACATGGACTACAGTACCCCAAAGTTGTTGCTTATTCGCCCGTATCTGTGGCAACATCATAGGATGTAATCCACCCAATTGAACCCCTAAATTATAAATCGGTATACCATTGGCCAATGAAACAGCCGCATTTGCCAGTACACTCTTCTCCGGAAAAATAGGGTTGTATTTTTCGTCTTTTCTTAATTCTACGACCACCGTGGGAGCCTTATCACTCAATAAGGAGAAAAAACCATTGTCCACCCCGACAAAATAATGCTCCTCTAATTTTGTTGCCACTAATTTTTCTTCGCCACTTAAAGGGGTATTTACACAGACTAAATGAACCGTACCAATGGGGAAATCACGAAATACATTTCGTAACACATACGCCGCATGTGGTACATTAAAATGCTCTATTTCATGGGTGATGTCTACTATAGTTGCATTATGTGTGATAGACAATATCTTGGCCTTCACGGCAGCTACGTATGGATCTCTCCACCCAAAATCCGACATAAAGGTGATTATGGCCATATGAAAAACGAATTTCGTATATTTGACTTACCGGTTAGAAAACGAATCATCTAAAATACACATATTAACGGATATATTTAACTCTTGTCGTCTTGGTCATTGAAAAAATAATAACAATTGAAGAAGTTCCTATTCAAGAATTTTTGGGACCTCAAAACCACACCATTAAAGCGCTCTCTGCTGCCTTCCCTAAAGCTAAAATTATCAGCAGAGGTAATGAAATTAAAGTCATAGGCACTTCTACTGAAATTCTACGACTCTCTGAAATCATAGACCAACTTCAACAATATCTGATGGAGTTTGGTGTTCTTCAAGACCGACACATCAGTGCCTTGTTGTACGGTGATGAATCGGTAGGACTTACCTCTCCGACTAAAGAAAAGCACCTCAATCGAGACACCGACAAAGACGTTATTCTTTATGGCAACCGAGGTCTCATCATTAAAGCAAAAACTCCGAATCAAAAGAAAATAGTTCAAGGTTTAAAAAAACACGATTTAGTTTTTGCCATTGGCCCTGCCGGTACCGGTAAAACGTATGTCTCTGTAGCCCTTGCGGTAAAAGCATTAAAAAATAAAGAAGTTAAAAAATTGGTTATTACCCGCCCCGCCGTAGAAGCCGGTGAGAGCTTAGGTTATTTGCCCGGCGATTTAAAAGAAAAAATTGACCCCTATTTGCGTCCCATTTACGACGCATTAGAAGATATGATTCCACCGGACAAACTAAACTATTATTACGAAACCAACGTTATTGAAATAGCTCCTTTAGCCTACATGAGAGGAAGAACGCTCCACCATGCATTTATTCTTTTAGATGAAGCTCAGAACACTACACCTATGCAAATGAAGATGTTTTTGACGCGTATGGGGGAAGGCAGTAAAATGATTATAACCGGAGATCGATCACAAATCGATCTACCTCGAAATCAAAAATCCGGTCTAGTAGATGCTATTGATACCTTGTCGCAAATAGACGGTATATCGTTTATAGAACTCACAAAAAAAGATGTCATGCGGCATAAATTAGTAGAAAAAATATTAGGTGCTTACGAAAAAAATAATGCTACAACGTCTGCTTAAATATTGTGAAGTAACGATTGTTCTCTTTTTTATCTTCATGGGTCATTCCATGGGACAATCGATTATTCGTTGTGCACATACACCACCTGCCATTAAATTCCCTAGACAACTGCCAACTGCTTATCAACTGAGTACTTTAATCAACAGTACGGATACAATCATCATACCGGTAGTAGTACACGTCATCCATAATAACAACGCCGGAGTTATAGGTGGCGTAAACAATCCCAACATTACAGACGCACAAATCTATTCTCAAATCGATGTACTGAATAACGATTTTATGCGTCTAAATGCAGATACGAATAACACACCAAACTCGTATACCGGCATCGCCGGAAAAGCCCGAATACAATTTTGTTTGGCTACTACTGATCCAAATGGCAATGCTACCACCGGTATTAATCGAATCTATAATCCTAAATCCTTTTATCAAATCACCGATAATAATCTATTAAAAAGCCTATCCTATTGGCCTAGTAGCGATTACTTAAACATTTGGGTTTGTAATTTACGTGGCCCCACCTCTATAACCCTATTGCTAGGTTATGCAACGGTACCCGGTGGTGGATTACCCGGTTTGGAGGTGAACGATCCTCCCGCTACAGATGATGGTGTTGTAATCAACTACCGAACCTTTGGAACTACCGGCCCACTTATCCCTGAATTTAATTTAGGAAGAACAACTACACATGAAGTTGGCCACTGGTTAGGTCTATTTCATACATGGGGTGCTTTTGATTTAGCCAGTTGTAGTGAAACCGATTATTGTGATGATACTCCCTTTTGTTCGGGAAGGTTTACTTCTTCCGTTTCAGCTGGCTGCCCATCTCCTACGGACTGTTCTGAACCTAGAATGATTCAAAACTATATGGATTATTCAATGGATGCCTGTACCAATTTATTTACGGTAGATCAAATAGAGCGCATGCGATCTGTTTTTGGTACAACATCTCGACGATCCTTGTTATTGAACTCCATAGGTTGTTGTACAATTAATGGTGTGACAGTATCCATTCCGGAAAAATCATTTGAAGATCAATCCTTGACCTCCGGAACATGGGAATTCTTTAATGGGAATGGGACTAGCAGTTTCACACCCGGGTTTCAAGTCCACCCGGATGGCGCATACCAACAAAGTAATTATTCTTTAGTTGGAAATAATGATAGCATCTACACCTCTACTCTACCGAATTCAAATTATTATTACACTTATACTTCTCCTTTTTTCAGGTTAAATACGATTCAAGGTCCAACACTACGATTTGATTGGGCATATACCCTTCAACAATCCATGGGCACTAGCGATAGTATCGTCATTTCCTATTCGAAGGGTTGTTCCAACGATTGGATTCCATTGCGAACATATTATGGGTCCTCTTTTTATTCTACTATCAATTATAGAAACTCGTTTACCCCTTCTGCTGACGAATGGCAAACGGAATCGTTATCCTTACAAAGTCTAACACAAGCAGCTGCTGCTCGTATTCGGTGGGAAGTATATTCTAAAGGAATCAATCCTTACTATTTAGATAACATTCGCATAGATGCCAGTTCACCGAGTTTGGATGCCATCCTTTACCCTGTCCCAACTGAAAATAATATATCTATACAAACCACCTATACCGGTAAAAAAGTTATTTCGTATAGAATTTATAATGGTGTAGGACAACTGGTGTGGGAACGTTCTGACCCCATCGACTATAGTCACACCACCTCTGTATCACTGGACCTATGGAGTTCCGGTGTTTATTTTATTCAAGTTTCAGATGATCAAACAACTAAAACTATAAAATTTATTAAACTTTAATTTTTACTCTTTCAGCCGGAGTAATTCTAAGCTATGGAAAAAATAATTCGAAACAGGTATCCCCTGTTTACGGCAAGCCTTTGCTTTGCCTTCGGTATTCTATACCATTTTTATTTAACTACGTATGACTTTTTATTTTATTCTTTTATACTTTCATTGGGAGTCTATTATGCCTTTATTCATCGTCAACGTTTCTTCATATTTTTGGTATACCTTTCCTGTTTTATTGCCGGTAACTGTAGGACTCATCTTTGGAAACACCTCCCTTCCACCGATACGATAAAGATTCAAGTGGAGACGGCTCCCAACAAAGGGATAAAAAAATATAAATCCATAGCAACAGTAGTGGATACTAAGAGTTTATTACCCACGCAAAAAGTTTTAATTCAATGGTACGATAGTACGGTATCCATTCAACAGCAGGATATCCTTGTATTGAAAAATCAGTTACAATCCATTAGACCTTATCAAAACGGATTGTTTAATAGAGTTCAATATTGGAAAAGTAAAGGAGTATTATTGGAGCAAACGATTAACAAGAATTCAATTCTGGAACACCAAGCCCATACATTCACACTATCCGCATTAGATAATATACGACATTTTATTCGTTCAACTGTCAACTCATATATTGACCAACAAGATGCCAGAGGTCTTTCTATGGGCCTATTGATTGGAGATCGAAAAGATATTTCAGAAGAAACAAATAAACATTTTGCTGCTGCGGGTGTCTCGCATCTATTAGCTGTATCGGGTATGCATACCGCTCTTTTGTATCAATTAGTCGTGGTGCTACTGTTTCCAATTGGTAAACGTACTACTGCCCGTCTTATAGTATTTAGTTTATCCTTAATTGTTTTAATCTGCTTTGCTGCATTAAGCGGGAATACAGCTTCTGTAGTTCGAGCCACAATAATGTGTATTTGTTTTGCGCTGTCGTATCTACTTAAGAAAAAAGGAAATAGTTTAAATACATTAGGCGCTAGCATGTTACTTATTTTATTTTGGAATCCAACTCAAATTTTAGATATCGGATTTCAACTTTCTTGTTTGGCTGTTATCGGTATCATCACAATACAACCGTTACTCCTCCTGTTTAGAGATATGCCATTTGTATGGAAACATATAGGGGAAAACAGTACGATTACGTTTGCTGCTCAACTGTATACCTGCCCTATGTTACTTTACCACTTTAAACAACTTTCAATCGTTTTCTTATTTTCCAATCTTCTCTTGATACCCTTATCTACCGTGTTACTTTTACTGCTTCTTTTATTACTCTTTTTTAATAGTATAAACATGCATTTTATATGTGAGTATATTGGTAATATCATAGCTTGCTTGTCTTCTATTTTTATTAAAATTGGAGACTATTTTGGACAACTTTCATTTTCTTCACTTGAAATCTCTACACCCTCCAGTATCCCTGTTGTAATGGGTTTAGTTGTTTTGATAGGCGTTTTCTATTTCCCTATTGAAAAAAGAAATAGCATAATAATCGGGTTAATGGGGATTTGGATTAGTATACAATGTTTCGATTTATGGAAGAATACTTTTATTTTATTCTAAAAATCGTATATTAGTCTATTGAATAAAAATTATGAATCAACATATACTGGTAGAGAAAAAAAACCGAATAGGTTATATCATAATCAATCGTCCGGAAAAACGGAATGCCTTAAACGATGCTACTGTTACAGAATTAAAAGAAGCCTTTACTACTTTTGAATCGGATGATGAAGTAAAAATTATTATTCTAAAAGCCACCGGAAATGCCTTTTGTGCCGGTGCAGATTTAGAATACTTGACCCAATTAGAATCGAATAGTTACGAGGATAATCTGGCGGACTCTACACACTTGATGGAATTGTATTATACGATTTATCAATTAAAAAAAGTAGTCATAGCACAAGTCCATGGACACGCTCTCGCTGGTGGATGCGGATTAGTCAGTGTTTGTGATTTTTCATTTAGTGTTCCGGAAGCAAATTTTGGTTATACTGAAAATAGAATTGGGTTTGTACCGGCCATAGTGATGATTTTTTTAATCCGAAAGATCGGTGAAGCGAAAGCGAGAGAAATGTTGTTGAGTGGTAATGTAATTAAAGCTTCCCAAGCAGTCCAATATGGACTAGTGACCAGTTTGGTTGATGCGGAAGAAGATTTAGAAAAAACCGTAGAAGATTTCGCACAACATTTAGTCATACATAATGCCTCTTCCAGTATGGCAACTACTAAGATAATGTTGGCTCAAATTCAAGACAAACCACTTCTAGAGGCCTTGCGATATGCTGCAAAAATGAATGCAAAAACTCGTTCTTCTGAAGATTGTCGAAAAGGAATTCACGCTTTTCTAAACAAAGAAAATATTAAATGGTAGATCTAACTTTTGTTTTGAATAGAAAAAATAGAAAGCATACTTTTCTTACCGAGTAAACCTTTTTTAGCTACCATTAAGAGGGTAGCATCATTCCAAGTAGAATAATTTCGTAATAAAGTTACAGATTCTTCTAATGGTAAATCAGTATCCCGAATTTTAAAACCCGTTAATTCATTCCATTCCACAAATCTTACTGCAGACATAATACCGGTGGATACATTTGAATAAGCATATAGAAAACGTACTTTACCATCCACTGTAATATGAAAATTGTACGAAAGCGTATTCAGGCCTGCTGTTACATCCATAATTTGTTGTTTATAAATATAATTCTCCCAAAGGATTTTATCTTCGCTATTGATCGATAACGCAACTATACTTTCTGTCTTGACTTTACCTAACTTTTCACCCCAATTCTTTACATCATTTGAAGCCGTTGGATCATAGGGTATTTCTGTATATTCCACCCATCTCTTTTCCAGAACTAAAATTATTTTTTCATACGGATTAACATAAAAATCACTTATATGGTAATTCATCCAATCTTCCTGACCTGCTGTCTTATTGTTTTGTCGTATTGTTGTGGCTGTTTGTTTTATCCCATCCGATACATCGTGTATATTTAATTTTTCAACTAACTTATCTTGAAAATCAAATTTTGCATACAACACTCCATTGAGTTTTTTACCTAAAGTTAAAATTGCTGCTACATAAATTTCGTAATCATTTAAAAAATGGAATTTAAAACTTTCTCTTTTAGATGTGCCGGATTGAATATCTAAAAATATATTTTCTTTTGTTTTAGGATTGTATTGAATCACCGCAATACGCCCCGCTTTTTCCGCATTAAAAATAAAAATATCTTTTTTATCATTAATATAAATTCCTTGATTTACAAAATAGTTATCGATAGATAATTGACCGGTATCATATAATTCTAACTGAATAGAATAGATGGAATACGACACAACTAATGTACGTTGACTATAGTCATATCGGTAAAGTATAAAATGTTGTTTATCTGGTGAAAACTCTATTTGGTATTGATATTCCAGAGGTGTATTAAAGTTTTTAGAACCGGCAGATGATAGTACATTTTCAAAAGACTCTTTACTTGACCCTTTTCCCATTGCACTCATCCATTCTTGAATGGTAGCTTGATGTAATTCTTTGGATTCTATAAATGTGCCATCTGTCAGTTGGTACATTAGTACTTTACACGCACTCTTTTTTGCTGTAACATCGTGTACTTCTAAAAACACATAAATCTTTCCCTGATGTTCAACTAATAATTTAAAATCTTCTTCAATAGGAAGTGTCAGCGGTATAGAAAATTTTTTCGCTCCGGTAAGATCATATTTTTCTAACAAATAGTCTGAACTTGGAGTAATAGCGGAACCTTTTACCTTCGACAATACAATATAATTCTCTTTGGATAGTATAGCATCCCGACGCTCATTCGTTTCCAATGCAGTGGCCATATAGGAAAATTCTTGATTGGATTGCAATACTTGGCCATACAAGGAAAATACTTGACACAAAAAGATTGAAATAGTAATCAATATTAAAGATTTCATAACGGTTCTTATTAATTAACGAACGTTTATAAAGTCTATAAAGTTATTCTAAATTTTGGAATTCTTCTATACATTGAATTATGGTTTCGTAAACAAAATTCAATTCTTCATCTGTAATGATAACAGGAGGCAAAAAATACACCACATTACCTAAAGGACGAAGTAATATCCCTCTAGAATAGAAAAACGTATACATTCGGTCACGAATCGAACTAAGATAGCCACCGGGAGATATAAATTCTACTTTTAAAATAATCCCTAAACATTGTATCGACTCTACTACATCTGTATAATTAGATTGATATGTTTGAACAAATCGTTGATGGGCCCTTTCAATACGTTGAATATTTTCCATAAAATGAGGAGCGGCAATCAAATCTAAATTAACAGATGCCAAGTGACATATAATCGGATTTGCGGTAAACGTATGGCCATGAAAAAACATTTTATCTTTCGGTTGATGATAAAAAGCAGCTTCAATTTTAGAATTACATGTTGTAACACCTAAAGGAAGTAATCCTCCAGTAAGAGCTTTCGATAAACACACCATATCAGGTGAATGTTTTACCTGTTGAACAGCAAACAAAGTACCCGTTTTACCAAATCCGGTCATGACTTCATCTGCTATCGTTAAGACATCATATCTAGCAGCGATAGCCATACAACTATCCAATATAGAAGCGGAATACATCCGCATACCTGAAGCACCTTGAACTAAAGGTTCAAATATAAAAGCCGCATGCGTAAAAGTAGCACACAAGGTTTCAAATTGCTCTAAAACCATATCTTTATTTTCTTCAGTTGGAAATGGAATAAAATCCACTTTTGAAAGTATGGATTGGTAGGGATCAGTAAAGAGCCCTCTTCCACTTACGGACATTGCGCCAAATGTATCACCGTGAAAAGCTCCTTCAATTGCTATAAATTTTGTTCTGGACGTTTCCTTGATATTAAGGTGAAATTGTAATGCCCACTTCAAGGCTACTTCTACAGCCGTACTGCCATTGTCTGAGTAAAAAACACGCGCTTGATGTTTCCCTAACAAGGAAAGAATTTTGTTAGCTAAGCTTACGGCTGGAGCATGCGTAAAGCCGGCAAACAATACATGATCCAATTGTGCCGCTTGATTAGAAAGGGCTTTCACCAATTCCGGCTGTGCATGGCCATGAACAGCTACCCACCAAGAGGCTATCCCATCTAATAAGGAAGAACCGTCTTTCAGAAAAAGTCGCGTTCCTTCTGCTCGAATTACTTCGGGGTAAACCGTATCGTTCAAAGGAGAATACGGATGCCAAACTATTTGTTGATCTAGTACACTAATGTCAATCATCCCAACGATCAAATAAACGAATACTATATTGATATACAATGTCACCTGTTATCTGTTCCAAAGGAGGTATACTTAACAAATGTTTGTAACCGGTATGTTTTAATATTATTTGCTCAGATGCCGGAGTGGGTGGACCATTGAAGATGATCCCTTTTACCGGAATTTGATATCCCTTCAATGCTTGAGCGGTAAGTAAGGTATGGTTAATACTACCCAAATAATGATTGGAAACGAGTATAACTTCAACGTCTAACTTTTTTATAAGGTCTATCATTAACTCTTTTTGATTGATTGGAACCAGAACACCACCTGCTCCTTCAATAATTAATGGATGGTTGTCGGTATCGGGTACTACTATTTTATTTAAATCAATTTCGATATGTTCCAATTCTGCTGCTGCATGAGGGGACAAAGGTTCTTTTAAACTATAAGCCTCCGGATGAATCATTGGATTTCCGGAATACACTAATCGCTTTACTGTATCTTTATCACTGTTTGCGTTTCCGGTTTGAATAGGTTTCCAGTAATCCGCTTGTAATGCATTTACTAACAAAGCACTCACTAAGGTTTTTCCGGAGTCTGTCGATATAGCGGTTACAAAATATTTTTTCATACATAATTTATTAATGCTGTATTGAATTGTTGTATTTCTTCCTCCGTATTATAGGCATGTATACAACACCGTATTCTTTCTTGACCTTCTTTAACCGTAGGCGAAAGAATAGGCTTTATATCAAAACCCTGTTGATTAAGATAACCGGATAATGCTTGAACCGCTTTGTTTCCGGATAGTTGTAGTATTTGTATTGGACTGGAACTAGGTATATATCCAGGGTATGTACAAAGGGTCGATTGCATCAAGCGAATATTTGTTTTTAATTTTTGCAAAAGTACTGTATGCTGTTGTAGGTATTCTAATGCAACTTGAATCGTAAAATAACTGTGGGGCGACATAGCCGTAGAGTAAATAAAAGATCGAGCAAAATTGATTAAATACTCGATCACTTTAGGCGCAGCTATAATACAAGCCCCATGAGCACCTATAGCCTTACCCATTGTATGTATACGGATATCAACTTCATTACTCCAACCTTGTTCAACAACCCACCCTTCACCAAAGGTTCCATACACTCCGGTGCTATGGGCTTCGTCTACTATTAAGACGGCGTTATACTGTTTGGCCAACTGTATGATCTCGGAGAGTGGCGGATGGTCACCATCCATAGAATAAACAGCTTCGATTACAATAAATACGGTTCCAGTGGCTCGTTTTAATTTACTTTCCAATGACTCGAGATTATTATGTTT
This sequence comes from Cytophagaceae bacterium, assembly GCA_025455005.1. GTDB lineage: Bacteria > Bacteroidota > Bacteroidia > Cytophagales > Cytophagaceae > JALONH01. Next base: position 10,404 of record JALONH010000012.1, read on the forward strand.
AAATCCGTAACGCTGAGCTAAAGAAAGTCGAGCCCCTTCTTTCAAACTAGCATGAATATATTCATCGTAAAGAATGGTATCTCCCTTTTGTGGTATGGAAGACAATAAACCAACATTTGCCGCGTAACCTGAATTAAATAATAATGCAGCATCTCCTTTAAAAAAATGCGCACAATATCGTTCCATCTCTTCCATGAAGGCATGATTTCCGGATAATAGACGGGACCCGGTACTTCCATTCCATATCTTAGGTGCGGTGTCGATCATCCGTTGGTGAACCGACATCCAGATTTCTCTATTTTGCGCTAATCCTAAATAATCATTTGAAAAAAAATCTATTCCACTTCCCGAATAAGATAATTGGCGAAGAGAATGCGTAGCGGCTCTTTGTTCCAGTAACTGTAGAATACGATCCATCGTCTATTGAGCTATTAAAACAAATGCACCCCAAAGTCTAGGATCGGAGTATTTTTTCATAAGTTCGAGTTGGGCATTTCTAAAAGATAGAGCTACTGAATTACCTGCCACATATTCCTGATAAAACAGAACCATCAACTCTTGAGTCGCAGCATCATCTACTTTCCATAAACTCATCAACATATATTTTGTACCGGCTAAAATGAAAGCTTTTTGTAGCCCAAAGACACCTTCTCCATAACTATCATCCCCAAGACCGGTTTCACATGCGGACAATATAACCAATTCTGTTTTGGACAACTGAAGTGTCATAGCTTCAAACGCAGTAAAAATACCATCATCCGTATCTGTTTGTACGACATGGCTTAAGGTATAATCCGCTCCGGCTAATAATAACCCTGAGCGTAACATAGGATTAACTTCATATTCTTTGGTTATAGCAAGAGAAGTATCTTCATCCGCAACAACTTTTGAGAAATACCCATGAGTGGCGATATGTAAAATTCTAGGGTTCACAACTGCTTTAATCGTACTCTCCGATGCCTGAATACCGGTATGTTTGGTTACATTCCAGCCTTTGGATTGCAATACATTTTCGATTGTATTAACTTCTATTAAAGTACCGGGTAATTCGTTTAATTGATACCCTAATTTCACCTCTCGAACTACCGATGCAGTTGTATAATTAACATTCAATGAATCTCTTTTAGGTGAAGGCAAGTTGGAATAGTCCGGTTTTCCTAACAACACTATAGATTTAGAGTTTGATGAAAAAGACTTAGAGGTATTCCAAATAAAATTTCGAAATATAGGAACAACTTGAATACTTTTCGATTGAATGACAAAATGATCACTGGAAGAAGACAATGTTTGAATATTAATTTTATTAAACACCCCTTCTACCGACAAATAGATATTTGATTTAGAAATAATTTTATCATCTATTGGTTTCCAATACACTTTATAAGAATTCTCTAATGATAATTGAGATCGTATAGCATTTAAATATCCTTTGTAATATTTATGTTCTAATGCATTACCATTATCCAACACAACAACCTCCGGATAGCGTACCGTTTCCTTTTTTAAAACAAAGGCCACATAGAGTATAGAGTCTGTCCAAGTCCGATTAAATTTATTTACTCGAATAATTTGAACAGCTGCATCCTGAGGCGTAAGCTTAGCTTGAATATCCTTCCAATTTGTAGTTGGAGTTTTCTTAACTAAATCAAATTGTTTAGAGTGTGTCATTAATTCCTTTTCCAGGAGTGTCACTCTATTTTCAATTGAATCCAACGGTACTCCTTGTTGTTTTAATTGCGCAGTAGAATAATTATAATAGGTGGCTAAAAGTTGAACAGTTGTTTGCCAATCTGCGAATTTACGTTTTACTTCCGGATTCCCTTCACGCTCTATGGCTAACTTCAATCGTTTATTAAAATCTGTTACTAATGATTTGGTAGCTATGGAAACATTCCATATATCACCGACTAATTCAGGATGAAGGGTGACTTGAGTAGATGCAATCGAAAAATAAAAATCGAAGAAATCAGACAACTTTCGATAATAACTTAATTGTTCCGTATGGCTTAAGAAGCTTAGTTGTTTGTAATACATTTCTAATGTATAAGTCACAAAGTCTTTAGCTTGTATACAGGCTTTATAGGTTTCACCTTTACGATGCAATAATAAGAGTTGATTAGATTGTATCGTCCACACATATGGATGGTAGGGACTTAGCTCTGTTTGAATAAATTGAAGTGCTTTCGTAAATAAGAATTGTGCAGTATCAAAAGACTGTTGAAAAGAATATAATTCACCTAAATTGTTATAACTAATGGCTACATCTAAAGGATTCGCTTTGGAATTTTGCTCTAATATGGTTAATGATTTTGTATAATATTCTTTAGCACGAGCAAAGGATTTTCTTTTAAAATATAATAGACCTAAATTATTTAGAACCCTGGAATAGTTAGGATCCTTACCATAATAACGACCATAAAATTCTAATGCTTTTTTAAATTGTATTTCAGCAGCAGATAATTCTTCTCTATCCAATAAGACACTTCCTAATGAATTGATATAATTTCCATATTCCGGAAAATTTCCTTGCATGGATTCCGGTATCAGTTGTATAAGTTGAGTAAAAGTTTCTTGAGCAGCAACATAATTGCCCAAGGTATGTTGAAGTAATCCTATATTATTTAGTGTTTTCCAATATGTAGGGTGTTGTTTTCCAACAACAGAATCTTTTATGGACAAAGCTCTTCTATAGTATTTTTCTGATTGTGTAAAATCCCCTTCATATTGAAACATCCACCCTATATCATTTAGACGTTGTGCATACTCCAAACTAGAAACACCAACTACTTTTTCTACAATGTGTAAGGCATTATAAAAATAGGGAGAGGCTTTATGGAACATCCCAAAGTCTGCATATAAATTTCCGATATTCCCTACTATATTGGCATAATCGTAGTGTTCTTTCCCTACTTGTTTTTCGGTCACGTCTAATGCTTTAGAATAAAAATCGAAGGCTTTTGTAAAATCATGTAAACTGTGGTAGAAATCTCCTAAATTATTTAACACATAGGGATACTGATATGCATTCGGAAACTTTTGTAATAGAGTATACGAAGCAGTATAAGCTTCTGAAGCTTCATTCATTTTACCGAGTTGTACATACAAAAACGCAATATCAGAATAATAACTTCCCAACAACAATTCATCAGTAGAATGTGCTTGTTTTAAAATCTCTAAAGACTGAAGAAAAGACTGAAGGGCTTTTTCCGGTTGGTTTATTTCTTTAAATATATAACCTTGCGTATGGATGATCTCTGCATATTCAACTGAAAGAGAACAACATTTTTCGCCATACGTTTTAGCTAACGAAATGTATTGTTCTGCAAGCGAATATTCTCTTAAATAAAAACAACAAACAGCAATATTTTTTAAAGCAGAAGGATAATACTCCGAAGAAGTCCCTACTTTTTTTTCTATAATCGTTTTATGTTGTAAAGCTAATTTTAATGCTTTATCAAATTCACCATTATTACATAATGCTTCAACATCTGCATCCATTTTATCCCATTCTACCTGTGCAGATAAAAAGAATGGGAGAATGAAGAATAGAAGAATTATACTTTTTTTCATATTATTTTAAAACTAATATTGGCATAGCGGCATAATATGAAACTTGATGAGTAAAGGACCCCCCAAACAACTTTTCAATAAGCGATTTTTTTGTTTTGAATAAAACAACAACATCAATACCCTTTGTATCGGAATAATTTTCTAAAGTTGCATTAACGTCTTCTGACTCCAATAATGTTAAACTACAATTACTATACATCGATTTCCAATAGGCTTCTACTTCTTTCGCTTTGTCATACTGAAGAGCTCCTAATATGCCCGATATATAGATCAATTCTATAGAAGCACCGAAGGGAGATAATAGTTCTATGGCTTGTTTCACTTTAGCTTCATCAAATTTAAAAATATCTAGGGCAAGTGCGACCTCTCGTATAGGGGTGAATTCTGTTTTTAAAGGATAAACCCATACCGGTACGGAAGCTTTTTCGATTACCGCCTGTGTAGAACTTTGTAGGTGAATACCTTGATACGATGGACGATCCTTTCCCGATGTCAACATCCAAATCAAATCTACTTGCAACGTAACTGCTTTATCCAATATTGTTTCAACTAACAACCCTTGTTCCCAATAAATAGAATACGAAAATGTAGGTTGACGTTGTTTCAATCCTTCTAATAGTTCTACGAAGGTTGTTTTCCATAATCTATTTTTTTTCAACTCCTCTTCTTGGTCCGATTGAAAAAGTTCTACATGAAGAAACGATAGATGAACATTAATTTGTTTACTTAAACCCAGGATGACATCTGAATGAACGGTCATCTGTTCCGATAAACTAAAAGGATATAAAATATGCATAGGTTCTATAATTCAAATGGTGCTGCTTCGCCTTTATTCCACGAAGATAAATTTTTATGGGTTGTGGTAATAATATCTTGTAACGCATTAGAAGTTAAGAATGCCATGTGACTGGTTACTAAAACTTCTTCTCGACTTAACAATTCCTGTAAGACCGGATCCGCGGGAGGATTCCGGCTATAATCAAAAAAGAATACACCTTTTTCTTTTTCATACACATCCATACCTAAGAATCCAATCTTTCCGGATTTTATTCCATCCAGTGCCTCTTGTGTGTGTATCAATCCTCCTCTACTAGTATTAATGATCATCACCCCTTTTTTCATTTTTTCAATAGAGGATCGTTGAATCAAGTATTTAGTATTTTTGTTAAGGGGAGCTTGCAAAATAATAATATCGCTTTTCGCGAACAGTTCGTCTAATGGAACAAATTCAAGACCGGTAGCTTTCGTTATGTTATCGTTGGGCATGGGATCAAAACCAATTAATTTTGCTCCAAAACCGGTTAATATCTTAGCGGTAATCGCGCCTATTTTTCCAAGTCCAATAATACCGATTGTTTTACTGTGAACATCAAATCCGGTTAAGCCTTCGATAGAAAAATTAAACTGCCGTGCTCTGGCATTCGCTTTAATAACATGGCGGTTCATGCTAAGCAATAACATAACGGTATGTTCGGCGACAGAGTAAGGAGAATAATCCGGGACATTTGCTACATGTATTCCATAGCTATGGGCAGCTTTTATATCAGTTTGGTCGATACCGGTAGCCCGAATGGCAATACCCTTAACACCTAGAGTGGCTAACTCTTTAATGACATCCTCTGTTGCTTGGTCGTTCACGAATATACATACCGCAAAAGCACCCTTAGCATAATGTACGGTATCCAAATCCAGTGGTTCTTGAATAAAATCAAATTGAAACTCTTTTGAACCAAAACCTTCGAACGATTTTATATCGTACTCCTTTGTACTATACACTACGACTTTTTTCATGCTTTACTCCTAAAATAATAGTCAAATTAGTTAAAAAAGGGGAATATTTAACTAGATAAATTGAAGTAGTCAAAAAGAAAGCTCGGTGATGAGAGGCACCGAGCTTAACTTAAACTTAAACTTAACGAACTATGAAAAATGCTTTTATGGGGAAGTTGTTTTAGGTACAATATTCCCTTTTATTGTTATAATATTGACCGCCGGAGAGGTATTGGTCATTATGATTAAATTCTTTTCAAATGTTCCGGACTTACCTTCCGTTTTGAAACCGCCTCGAATAATGGCTGTCCTACCCGGTTGTATTGGTGTTTTTGGCCATTCCGCTAAGGTGCAATCGCAAGATGTTTTGATATCTTTTATTTCCAACGGTGTAGAACCGGTATTTTTAATAATAAACGAATGCCATAACGTATCGGTTCCCTCCGATACCGTTCCAAAATCAAATGAAAGCACATCAAACGATATATCCGCTTGCGCTTTAGCTTGAATCATACCGAAACAAACTAATAAATAGACCAATACGATTTTTTTCATTTCCAAAAACATACAGCAAGATTTATGCCATTAATAACGTATAAAACCTTGCATTGTTACAACTTACCCTCCCGATCGACGTATTCTTAAATAATTATGAAATATTCCCGATTAGTTAAAGGGTATCTGCTTAACCGGATTACTGGATGAGAATCAGTATGGATAGGAGGTTAAGCACTTCTATTAGGAACCTAAAACAGTTAGGTTTTAACTAAATGAAATACATTATACATTACCCGTTGCTAATTTTATGGAAATGGATGTTCCTACATATGAACGAAAAAGTGCGCATTACCAGATTCCGGTTCCCATTTGGAAGCCTATTGACGTACATTCTACCCCAGTACAGTTGTTTCTTTCTTCATTAGGATTTTCCGACTGGCATACATTTCAAAAATGGAGTTATACCCAACCCGGTACATTTTGGGAGTCGGTTATCCAACATTTTAATATTCAATGGGAAGTACCTTATAACAACATACTTGAACTGTCTGACCATCCGGATAATGACCGTTGGTGCACCAATGGAAAATTAAACATCATAGAATCCTTACTTCAACATGTATCACACGATTCGGCTCTCGAGTTGTATACAGAAACGAAATCTAATCCTGAAATTATCCGCTATGCCACACTATCAACAGATATAAAAAGATATGCTGCGTATCTTTCTTATTCCTTACAAATCCAGCCTCAAGAACGTGTCCTATTTTGTTTACCGTTTTCTACGGATGGTATTTTACTTTACTTATCCTTGATTTATATCGGAGCTGTTCCTGTATTAGTTGCCGATTCCTTTTCAGCCTTCGAAATAGAAGAAAGAAGACAACTCGTTCAAGCCAATAAAGTTATCAGTACACCGCATTACACTTATCAAAATAAGCCCATCTTATTAAGTGATAAAATTAGATCGTGCAACTTTGAACAAATTATCTGGGTGGACGCCCATGAAGAAGAGAGCACTTCATTACTAAAGGAAAAGTATTGGTCTGCTCTATTAAAAAGTCCCCAAAAAGCTGAAGCAAAGGCCTATTACAATAACCCGGACGATGCTATCACATTATTATTTTCATCGGGCACAACTAAAACACCTAAGATTATACCTTGGACGAGTTTAACACCAATAAAATGTGCCATGGATGGTTGGCTAATTCACCAATTCGCAAAAGGAGAACGGGTAACCTGGACCACGGGTATGGGTTGGATGATGGCTCCATGGCTATTATTTGCCGGATTATTCAATCACTCCACTATTGTTCTTTATCAAGGAAATCCTACAACTGAAAGCTATTTACAATTTATAAAAAAGGCGAAAATTACTTTTTTAGGTCTTATCCCTTCGGTAGTAAAGCAATGGTTACAACATCCTAAAGAATTGTTTACAGACTGGTCAGTAAAATACATGAGTTCCACCGGAGAGCCAAGTAATAAAGAAGATTATATTCAATTAAGCGAACGTACATCTTGGGAAATACCCATTATAGAATATTGCGGCGGAACAGAAATTGGAGGAGGGTATATAAGTTCCACCATACTTTTACCTATTGCTCCGGGATATTTTAACAGCGCAGTACCGGGTATCCATTTATCTTTTATAGATACCGAAAGCGGGCTTGAGTCTGCTTCCGGCTCGGTTTTTATACAAACTCCTTCGTTGGGTTTATCTCAAAAACTCCTTAATTATTCGCATGCAGAAGAGTACTATCATCATCCCTATAAGGATAAGAATGGAAGGGCCCTTCGTAAACATGGAGATGCCTTCCATTCACATTTGTACGAATCAACTATTTATTATTCCTCTAAGGGTCGAAGCGACGATAGTATGAATTTAGGTGGCATTAAAATTAGTTGTCTAGAAATTGAAACTGCATTAATCCACCATCCATTGATACAAGACGTAGCGGCAATAGGAATGATGCCTCTTTCAGGAGGTCCGGAAGAATTACATATAGTTATACAAACTGATAGTATTGACCTTGATTGGAAATCTACTTTACAAAAAATCATATCCAATAATCTAAATCCTTTATTTAAAATAAAAGCAGTACACATTTGGGACACCTTACCTAGAACAAGCTCTCAGAAATTACAGCGAAAAGAAATACAGAAAAAATTATACTAAGTTGTTTAATTGTGCTACGGCATAGGATATACGATCGACGGTTTGGGCAATCGAATCTTGTACCGATTCACCCGGTTTTTGAATAGAAAAAATAATATCAAAATAGGGGTGTAACATTGGAGTTATCTTTGTGTCTACAGCACCGGATATTAACATCACTTTTTTATTATATTTTTTTGCTAATTGAGCAACTCGATAAGGAGCTTTACCGGATAATGTTGTCCAATCGGATTTACCCTCGCCGGTGATAATCCAATCTGAATCTTGAATTAATTGTTCCAAACCTATTTTAGTAGACAATACATCAAAACCCGAAACCAATGTTGCAGGGTAATATGCTGAAAGTACAGCAGGTATTCCTCCGGCAGCACCCATACCCTCAGCGCTGCAATTTATTTTTCGGGGAGCATAAGTATTTAATAAGGTTATCCAAGTATGCATCCTATTTTCAAGTTCGGGTATGTCTTCTTCCTTTGCTCCTTTTTGACGTGCAAAAGTAAAGGTAGCGCCGGTAGGGCCTACTAATGGGTTTCGTACATCCGTTGCTATACGAATAGGAGTTGAGGATTGAAACGAAATGAAGAACTGATCAACTAATGGAATAGTAGCGGGTGTTATGTAATGTAATAGATTTCCATTTTGATCAACCCAATGCGCGCCTAAGCCCTCCAAAAGACCGGCTCCCCCATCGTTCATAGCACTTCCACCTAGACCAAGGATGATTTCTTTAGGGTTCATTGTATCTATTGATCGAAGAACAAGGCCTATCCCAATAGAGGATGTCTTCCAAGGATTACGTTCAGAGAGCGAAAGAGCAGAAAGTCCACATATACCGGCTGTATCGAACCAAAAGCGATTTTCGTTATCTTTCCACACGTTTGTTATCAAGGGACGAAATAAGGCATCCAAGGTAGGTATCGAAATAGAAGTTCCCGGAACATATTGTTTAATTATAGACAACCAACCTTCGCCTCCATCGGAAATTTCTTGTTGTTGAACGTTCCATTCCGGATGTATATCTTTTACTTGATGACAAATCAACTGGTTAATATCGCGAGAAGAAAAGGTATCTTTAAAAGAGTCGGAGCAAACTAAAACCTTCATGGTATTTTTTTGGCTTAAATTTTGATTAATTTGATTAAATTGTTTTCGCAATCAACGTTACGATTTTAGATTTAATCATGCGCTATCTATTCTTTAGTATTCTACTTATCTTATTCAATCAGTATGAAGGAGACGCCCAAACACAATTTTTTGTAGGTGGCAGTTTAAAATACGGTATACCGACCAATAGTTTTACCGGCAATGGAGAGTATTTAAGAGGTCTGGCGGGCAGTTCACAAGCGGGAATAGAATTAAGCGGATACATCCGTTTTAAACACCGAATAGGATTAATAGGAGGTATCGGACAACAACTTCAATATCTACATCTACGGGATAAAGACTTTAGTAATCGGCATCCAGGATTTGTAAGTGATATTGAAAATTACAGTTATTATTACCATGTATTTTCACAAATTCAATTTACACAAAGTATTTCTACTTATGGAAGAACCTTTGTTTATGTAAATGGAGGCTTTGATTTGAATTTTGCACGAAGTGGCAGTATCGAAGATCGAGATTTTTTTTCTATTACGAATGAACAGGTTGATGTCAAAACAACCTATAACGCTAGCAATATCGCCTTAACCGGAGAAGTAGGAGTACAACATTTTTTTTCTGCTAAATTTCTAATGACAGCAGGTATTAACACCTCTTTCAGTAATACCCCTTTATATGAAATGAACTATACGGTTACTTCGAATTCCGGTTCTACTATACTAGCACAAGATAATATGACCTCATATGGCAACTACATTGGATTCAAAGCAGCTGCTTTTTATAAGTTTGCTGAAATAGAAGCGAAGCCAAAAAAACTAAAACCTCATCCGGAAGTTCCTTCACCGCCTGCTGTGGTAGCAAAAGATACTATAAAAAAAGACACTCTGAATGGGCAATTGAAGGGGCGTGATGTAGTCGTAACGCACCGAGTAGTTGTAACCAGTCCAAAGGTAACCATTAAGATTTGGGATCATCAAATAATAGATGGAGATATTGTATCATTGAATTTAAACGGAAACTGGTTAGTAGAAAATTACACATTAGAAAAGAAACAATATGTCCTTCAAGTTGATTTAAACGAAGGAGATAATTTATTTGTGCTGCACGCCTTGAACCTCGGAAAATATTCTCCCAATACTGCGGCAATTATTATAGATGATGGCGTAACCCAAAATAAAGTAATACTTGAATCCAGTTTATTACAAAGTGGAACGATTGATATAGTATTTCAACCTAAAAAGTAATGTTATGAAATTAAGTATATATAGTCTATGTCTCCTTCTTATTAGTTTTAGTTGCACCCAACGAAAGGTTGATTTAGAAGTATTTGAAAAAGATTGTAGAAATTTTAAAATTAAAAATCCAACCTATCAGAATATATTAGATCCATCCTGTGGTGGAAGTGTGACCGGTTCCGGGCAGTTTCGTGTTGTATTTGAGATAGACGGTGAGGATAAATGTTTGAAGCGGGTATCTAATGCGCCTATATTTTATGATGCTCAAAATAATATTTTAACAGGGGTCACCTTTCAAGAAAAAATAACATTAGGCGATCCCAACATTACTAGGAATGGGAATACCATTACCTATATTTTTGAATACAGTTTTCAGAATACTACAGATGCCGATCGATTGAATCATATTTATTTAAGATTTAATACTGAAAATGAGATTGGGAATCCTAGCAATGCTTTAGAAGTACGATTAAACATGCAATGTTCTAGTGTAGACCCTTCAACGTATACCAATAAGGCTAGTGTAAACGTTAATTCATCCGTAGTATCCATTCGCTTTTGGGATAATGCTGCGGAAGATGGGGATATCATTTCCGTGAATTTGAATGGTGTGTGGGTCTTAGAAAATTATATGATTACCAATGCAGGGCAAACCTTCAATTTCAACATTAATAATGGTACAAATCGTTTGGTAGTATATGCAGTTAACCAAGGGAAGTCAGGTCCCAACACATTATCTATAGCCGTCAATAGTGGTAGTGAAATCCGATTAGACCCGGAATTATTAACCGGTCAATCCGTAAACATCAATTTCTAATTTAATGAAATTGGAGGCATAGTATATTGAGCTGTATTATGAAAAGCCAACTCATGTATGGAATAGATAAAATAACTAATAAGAGGAAATGTATTTAAGATATGCCCTACCTCTTCTTCATTATCCGCTATAACGGTTGTCCATAATTTAGAACGATCGGAAGCCAAGCTATATGATGTTATAATTCCTTCTTGCATCAAGCGGTTAATATGTAATCGCTGATCCGGAATCATAGCAATAAAATCATCATCCATTTGTTCCGGTAAGTCTATGTCTATTAAATAATGGTTCATGGGATTCAATTTACAATAAAAAAAGCCCATGTTTCCATGAGCTTTTGTAGCCTGTACGGGAATCGAACCCGTGTTTCATCCGTGAAAGGGATGCGTCCTAACCCCTAGACGAACAGGCCGTTCTATGAACGAGGGCACAAATATACGCTTAGATATTATAAAAACAAACTTTGGATTTACTTTTTTTTAAAAAATAATTATACAAAATTAGAATTGATTTTGGCTACCGCAAATTGTATTATTGTAGCTTGATTGACTTCAAGAAAAAGTAATTCTTAATTAACCCTTATTTACAATCTATTATGTCAAAAATTAAAGTTGGTATTAACGGATTTGGTCGTATCGGCCGATTGGTATTCCGTGCCGCAGTAGAAAATCCGAACATTCAAATCGTAGGTATAAATGACCTTATTGATGTGGACTACATGGCGTATATGCTAAAGTATGATTCTACCCATGGTCAATTTAAAGGTTCTATCGATATAAAAGACGGTAAATTAGTTGTAAACGGAAATGCTATCCGTGTTACTGCTGAGAAAGATCCAGCAAACCTAAAGTGGAATGAAATAGGTGCTGAATATATTGTAGAATCTACCGGTTTATTCTTAACAATAGAAACTGCTCAAAAACATATTCAAGCAGGTGCTAAACGTGTTGTAATGTCTGCTCCGGCAAAAGATGATACCCCTACTTTTGTAATGGGTGTAAATAATAAATCTTACACAAAAGACATGACGATTGTTTCTAATGCGTCTTGTACTACTAACTGTTTAGCTCCAATTGCTAAAGTATTAAATGATACATTCGGAATCACGGAAGGTTTAATGACAACCGTACACGCTGCAACTGCCACTCAAAAAACAGTAGATGGTCCATCTGCTAAAGATTGGAGAGGTGGTCGTGGTGCTTATCAAAATATCATTCCTTCTTCTACCGGTGCTGCTAAAGCTGTAGGTTTAGTAATTCCACAATTAAAAGGAAAATTAACCGGTATGGCTTTCCGAGTTCCAACTCCTGATGTTTCTGTTGTGGATTTAACTTGCCGATTAGAAAAAGGTGCTTCTTATGAAGACATTAAAAATGCAATGAAAGCCGCATCCGAAGGGGATATGAAAGGTATTTTAGGATATACAGAAGACGAAGTAGTGTCCACTGACTTCCTTACCGATCCTAGAACTTCTATTTTTGACGCCAAAGCGGGGATTGCCTTAAATAACAATTTTGTTAAAGTAGTTTCTTGGTATGACAACGAGTGGGGTTACTCTAATAAATTAGTAGATTTAATATGTCACATGGACACTGTTAAATAAGGAATAAAAAAAATCCCGAAGATACCTTCGGGATTTTTTTTATTCTATAGGATCAGAATACATCGGCATATCCGGAATATCGTCTAATTCATCTAAAACCGTTTCTTTGTAGTTGCTCCGAACTACTCGATCTAATTTATGCTTCTGTTTAAGATGATGTTTAAAATGTAAATAAATTAGAAAATACCATTCGTTTGCAGTTAGAAAACCAAACACAGGATGCTGAACTTTTGATACGGGTTGTGTCCTTTCTATTTCTTTTGCTAAGCGATACATCACTTTTAAAAATCGATAGAAATCATCTTTCACTTTTTCTGTTGCAATCGGTTGTTGTGGTTCTAAAGATGGCTTACTCTTATATTTAATAGGCAAGTACGATTTAGATTTAAATACAAGCCAACCGTGAAAAGTCTTTCCCTTTTCTGTTACTACACCGCGATTTTGAATACATTGCTCTATTGCGGAAAAATGATACTCTCTAGTATATTCCAATAGGTGGTGGTATATCTGACCTATAGTCCAACCTGATTCTACTACTTTAGTTTTAAACTGATTTTTACCATAGTAATCCAATTCCTTTAACCAATACTTAGAGGTTTCTAAAAAACTTTGGTATACTTTTTCAGCCATCATGAAATTTCCCAACAATAGTTTGAGTAAGCAATTTACTTAAAAAAGTTTCTTTATTAATGATGCTGTGAATAACAAATAGCCTGTAAAAAGTAAAGAGGACGAAGACATTTCTGTCCGCATCCTCTTCGCAGAAGTAATACTTAAAAGATATTAAAAAATTGTATCCAAAAGTTTCTATGACAAAAATGTAATATTTTAACAGTTTATGCAACTTTTTGACGAAAAAAAAATATTATTTTTCATCTAAAAAATCATAGTATACTGATTTACAATAGTATAATACAAACCTTAGTTCCCCCCATTCCGATCAAAACGGGTAATAGAATTTATGTAAGATTTAAGGTATTTCATAGCAAATACAACATAAATTAAAAATAAACAACTGATAATCATATATTTAAACTACAATATATAATGACTCAAGTCTTTGTTTTTTATAAGTGATCCAAGTTTTTCTTGTACTAATTCTTTAGTAATACATATATGTGCGAAAGGCCCAATCGTATCCGGTATACAAAATAAAAATTCATTTAACAATTGACTCATTACAGTATGTAGTCGTCGAGCACCTATATTTTCCATTTCTTCATTTAACTGAAAAGCAATTTCTGCAATGTGATGAAGGGCATCGTCTTGAAACTCTAACCGAACGTGTTCCGATTTTAATAAAACTTCATATTGTCTAGTCAATGCATTGTTTGGTTCTTTTAATATTTTATAAAAGTCGGCAGCAGTTAAACTATTCAATTCAACCCGAATAGGAAATCGCCCTTGTAATTCAGGGATTAAGTCGGATGGTTTAGCTACATGAAAAGCACCTGCAGCAATAAATAAAATATGATCAGTAGTAATCGTACCGTATTTAGTGTTCACTGTAGTACCTTCCACTACAGGAAGTAAATCTCGTTGTACTCCCTCTCGGCTTACATCCGGACCGCCCGATTTACCGCTCTTAGCTGCGATTTTATCAATCTCATCTATAAAAATAATCCCAAGATTTTCTGCTTTTCTAATAGCCTCTGCTTTCACTTCATCCATATCGATTAGTTTAGAGGCTTCTTCTTCTATCAATAATTTTCTTGCTTCTGCTATGGTTACTTTTCTTTTTTTAGTTTTTTTTGGGACCATAGAACCAATCATTTCTTGAATTTGCATCATGGACATTTCATCCATGGCACCTCCCATAACGCCTAAACCGGGACCACCGGATTGTTGAACTGAAATTTCTATTTTCCGATCTTCTAGTTCTCCCCGTTTTATTTTTTCTCGAAATAATTGTCTTGTTTTTTCATTTAGTTCTTCGTCGTCGTCCAATGGAATCGTTTCCAAACCTATTGCAGATGATGGCGTTTTTTTTACTGATGGAATTAGAATATCCAATATAGCCTCTTCTACTTGTTCCGTTATTTTGTCCTTTAAGCTTTCTTTTTTCTCGGCTTTAACCATATGAACCGACTGTTCTACTAAATCACGCACCATGCTTTCAACATCTCTTCCAACATAACCTACTTCTGTAAACTTAGAAGCCTCTACTTTTGTAAAAGGAGCATGGGCTAAGCGAGCTAATCGACGAGCGATTTCCGTCTTTCCTACTCCTGTACTACCAATCATGAGAATATTATTTGGCACAATTTCTTTTTGAAAAGACTCTGGAGCCGCCATTCTTCTCCATCTATTTCGTAATGCAATCGCTACATTCCGCTTTGCCTCTTGTTGACCAATTATATATTTATCTAATTCCGCTACAATTTGAGCGGGAGTGAGTAATTCTTGTAAGTCCATATTCATTTTTATTTCTTTTTCCATTCATCAATGGAAATGGCTAAAGTAAAATAGCTGGTTCCACCGGCTATATGATAGTAAGATCGGGAAAATCCAAAATCAAATTTTTTCGTTCGTATAAAAAAGCCCCAACTTAAACCGGCGCCGGCTGATTTATTTTCCAGTCGCAATTCTCTTCTGGTAAGAAAATTATATCCAAAACGAAAGTGAACACTGCGAGCTAAGATAAACTCCCCTCCTACCACCATATGACGTAAAAATTGATCTCCAAACGTTGTTTCTTTTATTGAGGTCGTACCATCTAAATTTTGAATTACATTATAAGATGGATCATTGTACACTATATCCCACCGTTGAAGTTGCTGAAACGTTAATGACAATCGAAGCGGCATGTGATCGGGCTTATACGTTGCACCGAATTGAATTTCAAAAGGTAATCGTACCGGATCACCCGGTACGTAATCCGAAAGTCGAATACCAACATTTTTAAACGTCATTCCAATTGTTAGTTGATGTTTAGGATGTTGAAACAACCCGCCAATATCCAAAGCGAGTGCACTAGCTCCATAACTTTCTAAAACAGAATGTAAAAATTTCCCATTAACACCAAAATAGAAAGGCCCTTGTTGATTCGCATACCCTAATACTATACAGTAATCGTTTGCCCTATAGATACCTTGGTTCTGACCTACGGCATCTGTTTGATCTATTTTACCATAACTTAAATAATGTAAGCCGACACCAATTGCTCCTTTATCCTTTTTTAAGTTATGTTGGGTAAAAAGAGTGGTACGTTTGATGTCTCCATAAAAAGGTTGGTAGGTCATCGAAACATGATGATGGGTAGAATCCTTCCATAGTGCTGGATTTGAATAACCCATTGCCACATCCTTATCCCGTATCGATACGTTAACGCCTCCTACTCCTGCCAGTCTGGCCGAAATGGGCATCCCTGCAAAGGAATACCCCGAACCTCCTCCTAACTGAGCCCAAATGGGGGTAGAAAGGATTAGATTAAAAATCAATAAAAAGCATGTTAAGTATCGCATGATACAGTAATTTATTTTCTCTTTTTAGTTACCATTTCTTCTTCTGAAGGTAATTGTAATGATTTCGCATTTTTAACTTTTTGTTTTAATAATGCTATTTGTAAAACTTCTTCGGCTTGTTCTACAAAGTGAAACTTTAGATTCTTAACGTATTCTTCACCGATTTCTTCTATATCTTTTTTATTTTTTGCACTTAAAATAATTTCTTTAATGCCGGAACGCTTAGCTGCTAACACTTTTTCTTTTATACCACCTACCGGTAATACTTTACCTCTTAATGTTATTTCACCGGTCATGGCTATAGCCGGTTTTATTTTACGTTGAGTAAAGATCGAAGCTAAAGAAGTATACAGTGCAATACCTGCTGATGGACCATCTTTAGGTACTGCACCTGCCGGAACATGCACATGTAGATCATAATAATCAAATACTCTATAATCTATCCCTAAGGATTCGACGTTTGCTTTTAATAAAGATAAGGCTGCAGAGGCGGACTCTTTCATCACATCACCTAGTTGTCCGGAAACGGTTTGTTTTCCCTTACCCTTATTGATGCTTGATTCAATTGTTAAAATTTCTCCCCCAAATGGAGTCCATGCTAAACCGGTGACAATTCCGGCTATCTCATTGCTTTCATAAATATCTTTTTCAAAATCTTCTCCTCCGAGAATTTCCTTAACCAAAAGAGGGGTTATTTTCTTAGGATACTTTTGTTCCATCGCCTTTAGTTTCGCGATGTGGCGGACTAACGCAGCTACTTTTCTTTCCAGACTACGAACTCCGGATTCACGAGTATAATGATCGATAACTTTAATCAGTGCTTCCTCTGTTATTGAAACATCCTGAACCAACAAACCATGTTCTTCAATTTGTTTTGGAATTAAATATTTTTTAGCGATTTGTAACTTTTCTTCCAAAGTATAACCGGAAATCTCAATAATTTCCATACGATCTCTTAAAGCAGGCTGTATGGTATCCAACGCGTTTGAAGTGGCTATAAACAACACTTTAGACAAATCGTATTCAACTTCTACATAATTATCTAAAAAGCTGGTATTTTGTTCCGGATCCAACACTTCTAATAATGCAGATGACGGATCTCCTCTAAAGTCTCTGCCTACTTTATCAATTTCATCCAAGATAAACACCGGATTAGAAGAACTTGCCCGTTTTATACCTTGTATAATCTTACCGGGCATGGCTCCAATGTATGTTTTTCTATGTCCACGTATTTCAGATTCATCGTGCACCCCACCTAGAGACATTCGAATATATTTACGCTCCAAAGCTTTTGCAATAGATTTACCCAAGGACGTTTTTCCCACACCCGGCGGGCCATACAAGCATAATATAGGCGCCTTCATATTGTTTTTTAATTTCAATACGGCTAGGTATTCTAAAATGCGTTGTTTTACTTTAGTTAAACCATAATGATCCTCATCCAAAATTTCTTTCGCTCGAACTAAATCAAAATTATCGACTGTATGTTCACCCCAAGGTAAATCGACCAACGTTTCCAGATAATTGAATGTCACAGGATAATCCGGTGCCATTGGATTGATTCGTTGTAACTTTTGTAATTCTTTTTGAAAGTGAAGTTGTACTTTATCCGGCCAATTTTTAAGAGCTGCTTTTTCTTTTAAGCCTTCAAACTCTTTTTCACTACTGGCATCCCCCAATTCATCATGTAATACTTTGATTTGTTGACGAAGAAAATAATCTCGCTGTTGTTGGTCGATATCGGTATGTACCTTTGTATGAATTTCTTTTTTCAGTTCTAACATTTGTCTTTCTTTAGACATATGTTGTAAGAGTTTAGTCGCTCTTTCGATACCATCTGTTATGGCAAGTAATTCTTGTTTTTCTTTTACCTCTACTCGGAGATTCGAGGAAAGATAGTGTGTAAGAAAAGTAAAACTTTCAATATTGTTAAGTGCAAACTGAGCCTCTTGAGGCATCTCCGGTTGCAATTTTAAAATTGATAATGACGCATCTTTTAACGTCTCAAATAACACGGCTACATTCTCTTCCTGTAATGAATGTAAGAGATCCGGCAAATACTCTACAGATGCTTTTAAATAGGGTTTATCTTGTAATAACTCTTTCCAACGGAATCGTTGCTTTCCTTGAATAATGATAGTAGTGTTCCCATCCGGTAATACTAACAAGCGTAAAATCTTAGCTACGGTACCAATCGGGTATAAGTCCTTTAATTCGGGGTCCTCCGCTGTAGCATTTTCTTGAGCGACAACCCCTATAGTTCTGTCCCCTTGGTAATATTTTTTAACCAGTTTTACAGACTTCTGACGGCTAACCGTGACCGGAATTACCACTCCGGGAAATAAAACGCTATTTCGAACCGGTAATAAAGGTAAAACCTCGGGATATTGGTCTGAATTCATTTCCACTTCCTCCTCCGGAGTAATGAGCGGAATCATATCTACTTGGTCCGTATCCAATAATTGTAAAATGCTGCTTATTTCGTTTGATTTCTTGTATTTATCCATGTCGCACAGAGCCTTTTTAAGCCAAAATGTCATTTTTTATTGTATTTTTTGGCAATTATCAACTATCAATTTATATTTACTATATATTTACAATAGGCATGCCATTCGTTTTTTTTCTACTCCGCCCTACTTTAAGGATGCCATACGCTTCTCTTTTTAGAGTTTTGTTATGGTTCATTACCTGTTGTTTCCCTATATTTTCTGTATTAGCCCAAAAAAAATCCAAGGATAAGAACGTTAGAGATACGAATATAAGTGTTTCCGACACGATAACTGCCAACAAGTCCGAATTTCAAATTGATTTTGTCAATCTTTACAAAATACCTTTTTACTTTAATGCTGCTGAAATTAATCAAATTAAGAAATTAGAAACCGACAAGGACTTTCCGGCACTGCAGATAGCTATGGAAAATTATGTGTCTAAGTTTGGTATTCAGAACTTTAGTAGAGATATCATTTTATTATGGAAATTAGGTCAGGTATATGAAATAAATAAACAACCGGAAAAAGCTGCTTTCGTTTATCGATTAGCCTTAAAACATATTCGAGGTAAAGAGATAAAAACAATCCAACAATACTATGATCAATCCAATAAAAATGTTCAGGTAAGTGATTATGTACCTTTACAATATTATTATGAATTAGTAGAATATAGAAGAAAAGTAGATACGTTAATTCCTCCTAAAAGTGTATTCTTAAATATGGGGGAACTGGTCAACGACAAACGCTATCCCGACTATGGTCCGACATTAAATATTCAAGGCAGCACGTTGATTTTTACAAAGCGTATGCGTGCTTTAACAGCCGACCGTATGAAATTCAGAGAAAATGAAGATCTGTTTTATACAATTAATTATGATGGGTTTTGGGATGAAGCCTTACCATTTGCCGGTGTTATCAATTCACAGTGCAACGAAGGGTCTGCAATCATCAGTCGAGATGGTAAAACATTATTTTTTGCTCGATGTTTGGTACCGGAATACCGATTCGATTGTCAAGACTGTATGGGGTCTTGTGATATTTATGTCTCCTATATGGATAATGAAGGAAAATGGACATTACCGGAAAATTTAGGTTCAAATGTAAATAGCATCAGTTGGGATTCTCATCCTACTTTATCCCATAAAGAAGATACGCTATATTTTGCCTCCGACCGTATTGGAGGATTTGGCTTATCCGATATCTGGTATTCTGTTAAACAAATCGATGGAACTTGGTCTACCGCAAAAAACCTAGGGCCTGTTATTAATACCAGAGGAAATGAAGTAAGCCCATTTTATCATCCGCTTCATCATGTATTATACTTCAGTTCGAATGGGCATTTGGTTAATTTTGGAATTCGAGATACCGCAGGCATTTATCATACGTATGATATTTATAAAACAAGACGATTACAACAAAAATGGCAAGAGCCATTCAATATTGGTCCTTTAGTGAACGGCAAAGGAGACGAATATTATTTCACGATTGACTCTAAAGGTAAAGATTTATTCTATTCAAAGTCCGATGTAGACCGATTAGAAAACTTAGACTTGTTTAGTTTTCCTCTTCCCATGGAGGCTCAGGCAACATCTTACACTAAAATCAGAGGATCTTTAAAAGATTCATTAACAGACGACCCATTTAAAGGCGTTGTTTCTATTATTGATTTAAGTAACGGAATAGAGGTGGCCCCTAAATATATGAGAGAAGATGGAACCTTCGAGTTTGATTTAAATAATGACAATGAATACTTACTGGTTATTCAAGGAGAAGATTTTTTCAGAATCGAACACCGATTTCAATTAAACAATGATACGACAATAAACTTACGAACAAATTCACTTCGCTATAACAAATGGAAATTTCAGACATTAGAATTTGATAATAACAGTTCTGTGATTAAGACAGAAATGGAGGTGGATTTAGACAAAGTGGTGGATTTTCTTGTTGACCATCCGTATATAAAACTTAAAATATCCGGACATACTGATGGAAGCGGTGATCCGGATGCGAACCTTAAATTATCGCAAGCAAGGGCCGACGCCATTAAAGAATATGTAATGGCAAAAGGTCAAATATCAGCGGATAGAATTGAAGCCATCGGATATGGTTCTTCTAAACCAATAGTTCCGGAGAATACGGATGCGGATAAAAAAATCAATCGAAGAGTGGAATTTGAGTTAATTCGACCTAGTCCGGAAGAACTAGAACTATTAAAACAACAGAATACAACTACAGACGAATAAAAAAAGCTATCAAATGATAGCTTTTTTTATTTTAATTCTTTCCTATTTATTTCACTACGGGAGGGGGCAACTGGTTGATGATTTTTTGAGCAACCTTTGGCATGTTATCACTTACTATTTGATATACATAACAATTGTTTGAGTTATAATGCACTTTAAACTTATCCCCTGCTATTAGTTTACCGGTAGAATCAAAAATAGAATAATGTACCGTGAACGTACGTTCATAATTTAACGCAGCCCGGTCTAAGCAATTTTGGTAATTCGTTTTTACTTCAAACTGATTAATAAATACGTAATAATCTACACCATACTTAGTATTAAAGTAGGTAAAGAAATCAGGATTTTTGACCAGTACTCCAAAGAATTTACCTTGATCCACGGGCACTTCGTATGTAGATGGGCTAGTATTATTTCCGGTAATGTTTTTTATTATGGAATTCTTTTTCCCGGTCGTAGATCCCGATGTGGGTGGCGTAACTTTTTGTTGTGCCTCCATAGAATTGGGGTTATTTATGGATTGTTGATAAGCATACGTAACAGAAGAATATATTTTATTTAAATCACTTATGGAATCCTTAACACTTCCTCCTAATAGGTGTATGGTTTCATATCCATGGTATGTTAAGAGTGTATTTAATCTTCTTCTAAAAACTTCACGGACTTTGGTTCGTTGCATATTAGATTTTGCGGCGATTTCATCGTCTGCATCAGAGAAATACAAATAAGGATCAAAAGGTATAACTAGAATTTGTTGACGAGTAGAATCGTAAGCATAAGGGGTTCCAGGGTCATTAAAGGGAGGGGCTAAATCGTTTACCGCAATATTAGGTTGAACCGGTGGCTGGGTGGTTGCTGTTGTTACAGCCGGAGTAGGAGTTGGTGTAGGAACTGGAGTAGGAGTTACGGAAGGGGTTGTAGAAGGTGCTCCATATCCAATTACAATTTCTTGTCCCGCTTTCAAATCCATGTTATTCATTTTTAAGAGTTGCTCAACGGAGATATTATTCTTTTTAGCAATTCCATAATACGTATCTCCGGGTTGTACCTTATAGGTGATAGCGTTAGCGGGTCTTCCAGCTCCGGAAGCAGGTTTTGGCATAGCATCTGGATTATAAGGAATATGAATTACTTGCCCAACCTTCAACCCATTTTCCAATTCCGGGTTGATTTCAAATAAATCTGTAAGTGGTACTCCGTATTTAGTAGATATTCCATAGATCGTTTCACCTGGAGAGACCATATATTGAAGGTGTAACTTGCCGTTCAATTTGGTCACCCCAATGGAGTCTTGTATACCTGCCCTACCGGATAAGGAAAGGAACAATACGAATAAAAGACCTAGTACATTTTTCATAAGATATTAATTGAAGAAATTTTTAAATATATCATTAAACACCGCATATAGCATTAAGGAGAATAATAATACCATACCCACTTTTTGTGCCCCTTCCAGGAATTTATCTGAAGGTTTCTTACGAGTAATGATTTCATATAACAGAAACACCACATGCCCTCCATCTAAGGCCGGAATTGGCAGCAAGTTCATAAACGCTAATATCATGGACAATGTTGCCGTAAACGACCAAAAATGGGCCCAATCCCATTGACCGCCGTATTCTTTACCTATAGAAATAAAACTACCTACTGAGTTGGATGGATCTAATTCACCGGTAAACATTTTCGAAAAAGCCTTTACTTGAATAAATACAATGTCAAAAGAACTATACGTACCTTTAGCTATAGCTTCTAGAGGTGTATAGGTATGACTATTAAATTTCAACTCTGATTCTATAGCAATTCCTATTCGTCCTTCGTCAGTCACAGTACACGTTTTGATCACTGTATCTTTGTCTCTAAGAATGGTTAAGCGAACATCTTCTGTTTTATAAGAGGACAAAGTCGATTTCAGTTCATGCAAATATTTTATGGGAGTAGAGTCAACCGCTATTATTTTGTCACCTATTTCTAAACCTGCACGCTGAGCATTAGATGCTTGATCGAATCCGCCGATATGAAAAGGCATCGCTAATTCAAAGAAGGATTCTTTTTTTTCTGAAATGATATCCAGTATATTTTTAGGTAACTGAATTGTGGTATCGTTGCCCATGGTACGGGTTACGGTAATTGTACTTTCGGATTGTAAAATTGCTGTTTTAAATACTTCAGCATAATCCCCTTGTACTAAGATTCCATTAACCGCTTTTATTCGATCACCGGTTTTAAAACCCAATTGTTTGCCAATCGAAGTAGGTACAACACCATGTTTGTTTATCTCTTCAATTGTTAAATACTTTTCTCCAACAGACCAAAACAATACAGACAAAATAACAATAGCAGACAGCACATTAAAAATGATTCCACCTAACATCACGAACAATCGTTGAACTGCCGGTTTACTTCTAAATTCCCATGGTTGTGGTTCTTTGGATAGTGCGGTTGTATCTAATGATTCATCTACCATACCGGAAATTTTTACAAAACCTCCAAATGGTAAAGCACCTATGGAGTATTCTGTCTCTCCTTTTTTAAAACTGAATATTTTTGGGGGAAAACCGATTGAAAATTTTTCAACCCGCATTCCAAATAATTTAGCAAATAACATATGCCCTAATTCATGTACGCCGACCAATAAAGACAAGCCCAACACGAATTGAATGATCATTACGATTGTTTCCATTTTTATACGTTTATTCCTTCTGCAACTTTTCTAGCTTCTTGATCTGTTTGAATATAATCTTCTAGACTAGGCTTTTCAATATATTTTATTTTGGATATAGTTTCCTCCACAACATAAGGTATTTGAAGAAAGTTTATTTCTTCTTTTAGAAATTTAGCAACCGCGACTTCATTTGCGGCATTAAGGACGCAAGGTGTATTGCCACCTTTATCCATAGCATAATATGCCAGTTTTAAATTACGGAATGTTTCCATATCCGGCGGTTCAAATGTAAAAGACGGGAAACGGGTAAAATCAAATCTTGGATAATCAACCAACCAACGCTCCGGATAAGTTAATGCATATTGAATGGGCAAGCGCATATCCGGTAATCCCATCTGAGCTTTTATAGAACCATCTTGAAATTGAACCATTGAATGAATGATGGATTGAGGATGAACGACCACATCAATTTGATGGGGCTCTAATCCAAATAACCATTTCGCTTCTATAACCTCTAATCCTTTATTCATCAATGTAGCAGAATCGATGGTAATCTTAGCCCCCATTGTCCAATTGGGATGTTTAAGAGCTTGAGCTTTGGTTACTTGTTCTAACTCTTTTATGGTTTTGCCTCTAAATGGACCACCGGACGCAGTTAAAATAATTTTTTCTATAGGATTCCTAAGCTCGCCGGTTAGACATTGAAATATGGCAGAATGTTCAGAATCTACTGGCAGTATGGCTACATGATGTTCTTTTGCTAATGATGTAACTATGTCACCTGCTACAACTAAGGTTTCTTTGTTGGCTAATGCAATATGTTTACCTGCTTTAATAGCTTGAACCGTTGGGATAAGTCCGGCATAACCTACTAACGCAGTTACCACGATGTCTATACTATCCATTGTCACTACAGAGGCAAGAGCTGTAGCTCCTGTATACACTTTAATAGGAAACGATTCAAGTGCATGTTTAACTTTTTCATATGCCAGTTCATTACCTATAACGACTACATTAGGTAAAAATTCTATGGCTTGATGTATCAGTAAGTCGGAATTATTTTCTGCCGTTAATACTTCTACTTGAATTTTATCTTTGAATCGCCGAACAACTTCTAATGTTTGAGTACCTATAGAACCGGTAGAGCCTAAAATTGCTATATGTTTAATGGATTCTGTTGACAAAGACATGTATGGTGAACTTAACTTCTAAATTTAATCAATTCTTCTGCAATTTTTCTGTCATTGGATAATCGGGGGACTTTATTTTGCCCACCTAATTTACCTATTGAATGCATATATGCTTGAAAGCCTTGATTTCGAATTGGTATAATTTTTAATGTGGATATTATTTTACCTACGATTAAATCATTGTAATAAATATTTAAACGACACATGATAGCATTAAGTGTATTTTCGAATTGAGAAAGGGAATTCGGATGGGAATCAAATTCGATATACCATTCATGACAAGGCAATCCGGAAAGGGGAGCCACCATAGGGGCTACGGTATATTCCGTTACTTTTACCTCTGGATGTAATTGTAAGGCTTCAACCAATGCTTTATCGACTTCTTCGGCTATTACGTGTTCCCCAAAAGCAGATATATATTGGCTTACTCTACCGGTGACCACTATACGATAGGGACGAAGGGAAACAAATTTTATTGTATCTCCTATAGAGTAAGACCACAGACCTGCATTGGTAGACAAGACAATAGCATAGTTTTTATTGAGTTCAACTTGTTGGATAGTTAACCGAGTCGCGTTCGGTTTGTTATATTCTTCCATAGGTATAAACTCATAAAATATACCTTGATTAAGCAATAATAAAAGCCCCTCGGATGAGGGTAAATCCTGAAACGCAATAAACCCTTCAGATGCGGGATAGGTTTCAATACTATCTACCCCCCCTCCTATTGTATCAAATAGTTTTTTGCGATACGGTGCCATATTAACACCACCATAAACCAACAATGAAAAATTCGGGAAAACCTCCTTCACAGATTTTCCGGTTCTTTGAACAATCCGATCAAAATACATCTGAACCCAGGGAGGTATACCACTGATTAATCCCATCGAATGTTGGACTGTTTCATCTACAATAGCCTCTACTTTTTCCTCCCAGTCTTCTATACAGTTGATCGAATAACTTGGTAATTGATTTGATTTTAAATAGGAAGGTATGTGGTGATTCACGATACCGGACAATCTTCCGGTGGGTACACCCTTTACTCCAGAAAGAGTAGGACTTCCGGATAAGAACATTAATTTATGATCTAAAAAAGATGCATTACCGGTGTGGTAAATATAATTTAACAATGCATTGCGGGCAGCGGATATATGGAACGGTATAGATTCTTTTGAAATGGGAATAAATTTGATTCCGGCTGTGGTACCGGAAGTTTTAGCTAAATAGGCCGGTTTATTGGGCCATAGAATATTCGGTTTGCCTGATTTAATTTCATTGATATAAGGAATTAAATCTTCATATGTAGATACAGGCACTGCTTTTTGAAACTCTTCGTAGGTTCTTATTTGACTAAAGTTATGCGCTTTACCAAAAGCCGTATCTCTGGCATATTGTATTAAATAACGGAACCATTTCTGTTGAATGGTTTCAGAGTCAGATATCCATTTTTGTTGTTGGTAGACAACATATGAAGCAACTGGTTTACTGATTAAAGAGGCGATTCCCATAAGGTTGCAAATTACTAAAAGTAAACAAAGTTTAAGGGGTAAATAAAACTTTAACCAATCTTTTTGGAAATATTTAAATTACCGTCGATTTAAAAAAGGGTTTACAACTAATGGATGTGTATTTTTAAAGAATACTCGCTTTATAAAAGTAAAGCTCCCCCCTTTTGATTTCGATTGGTAAAGAATAGAATGCATTAGTATGAAGTTCTACGTTTTTATAAAAAAATATGTATACTTACAAACTATTTTATTGTTTAGATATTGATGAAAAAAATATCCATCATAATTCCAGCTTATAACGAAGAAAGAACTATACATTTTATACTAAATAAAATATTGGAAACCTCATTAGAGTATGGGTATAGAAAAGAAATCATATTAGTAAATGATTGTTCAATAGACAATACAAAAGCCACCATTGAAAAATATATAGCTTCACATCCATTCGAAGATATGAAACTTTATAATCATGAGTTAAACCAAGGAAAAGGAGCCGCTTTACATACAGGAATAAAAATGGCAACGGGAGATATTGTATTGATTCAAGATGCAGACCTGGAATATGACCCAAGAGAATACAATACCCTAATTAAACCAATAGAAGAAGGATTTGCAGATGTAGTATATGGGTCTCGATTTATGGGAGGTAAACCCCATAGAATTTTATTCTTTTGGCACACTATAGGGAACAAACTATTGACGTTTTTATCCAATATGTTTACCAATCTGAACTTGACGGATATGGAAACATGTTATAAAGTATTTAAAAGAGACGTCATTCAGTCTATCCAATTAAATGAGAAACGTTTTGGATTTGAGCCGGAAGTAACTGCAAAAATATCCAAGATACCCAATATTAGGATTTATGAGGTAGGTATATCCTATTATGGAAGAACGTATGAAGAGGGTAAAAAGATAGGAATGAAAGACGCCTTTAGAGCGCTTTATTGTATTTTAAAATACAACTTGTTTAGTAGATAAGTTTCTATTTACAAATAGTCATTGTTTCCCTATTAAGACATACTTTTTATAACTTTATTTTAAAGTTTTTTCTATTTTTAATCTATAAATTTAATTGTATAGATATGTCTTTCAGAAGTTACTTCACTATTGTAGGGGTATCCATCCTTTGTAGCAGTATTACGGCCTTTGTACTCTATAATTATGTACAGCCTACCAACCAAGCATTTTTTCCTGAAACGTATCGTTCGAAGGCTCCGGCTTATACAACGAATTATTCTACTATACCTACTTTACATACGGGAACAGATTTTGTAGCTGCTTCTGCACAAGCTACACCCTCTGTAGTCTTTATATCAACGACCGGCACTGCACAACGAAATAATTGGTTTGATTGGTATTTCAATGGTAGTGCAGAACAAGTCATTTCTTCCGGCTCCGGCGTAATTTTCTCTGCCGATGGTTATATCATCACCAACCATCATGTGATTCAGAGAGCGACTAAAATTGAAGTTATTCATCAACGGAACACTTATGAAGCTACCATAGTAGGTTCCGATCCCTCCTCTGATCTAGCGGTATTAAAGATAGAAGGTCGTTCCCTACCGGCTGTACGTATTGCCGCATCATCGTCGGTTCAGATTGGAGAATGGGTCCTTGCAGTGGGGAACCCATTCAATTTAACCTCTACAGTTACCGCAGGTATTGTGAGTGCTAAAGGAAGAAACATCAATGTAGTCCATTCCCAATTCCCTATAGAGTCATTTATTCAAACAGATGCCGCTATTAATCCCGGGAATTCCGGCGGCGCATTGGTGAACTCCAAAGGAGAATTGATAGGTATTAATACAGCCATATTATCCCGAACCGGAAGTTATGCCGGTTATGGATTTGCTGTACCCTCCGATATTGTGGTTAAAATTGTTCAAGATCTTATTCAGTATGGAATGGTTCAAAAAGCTTTTTTTGGAGCAGAGGTGGTAGAGTTGAGTACATCAAAATCCAAAGAGCTTAAAAATAATGATGTAAATGGAGTGTATATCGTTCAATTATTGCAACAAGGAGCTGCTTCAGAATCAGGATTAGAATTAAATGATGTAATAACACACTTAGATAGTAAAGTAATTTCTACACGAGCTGATTTTGATGAATATATAGCACTTAAAAAACCCGGTGATAAAATTAGAGTGTTGTATAAAAGGCAAGGAGTTCAAAAAGAAACACAGGTACTATTGTACAATCAAGAAGGATCAACTGGTATTATTAAAAAAGAAGTATATAATTCAGCTTCATTAAATGCAGATTTTGAAGTAGTACCAAAGGTAGAGCGCGAAAAACTTGGTATTTCTTCCGGTGTTAAAGTACTTCAAGTCAGACCCGGACTTATAGCTCGCATGGGACTTTCTGAGGGTTTTATCATTACATCCATCAATAGAGTACCGACAACAAAGGCAGAAGAAGTAGAAGACATATTAAGTAAAATAAAAGGCCGTGTTTTATTAGAAGGGATTCAACAAAATGGGGGTAAAATGATGTATCAATTTTACTTTTAAACGAACAAAAAAATAAAACCCGGCATGGCGTCCGGGTTTTTTATTAAGGATTACAAACAGGATAAAAAGATTAAGATGATTTTAGTTTAATTTTTTTAATTAAATCTTGCATTGTAGCTCTAAACTTCTTGTCGGTGTCCATCAAATCACTAACGGAGGTTAGAGCATGGATAACGGTACTATGGTCACGCCCTCCAAAATGAGATCCAATGGATTTAAGGGACATGTTAGTGTATTCTTTAGCAAAATACATAGCTACTTGTCGAGCAATAACAATTTCACGTTTACGCGTTTTGTCTTTCATTTGCTCAATTGTTACGCTAAAATATTCCGAAACAAATTTTTGAATATAATCTATATTCACTTCCGTATCTACATTCTGAACGATGTTCTGAATGATACTTTTAGCTAACTCTAAATCAATTTTTCTACCACTTAGTGTATATTGAGCAATTAAAGAATTCACTACACCTTCCAAATCCCGCATATTGGTATCGATGCTGTAGGCTAAGTAATCGATAACGTCTTCCCCCAGTTCAATTCCTTCGAACTGCATTTTCTTCCGAATAATTGCATTTCGAGTCTCATAATCCGGCACTTGCAAGTCGGCACTTAAGCCCCATTTAAAACGGGATAATAAACGTTCTTGGAGACCTTTAATATCTTTTGGTGCACAATCACTCGTTATGATAATTTGTTTACCACTTTGGTGTAGGTGATTGAATATTTGGAAGAATATTTCTTGTGTTTTTTCTTTACCGGATAAAAATTGTACATCATCCAAAATTAACACATCGACCCCAAGATAATGATTCGTAAAATCTTGAGCGTTATTGTTTTTCATAGCTTCTATGAACTGATTGATGAAGCGTTCAGAAGGGACATACAACACTTTTTTATCGGAAGACTGCTTACGTATTTGATTTCCTATAGCCTGTACTAGGTGTGTTTTACCTAAACCTACGCCCCCATACACTAATAAAGGGTTAAATGAGGTAAGTCCGGGCTTATTAGAAACTGCCATACCGGCAGAGCGAGCTAATTTATTACAATCCCCTTCAATAAAGGTATCAAAGGTATAATGTGGATTAAGGGTAGAATCTAGTATGGTGGTATCTACACTTTTTGCATACATTTCATCTCGATGTTGACCCGGATTAACCGATCGAGAAATAATACTTCCTTTATGTAAGGAATGCATCGTATTTTTACGATTTTGATCCGACTTATCCACCAAAATTTGGTATTCTAATCGGCCGTCAGGCCCTAAGTAAAGATCAATAGCTTTTCGAAGTACATGAACATAATGTTCTTCTAACCATTCGTAAAAGAATTGACTGGGCACTTGAATTGTTAATACATTGTTAATGAGCATTAAAGGTTCGATCGGTTCGAACCATGTCTTGAACGACTGCTCGCCAACACATTGTCCGATGTACTGGAGACAGTTATTCCAAACTGATTTACAATCTTTTACATCAATCATAGGGTAATCGTTTTTAAAAATCTAGTTCCTTGTGGTAATAAGGGATGGCAAAGATGTTAAAAAAAAAATCACTAAAAAATAAGGGTTCCACCTTGACTTTTTCACTATGCAGAGTAACACGAATTTAACATTTAGATAACATAAAAGTTCTTTTATTATTTATATTTTTTCTTGCTATAAATCAATTTTATACTGATGCTTACGCTCACTTAACGAAAGATTTTATTAACGTAAGACTTTGCTTAAAACATGTACATTTTTAAGATGAAAATTGTAATAAGTATAGAATACTTTCAATCAAAATTCAACTGTTAGAATATATTTTGTACTTCTCTAGTGTAACCTAATTTAGTCCCACTTGATATAAAAGCAGTTAAAAGTTATGAACACCTTTTTTACAGGTTATCGATATTAAAGCAACAAATTGAAGCCAATAATATACAAAAGTTATTCACACTATATACACTTCTTATATACGATGAATAAGTTAAGGTAAGAGTAAACTACTATCGCCATAACTTAAAAATCGATACTTATTTTCAAGCGCAGCCTGATAAATAACTTTCATTTTATCGATTGAAACCAAAGCTGCCACTAAACACATCAAGGTACTTTTAGGTTGGTGAAAATTTGTAATAAGCCCATCAGAGATTGCAAATGTATACCCAGGAGCTATCATTATCGAAGTAGTAAACTCTACCGCTGACAACCCCCTTTTTTCCATTTCAATTTGTAAATACCTCAACACCTCCAGCTTAGTATCCTTTTTAAGATCTAACTGCCAAACTAATTGTGGTACTTCCCAAGGTTCTTCCCAAGAAAGACTATTATTTTTTAACAATACTCCCAACCAATATAAACTTTCTATACTGCGCATCGACGTAGTACCAACAGGTATAATAGGTCCTTTCGATGTTAACCAAGTCTGAATGGATTGCAAGGGTATAATTACTCGTTCTCGATGCATGACATGTTCCATGATATTGTCTGCTTTTACCGGTTTAAATGTTCCTGCTCCAACATGGAGTAATACATCGGAAGTTATAATCCCTTTATCCTGTAGAGACTGCATTACCTCATCAGTAAAATGTAAAGCAGCCGTGGGGGCTGCTACTGATCCCATATCCCGTGCAAAAATGGTTTGATAATTTTTTTCGTCTGAAGACTCTGTAGGTCTGTTTAGGTAGGGAGGAATGGGTAGCTCTCCAATAGCTTCAATGATTTCTAAAAATGTTATTTCTAAATTTTCCCAATGAAACTCAATTATATGAATGTCGTCCATTGATTCTAGATAAGTAGCATATAACATTATATCGCTGCTATCCAATGTCACCCTTGAAGTTAAAACGGCTCCCTCCTTCCATCTTTTTTTATTCCCAATTAAACACTTCCATTGTACACTACCTTGTTTTCCTGTTGCAAAAGGCTCCAAACAAAAAACTTCGACTTTTGCACCTGTACCAGTAATGAAGTATAAACGTGCATGTATGACTTTAGTAGTATTAAATACGAGAATAGAATCGGGAGGCAGCACCTCGGGAATATCTTTAAACGATACATGTTGAATATCGCCTTTATGATAACATAACAACTTAGATTGATCTCTAGGTTGAACCGGATATCGGGCTATATAGTCGTCCGGTAGTTCATAATCATATGTTGATATATAAAATGCATTCATGGTTGTAAATAAAAAAGCCATCGTAAAGATGGCTTGAATTCTTTAGTGTATTACTAGACTATTTTAAATTATTTTCAAAGATATTCATTACTTCCGGAGTCATACCGGAGGCAGAGAAGCCACCATCATGTAATAGATTTTGCATGGTCACTTTCTTTGTCATATCGGAGAACATAACGATTACATAATCCGCACATTCATCTGCAGAGGCATTGCCAAGTGGAGACATTTTATCAGCAAAATCATAAAACGCTCCGAATCCTGCTATTCCTTTTCCGGCTGTAGTCATGGTTGGAGACTGAGAAATCGTGTTGACACGTGCTTTTTTCAGTCTTGCTAAACGAGCTCCATAACCTCTGGCTATAGATTCTAACGTCGCTTTGGCATCTGCCATATCGGTATAATCCGGAAAAATACGCTGAGCGGCTATGTAGGACAACCCAACGATCGATGCATATTCATTTAAAGCATCTTTTTTCTCGGCCACGTGCATGATCTTATGAAAAGATAAAGCAGAAACGTCTAACGTTTTTAAATACCAATCGTAATTTAAATCTCCATATTCTTTTCCTTTACGAATATTAGGACTCATACCAATAGAGTGTAGTATAAAATCAATTTTACCGCCTAAAGCCTCTACCGATTTGTCAATCAAATTTTCTAATTCTTCCAAAGAAGTGGCATCTGCCGGTATGATAGGTGCATTACAAGCTTCTGATAATTTATTTATCTCTCCCATACGCATAGCGATTGGAGCATTGGTTAATGTAAAACGCGCACCTTCGGCAAAGGCTCTTTCAGCTACTTTCCAAGCAATGGAATCTTCGTTTAAAGCTCCGAATATGATACCTCTTTTTCCTTTTAATAGATTAAAAGCCATATATAGTTTATTTTATAATAACAAATTAACAAGTCTCAAATATACGATTTTTTTTCATCTGTTAAACCTGTTCTAAGAACTCCTTAGCCGTTGCAATCGCTTTTGCACTTGGTTTGTCTCCTCCAATCATTTTTGCAATTTCTTGTACTCTTCGCGAACTATTTAATACCTCAATATCAGACAGTGTACGCTCTTCCAAACGTTTCTTTTTTACCATCCATTGTATGTTCCCCATAGCTGCTATTTGAGGCAAATGGGTAATCAATACCGTTTGATGTGTGGCTGACATTTCTTTCAATAAATATCCCATCTGTAAGGCTACTTCTCCAGATACCCCTGTATCAATCTCATCAAATATCAATGTAGGCAACTCTATTTTTTCTGCCATAACATATTTTAAGGCAAGTACGACCCTAGAAAATTCACCTCCCGAAGCTACTTGTTTTATCTCTGAAGGCGCTTTACCTTTATTGGCTGAAAATAGTATTTGAACTTTATTTTCACCTGTATGCCCTATGTCTTTGAGCTGTAGTTGGATAGAGAAAAGTGCATCAGGCATAAACAATCGAACCAATACCTGCTGTACCTTTTTTTCAATATCTCCAATAATGGCCTGTCTTAACTGCGTAATATAGTTCGCTTTTGAGACGACTTGCTTGTGATACTCTGTTTTCTTTTTAAACAATGCTTCTACTTCAACTTCTAAGTTTTCGGTAGTCTCTTTTTTCAAACTGAGTTCTTGAAAAATCGTTAATAACGCATCCGTAGTTGTTACTTTATGTTTTTTTTGAAGAGCATAAACAACCGATAATCTGTCTTGTATAGTTTGAATACGTTCCGGGTTATACTCTATGGCATCTATACCTTTTTCTGCTTCTTGTTGGATATCGCTGAGTTCTTCGACTACTGACCTCATTCGATCTTCTAATTGCTTTAAATTTACTTTATCCGTAACAAGGGTTTGAAGATTTCGGATACTAGCCTTTAGGTCTTGTGCTAACAAACGATCCAGCAATTGGCTTACTTCTTGTAATTTAACTTTACTATCTTCGGCATGCTGTAAGGCTTTTAGTTCTGCCTCTAATACCTCGTCTTCTGCAGATTTAACAGCTGCTTCTTCTAATTCATTTTGCAAAAAACTATAATATTCTTGTTGGGCTACTAAATCGTCTAAAGTTGATTTTTTAGTTTCGTACTGCTTACCATATTCAATATACTTTTTATAAAGTAATTGGTATTCTTTTACTTCATTTACCCATCCCCCATATCGATCTATCAAGTGTAATTGATATTCGTTGTTTGTAATTAAAAAAGTATCATTTTGAGAATGTATATCCATTAATAAACCACCCAATTGTTTTAATACTTCTACTGTGATGGGGGTATCATTTACAAATGCTCTGGATTTACCATTTGGATTAATTTCGCGACGAATAAAACAAACATCTTCGTAATCTAAATCCTGTGTAAGAAAAAAATCCTGTAAGTTATACTTATTAATGATAAATTCTCCTTCAATAACACATTTCACCTCCTGATTCAACAACACTTTAGTATCCGCTCGATCCCCGGTTAAAAGGCCTATGGCACCTAATAAAATAGATTTACCGGCTCCTGTTTCTCCTGTTATAGAAAGTAGCTGCTCCGGTAAGGTCAACTCAATTGACTCTATTAAAATATAATTACGGATACTAAGTTTTTGTAACATTTTACTTTGCTACGAAATTATTTTATGATTACTTGATATTTATCCGTGTTTAAAGGATCCAATTCTCTCAGTAAGGCAAAGGCTTGGTTTTTGATTTCTGTAGACGGACTATCTTTAAAAATATTAATCAACTCATCACGTTTTGCAATAAAAAAACTACGAATTAAAATAGAGGTCGGTCTATTCGGAACAATTGTTCGAATAGTTTTTAAAAGATTTAACGCCGTCATGCGCATGGCATCCGGATCTTTTAAATAAGTATCAAGACCTAAGCGATGGTAAGTATACATACCTTCTCTAAAAGGAGTTAAAAATTGACTGTTTAAATTTTCTATCAATGCAGCACGATTATTTATATCTCCATTCGCCCATCCTCCTCCATTCGATTGAGCGACGTTGGCTATATTCCACGCTTTTTCAATCCATTTTTGACCACCTAATTTACCAAAACTATCATAATCCATGGCTAAGATGACATAGGCATAAAAGCTCAACAGGGAAGATAGATTGGAGCTAAAAATATTTTCATTATAATCTATCGGTTGTCCTTGATTTAAAGTAAAATCAAACGTTTTATCTACATAATTTAATAAGATAGTTTCATAACCGGTGGCATAGACAGGTCTTGAAGACTGAATTTGAGCTGTTGTTTTATATGAAAATTGTTCGGGTTGCGATGTTATGGTTAATACCAAATTGCATCGGATACGTTCTTCTGCTTGATAAGTGTCTTCTGTCCATTTTCGTTCATTTAAAAATCGTGTAATCGATTGTTTTAAATCTTCTATAATGACACTTTGTACATCCGGTATTTGAGAGGCATCAATCGTAACATTACATTGCAACTCTTGAGCCCGCAACGATTGAAATGCTATAAAGCATAGAGTTATTAAAAAGTATTTACAAATACCATTTACCATATGTTTCCCAAATATGTTTTGCAATTTCATCTTTAGACTGTTTAGAAAACGACACGGGCGCTTGTTGTGTTGTATAAAGTCTAACTTCATTTTGATCGCTGCCAAATACAGGATTCTCCCTATTGAAAATATTAGCTACTATCATATCTAAATTTTTCGAATGTAATTTATTTAAGATTACCGATTCTGAAAAAACAGTTTCTAATGCAAAACCAATAAAGTGTTGGTTTGGTTTCTTTTTAGCGCCACAATGAGCGGCTATATCTGGATTTTTAACCAACTCTAGTATTATATTGGAATCTGATTTTTTTATTTTTTCAGCGGCTACTGATTTTGGAGAATAATCTGCCACAGCGGCAGCAAAAACAATAATATCGGCCCAGGATTGAAGGGCATCTACTTGGTGCAACATATCAAAAGCTGTTGTAACCGGATACACATCTGCTACTTCTGTATATGTTGAAAAAACCGATGATTCCACCGGTCCGGAAACTATTTTAACTTCAGCACCGGCTAGAAACGCTTGATGAGCTAAAGCTGCGCCCATTTTTCCGGAGGAGTGATTACTTACAAAGCGTACCGGATCTATAGGTTCTACAGTAGGTCCGTTAGTTATGACAATTTTTTTGTGAAGCAAAAAAGCTTTTTGATTGAAAAAGGTCAATACATGGCGTAGAATATCTTCGGGTTCTGCAAGTCTACCTTGTCCAATAAAACCACTGGCCAAACTTCCGTATGCCGCTTCTATTACTTGATTGGAAAATGATTGCAGCCTACTCAAATTATCTTTTGTAGTCGGATGTTGGTACATATCCAAATCCATTGCAGGACAAACAATCACAGGACATTTAGCAGAAAAATAAGTTGCCAATAATAAATTATCACAAATCCCATTTGCCATTTTACCGATTGTATTTTCAGAAGCCGGAGCTATTAAAAATACATCTGCCCATGCACCGAGTGCGACATGATTATTCCAAACACCGGATTCTGTATCTTCTACAAATTGAGAATAAACCGGATTCTCTGATAAGGTAGAAAGTGTTAAGGGAGTGATAAAAGAAAGAGCAGAAGGCGTCATGATTACACGCACTTCTGCTCCATTTAATTTTAACAATCGAACTAAATAGGCTGCTTTATAGGCAGCAATACTACCACAAATGCCAACCAAAACTTTTCTACCTTTTAAGGTCAGCATAAGGGTAAACTATTCTTCTTTTTTAGATGATTTATCGATATTACGAAACATCACTTTATTTTCTAAAAACTCTTCTGTTGCTAAGGTTGCCGGTTTAGGCATACGCTCATAATATTTAGAAATTTCAATTTGCTCTCTATTCTCAAATATTTCTTCCAAGTTATCTTCTTTAGAAGCAAACTCTGCCAATTTTGAGTTTAATTCTTCTTTCATTTTTATAGAAATCTGACGAGCTCTTTTGGAAATCACAACGATAGACTCGTATACGTTTCCTGTAGGTTCAGCTAATTTATCGATGTCTCTGGTAACTAAATTTGCAGATGCCATGGTATGAATTGTTTAATATTTACTTTTTTAAATTGTTGAGTTGTTCAACCGCATAATCATATGACTCCAATGCTTCTTTAGCAAAGTTTCCTTTCGGAAAACGGTCAACATATTGCTGGTAATAATCAATTACTTCGTAAAAACGTTCTATCTGTTTTTCTCCACCAATACTGTTTTTAGCTAATTTCAATTGCGCTGCAATTCTATAATAAAGTGCCGATTCTGTATAATCTGAAGTAGGGTAATCTTTTAGAAAATTAGTTAAGGCAATGGTAGCCGATTTATAGTTCTGTGTTTTATAATATAAATAAGCTGATTGATAGGCTTTCGTAATCAACTTAGCATTTAATTCATCTGCCATTTTAGTGCATTCTTCCATAAATTGAGATTTAGGATAGCGGTCTGCAAATGTCGTAATGGCTTTTAACGCATTATAGGTATATTCTTGATCTA
This sequence comes from Cytophagaceae bacterium, assembly GCA_025455005.1. GTDB lineage: Bacteria > Bacteroidota > Bacteroidia > Cytophagales > Cytophagaceae > JALONH01. The sequence continues at coordinate 47,902 of JALONH010000012.1, forward strand.
AATTATATTCCGGAGAATTAAAATAAAGTGACTTTGCATGCATAAACATGGTCTCTTCTACACGCGTACTTCTTGGGTAAGTCAAATAAAAATCCTTGAAATAATAAGCACTCATGACATACTGCTTTTGTCGGTAGTAATTGTAAGCAAAATAATAGGACGCTTCTTCCGCTCCTTGTTTACCTTTTAAAATAGGAGTTATTTCTTCTAATAATACGCCAGCCTTGTAATAATCTTTTTTATTAAAGTATTCTATTGCTTTGGTCAGCTTTTCTTCCGGGGAAGCACTGCGTTGAAACTTCCCAAATTGGTTGCAGGAAGCCAATAACAATAGACTGAAACAATAAATAAGATACTTTTTAAACATAGGGGACAAATGTACAAAAAAAAAACATCGATTCAAAATACATAACACGTTATAAAACAATCAGTTAAACCTTGAAATCCTTTCGACTTGGTCGTTTAGAAGCTTCCCACTTAAATCCCTTCAGTTTTTTATCTGCCGGTGCAATTTTATGTGGGGGGATAAAGGATGCTTCCGGATTTTTCAAATAAGTTATGGATTTTAGTTTTTTATCTGAAAAATACAACTGAATGGCTGCCGCATTGGCTTTATTTACCCCTATAAGTTTTTTATCTCCTTCCAAAGCGTGGTAAAGACTTTCCGCATTTCCATCTACAATCACATGATGTATATCCCCACTACTAAAATAGGCCGTCATTCTTTTTCCTTTCACTTGGTTAAAATTATTTAACGTATCAATAGAAACTAAAAAACTATTTGGGAACATGTCCATTCGGTTTATTTTTTTATTTAAAAAATAAACTCGAATCGTATCTGCAGAAAGTTGATTTTCTTCGTTCCATAGGATAGGTGTTTTGTAGAATCCGATAATCGAGTCTTTAAAATTATAGACTAATGAATCGCATACAGCTTGTAAGAGTGTTTTGTAAACCTCTACATGAGGATATGCTTTTAATACTTTTACTTGGAGTGTTGTATCGTTTATGTAAATCAATGTATCTGCTTTCAAAAATAAAGTATCCTTACTTTCTATTTGATATAAGTATGCATGACCGAACACTTCATTTCTACCTCGTTTGCCAAAATAGAGTGCTTTATCTCCCCATATATGTATACTATCTTTCATATTCCATATATGAACACGACCATTTGCTTTACCGATTTGAGCTATATCATCAAAATGGAGGGTATCCGCTTCTATCCAATTTTCTCCGGAGGCTACACGTGCTCTTCCGCCTAAATAAAGTACTTTGGTTACGGTGTGATAGGCACCTTGAGCAGCATTGACTACTCCATCCTTCGTCGTAATGGTCGCTTTACCGGAAAAAACAACAAGTTGAGTTAAGGTAGAGTAGGTCAATGAATCGGCATTAAGTGTAAAGCCTTTCTTTTTATTATCTACCGAAACATTATTTGAAAAATGAAAGGTCTTCGATTGAATATCATATACTCCTTGTACGCTTTTCAATATATTTTCTTGATCTTTAATGGTTGCCCCTTTTGTATAATATACGGTAGAGGTGGTACGATTATAACGTAAAACATCGGATGTAAGTGTAGTATTTTTATCGATTAAGACTACATTCCCTCTAGCAATAGCTTGCTTCGTATTTCCATCATATTGTAAATGGTTACATATCATGCTTAATGTATCCCCTTGTGTTAATCGAACATGACCAAACGCTTCAATATAATTGGTAGCATTATATTGAAAGGCAGAATCACAATACAAAAACATATTACCTTGTTTAAAAACTACATCGTTTTTAAGTTTTATATATTTTTGAGCTCCCTGACTTCCTTCCAAACTTTTAGCTTGAACTAATTCCACAGGTTCTTGTTGCGCTTTTGATGACCAACTCAAAAAGAAGATCAAAAAAATACTATGTATAAATGTATACCGCTTCATTTCACGTAAAATTAAGGACTAAATTAAGTCTCTACAACTATATTTAGGCTTTATTCTAATAACAGCGAATGTGTCCTTTGCTCACTAACTGATTTTTCCTAAATTTATTGTATGCTTCAAGAACTGCGAAAATTTATAGAAGACAAACAACTCTTCTCTCCTAACCATAAATTGCTTTTAGCCATTAGTGGGGGAATCGATTCAGTTGTATTGTTTGATTCGCTGTTAAAGCTTGGTTATTCGTTTAGTGTGGCACATTGTAATTTTGGTTTAAGAGGTATAGAATCCGATGAAGACGAACTTTTTGTCAATAATTTAGCCATTAAAAACCGTATCTCGTTTCACACCAAACGATTTGATACTACAGGATTTGCTTCCCAACAAGCTTATTCCATTCAAATGGCGGCTAGAGAATTACGATATCAGTGGTTTAATACCTTATTGAGTGAATATGACTATGATTTTTTACTTACTGCACACCACTTAAATGATATCGTTGAAACCTTACTCATCAATTTATCTAGAGGAACGGGAATTTCCGGATTGCATGGAATTAGTGAAAAAAAAGGAAGAATTGTTCGCCCCCTGTTATTTACAGGTCGAGAGGAGATACGATCATACGCTGAGGAACAGGCCTTATCTTGGAGAGAAGACAGTTCAAATATAGAAGAAAAGTATGCTCGAAATTTAATTCGCCATCGAGTAGTGCCTACATTAAAGACGCTTAACCCTTCCCTTGAAACTACTTTTAAATTAACGACCGAACGGATCAAAGGAGTCGAAGAAACCTTTAAGTACTTTGTTGAACAAAATAAGTCAGTCTGGATGAAAACGACAGCACAAGGGATTGAAATTTCTATTCCCCAACTTAATGCGTTTCCAAGTCCTGCTGCAATTTTACATGAGTTAATAGGATTGTATGGATTTTCATATTCAACCGTTCAACAAATCATATCCTCTTCTGTGTCCGGCAAAATGTGGTATGGAACTGGGTATAGATTACTTAAAGACAGAACCCATTGGATCGTAACTCCTATAGCCTCGGTTGACTGGAAGCCGTTATCTATCTATTCGATAGAAGAAACCATATCAACGCCTTCTGGAGAGATTCATTTTAATATTTATTCGAAATCGGAATACAGTATCATACGAGGTAATAAAAATATAGCTCAACTTGATTTAGATAATATTGTCTTTCCTATTACCCTACGATTGTGGGATTCCGGAGACAAATTCATGCCTTTAGGGATGCGTCAATTTAAAAAAATAAGTGATTTTTTTATTGATACAAAAGTAAGTATTGTTCAAAAGGAAGCTACACTGATATTTACGTCTAAAAACGATATCTTTTGGGTGATGGGCTGGCGTATTGATGATCGTTACAAAATAACTGACAATACTCAAAAAATTTTAGTTATTGAATACCACCCTAGAATCGTAGAAAGTAGTGGGACGAAAGATAATTTATTATAATTTTTTCGTAATTTAAAGACCCAAAATAAAGTATAACCATTTAACCCATTAAATAGATGAAAGTAACAGTTGTAGGCGCAGGTAACGTAGGTGCGACATGTGCTGATGTATTAGCGTATAGAGAGATCGTTAATGAAGTAGTTTTAGTAGATATCAAAGAAGGTGTTGCTGAAGGAAAAGCTTTAGATATATGGCAAAAAGCCCCCATCACACAATATGACACTAAAACCATTGGCTCTACAAACGATTATTCTAAAACAGCGAATTCGGATGTAGTTGTTATTACTTCCGGTCTACCTCGTAAACCGGGTATGACACGTGATGATTTAATTTCTACGAATGCAGGTATAGTAAAGACAGTAACGGAAAATGTCATAAAATATTCACCGGAAGCCATTATTATTGTCGTTTCCAATCCATTGGATGTTATGACGTATTGTGCGCATTTGACTAGTGGAAAATCCAGAAATAAAGTTATCGGTATGGCCGGTGTTCTCGACACAGCTCGTTACCGTGCCTTTTTAGCGGATGAAATTGGTTGTTCCGTTAAAGAAATTCAGGGTATGTTATTAGGTGGGCATGGCGATACAATGGTTCCTCTTCCACGCTATACGACTGTAGGTGGGATTCCGGTTACTGAATTAGTAGCTAAAGATAAATTAGATGCTATTATTGAAAGAACAAAAAATGGTGGCGGTGAACTAGTGAAGTTAATGGGAACGTCTGCGTGGTATGCACCGGGTGCTGCAGCGGCTCAAATGGTAGAAGCTATTGTTAAAGACCAAAAGAAAATCATACCGGTTTGTATCAAATTAGAAGGTGAATATGGTATTGATGATTGTTACTTAGGTGTACCGGTTATTATAGGGAAAAATGGTGTTGAAAAAGTGATTGAATTGCAATTAAATGCTGATGAAAAAGCGTTGTTAGAAACGTCTCGTAAGCATGTTAAAGATGTAATGGCTGTTTTAGACCAAATTAATGCTAAATAAACAGTTAAAAAGGCGTCTTACTTAAGACGCCTTTTTTTAAACTATTTTTTTAAGTTCTGCTAAAGATTCGTCCGACAAGGGCTTGGTTAAAAAGTGAACGACATAGTCGTTATCCACAATTCTGTCTATATCTTTTTTGTTATCGGAACTGGATAAAATAACAATTTTAGTTTTATTTTTAACAGTATCAGGAAAGTTTTCATATTCAAATAAGAAAACAAAACCATCCACAATAGGCATATTTATATCTAAAAAAATGACGTTTGGTATAGCATCCGGATAGTGTTGATTTTGTTGAAGAAACTCTAAAGCACTTTTACCTGAGTTTTTAATAACTATATTTTTTGCAAAAGAATTTAATTCTAAAACTCTTTTATGGATAAAATTATCCGTTTCATTATCATCTACCAATAAGATGGTGTCAATATAATGCTCAGCTCCCATAATCAATCTAATTTCTTTTTATTTGGCAATTCTACTTTAATTTTTGTCCCTTTTCCAATGATAGATTCCAACTGAATCTCTCCTTGTAATCGTTCTATAGCACTTTTGACAATGTACAAGCCCAAACCTGATCCTGTTGACTGTTCGCTAGCTCTATAAAACATATCAAATACTTTAGTTTGATACTGCTCATCGATTCCGGTTCCATTATCTAAAACTATAATTTCAACACCACTGGAATCAACTTTTATATCAATTTCAATATATGGATTATTATTTTCAAATCTATGATACTTGTAAGCATTCGATAATAAATTAGCCAAAATTGTATGAATTCTATGTTTATCACTAAAAAATTCGAGATTTTGGATTATATGTTGGCGGACTTCAATTTTATTTTCAAGGTTTAAATATTGAATCTGAAATAAGACCTCCCGAACCAATGCCGTAAAATCAATACTTTCTACTTGTATATCCAATCGGGAATTTCTGGAGAACTGTGTCAACTCATGTATAAATCGATCCAGACCCTCTACACTTCGTTTCATCATTTCATTGTAAATATGTAAGGTTTCTACAGAAGATTCCTTAGAAGCCAATGACAACAAACCCAATATAGACCTTAATGGAGCCTTTAAATCATGGGAAACCCTATAAACAAAGCTATCCAATTCATAATTTGTATTTTTAAGTTGTTCTTCAAAATGAACTCTATCATGAATATCATGACAATTTACTATTATCCCTCTAATATTTTCTTGGTGTAATAAATTGATGGCATTGATTTCAAAATGTTTTAAGAATTTATCTTTATGCTTCAATCTGATATCCTCAATTCTATATGTTATCCCGGAGCTTTTTAATAAATCATAAATTAATTTACGATCATGAAATTCAATAAAGGAATTTACCGGTTTGCCTAATAGTTCACCGGGGTGGTAGCCTAAAGAATCTTCTAAGGAAGGGCTTATATATTGAACTATAAAATGGCGATTTAAAAGAATAACAATATCAAATGAATTTTCAATTAAGGCTCTTAGTTTATTCTCACTATTTACCAAAGTATCTCTTTGATCTACTGCACGACTTACATCTCGAACAATACCTAAGTGTCCTCCTTCGGAAAAAATTTTAGCAGACAATTCTCCGGTAAACGCTGTTCCATTTTTTCGTATATAGGTAAGTTGGAAAATAGCATCTGCCGTTCCGGGTAGTCCTTCCGCAAATGGATTGCCTTTTAAGGAAGGTTGTACAATACTGCTCATAGAGCTTCCATTCAACTCAGGATAGGGATATCCCAATAAAGCATGTGCACTTTTATTTGCAAAAACAATTTTTTCAGAATTATCTACAATATAAATAGCATCAGAAGCTTCTTCTAAATATTGTTCAAACACTATATTGTTTTGATTGGAAGCAAATAAAGAGGAAAAGCCTTGTGTCCATTTATGTAATATATTCGTCATGGTTACAACTCTACTGTAGGTAAATAAATAGTAAACTTGGTACCCTCCCCATATGTAGATTCTACTTCGATAGTACCACCTAATTTTTCTACTACCTGTTTGGCAATATATAATCCTAGTCCAGACCCATGCGAATCCGGTGAGGCTCTGAAGAACATATCAAATATTCTATCTATGTATTCTTGTTTGATACCTATACCATTATCTTCAATTTCTATCCAAACGCCTTTACGTATACTTCTTATTCGTATTTTAATATTGGCTTCTTTCAAGTTAGTATTTCTATACTTCACGGCATTGGAAAGTATATTCTGAAATAGAATTTGTAAACGGTTGACATCCGAATGAAAAGTATATCGATGTTTGATATCTTTTTCAAATTTTATGGATGAATGTGTATCCATATATTTTAAATGATCCCAAACAGAATTTAATAATTCTTCAAAATAGATTTCTTGAACGGTTGCATCCATGCGGTTATTTCTAGAAAAATTGGTAAGATCTTCAATAAATATATCTAATCTTGAAACACTTTTTTCTACCATTTTAAGATACTTTTCACGTTCTAATTCGTTGGATTCATTAAACGCTAAATGTACTAATCCTAAGATAGATTTTAAAGGTGCTCTCAAATCATGAGATGCTTTATAAACAAAACTATCTAATTCAAAATTAGTTCGTTTTATATCTTCCTCTTGCTTTTTTTGTTCTGTAATGAATGTTAAATTAACAATCATTCTATATATTCTTCCGGATGACAAGCGGTCAAGAATGCTATGTCGATTATGCAACCACTCATAAACACCATCGGCATTTTTCATTCGATAATCTATTGCAGAACTGTTACCCGTAGGATTAGATAAAAATTTAGAAAAATGGTCTTTCACTTTTTTGATATCTTCCGGGTGCAGTAATGATTCCCATTTTTCAAATGTACTCAACTCCTTAGTATCATAACCTAATATCTCCGATCGATTAAAATAGGGGAATTCTCTTTTTTCAAAATCAATGATATAAATGATGTTAGGTGAATTTTCTGTTAAATTCCGAAACTTCTTTTCACTTTCAATTAAATCTTTTTCAACTTTCTTTTTATCTGTTATATCCTGTAATGTCAAACAATAATTTACAAGACCTTGTTTATCATTTAAAAAAGGAATTAAAGAATATTCGAACCACAGTCTATCATTTGTTTTAGGGTTTAAAATAGAATACTGTTCTGTTAATACTTCCCCTTCCTTTAAACGAGCCAAAAGTTCTTGAACGTGAACATTTGATATCGGTAGAATTTTAGCTTCATAAAAAGACATTTGTACCCGAGCAGCTTCTTCATTTTTAAGATTCATATAAAATAAAGCCTTTTCATTGTACGTTATTAATTTATCCTTATCATCAAACAAAAAGATAGCATGTGTACTGTTTTTAAACAAACTCTGTAAATTTGATTCTGTTTGTTTAAAGGCTTTATTCAATACTATCGTGCTGGATAAATCTTTAAAAATAACCATATGTACTCCGGGTAAAATGTGGGCTTTTGCACAAAAATCAATATACACCGGTGACTGATTCTTTTTTTCGTACTTATAGAAGCTTTTCAATTCACCTGATTTTAAAAAATTCTCCCAAATCACCATTGACTTTTCTACCGATTGGTGGGGAAATAAATCTGCTACTTGAATATTTTTTTTATGTTGGAAATCTATATCAAAAATATACAACGCACTTTTATTGGCATCTATTACATAGGCTTCGTCGTTGAATAACAACACTCCATCAGTCGTACTTTCAAATAAATAGGAATATTTTTTTTCTGAAAAATCAATTTGTTTGATTAAAGACTCTTGCGACTCAATCACTTTACACAACAGTAAACACCCTTTGAAATTTCTCCGTTCATCCACCAAGGGCTGTGTTTTAATCAACACATCTTCCTTATAGGTTGTAGAATATGTAGTATAACGAAATGAATTTGAAAACTGTTTATACTTTTGTTGATGTTCTTTAATATGAGAAAGAATACTATCTATATCTTTTGAAAAACCACTTGTAATATTAAAAAGTACCGCAGCTTTATTATTAAAAAATGTAATCTCAAACGATTCATTTATCATAACAATACCCTGCTCCAAATTTTCTAACAAATCCGATAGCCACTCCTTATTCAAAAATGAACGTTGCTGTGTCATATTGCTATGGGTATATTAATAACACTTGACCGGGTTTAATATCTGTAGAATTTAAAGTATTATCTTTCATTATTTTATCTGAAGTCGTCCCATAACGTTTAGAAATTTGATACAAGGTTTCACCACTTGATACAACGTGAGAGATGGGACTACTTTTCTGTTCCATTATTTTTTTACCGACAATAAGCTGTTGTCCGACTTGTATAGAATACCCTGATAACTGATTCCATAACCGAATACTATCCGAATCCACTTGATATAATCTTGAAATAGCAAAAACAGTTTCTCCCGATTGAACTTTATGATATTGAAATTGAACGTTGGTATTCTGCCTTACCTCTAAGTTTGAATTACGCCCTTCGGTGAACGTATCCCTTTTACTATTGGTATAATCAAATTTTGGTTCTGATGGACGAATAGGAACAGTTATCTGTCTATATTCTATTGCTTGATCCATCGGCCTTTTATCGCGTAACCACAAGACTCTTCCTTGTCTAAGCATTTCATTTTTACTCATTCTATTTTTCTTACGAATGGAAGAAGTAGTCACAGCATATTGTTGAGCGATATCCCAAATACTTTCTCCGGGCTGAACTACATGTTCTCGTACTAAAGCCTTAGTCCGTTTAAGTTGAAGAAAATAATAGTGCCCATACTTTATTTTTTCATAACCGGACAATTCATTATAATATAAAAAAGACTCTTTTTTTAATCCGGCTTTTAAGGCTAATGAATTAATATCGTCAGAAGCGCTAGCTCTGATAGCTTTAACTCCGTTAACCGATGCAAAAACCGGGAACTGAGTTGAATCTTTAAATGTTGCTACATCAGGGAATTTTGTAGAAGGAGTAAGGACTACAGTAGGCGTCGGTTGGACTACGTTAGGTTTGTATTGATCGACTGACTCTTTTTGTACCGGTAACAGAACGATGTAATCTTTATCTTGTGGTATTCTGTCTTTAATACACCACTTATTATATTCTTTTAACACTTCAAGATCCACTTTCGTCTCTTTACTTATTTCTATAAAAGATTTATTTTTTATGCCGGTCAATTCGATTAATGCTAAGGTAGGATGTGCACTCTTGTTTACTATAGGTTCGTATGCTACCTTATAAGCTATAAAGCGTAATGCATACCAATGCAAATCTTCTTCTATAAGCATATGAGCAGCTCCGACATATTTTTGTTTAATGTGTGGTTTAACTCCACCGGCTCCCAAATTATAAGACAGAATAGCATATATCCAATTTTGTACTACAGCATTATTTCTTTTCAAATATGCTGCAGCCCCTTTAGTTGAGTATACAATATGCTTGCGTTCATCTACTGATTCATTAACTTGTACGCCAACTTCTATGGCAGACTCTTTTTTAAACTGCCAAAATCCTACCGCATTAGACGAAGATACCGCATCTGAAATCAAAGAAGATTCTTGTAAGGCTAAATATTTTACTTCATCCGGAAAGTTAAGTTCTGAAAATATTCGCTCTATAATAGGGAAGTATAAATTCGCTCGGTCCACTTTTTGTTGCAGGTATTTTTGATTAGCATAAATCATTTGAATATCTGCTTGAATTTTTTTTCGAGCACCGGAAGTAAACGTTAACTGGAGTCCACCGATAGAAAGTTGCTCCGGGAGGCTTGGAATAGAGTAATTTTGTGCTACACAGAGTAGAGTTGAACAAATGTATAGCCCGATAACAGTTATATATCTTATTGCATTCATTTTTTTCGAATTAATGTAATTCCGTCGCGGATAGGAACAATCACTTGCTCCACGCGTTCATCCTTTGCAATCTTTCGATTTAAAGCATCTAACGCTTGTGTGTCTTTATCTTTTTCGACCAATAATGGATTCGTTACTTTGCCTTTCCAAAGCGTATTATCGATCAAAACTAATGTTCCCGGTTGTATCAAAGGAATAATCATATCGTAATAATGACTATAATTTTGTTTATCGGCATCGATAAACACTAAATCAAAAGAATAGTGTAACGTAGGAATAATTTGAATGGCATCACCGGTATGTAATTCAAATTGAATAGGGAAGTTTGATTCCTTCAAGTAAGCACTTACCCTATCGCGTAGTTCTTCATTTATATCTATTGAACACAATACACCACCGGGTGTTATACCCTCTGCCAAACATAAGGCGGAATATCCGGTAAAGGTACCTATCTCTAAAACATACTTAGGTCGAACTAATTTACTCATCATAGATAAAAATCTACCTTGAACAGGACCTGAAATCATATTCGGCATCAAGACTTCTTTATAGGTATCTAAACGAACTTTTTCAAGTAAATGCGATTCCGGAGTAGCTAGAACTTCTAAATAGTGCTCTATTTCTTGTGTATTAATCATGCTTAGGATGATATTCTAATGTGCTCAACGTGTTAAAATCCAACCATTCCGTTGCTAAAGCATGCAACTGAGCCGATGTGATCCCTTCTATCTTTTTTATTACAGAATCCAGTGACTCTATTCTATTATAGTCTAACCAACTTTTACCCATCATTTGCATGACACTTAAGTTATTTTCTTCTGCCATATACAACTGACCTTTTATTTGTTCTTTTAATCGATGCAATTGAATAGAAGATATTTTTTTGGCTCTTAATTGTTGTATTTCTTTTTGAAAAAGAGAATAGGCTTTATTAAAGTTAGAGGGATCTGTTGCAAAATAAAAATTAAAGAAGCCCACTTCTTCATAGGTGTTGATTGTTGAATCTATAGTATAGACATAGCCCTTTTTCTCTCTTAATGCCATATTTAATAAAGAGGACATACCGGGTCCCGCCAGTAAATTAATCAACAAATGAAATTGTAATCGTTTTTTATCTTGATAAGACATCCCTATTCCTCCCACCATACAGTGGGTCTGATTTAAAGACATTTCTTTTATTTGTTGACTAGGCTGATATAGTTTAAAATATTTTCGTTTTTTATTTTTAAAAGAGGCCGGTATAGAGGATAAAATACCATCACATATCGTTTTTACTTCTGAAAATGAATGCGGACTCACCACTACGAAAGCCGTTTGACGGGTATCTAATTGTTGATGTATATACTGGTGTAATTGTTGATGAGTAAAGGACGAAACCGTTTTTTCAATACCTAATATATTGTAACCTAATGAGTGTTTTGGAAATAATTGAGATTCAAATTCATCTTGAATATTATCTTCCGGACTGTCTCGATACATCATCATCTCTTCTAAGACAACACGAATCTCTTTCTTTACTTCTTTTTCAGGAAAGATAGAATGGAAAGTAATATCCGTTAGTAAGTCTACTGCTACCGATAAATACATGAAGGGTAAAGAAGCATGAAACCAAATTTTTTCTTTTGTAGTGTAAGCGTTTAAGTCGCCACCCACATTTTCAATAGTAGAAATAATCTTAGTAGCAGAACGGCGTTCCGTTCCTTTGAATGCCATATGTTCCCAAAAGTGAGCTATACCTTGGTTAGCGGCATTTTCATCTCTACTTCCTATATCCGTTATAAAACCACAATGCGCTATTTTAGAATAAGAAGTCTGTTTATGCAACAGGGTAATACCATTGGGGTATTGATGTATATTAAATTCTTTTTGAACCACAAATTATTTCCAAATGATTTCTATAACTACATCTCTATCGGCTGTAACCGTTGTAAATACTGCATTTTTAGGACGGACAACTAAAATGCGCTGATGAGCATTTACTAAAATAGCATCCGAAATTACTTTTGTAGCATTGGATTTATGAATGACCGTAAACTCAGTAGCACGAGTATACGCTTCCAACGAGACCTTTCTTCGTTTTCCTTTGAGTTCTAAAACTACTGCTTTAGAAACGGCTAAAGAAGTATCTTTCATTAACGAAATCGCTCGATCTGCTTGAGGAACTCCATAGCCCATATAATTATTAGCATATGGGTATAAGTGACCACTTTTTTCAACTACTTTTTTTAATGTAGCAGGAGAAAGTGTAGAATCGTATTGAATTAAGCAGGTCACAAAACCGGCAACAGATGGACAAGAAAAAGATGTACCATTTAAGGAATAAGCTGAAACATTCGGTTTAATATAAGGTAATACATCCGGGCCTATGCTACTATAACCTTCCTTCTTCCATGGTGAAAATCCATTAGCGGCAACTGCTAAGGTACTATACGCATCAGCCGGTGCAGTTATAATTTTCCAATCTTTTGCGCCTTCATTTCCTGCAGATACAACAAGAAATATCCCTTTTTGACGTACCGCTAATTCTGCCGCTTTTGAAATTCGGGCTGTAGAACCGTTCATTTCTTCTTTCTTATAATTATCTGCAGGATTATCCATTTTAGTTGCATAACCTAAGGATGTACTGATTAATTGAACTCCTAAACTATCCATCCACTCCATTGCCATAATCCACATATCCTCCTCTCCTCTGTGTTCTCTATTCCCATCTTCTGTTCGAGCCAGGTAATAGGTAGCATTGGGGGCCATTCCAACTTGATACGACTTACTTGTATCATAACCGGCTAAACGGTTCATCACTTCCATACCATGAAAATCTGCACCCGTCACTTTTGTTTGAATAATATCAGTTCGCGTTGGATCAATAAAATCCTTCTGTTGTACTATCTTATTTTCATACAACAAATGTGTTAAGAGAGGGTTTTTATCTAACTCATAAAAACCAGCATCAATCACTCCTACTCGAACCCCTTTTCCATTCAACTGTATTTGTTGAAAATACGCACCATTCATTTGTTGTAAAGAAATATGCGAAAAGCTGGGATCGGGTTGAATTGTAGAGGAAGTCGCGACTAATTCAATAACAACAGGCTCTACTGAATGAATAAAGGGCATGGTCTCTAAATAGTTTTTTTGCTCTAATGTTAAATATGCTGTTACCGCATTCATCCATTTAGAAGTAGCCACCAACTGTAGGACATGTTGTCGAACGGAAGAAATATAGTTTGGATTAAGGGGAATATCCGTCCATTGATATAAAGGTATAGCTTGATTTGTTCGATGTTGAATACAAGCCGGCGATAAATGTTTTGTATAATTATACCCTATTGTATCTTTATCCGTAAATTGAATCCAATATTTAGTCTGTGCTATAGTTAAAGAAGACATTGAGAAACAAAAAAGAGTAAAGACGACAAAACGGTTGAATAACATAGATGTAAAATTAGATTTAACAATTTATTATATAAAAATAACCAAAATGAGATACTCTACCATCGAACCGAGTTTTTTTATTACCAACCGACAGCAATTAGCGACCAAGCTTCCTCCGAAAACGATTGCTATTTTTCATTCCAATCCCATATATCCAACTAATGCAGATGGAGTACACCCTTTCAAACAAAATAGTGATTTGTTTTATTTCAGTGGAATAGACCAAGAAGAAACTATACTTGTTCTATTTCCCGATGCCCTAAATCCTGCCTATCGAGAAATCTTATTCATACTTCCTTCGAGCGAACATACAATAACGTGGGAAGGAGAAAAACTGAGTAAAGTAGCAGCCACAGCTTTGTCGGGTATTGAAACAGTCTTTTGGGTACAAGAACTGGATAAAATTATAAAACCACTTCTTTTGGAAAGTACGACCATAGCATTAAATCCAAACGAGCATTTACGTGCTACGTATGGAGTTAAAACTGCTACAGATGCTTTTATTGAAAAATGCCGGCAAGAGTATTCCTTACACCAATACATGCGACTAGCCCCACTGTGTGCTGAATTGCGTGTTATTAAGAAAAATCAAGAAATTGAACAACTAAAAAAAGCGATTAAAATAACGTTTGAAGCCTTTATGGCAGCTACTCGAAGTCTACGTTCGGGTTGTAAAGAATATGAATTGGAGGCGATTATTCATTATCATTTTCTAAAACACGGTTCCAGAGGCCCCGCATATGCTTCCATTATCGCATCCGGAAAAAATGCCAATATATTACACTATATTAAAAACGACTCCATCTGTACGGATGGAGATCTTGTTTTAATGGATTTTGGTGCGGAATATGGAAATTATAATGCAGATTTAACTCGGGTATTACCGGTGAGTGGAAAATTTTCTCCCCGCCAAAAAGAATTGTATCAATCCGTGTTAACGATTTTTAAGACCATTAAAAAAGAGTATGTACCGGGAAAATCGTTAAAGGAACTAAATACAACTGCAGGACTTATTTGCACCGAAGAATGTTTAAAATTAGGATTACTGACACCAAACGATGTTTCCGGAAATCCGAATGCGTATAAAAAGTATTTTATGCATGGAATTGGACACCATTTAGGTTTGGATGTACATGATGTTCACCCTATCGAACATATTTTAGAACCGGGTATGGTTTTAACTTTGGAACCGGGCTTATATGTACCAACAGAAGGCATAGGGATTCGTTTAGAGAATAATATTGTCCTAACGACGAATGGAAACGAAGACCTAATGGAATATATACCATTAGAAATCAATGATATAGAAAACATAATGGCAGAATAATACGCATGTAATATGAAAGGTGTTTTTTAAGTAAAATCCTTTCCCTATCTACGCAACCTATAGTTACACTTTAAAGTATAAGGAGATAAGACTTCTAGGCGACATCTATGAAAACACTACTAAACATATTAGCCGTAATTAGTTTCATACTAATGGGTTCATCGTTTAATCAACCCGACGCCGGCAATTATTACGAAAGTGGATTGAACAGTCTGAACAGCCAGGACTATATGAAAGCAATTGGCGATTTTACAAATGCCATAGCTTTAAATGGCAAAAATGGGGATGCCTATTATCAAAGAGCATACGCTAAAGAATTATTAGGAAACAAGATGGGCTTTTTTAGTACAGATTTGTGTGGAGATTTAGTGATGGCTATGGTGAATGGGAAAAAAGAAGCCAGCAAAAAATTAAATGAACTTTGTTTGGGTGAATGTTATGATTTAGATGGAGCATTCATAGACCCGGAGTCCGTATACTGTGCTGATTTCAGCTCGAAAGTATTAACAGATTTACCGGCTGACATGGATCGACTGGCATATGTAGTTAAGTTAAATTTATTTAACAATAAAGTGCCTACCCTATCCGCTAAATGGGCGGCAATGGATCAGTTGATATCACTAGACCTTTCAAGTAACCGATTAAGTTTAATTCCTTCCGTAATAGGGAAATTAACCCACTTAGAAGAATTAAATTTAAATAAAAATCTAATTCCCACCTTACCGATTGAAATCAGTCACATGAAAAAGTTAAAGAAATTGACAATGCGTCAAAACGCATTAACTTCTTTACCAAATGAGTTCTGTGATCTAGAGCAATTAGAATCGTTAGACCTTGCAATGAATACGTTAGTGGCACTACCTGCCAATATAGGAAACCTGAAAAACTTAAAGCATTTGACTCTTGTAGGGAATGAAATTCCTGCAAAAGAGCAACAACGAATCAAAGCCGCGTTACCCAATACGCAAATTGTTTTTGAATAATAGTGTTTAGTTAGTAGTTAGTTTAGTCAAAAAAAAACCGCTTTTCAGCGGTTTTTTTTATTTTTATGATTGAAGTGTTAAGCTAAAGAAATACGTTTGAAAGAAGTAACCGTTAATCCTTTAGATGTTTCATCTAATAATTGAGCAATAGATTTCGAATTGTCTTTAACAAATTCTTGATTCAATAATGTAGAGTCTTTGTAGAATTTATTCAATTTACCTAAAGCGATTTTCTCCAACATAGCTTCCGGCTTACCTTCAGCACGGGCTTGTTCTTTTCCAATTTCAATTTCTCTTTCGATCATTTTAGGATCAACACCGTCTTTATCTACAGCAACGGGCTTCATAGCAGCAATTTGCATCGCTACATCTTTACCTACTTCCGTACAATCTTTACCATTGGTATTTTTAAGAACAACTAAAACACCCAGTTTGCCATTCGAGTGGATGTAAGAAACAACCTGATCACCTGACAGGTTTTCGTATGATGCAATGGTAATTTTTTCTCCAATTTTACCGGTTAAATCAACGATATGATCAGAAACAGTACGACTATCGGATAGTGTTAAAGCAGAAAGTTCATCGATAGTAGAAGGGTTTTTCGCAACCGCAACCTCAAGGATAGCATTTGCCAGTTTTTTAAAGTCATCTACTTTGGATACAGGCTCCGTTTCACAAGCAAGGGCTACTAACTTACCATTTTTACCATCTGCGGCGATATGAGTTAAGACAACACCTTCAGATGTAACGTTTTCAGCGCGAGCGGCTGATACCTTTTGTCCTTTTTTACGAAGAATATCAATGGCTGCTTCAAAATCTCCGTTTGCTTCGGTTAGTGCTTTTTTACAATCCATCATACCGGCACCGGTCATGCTTCTTAGTTTGTTTACTTCAGCTGCTGTAATGGTAGACATAGTATTATTATTTTAATGTTAATTTTGTTTAGGGTTTGATTTCAAAAAAAATTGAACATTGGAAACCAATGTTCAATTTTTATATGTGTGAGTGTATAAGAGTTATTCAACGTCTGCTTTATCAACAGCGCGTTTTGTATCTTCTTCCTCTTTTAATTTAGCATCATCTTTATCTTTCTTACGTTCAGATAAACCTTCTTCTATCGCTTGTCCGATTGCGTTAGTGATGATAGCGATGGATTTGAACGCATCATCATTTGCAGGGATAGGAAAATCAGCAACGGTAGGATCTGAGTTCGTATCTACGATAGCAAATACCGGTATATTTAGCTTTTTCGCTTCATTGATAGCGATATGTTCTTTTTTAGCATCTACAATGAATATAGCAGCAGGAAGACGTGTTAAGTCGGTTATACCTCCTAAAACTTTTTCCAACTTATCTTTTTCACGAGAAAGAACCAATTTCTCTTTTTTGTTTAAAGAAGAGAACGCTTCATCTTTCATCATTTTTTCCATTGAAGACATTTTTTTCAATGACTTACGAACCGTAACGAAATTAGTTAGCATACCCCCTAACCATCTTTCCGTTGCATAAGGCATTTTCAAACGCTTTGCTTCAGCAGAAACAACTTCTTTCGCTTGTTTTTTAGTAGCTACAAATAATACTTTTCTTCCGGAACGAACGATTCCTTTGATAGCATTACAAGCATCTTCTAAACAAACTTGTGTTTTATTTAAATCAATGATGTGGATTCCGTTTTTCTCCATGAAAATGTAAGGAGCCATTTTAGGATTCCATTTTTGAGTCAAGTGACCAAAGTGTACACCTGCATCAAGTAGATCTTTATATTCGATTTTTTTAGACATCGTAGTAAAATAATATATATAGAAGTATTAACGTTTGCTGAATTGGAATCTTCTACGAGCTTTTCTTCTACCGTATTTCTTACGCTCTACCATACGGGAATCACGGGTTAATAAACCTTCTTTCTTCAATGGTGCGTGAGCTGTTTCGCCACTAGCTAAAACAAGTGCACGAGCAATACCCAAACGTGTAGCTTCCGCTTGACCGGTAATACCACCCCCTTGTACGTTTACAGAGATATCGTATTTCCCTTTTTCCGCTACCACAGTTAATGGTTGCTCTACGGAAATTTGTAGTATTTCAGTGGTAAAATATTCTTTTAATTCTTTACCATTCACTACTATAGCACCTTTACCCGGCTTTAAATAAACACGAGCTACAGATGTTTTTCTTCTACCAATGGCGTTTAATACTTCCATTTACGAAATTGATTACAGTTTAATAACTTTTGGTTGTTGTGCTTCATGCGGGTGTTGAACACCAACATATACATGAAGATTTCTGAATAATTCTCTACCTAAACGGTTTTTAGGTAACATACCTTTAACCGCTCTCTCCAGAATACGTTCAGGATATTTTTCTAATACTTCTTTCGGAGTTTGGAAACGCTGACCACCCGGTTGCCCCGTATGTCTTGTGTACACTTTATCCGTCATTTTAGCCCCTGTTAAGCGAACTTTTTCTGCGTTTAAAATGATTACGTTATCCCCACAATCCACATGCGGAGTATACGAAGGCTTATGCTTGCCTTTTAATATTTTTGCCACCTCACTCGCAAAGCGACCTAAGGTCTTGTTTTCGGCATCAACAACCACCCATTCCTTTTGAACAGTTTGTTTGTTGGCGAACGTAGTTTTGTAGCTTAAGCTATCCATTGTCTTATTCTTATCTCAAATACAATACAGCCCTTTTCCTGAAAAAAGGGACACAAAGATATGCCTATTCCTAGTTAATTCCAAACAAGACTAAAAAATTTAAGAAGAATACTCTTCCAATTTTTTTACCAGTACTTGAAAATCTTTGGGGTAGGGTGCTGTAATTTTTCGCTCAATATCATTTATATCATTAAATATGAGCGAGTTAGCATGCAAGGCCACCCGTTGAATCAAGGGTAGTTCCTCTGTATCTTTTTTTAAATTAAATTTTCGTTTAAAGGTACTCAGATACAAATGCTTACCTCCATATTGTACATCCGATACTATCGGTGCACCGGCGCTGGCAAGATGTATTCTAATTTGATGCATTCGACCGGTAACCGGTAAACAACGCACCAACGTAGCATTTTTAAATGCTTGAAGGGTGAAAAAGATAGTTTCTGCCTCTTTTCCTTTCGTCTTATCAATTTTAACCGTTCCGTTGGATAAAGGTAAAATAGGCAAATAGACTCGAATTCCTTCCAAGTCTTGTATTCCATTGACTACCGCATGGTATTCTTTAGCAATTTTTCGGGTTTCGAATAAAATCGATAAATGTCGGTAAGCCTCAGGATTTTTGGCAATAGCTAAAATACCGGATGTTTCTTTGTCTAGTCTATGCGCCAATTGAGCCTCCGGAAAGTATTCCTTTGCTAGTCTCAAAATACTGGTTCCATCTCCACTGTTTCGTTCATCTAGACTGGATACGTAGGGAGGTTTATTAATAAAGATATAATTGTCATCTTCTTCAATGATCCAATCTTTGAACTGTGGTTTTTTCATGAATTAATTACTTTCCCTTTTTTTAATGTAAAATAGAAAGTAGTCCCTTCTCCTAATTTACTCTTAACGCTTATCTTTTCTTCGTGGGCTTCAATGATGTGTTTAACTATTGATAAACCTAAACCGGTACCCCCTTGTTCTTTGGACCTACTTTTATCTACTCGATAAAACCGTTCAAAAATACGATTTAAATGTATTTCTTCCATACCGGGTCCATCATCTTTTACTTGAATATGTACATGGTCGGTTTCAATGGTATACTGCACCACAATAGTACCCTGATCAATACCGTATTTAATGGCATTGACTATTAAATTGGTTAATACTTGGCCAATTCGGAGTTTGTCGGCATATACATAACAAGATTTAGGAGAGTACTTAAACACTTTTAACCGTGTACCTTTTTTGGCTGCAGTCTCTTCTAATTGGTCAAAAATATCTTCTATTAATTTTCTAAGATCAAAATTTTGAGGATGCATTTTTATTTCTCCTATTTCCATTTGAGAAATAGTTATCAAATCCTCTACCAGCGCATTTAGTTTATCTAAACTATATGCCGCCTTACTTAAAAAGCGTTCCCGGATTTCCGGAACTTCAACTTCTCCATCCAATAGGGTATGAACAAAGCCTTGAGCTGCAAAAATAGGTGTTTTTAATTCATGCGAGACATCTGCCAAAAATTCACGCCGAAATGTTTCTAATTTTTTTAACTCCTCGATTTCACGTTGTTTTTGAAGAGCAAAAGACCGTATATCGAGTTTGATATGATCCAGAGGGGAAGGACTATTGACATAGGTGTTTTTTTTGGGGTCTTCTTCCTTGCGTTTAAAAGGTTGAAGCATCTTTTGAACACGATCTAAATCACGGTAAATCGCCCATTCTAAAAATAGGTACACTAAGGCACCCATAAAAATCCAAAACACCAAACCCGCCATTAACCACGTCCAGGTTGGCTGTAAGACCTTCATCCACCAAGATAGGGTGATCATCCCGGCGGTTGAAGTAGTATTGATAAGTAACGTTAAAAGCGCTTGATGTGAAATCATGGAAGGTTTATTCCTCCATGGCAAATTTATAACCTATTCCTTTAACTGTGGTGATATAATCTTCACCAATTTTTTCCCTTACTTTACGAATGTGCACATCTACTGTTCTGGGAACCACGTAAACATCTGTCCCCCAGATATTTTTCAATAATTCATCTCGATTAAATACCGTGTTCGGGCGTTGCGATAAAAAAAACAACAATTCAAATTCTTTTTTAGGAAGTATAATTTTCTCCTCCCCTTTCATGACGGTATAGCTTGCCCGGTCTATAATTAAATCCCGTATCGTAATAGTTTCTTTTTCATTAATATTTTTAGTCCCTCTGCGGAAGTAAGCATTTACGCGACTCAACAAGGCTCTAGGTTTTATCGGTTTGGTAATAAAGTCATCCGCTCCGGCATCAAAAGCCGCTACTTCTGAAAACTCTTCTGACCGAGCAGTTAAAAAGATAACGAATGATTCTTTTAGTTTAGGGATTTCACGAATTTTTCGGCATGCTTCCACACCATCCATTTTAGGCATCATGATGTCCATCAAAATCAATTGTGGTAAAAAATCACGTGCTTCATCTATAGCTTTCACCCCATTATTAGCGGATCGAACTTCATATCCTTCTTTAGCGAGATTATACTCTAATAACTCCACTATATCTTGTTCATCATCTACTACCAGAATACGTAAATTCGATTTCATATGCGTTAAGGTTTACTTAATAATTCGGCTAATTTTAAATGTAAGGCTTCCCCTCTTAAATTAGTTGCTACCACGTAGCCATTTTTATCGATTAAGTAGGTCATAGGTATTCCGCGAACAGAATACTCTTTTGCGGGCTCAGTACTCCACCCTTTGAGGTCTGAGACATGATTGGGCCACACTAATCCATCTTTCTGTATAGCTGTTAACCAAGCTTCTTTATTGGTATCCAAAGAAACACTAAATACAGTAAACCCTTTATCCTTATATTCTTGGTAGGCTCGAACTACATTTGGATTTTCACCTCGACACGGTCCACACCAAGAAGCCCAAAAATCCAACAATACTACTTTCCCTCTCATTTCATACAATGATTTCCGGGCCCCATTCACATCCGTTAATATGATATTTGGAGCAATTTCTCCAATGGTTGGTGCTCCTTTCGGCAATTGCTTCTTGAGGTTTTGTGCTAAACTAGAATGGGGATATTCCGAAACATAAGCGTTAGCCAATTGACGTGTGTAGTCTATGTCTTGATTGGATAAAATCGGAATCATGGTTAAATAAATGACTTGTTTATTATCCGAACTGTCTGCAGCTTGTTGTAATAAAAAATGCGTTGTATTCTTCCAAACTGTTATATCTTGTTCTAACATATACTGATATAGAACACGCATTTTAGAAGGTATCATTTCTCCGGCTGCATATTCCGGATCACTAAGTTCTTCTTTCGTAAAATAGGTTTCTATCGTAACATTCGACTTCGGCAAAGACATTGCCATGACTTTAGTGATAAACAATCCGGGATTAGCTTGAATGAGTTGCTCAATGTTTTTTCTATGAATACTATTTAAAGAATCTAAACGAGAACGAATACCAATTACGGCTTGATCAAACAACGCTTGTGTCATTCCGGGTTGTTGACTTAGCTGATTTGCTTCTTGTTGAGCTGCTTCTGTATTTTTTTGTTGGGCTTCATTGTATTTTCGATACGCTGCATAAACATCATTTTCTTTAGACCCAACGACCATTATACTTTTTTCTATTGCCGGATTACCGGTTATGGAAATATTTTCATTGCTTACTATTATGGTAATCGAATTTTCTTTAGAAAAACCAATTTTATAAAAACCTCTTGGAAGGGCTGCAGCATATTTAAATTCAAACACGCCTAGTTTGTGAAGGGTTGAATCAAACGATAACAATTCATACCCTAACATTTTATATAAATAAACTTTAGATTGAGCTCCGTATTCAGATAGTTTTCCTTTAATAATGAATCCTTTGGAAGTACTACAAGTTGCGCTAAAGGCTATAACACCAAAAGTGAACGATAATAAAAAGCGTTGTACCCAATACCAATAATTCATTCGCATAACTTTTCAAAATTAAGTAGTTTTCAATGGTTTTAACTATAATGTAAATACCCAATGGCCTAGTTTAACACAAACTTAACCATTGGGTAAAGATAATATAATATCTTAAAGATGATTATTTTTGGAATGCAATCGTGTGCTTTAATCCAGAATATCCTTTTAAATCTACCGCAACTTTCCCAACAAACATATCGGCTTCCATGCGAATCGGTATTTTATTTTTATCATCTGAAATCCATACTCGAATAGAATTTCCACCATCAAACATTTCATTATTGGGCATAACCGGTTGAAGTTTTATCGCATTTATTTTACCCCATTTAGTATCGATTTTTTCTCTTCCTACGAATTTGATGGTAAAATCATATAACTTATCTTCAAAAAAGGCTTTCATGGCAATGGGTGTCCCCGGTGCCATCGTAGTATAATCTAATGACCGTAAATAGTACGCACCACTTACGATATCTTGAAGATTAGGTGCAATGGCATATTCATGCGTTGATTTATTAGATAAGTCTTTACCTTTCTCCCGGATGACATTAGCTTTATTATGTCCATAGTCATACATCACAACCTCTTTTAACCGATAACTATTTTCTGTAATATCTCGATAAGCTTTCTGAGGGATTCTGGAATTGGTATCTATATAAGACCCCCATTCGTCTTTTATGGTCATCATCATAGCGAAAGAACCGGTTGATTTTCCTGATACAGTCGTTTTATAACAAACCTTACCATTGACAGCATACAATGTAGGGTGAACCATAATTGTCGCTTCCCCTGCATTTATAAAACCATAGTGTAGTCGGTATTGAAGGACCTCATTCCCGGTATAAGGTAAAGCCTTAGTGACCGTAACTTCAGATGTTTGATTGGTAAAAGCTACCAAACCTATAGATAGAGCGACGAATAATCCCAACGTTTTCATAATTGCATTGTTTTATAAAATAGGGAAGACAAAAGATATACCACTTTTTCGATTATACGAATAACAAGTCGTCAAGTTGTGTATATCTTTTTAATAATCAATACTTTGAAAAAGTATTTCTTTTACTGAACTTTAAAACAAGGCGCTAAATTTATTAGTATGCTAATTTTTTTAGTGAATTATTTGCTAATTTATTTAGCACAATATATATTTGTACCATACAATCCGGTTTAGGCCGGGGGAAATTTCAACCAATTAAACTTTTAAAGCCATGAGTAAAAACGAAAAATTAAAAGCACTCCAGTTAACAATAGATAAATTGGAGAAAACCTACGGGAAAGGTACTGTAATGAAACTTAGCGACGAACGTGTAGTAGACGTTCCGGCGATTCCAACAGGATCTTTAGGTTTGGATATAGCACTCGGTATAGGTGGAGTACCTAGGGGGCGTATTGTTGAAATATACGGTCCTGAATCTTCCGGTAAAACGACGTTGACGATGCATTGTATTGCGGAAGCGCAACGCCAAGGAGGAATCGCCGCTTTTATTGATGCAGAACATGCTTTTGACAAAACATACGCTGAAAAATTAGGTATCGATACCGAAAACTTATTGATTTCGCAGCCGGATAATGGAGAGCAGGCACTAGAAATAGCCGAACATTTAATCCGATCCGGTGCTATAGATATCATCGTTATCGACTCAGTGGCGGCACTCGTTCCCAAAGGGGAAATTGAGGGTGAGATGGGAGATAGTAAAATGGGGCTTCAAGCGCGCTTAATGTCTCAAGCCTTACGTAAACTTACCGGAGCAATCAATAAAACCGGTTGTTGCTGTATTTTCATCAATCAGTTACGTGAAAAAATAGGCGTAATGTTCGGAAATCCGGAAACGACGACCGGAGGTAATGCTTTAAAATTTTATGCTTCGGTTCGTTTAGACATACGTCGTGTAGGCCAAATAAAAGAAGGGGCCGACAACATTATTGGGAACCGCACGCGTGTTAAAGTAGTGAAAAACAAATTAGCACCTCCTTTTAAAGTAATAGAGTTTGATATTATGTATGGTGGCGGTATATCTAAAGTAGGAGAAATCATTGACTTAGGAGTTGAATTAGGCATACTCAATAAAGCCGGATCTTGGTTCTCTTATGAAGGCAGTAAATTAGGTCAAGGTAGAGACGCTGTTAAGGAAATGATTTTAGATCATCCTGAGTTAATGGAAGAATTAGATAAAAAAATTAGACAAAAAGTTCAACTCAATGGTTCGCCATCCATGGATGCTGCACCGGAAGCCGTCGAAGAAGAAGAAGCGTAATTTAGAAACGGGTGTTTGTAATCCTCCCTCTTAACTAAATACAATACGCTACTTCTCCTGCGACACTATTCATCGCGGGATTCTCATGGCAATAGACACCTTACTTCATTATGCCAACAATGAAGAAGGTGTCTTTTTTTGTTTCTATGATAGAACAAGTACCTTTGATTTATATTACTCATTTGTATTTGACATCTTATTTGTTAGACAACCTATCTATATATATACTTTAACACCTATCCATTAACCAATGTCCTATATCCGATTATTCTTAATGATTTTATGGTCAATCGCCTGCATTAGCATTTCTATAATCATTCGATTGGTTACGTTCTCTCCTTCTTGGAGTGTGGCTATGGCTCGGAGTATTTGGGCTCCCGGAATTACAATATTAGCCGGTACTAAACTCGTATTCCGTTCTTCTATTCCATTGAATCAAATCCCTTCACCTGTTATTGTAATAGCCAACCATACCTCCGTCATGGATATCCCTTATCTATTCCAAGTACTTCCTCAAAATTTGTATTTTATTGGAAAGAAAGAATTGAAAAAGGTGCCGTTTATTGGTTGGTATATGATGGCTATGGGAATGATTTTTATTGATCGAACCAATAAAGAAAAATCAATAGCCAGTATTCAACAAGCGGCTGATATGGTGAAAAAAGGCAAAAGTGTAGTCACATTCCCAGAAGGGACACGTTCCCCGGACGGCGCATTAGGTATATTTAAAAATGGAACTTTTCACATGGCTATAGAAGCAAAAGCTCCTATCCTACCGGTTTTTATACACGGTGCCCACACAGTATGGCCGGCTACTCATTTTCAAATCAAGCCCCAAACCGTCACGGTATCTATAGGAACCCCCATCGTGACGGAGGATTGGACCCTTACCGATATCATGCATTATAACCGTTTATCGAGAGAAGCCGTGAGCGCCCTTTCCCCTAAGTCCTAAATTATATTCTCTTTAACCTGTTGTTAATGAGCTACAAATTAACATTCCGATTAAATTTGTTTATATTATTTTAAGGGGTTACTGGACAAAGGGGGGGCAGTTTTACTATCTTTGCCCACTTCTAATTATAATGGGATATTTATATCCATCTATTAACCTATGAAATTATCTGAATTTAAGTATGCTTTGCCTGCCGATTTAGTCGCACAATATCCTGCCGAAAATAGAGATGAGGCACGGATGATGGTGTTACATAAGGCTACCGGAACTATTGAACATAAACAATTTAAAGATATTGTTCAGTACTTTGGAGAAGGCGATGTCATGATATATAACAATACCAAAGTATTTCCTGCTCGCTTATACGGTCAAAAAGAAAAAACGGAAGCGGATATCGAAGTGTTTCTCTTACGAGAATTAAATGCAGACCTCCATTTATGGGATGTATTGGTAGACCCGGCCCGTAAAATTCGAGTTGGAAACAAGTTGTATTTTGGGAATGGTGATTTAGTTGCCGAAGTGGTAGATAATACTACTTCCAGGGGTCGTACCATTCGCTTTTTATTTGACGGGAACTCGGATGATTTCGCTCGTGTAATCGATACGCTAGGTGAAACTCCACTGCCTCGCTATATACGTAGAAAAGCGGAAGAGTCAGACAGAGAACGATATCAAACCATCTTTGCTACAGAGAGAGGTGCTGTAGCGGCACCAACCGCAGGTATGCATTTTACCAAACAGGTAATGAAACGTATGGAAATCAATGGAGTTCAATTTACTCCAATGACGTTACATATTGGACTAGGTTCTTTTCGAGCGGTAGACGTTGAAGATTTAACGAAACACAAAATGGATTCGGAGAACTTCACGATACCGAATGCAACTGCTGAATTGGTGAACAAAGCGTTAGATACAAAACATAAGGTTTGTGCTATCGGCACTACCAGTATGCGTGCCATAGAATCGTCGGTTTCCGCTAACAATCGATTAAAGATGAATTCCGGATGGACGGATCGTTTTATCTTTCCTCCTTATGACTTCAAAATAGGAAATTCAATGATTACCAACTTCCATATGCCGGAGTCTACATTATTAATGATGGCGTGTGCTTTTGGAGGTTATGATTTAGTAATGAAAGCGTATAAAACCGCTGTTAAAGAAAAGTATAAATTCCTCAGTTATGGGGATGTTATGTTAATCTTATAAAATAAAAAGGGACTTTATCGAGTCCCTTTTTTATTTTAATACTTTCTACTACCAATTTTCTACTGCATTCCTTATTTTTATTTATGAATCGATATGCTTTGATTGTTGCCGGTGGCTCCGGAACTCGAATGGGTACTGAAACACCCAAGCAATTTCTATCTATAGGAAATGCACCTATTTTGATGCACACGATCAAACGGTACTTCACCAGTGACACAAAAGTGAGTATTGTTTTGGTTTTACCACAAGAACAAGTGGACCGTTGGCACCAACTCTGTATAAAATATAATTTCAATATTCCCCACCATATAGTCTTTGGTGGAACTACTCGTTTTCAATCGGTCCGAAACGGCTTAAATAGTATTGTGGACCAAGAAGGTGTAGTAGCCATTCACGATGGCGTACGTCCCTTTATTAGTAAAAAAATCATTGAAGAGTCGTATACAGTCGCCTGTGAAAAAGGGAACGCTATAACAGCCGTTGCCATGAAAGATTCTGTTCGACAATCGGATCCACTTAAAGGTACAATCGCCCTTGACCGAAGTCATTTATACAGTATACAAACCCCCCAAACGTTTTTGTTACCTCAAATTCGTGATGCTTTTTCAAAAGCCACGCATGATCGGTACACCGATGATGCCACAGTAGCAGAACAAGCCGGCGGTTATGCAATACACCTAATAGAAGGCTCATACGATAATATCAAAATTACAACACCAGAAGATTTGGCAATGGCAGAAGCCATTCTAAAAAAATTCGATTATTAAACACTTTCATTACCCTAATGATTATCGAAGTAGCATGCGCTATTATTGTCCAAGGAACGAAAGTATTACTGGCACAACGAAGTGAAAAAATGAATAACCCTATGAAATGGGAATTTCCGGGAGGTAAAGTAGAAAAATCGGAAGCGCCCGAATCGACCGTTATTCGGGAAATTCGAGAGGAACTCTGCCTTGATGTTTCATGTAAAGAAAGTCTACCTAGTTATACTCATCATTATGAGGATAAGATAATTCATCTTTATCCTTTTTTATGTGAATACCAAGGAGGAACTCTGACCCTTCGAGAACACCACGATATTCAATGGGTAGAAATTGAAAGACTCTTACAATTCAATTTATCTGCGGCAGATATACCGGCTGCAAAGCTTTTACAAGATCGTATTTTAAAAAATTAATTTAAGGGATATACTTTAAATAGTGGTTATAATATCCCATGATATTGTCTACGTAAGTTGTTGTTTCAAGTCCTCTACAATAACCATATTTACAAACAGGATCTTGATAATACTTTGGATATGATTTAACCAACATCATTTTTTCTACATGATTGTCCCATTTATTTGGATTTAAACCATGTTTCGAAGCCAAGGCGCGCGCATCCGCCACATGACCCACACCGGCATTGTAAGAGGCTATTATAAATTTAAGTTTATCCTCCGGTGCTATCACTTTTTCATTATAAAAATACTTTTGAATCCACGCTAAATACTTTGTACCTACATCGATATTTTTTTCCGGTATGAACAATTGAGTCGGTTTTAGTTGACCATACTCTTTACCAACGGAGGGCATGACTTGCATTAATCCTTTTGCACCAACCCATGATACAGAATGGGGGTTAAATTGTGATTCTTGAAAGATGATAGCGGACACTAATTTCCAATTCCAGCCAATCTTTTTCGAATGGTATTGTACTAAGGTATCGTATTTAGAAATTCGTTCTTTTAATACAACCGGCGTTATGTATTTTACATTTTTTTTAATCTCCTTTGGTAAACTTTCATATGTCTTAATTATCCAACAGTAATCAGATGTGTTCTGTTTTTTCTTTAACCATTGGTTAAAATCAATTTGTAGTGTTTTACATTTAGGATGAAATAAAAAAGAAATGGCTGCTTGATTCACCACTACCGTTTCATAGGATAAACTTGGATAAAATGTCGACATGATGTCGGCCTCATTTCGGGAACATATTGTAGCTTCAATATTTTTCTTAGCTACTTCTTCTACAAGTTCTTGCTTGGTCGTTCCTTTTTCTAAAAGTTGATATTGTATTCCTCTTGGTTCTAAGGAGTCTTTAAAAAATTTAGTAATAAAAGGAGCCTCTCGAACAATTGTTGCCGTAACCGGTGTATGAACAGTAGGAATTGTAATCGATTTTTCTTTATTCTGAACCAATACCAAATCCGTCGTATAAATTGCATTAGAATACAAGCCATCCGCATCACCATAAGCAGGAAATACAAAACTCGCGGCAGCCATGTGAGTGCCCCTCGACAAAATACTATCTTGAATATGGGTCATATCATGGATCAATTCCAATTCTAATTCCCAACCTTTATCTTTTAAATAGAGCTGAAGTAATTCAAATTCTAATCCAAATTCTTGCCCTTTATAAATGTAATAGGTATTAAAATGGTTGGTGATTAAAAGTTTTATTCTTTTTGATTTAAATGGATCAGTAATTGAAACTTCCCGAACAACTGAGGTATGAATCGAAGTATCTTTATTTAAAAATAGAGCATCAACAAGCTTCGTTGGTTCTTTTTCTTTTGAAGAACTACAGCTAGACCCAACTATGCTTATTATTAAAATGAAATATTTCAACTTCATAATTTTACACGTTATATATGAAGTTAAATAGAAAAATCAGAAAACAATAGTTTTATTATCTGTTACGTATACACGGTCTTCTACCACTAACTGAATTGCTTTAGCCAATACCATTTTTTCAACGTCTTTACCGGCTGAGGACATATCTTGAGAGCTTAAGGAATGGTCTACCGACAATACTTCTTGACAAATAATGGGCCCTTCATCTAAATCCTGGTTCACAAAATGAGCTGTAGCACCTATAATTTTTACTCCTCTTTCATAAGCTTGCCGGTAAGGGTTAGCACCTTTAAATGCCGGCAAAAAGCTATGATGAATATTAATCATTTTATTTTGAAAATGATTCGTAAAAGACTCGCTAAGAATGCGCATGTATTTTGCCAAAACAATATAATCCGGTTGATAGGATTGGATACAATCTAAGATCTCCTTTTCATGTTCTTCTCTGCTTTTACCTTCGTGAGAAATATAGTGATAGGGGATTGAAAATTTTTCTGTATAATTTTTTAAATGATTATGATTCCCAACTACGGCTAAGATATCTGCTTTAAGATTTCCAAAATAATATCTACTGATTAACTCTGTCAAACAGTGTTCTTCTTTTGTAACCATCACGACTAATCGCTTTAATCTGCCGGTATGTAGTATTAACGTATGATCTTCCGGTAACACATTTTTCAATGCAGCTTCCAATACATCAATCTGAATATCCCCATCTACACAGGTACGCATGTAAAAGCGGTTTTTCTCTTTCTCAACAAATTCTCGGTTTGCGGTAATGTTTAATTGAAGATGTGCAATTACACCCGTGATTTTATAAATCAAACCTTTTGCATCCGCACAATCAATAATAATGGTAATCATATACACGTACTTAATCTTTTCAAATATAAGCTATTTTTCAATAGCCTATAAATTAAGCATCTACAAAAAGATTTGATTGAATCTCCTTGTTGAAAACTTATGGAAAGCTAGGTCATCCTTTTAAGTAAATTGTATACTTAAATTTTCGTTATGACTGATTTTGCGCACTTACACGTGCATTCTCAATATTCCCTATTGGATGGTGCCGCTAGTATTCCTAAGTTATGCAAGAAAGCTGCTGCCGATGGTATGAAAGCCCTAGCTATTACGGATCATGGAAATATGTTTGGTGCTTTTCAATTTGTTGCCGAAGCCGCTAAACATAATATAAAACCCATAGTAGGCTGCGAATTTTATTTAGTGGAAGATCGTTTTAAAAAATCATTTACTAAAGACAATAAAGACGTACGATTCCATCAATTATTATTAGCTAAAAATGCAGAAGGGTATAAGAATTTAGTAAAACTTTGTTCCTTAGGATATATGGATGGACTGTATGGTAAGTATCCAAGGATAGACAAAGAATTAATTTTAAAATACCATAAAGGCTTGATTGCGACTACTTGTTGTCTAGCAGCAGAAGTACCTAGAACTATCATAAAAAAAGGAGAAGATGAAGCGGAAAAAGTATTTAAATGGTGGTTGGATTTATTTGGAGAGGATTATTTTGTAGAACTTCAACGTCATGATATAAAAGAACAACATATTTGTAATGAAGTATTAATAAAATTTGCTCGTAAATATAACGTTCCGATTATAGCGTCTAATGACTCTCATTATGTAGACCAACAAGATTATAACGCACACGATATTTTATTATGCATCAATACCGGTGAAAAACAAAGTACACCTTCTATGAAGGAGTTTACGGATGATGATGCTGCAATGAAAGGACGTAGGTTTGCTTTTGCCAATGATCAATTTTATTTTAAAACAACGGCTGAAATGAGTGCCTTGTTTCATGATCTTCCGGAAGCCATCGACAATACGATGTTGATAGTAGATAAAGTCGAGCCATTGAAATTAAAACAAGATATTCTTTTACCGAACTTTCCTATTCCATCAGATTTTTATTCTCAAGATGAGTTTTTAGAACATTTAACGTACAAAGGAGCAAAAGAACGGTATCGAGACCTCACTCCAGAAATAGAAGAGCGTCTTAATTTCGAATTACATACCATTAGAACGATGGGCTTTGCCGGATACTTTTTAATAGTTCAAGACTTCATTAATAAAGGTAAAGAAATCGGTGTTTTTGTAGGCCCGGGGAGGGGTTCCGCTGCAGGCTCTGCCGTTGCGTATTGCATAGGTATCACTAATATTGACCCTATCAAATATAATTTACTATTTGAACGTTTTTTAAATCCGGATAGAAAAAGTATGCCGGATATTGATACCGATTTTGATGATGAAGGTAGACAACGGGTCATTGATTACGTGGTAGACAAATATGGGAAAAATCAAGTTGCTCAAATAGTAACCTATGGTACCATGGCGGCGAAGATGAGTATAAAAGATGTGGCTCGTGTACTCGATTTACCCTTACCGGACGCCAATGGACTTGCCAAATTAGTTCCGGAAAAACCCGGTATTTCGTTAGATAGAGTTCTAAAAGCACCTATAGAGGGAGAGGGCGGAATAAAGGACAAAGAAGGCTTATCCGGAGAAGATTTAGATAATTTAAAAAAGTTACGAGAGATTCTGGATAACACTGCATTATTAGAATCTAAGGTACTAAAAGAAGCACTTATATTAGAAGGATCCGTAAGAGGAACCGGAATCCATGCAGCCGGTATTATCATTGCGCCAAAAGATTTATCCGAAATCATTCCGGTTTGCACCTCCAAAGACTCTGACTTACTGATTACTCAATACGACGGTAGAGTGATAGAAGACGCCGGTGTTATTAAGATGGACTTTTTAGGACTAAAGACCTTAACTATCATTCGAGATGCACTACAACTCATTCGCGAAAACCATAACATCGATATTGATATTGACACCATACCATTAGACGATGCCAAAACATTAGCACTATACCAACGAGGAGAAACAAACGGTACGTTTCAGTTTGAATCTCCGGGTATGCAGAAATATTTAAAAGATCTAAAACCGGATAAGTTTGAAGATTTAATTGCGATGAACGCGCTATACCGACCGGGTCCACTCGAATACATTCCCAACTTTATAAAACGGAAACATGGACTAGAACCGGTAACATATGACTTAGCGGATATGGAGGAATTCCTTAAGGATACGTATGGTATTACGGTCTATCAAGAACAAGTAATGTTGCTTTCACAAAAACTGGCTGATTTTTCAAAAGGCGATGCGGACGTGTTACGGAAAGCAATGGGTAAGAAAGACCGTAAAACCTTGGATAAACTTAAACCCCAATTCATAGAAGGGGCTGCAACGAAAGGCCATGACAAAGTTATATTAGAAAAAATATGGACCGATTGGGAGGCTTTTGCCTCTTATGCTTTTAACAAATCCCATTCTACTTGTTATGCATTTGTTGCTTTTCAGACAGGATATTTAAAAGCGCATTATCCTTCAGAATACATGGCCTCAGTGCTAACTCATAACTTAAGTAATTTTGACAAGATTACCTTTTTTATGGAAGAATGTGTGCGCATGGGTATACCGGTTTTAGGACCGGATGTAAACGAAAGTAAGTATCCCTTTTCTGTAAATGCATCCGGTCAAATACGATTCGGGCTAGGGGCTATAAAAGGTGTAGGCGAAGGGCCTGTCCAAGCCATTATAGAGGCTCGGAAAGAAGGCGGCATGTTTTCCGATTTTTTTGATTTCGCTGCTCGCGTAAATTTGAAAGCGGTCAGTAAAAAAACCTTTGAAAATTTAGCATTAGCCGGTGCATTCGATAGCTTTTCCGATATTCACCGAGCACAATATTTTCATATAGGGGAGCGGGAAACCCTAAACCTTATTGAAAAAGCCATACGATATGGAAATGCATTTCAACAAGAAGACAGCGCAAATCAAGCTTCTCTTTTTGGAAACACCGAGAGTTCAAAACCCAGCCCCCCCAAACTACTCCCTTGTGAACCTTGGGGTGACATTGAAAAATTAAAGAAAGAAAAAGAAATTGTTGGGTTTTATATTTCCGGACATCCATTAGACCAATTCAAATTAGATATAGACAGTTTTTGTACCATTACGTTAGATAAGGTAATGGAAACCCGTAATAAAGATGTATCAGTAGCAGGAATAATTTCTAAGGTTACCCTTAGACAAAGTAAAAACGGTAAACCTTTCGCTTTGTTTTCAGTCGAAGATTATAATGGTAGTTTAGACTTAGCCTTGTTTGGTGAGGACTATTTAAAATTTTCACATTTTTTAATCGTAGGTACATTTATATTTATGCGAGGAATGGTAGTAAACCGATTTGGTAAAGAAGAATATGAGTTTAAGCCAACTTACATGCAGTTATTAGCAGATGTTCGATCGAAGATGTGCAAGAGTGTAACGTTACAGATTGATTTAGATACTATAACGCCGATAGCTATTCAAGAGATGGATGATTTGGTTCAAGGACATCCCGGAAATTGCAATTTATATGTGCAGTTGGCGGCGAAGAGCGGACAGGTTCAAGTAAAGACATTTGCTCGAAAATATAGGGTTGACCCCAACAATCAATTTATCACTGATTTAGCTAAACTAGAAGGAGTTAGCTATAAAATAAATGCCTAATGGAACTAATTTCTTAAAAAAATCATTAAGTTTACAATTCAAGTTACATTAACAATTACAATTATGGGAAAAGCAGTACAATTGACAGATTCTAATTTTGAAGAGATATTAAAGACCGATCAACCGGTATTAGTAGATTTTTGGGCAGAGTGGTGTGGTCCATGTAAAATGATAGGGCCGGTAGTAGAGGAACTAGCCGGAGATTATGAAGGTAAAGCTGTAATCGGAAAGCTTAACGTAGATGACAATCCGGAAGTATCGGCTAAGTTTGGAATACGTTCTATCCCTACCCTATTGGTTATTAAAAATGGAGTGGTTGTAGACAAACAAATTGGAGTAGTTCCGAAATCTGTTCTTGCGGGCAAAATCGACAGTGCTCTTTAATATCGATTTAAAATAAAAATTAAAAGCCTCTTACAAAAGTAAGAGGCTTTTTTAATAACCTAAAAAGAAAATCATCTATTTTCTTTTCAGATAAAAAAATGCTCTGTTTTCAGAGCAAAAATACCGGTGCAGTATTATCTAATAGCTAATTTAATATTACGTAAATATTAGTTAAGGCCTTCTGGACCATGATTTATTAACCTTATCATAATAAAAATAATCATTTGGCCATTCCATCATTTTTTTAGAATTCTTTGATACTTCGTTTGTTGACGATTCTATTACTTCATTTAACCAAACAGGTGCGTTTTCATTTATAGTTGCTTCAGGTAATATATTAGACCAATAGTATTCTTCAATCGAATAGATTCTGTTTCCATCCCATTGTAATTTACCAATATGAGCCCTTCTATCCCCCGGATGAATACTCGGGACGATACGAGAACAAACAAAATAATAGGAAGAATCTTTTTTGTATAACGCTAATAAGTGCATTTGATTCGCTTTTCGGTTGTAATAAACGAATCTGGAACTATCCCATCGTTGCTCCATAGTAGTTTGAGATGGTAACTTATCCATATACCGTGACAACTCCATTTTTAATTGTCGTTGTTGTACTGTATCCAAATAAGTTATGGGATTCACATCTTTAGAGTTCGAGCATTGCCAAAGAATAAACGGTAGGATTAAAATCCAAAGAACTAATTTTAATTTCATTATACGACTTGTTAAAAGAATGAGGCGTTTCCTTTAGTAAGGAAACGCCTCAAAGATATTTATAAAATAATTAAGCTAAAAATTAATAGTTTACGCTATTTGGATCCCACTGTAACCAACCGGAAGTCCAAGCCCATTCAGTAGAAGGAGTAGTACCCATTGCTCCTAAATAAGTAGTAGAAGTCCAGAAAGATTCAGTTAAACCAGTGGTAGCTGAAAATACGGCACCTGTTAAACCAAGACCGCTAGCTGCTTGTACAGGATTAGCGTTAGTTAAAATAGTATCAGCATAAATATTCGATACAGAGTTTTTTCTACCCCAGAAGTTAGCAGCATAAAAACCAGTTGTATCGTTACCATTTCCAGCTACAAATGAAGCAGCATTATTAGCAGGGGAGTTATGTTTGGCAAATAAGTTATTTTTAATTCTGGAGGCTCCATTGTAACGGTCAAAGTTTACTAAAGTAGTATACCCACAAACGATTGAGTTAGCGATAGTAACTTCAGTATTTCTTCTTGCGTGAATACCTTGAACATAGTTAGCACTGTTATTAGAAGTTGAATACACTCTAGGACCCATTACAGTAATGTTAGAGAATTTTGTAGTAGTTTTAGGAGTGTTATTAGACCCGGAAGCATCGTTATCTGATTCAAAAGCATTGGATTGGGACACGTCAGCGATTGTTCTATCTCTCATCGCAACACCAAATTGAACTAACCCAGAGTGACCGAAATCAGTATCGAAATCATCATCCCAAGTTCTATATGCTACTAAGTACTTTCCATTAACAGTTCCACCAAACCACTCGAAAGCATCGTCACCAGCATAGGA
Source organism: Cytophagaceae bacterium (assembly GCA_025455005.1). Classification (GTDB taxonomy): domain Bacteria; phylum Bacteroidota; class Bacteroidia; order Cytophagales; family Cytophagaceae; genus JALONH01. The sequence continues at coordinate 83,996 of JALONH010000012.1, forward strand.
TACTTGGATATGATCAATGGTTGTAGCGCTACCTACAGAACCCATAGTTAAGCTGTTTAATTCTCTATCTGGAGAATAAGCAATACCAGCGTATTCAATACGAACATATTGTAAAGTACCGGAATTATCTGCGTTATCTGTTCCACCATACACACCATTACCGGATGTTGTAGTAAAATCAGTTGGACCTTCAATTACTTGGTTAGGACTTTGGTTGTTAGTCGCTCTACCACAAATGATAATACCACCCCAATCGCCATAGTTTTTAAATGTCGTAGGAGCAGCAGAAGTAAATACAATTGGATTAGATGCTGTCCCTTGTGCATTTAAACGACCGCCACGATTGATTACTAAAGCAGCTTTTGAAGCTTTATCTCCTTTAATAACCGTTCCAGCTGGAATAGTAAGCGTTACACCATCGTTCACATACACTAACCCTTTTAAAGTATATACTTTTGAAGCATCTAAGGTTTGAGTTGTAATGTTACCTTGTAAAATATTTTCAGTTGGTGCTGCTGGAGCTGGTTCGTCTTCATCTCCACAACTCACTAGAAATGCAGCGCTCATAAAAGCTAGAGCTACTGTTTTTAAAACTTTTTTCATGTTCTTTTAGTAATTAAGTTATGACACAAAAGTATATGCTTAGTGTTACCTAATTGTTAGCGAAGCGTTAGGAAAATATCATGTATTAAAAAAGGGGCTATTATAAGCCCCTTTCAAAAATATGTATTTTTATACTGATTACCATTTATAACTCCACCCTAGTGTGAAGTATGTTCCTCTTCTAAAATATGTCACTTCTTTATCCGTGCTATCCACTTTAAAGTTTCTGTTTCCGTCTTCTGTAAAGCGTATGGGCGCATTCAATATATCACTTATTCCAACTTTAAATTCCATATTGTCTTTCATTTTTTTAGATAAGGTAAAGTCTACAGTATGTCTGCTTCTTTCATATAAGGTTGCAAACTGTGCGTCCCCAATACCGAAAATACGATTACCAAATACATTGTATATTAAATTAATGTTAAGCTCTTTATCTGCATTATCATAGGATAACCCGGCGTTCACGATATAAGGAGATTGCCCTTGTAAACCACGAGTATCTGCTTGTCCGGCTTGAACAGTACCTAAGCGAACTTCACTTTGTATGTAAGATACGTTAGCCAATAAAGATAATTTGTCCATTAAATTATTAGAAGCAATAAAGCTTAATGACTTACGTAATTCGATTTCTGCTCCATAACATATAGCTTTTGGAGCATTTCTGAATTCAAAATTTTGGTCAAACGAACCTACCGGTTGTATATAAAACTCAATAGGGTTTTGTATATCCTTATAAAAGACTCCAAATGTAATAGCTTCTTTTGCATTAGGATAAATCTCTAAGCGGGCATCATAATTGTTTGCTAAAGCATTAACTAAATTAGGATTACCATTTACTTTCCAACTATTTTCAAAATCAAAGAATCCAAACGGTGCTAATTCTCTGAACTCCGGTCTATTAATCGTTTGAGTCCAAGACCCCCTTACTAAAGTCTTTTGGGATATAGCATATTGCAACCCCATAGAAGGCAAAATATTTGTAATTGGATTGTTGACATTAATGTCCACACCGGATTGATTTTTGGTATCTAGTTTTTGAGTATTATTTTCTATACGAACCCCTACGTTAGCAGTGAATTTTTGAAGGAATGTAAACGTTGACCCTACATAACCCGCAAATAACATATTAGATGCTTGATACCGGTTGGTTCCATCCGTTCCTTCATTTAACAAAAACCCATTAGCAAAACTAATATTCTCATCTGCGAAAATTGTTTCTAATGACAACTGTTCTTTTGCAGGATCAAAACCGGAAGAACCTTTTACATAGGACATCCAACGAGATTCAAACGTCCGTGTTCTTCTTTCTACATAAACCCCGGCACGAATTTTAATTCCATTTTTTTGTGTAGAATCTGTATACCCTTTTACAATCCTAGAAATGTTAAAAGCTCCGGCTACAGTGGTCTCTTTCAAACCGGATAAAAAGCGAGAGGCATTATTATCCGTTGCTTGAGGAGGAATGACAACTTGATAATTAGAAATACCATCGTTAAGGCGTTGATATCCCCCTCTTCTAAAGTCCGGTTCATTTCTATAAATATAGGACAGACCCGTAGCCCAATCGATATC
>JALONH010000028.1 GCA_025455005.1 Cytophagaceae bacterium
CAAATAATGTGTATATCTTTAAATAAGCTATAATCCCGAGCATATTTAAGGTTTACTTCGATAATATGATCTTCTTTTAATTGAAGGCGCTCCTTAATTCCAGTTAAAGGGTGTAAGATTCCAGGTTTTATTCGGGGTAAGTTCAATGCACCATGGTCTGAATAACCTACCCAAGAACAATCTCCTGACATTACACTCGTGATGTTTTTCCATAATTGCTTTGGTTGTTCATATATCCAGAAAATCATGGGGTACAATACCATTAGACTTAAGCTAAACGCGACATCTAAGACTCTTTTATTTCTTAGGTTTTCTTCTTTTAAAATATTCAGATTAATGTTTAAAGTGTAGAAGTCTCCACGTTTGTTCTTACTATTGCTACCGATAATAACATTGCTTTCTTCAGGTACAATTTTAAAATCGATGGCTGTATTGTCTATTTTAGTCATCCATTCTATAATAGTATTAGCAGATAAATCTTTCGAACAAAATATGATTTCTTCTATACCATACATTTGCACTATCTTAGTCAGCTGGTTTATAGAACCTAAATATTTTCCTTTAACATCTTTTTTTAATCCGGATGTGATATAACCTAAGATATTTAACGGATAGGAGGTGTCTTTTAACAAATCATCAATTCGTTTGCATTCATCATAAGAACCTATCAGTATGGTGGTTTTATTGGTATTACCCATCCATTTAATTCTATTCCAATTGGAAAAATGTAATACTGCTCTACAGCCAATTAGGAAAAGTAAGGATGCTACACTTCCAACCACCACATACGATTTAGTGTACGTAACCGGTTCTAAGACATAAGAAGCAGCAGCAATTACAATACTTCCTAACAGCATGGCTTTTAGTATATGGTAAATTTTAACAGTGTTAGAGTACGCTCCATTAATCCACAAACTAAGAAGCCAAACGGTACTCAGAAATAATAGATTTCGAGGAAAAGCATTTGAGCTAATCGGTGACCAAAATTCTAATATGGCTAAAGGGGTACTGATAGCTATAAAATCAAATAAAGGCAAGTAGGTTGCTAAGAATACTCGATTAACTATAGCCATAGCCGCTCTCAAGTAAATGGCTATGTGAATCAGAAACGAAAAGATACCTGCATTTTTACTAGTGAAATGTTTCTGAGCAAAAATGATCATGGCTTTATAAAATATAAAGACATAATTGATACTCGTTTTCTTTGTGCTTTCGCCTTTATAATGGATAATTCTAGTTTCCGGGTAGTAGTAGTTTTTTTTGCCGTGTTTTAATATGCGATACGATAGGTCGATATCCTCACCGTACATAAAATAGTCTTCATCCAATAAACCGATGGTATCTAACGTGCTCTTTCGAAGTAACATGAAGGCGCCGGATAAAACTTCTACTTGATGTGTCTTATCTTTGTCTAAATAACCTAAATGGTAATGACCGAATTTTTTTGATTTTGGAAACAAAGCCGAAAGACCAAAAATTTTGTAAAATGCAACCCAAGGAGACGGTAACCCTCTTTTGGATTCCGGAAGGAAGTTCCCTTTCCCATCTAACATTTTTACTCCTAGTCCTCCTGCTTCCGGATGTTCTTGCATGAATTGAACAATTTTGACTAAAGTGTCTTCTTCAATAACAGTATCCGGATTTAATAAAAGGATAAACTCTCCCTTTGACCGACGTATAGCTTGGTTGTTTGCTTTTGAGAATCCTAAATTTTCCTTATTGTCAATTAACTCAACTTCCGGAAATTTTTCTTTAACCATTTCTACAGAGCCATCGACTGAATTATTATCAACGACGAACACTTCAACCGAAAGGTCTTGTTTGGCTTTATAAACAGAAGTAAGCGTTTGCTCTAAAAAATGACAAACATTGTAATTGACGATTATTATAGATAGTGTCTTCAATCTTCTTTTGGATCAAATAATGTTCTGGTTGTTATACTTCTACCAAGGGTAATTTCATCCATATACTCTAGTTCTCCCCCAAACGGAATCCCCCTGGCAATAGTACTTATTTTTAACGGGTAAGCTCGAAGCTTTTTGGTGATGTAAAAGGCAGTAGTATCACCTTCTAAAGTGGGACTTAAAGCCAAAATCACTTCTCTAATATCTTTATTTTTTTCTATTTTTTCAAGTAATGAGTCTATTTTAAGTTTGTCCGGACCGATACGTTCCATTGGAGAAATCACTCCTCCTAAAACGTGGTATTTACCAAAATATTGTCCGGTATTTTCAATAGCTAAGATATCCCTAGTATCTTCTACTACACAAAGGGTTTGACTGTCTCTTCTTGGGTTAATACAAATAGTACATTTTTCTTCATCCGATAAACAATGGCAGTCGGCACAAGAGCGAACGTTTAAACGGGCTTTTAATAATGCACCGGATAACAACTCTGTTACATATGACTCTTGTTTTAATAAATGTAGAACTAATCGTAAGGCTGTTTTTTTACCAATTCCGGGGAGTTTAGAAACTTCTGCAACAGCCTCTTCTACCAAACGAGAAGGAAAATTCATGGACTGTATAGAAAATTAAAGTATTTCAGCAGAGATTCCCTTATCACAAATTCCTTGACGTAGGGGCTTTAAATCTTCCCATGCACCTAATTTCACGGTACATTTGCCTTTAAAATGAATAATCCAAGTACATTGTTCTGCTTGTTCGGGTGTATGTTGACACACTTGAATCAAGGTTTGAATGACGTGTTCAAATGTATTTACATCATCATTATACACTACTAACTCATTCATTTCAGATGATTGAACGTCATCTAAAAGGACCTCGGACTCTTGTTCCGGAGCATAAGTGGCAAGTATAGAGGATGTAGCCATAGGAAGATTTGGATTACACTATTTCGTTAGCAAATGTACAAAAAAATAGGCAATTTGTGCGGCTAACTATACATCTAACATGTCTATTACGTTAATTAGTATACTTTTAGTAGCCTACTTCGGAATTTTATTATGGATGGGATACATAACTTCCGGCAAAGGGGATGAAGAGGCGTTTTTTTCCGGAAATAAACAATCTCCATGGTATTTGGTAGCTTTTGGTATGATTGGTACTTCCTTATCCGGCGTTACGTTTATTTCTGTACCGGGTAAAGTAGGAGTGGCTCAGTTTGCCTATTTCCAACTCGTCTTGGGTTATTTAGCCGGGTATCTCGTGGTAGCCGGTTTGTTGATGCCCTTGTACTATAGGTTAAATGTAGTATCGATTTATTCTTATTTAGAACAACGATTGGGATGGTGGTCCTATAAAACAGGTTCTACTTTGTTTTTAGTTTCTCGGACAGTAGGTTCTTCCTTACGACTATTTATAGCCGCAGATGTTTTGCAAACGTTTTTATTTAATAGAATCGGTATACCGTTTATAGTTACGGTAGCGATAACTATACTATTAATATGGTTGTATACATTCAAGGGTGGAATAAAAACCATAGTTTGGACGGATACGTTTCAAACTTTTTTTCTGGTAAGTGCAGTAATTATAAGTGTTGTAGTGATCGGATGGGAATTAAACTGGGGAGCTTTAGAGTTATTTGAACAGGTTCAAAAGAGCTCGTATTCTAGTATTTTCTTTTGGGATGATCCGTTAGCCAAAAACTATTTTTGGAAACAGTTTATTTCCGGTATGTTCATAACGATTGTCATGACCGGATTAGACCAAGACTTAATGCAAAAAAACTTATCCTGTAAGAATATATCGGAGGCGAAGAAAAATATGTATTGGTTTTCTTTTGTACTGGTTGTTATTAATTTTCTTTTTTTAACCTTGGGAGCCTTGTTGTTTTTATTCGCAACGACAAAAGGAATAGAAATTCCAAAGAACACCGATCAATTGTATCCTATTTTAGCATTGAATCATTTAGGCTCTGTGGTCGGAGTATTTTTCCTACTCGGTATCATTGCGTCTTCTTATGCCAGTTCAGACTCCGCACTTGCTGCGTTGACTACTTCATTTTGTATAGATTTTTTACAAATGGATAAAAAAGAATATAAAAATAAAACTAGACATAGAACGTATGTTCATATAGGCTTTTCGATATTATTTTTTTTAATAATAGTCTTTGTTCATTTCTTTTTAAGGACACAAACGTTAATTGATACGGTATTAGGTGCGGCCGCCTATACGTATGGTCCACTATTGGGCCTATTTGCTTTTGGAATTTTCACAGATAAAAAGATAGTTGATCGTTGGGTTCCCTTAGTATGTATTGTTCCTCCTATACTTACGTATTATATTCAGGCGAACTCTACTGTTCTATTATGGGGTTACACCTTTGCTTTTGAGCATATACTAATTAATGCGGGCTTAACTTTTATAGGGCTTTGGATGATTAAGAAGGAGTAATCGTTCTCTTTCTTAACTATTTTATTGAACAAGAATTTTATCTGTATAAATCAATTGAGCTGAAGTAATTTTAACTATGTAGTATCCGGCACTAAGTTCGGGGTTAAAAGAATATTGATTCCCTTGTATTGTATCGACCCATACCTTTTGACCACCGGTAGTAAGAATTTCAATTGAATAGCTATCTTCAGAAGGTAATGAAATCTGTACAACTGTATGGGTGGATACGGGGTTAGGGTATACTACTATCGATGACGAGGTAGGGGTATAAGAAAAAACCGGAGAATGATTTTCTTCACCAGAATAATCGATTTGACGAATTCTGAAATACGCGGTGGAACGGCTTGCTTCATAGTCCACACTGGAATAGGTACTGATGGAAGAGGAGTTCCCCTTTCCCATTACCGAATCTATCGGGTAATAGAATAAGTTATCATAACTTTTTTCTACAATAAAGATTCGGTTATTCTCTTCTTTTAAAGTTGCCCATTCGATAACGATAGAATTATTTTGGTTAACAGCATGGTGGTATAACCAGTCTACCGGAGTTGGGCAATTATAGATGGCTTGTACAGGAATTCGCGCACAAGGGGTACCGGTTTCAATTCTCCAATCAAAAATAGCATGGTAATCGTTCGCATTTGTATTACCATTTGTTCTAGAAGAAGTAATCGATACAATACCTGAAGGGGTAGAATTATACGGATGAGAATAAGTACCTGATTGATACCACCCGCCAACAAAGCCATTAAAACCTGCAAGTTGATTATAGGAATTTACTCGTAAACCTAAATTGGGACCCCATGAAGACTGTATCGTATTTCCTACTGAAAAGTTAAATTGAGTTAAAGTAGGAGTTGAAGTATGTGTAGTAGTAAAAGTGACGGGATTTGATGTTATTGTACGAACAGGTGATAAAGAACCTCCACTACCATTTAATACTTCTAGAGTGACTGTTACTTGACCAGTATTATATACTAAAACAGGAATACGTACTGACAATAATCTAAAGTCTTGGTTAGCAGTAAAATTAACTGCAAAATTTGAGTTTTGCCAATTTTGAAAACTACCGGTATTAGAAGTTGGACCTACATTTCCAGTTGCTGAAGATGCATCTTCAACATAATAAGTGTATCCTGTTGTGGTAGAAGCAGAGAAAGTATAATTTTCACCACCCGGTCCTGTGTTTTGCAAAACGGTTCCACCTGTAGCGGCAGACCACCAACGGTAGAGTCCACCATTATTAGGACTTACAGACAAGGTGACATTTTGAGTGGGGCAATAAGTGGCATTGACTGGGGTTACCGATCTATTTGTTACAACTACTTGATCATTTGCCGGTGCACAACCCGGTGCTGTAACATCTACTCTATAGGTCCCTGCTGTATTAACAAATAGATTTGGACCGGTTTGACCGGATATAATAGTACCGTTTCTTCTCCATGTTATACTAGCCGGAGGGGTCGCTATTCCTGTAGCAAGCGTAACAGATGCCGGATTACATAATTCAATATTAGGACCAAGTTCTAAACTAAAAGTATTGACTACATCGACAGTATCAGTACGTGGACAACCATTGATAAAGGAATAACATAGATAATACCTTCCGGGTGTTGTAACAGTATGGGTAGGGGTAGTGGCCAGCGTGGTGAATGAAGCGTTTTTCCATTGAAAACCATACGTTCCGGGAAGTTGTGGGTCCAATAAAGCGGAGCCCCCACCGTTACAAGTAGAAACAATAGAAGGTAGTAAGCTAGACTGCCCTAAGGAATTCAAATTAGGTATATATTGACAACTGGTGGAGAAGTTGATTTCATCTATCGCCACATCATTACCGTTGGATGTAGTAATTAAATTTTCCAAACGAATTGGAACCAAACCACTTATTGGGGCTACCCATGTAACAAAAAATTGTTGCCAATCTCTACTAGTAGAACTAGCAATTATGTCTGCACCAAGTTGAACACCATTTATTGAAAATTTTAACCTTGAAGGATTCTCGAATGTATTATTAATGTTAGAGACCCAAGCAGAAAAGAAATATGTAGTACCAGCTATAACATTAACACTCGATCGCCAAGCATCTCTATTTAATGTACCGTCTGCATCAATGATTAAAAATCGTCCACCACCAGGAAATCCTGCTGGTACCGTTGGATTTGAAAAGAAAGAGTTTACGGATGGGGCGTTTGAGGTAACAGACCATCCTCCTGGGCCTACTGAACCATTTCCACCCGGACAAATGCTTGTACCTCCATACGAATATTCACTGCTGAATCCATCCGAAACTGCATTTCCAATGACACAACTTTCAAAATTTCCGTTAGTTACTAGATTACCTGCGAGTGTTGGAGGGCAAACTTGAGCATATAGTTTTGGTGCTATCACCAAAATTATAAATTGTAAGAAAATAAAAATACGAAAGCAGAAATGATTGAGCATAATTAAAATCTTTGATTTGTACAATTATTTATACGATTAGTATTGAAAAAGGTGTAATTAATCGAAAGAAATTTTTCATTTGTGGATAAATCTGTTGATGTATAAATTAAAAAAAAAGGTAAAAATGATGAAAATACCACCAAAAAGCCTATTTTTGCATTCCTTATTCGAATAAGGTCTTAGAGAGTTGGCAGAGTGGTCGATTGCGGCGGTCTTGAAAACCGTTGACCGTGCGAGCGGTCCGGGGGTTCGAATCCCTCACTCTCTACATAAAAAAAACTAGTAATCAACATCAAACATGTTTTTTGCTAGGTTTTTTCATAATATAGAATAGAATCTTTTGATTCTAAACGGCTAAACTTCGGTTTAATTTTCTTTCTATTATCATACTCTCTTTATATTATCCCAACTCTAACGCACGAACTGTATCATTAACATATATTCATAAAAAAAGCCTTTCTTGATTATCAAGAAAGGCTTTTATAAAAGCGGAGGATGATTATTGTTTTACCACACGCTTCACCGCTTTACCTTCTAAAGCATCAATTTCTACAAAATAAACGCCTTCCGGTAGTAAGCTTAAGTTTAAAGAGGAAGTAGATCCTGACGTAAAGTTAGACGATGCTTCAGAGAAGACTTCTTCTCCAACGGCATTATAAATTCTAAACGTCACGGATGATAATGGAATAGCAAACTCTATCGTTACATCTGAAATTGCCGGATTAGGATAGACATCAATGGATCCATTTGCTAAAGCAGCTGTAGTTCCTGTAGCTGTAGAACCGGTTCCGGATATAACAAATAGGTAAGGGCCTCCGGAAGTTCCAATAGATACATTTGCATTTCGATTTCCTAATCCGGAAGGAGTAAAGGTAATCGTGAACGTTGCTGTACCTCCTACCGGTACATTGTTATTAGCGGGAGGCGTTACTACAAAATCACTTAAGTGAGTGCCACTTACTACTATACTTCCTAAAGTAATAGGATTTGCAGACGTATTAGTAATCGTGAACACTTGAGACGTGGACGGTACATTTTGTTGTTGAGTACCAAAGTTAAATGACCCACCTGAATTAATTACAGTGCCACCTTGTGAAACACTAATCGGAGGTGTTGTATTCGTTGAACCGGAACCGGTTAAGGTAAAGGTGTACGGATTTTCATTGCTGTCGGTATTAACAATGGAAACAGTTGCACTTCTTGAACCACTAACAGATGGAGTAAAGGTGATGGTAAATGTTGTAGATGAACCACCCGTAACAGTACCTGTGGTGACCTGAGTAACACTGAAATCACCTGGATGTAATCCTCCTAGACTTACTGTACCTACTGTTAAATCAGCTGTACCTATATTTTCAACTGTAAAGGTTACAGCAGCTGAAGAAGATCCTATCGTTCTTGATCCGAATCCATAAACTCCTGTACCACTTAAAATCGTTGAAGTACCTTGTTTAACATTAATCTCTGCTGTCGGAGCTGCTGAGGCACTTCCACTTACCACAAAAGTATATGGGTTCTCATTACTGTCGTTATTAGCAATGGATATCGTAGCCGATCGAGTACCTGCTGCACTTGGAGTAAACACGATGGTGAACGTAGTACTACCGGAAGCTGCTACTGTACTATTAGCAACTTGTGTTACAGTAAAGTCGGAAGGATTAGAACCGGCTTTAGAAATAGTACCAATTGTTAAATCTGCACTACCACTATTTTGAACCGTAAAGGTAATTGTAGCTGATGGAACACCTTGTTGTTGTGCCCCAAAGCTATACGATCCGGTACCGGAATTAATGGTAGTACTTCCTTGTAAAACAGCAATCTCTGGTGCCGCAGCAGCAGTGGCTGTGCCACTTACCGTAAACGAATATGGATTTTCATTGCCATCATTATTTACAATAGTTATGGTAGCATTTTTAGTGCCTACGCTACTAGGATTAAATACTATAGTAAATGTTGTCGAAATTCCACCACTCACAGAGGCGTTCAGCGCTTGTGTAACTGTAAACTCTGAGCTGCTGGAGCTAATAGTACCGATGGTTAAGTTAGCCGTTCCGGTATTTTGTATTGTAAAGACTACCGGAGTTGAACTACTTCCACTAGGAGTCGATCCGAAAGTATAAGTGCCAACACCTGTTAATATAGTTGTTGTACCTTGCATTATATTGATTTCCGGTGACGCTGCGCCTAAACCGGTTACGGTAAAGGTATACGGATTTTCATCGGAGTCATTATTCGCAATACTAATCGTTGTCGATTTTGCTCCGGCAGATGCAGGAGTAAAGGTAATGGTAAAGGTAGATGCACCGGTAGGACCCGCTATACTAGATGAAACTATAGGAGTTACCGTGAATTCTGCGTTAGAAGATGTGATGGTTCCTACCGTTAATGCAGCAGATCCAATATTTTCTACTGTGAACGTCAGAGTATTTCCAACACCTATATCACTTGAACCAAAATCAAATGAACCTCCGTTAGCTATAGATGTAGCCACTTGTTTTACATTTATTTCAGGAGCCGGTGCTGCGGTAGCTGTACCCGTTAATGTAAAGGTGTACGGATTCTCATCTCCATCACTGTTGACAATGGATACGACTGCATTTTTTAACCCTGCTGTTGTAGGATTAAATGTAATGGTGAAAGTGGTTGTATTTCCTGCCGCAACACTTGTATTGCTAGCCGGAGTAACACTGAAGCTTCCGGCATCTGTACCGCTAATACTTATTGTACCAATAGTTAAAGATGCAGCTCCTACGTTTTCAATGGTAAAGCTGATCGGAGCACTGCTAGAACCAGAAACAACAGATGGGAAGATATGGTTACCTGTTCCGGATACTATATTATTTATTCCTTGTTTAACATTGATTTCGGCAGCCGGAGCAGCCGTAGCCGTACCTGTAATCGTGAAGGTATAGGGGTTTTCATCGTTGTCGTTGTTAACGATGGAAACGGTCGCCGTTTTAGCCCCAGCAGTAGCCGGGTTAAAGGTAATGGTAAAGGTAGCTGTACCGGTAGGTCCTGTTACCGATGTAGAAGAAAGGGTAGAAGCGGTAAAGCTGGCGGCACGAACCGATATTTTCTACAGTAAAGGTAACCGGAGAAGAGGCAACGGTAGCCGGAGTAGCGGCGAAGTTGTAAGCACCGGTACCGGAAGCAATCACGGTAGTACCTTGTTTTAGGTTCATCTCCGGAGCCGGAGCAGCGGTAGCCGTACCGGTAAGGGTGATGGTATACGGGTTTTCATCGCTATCATTATTAGGAATAGAAAGCACTGCTGTTTTAGCCCCTACAGTTGCCGGAGAGAACGTCACTGTAAAGGTGGTAGTACCGGTAGGTCCATTGATCGAAGTGACAGCAGGCTGAGTTAAGCTGAAGCTGGCAGCATCGGTACCGGAAAGTGTCAGAGCCGATAAAGTAAGAGCCGCATTACCGATGTTTTCAATCGTGAAGGTGGTCGGAGCGGTAGAAGAACCGGCGATCACGGAAGGGAAAGCATAGGTACCGGTCGACAGAATGTTCGACGTACCTTGTTTCACATTGATTTCCGGACTGGCGGTAGCGGTAGCTGAAACGGTAAAGGTATAAGAACCTTCATCACTATCATTGTTCGCAATGGTAACAGTTGCGGATTTAGCCCCGGCAGAAGTAGGGGTAAAGGTGATGGTAAAAGTCGTCGAAGCAGCAGCCGGCACAGAAGTACCGGTAGTAGTTTGATTGACGATGAATTCAGTTCCTGTAATTTGAACGACAGGAGAACCGGTTAAGTTTAATACAGCATTACCGGTATTTTCAATCGTGAAGGTAACGGTAGCACTGGAAGAACCAACAGCAACAGCAGGTGTAAAGGTATACGTACCGGTTCCACTGATTAAGGTTGTCGTATTTTGACGAACATTAATTTCAGGAGCGGCAGGAGATATAGCCGTACCGGATAAAACTAATGTATACGGATTTTCATCTGAGTCATTGTTAGCAATGGAAATCGTAGCTGTTTTTGCTCCTGCAGTTGTAGGAACGAATTGTATCGTAAAGGTGGACGTTCCGGCTGCAGCTATTGAAGCGCCGGTTGGTTGTACTATTACAAAATCAGCAGCATTAGCACCAGTGATGGCCACTATAGGACTACCACTAAGCGTAAGTGTACCGTTGCCGGTGTTTTCTATTGTAAACGTTGTAGCTGGTAGAGGGGAACCAATTGTTGTAGCAGGGAAGGTAAAGTTACCTGCACTAGGGTAAGAAGTAGTTCCCTGTCTTAAGTTTATTTCAGGATTCGTTACAGCGGTACCGCTAAGGTTGATGACATAACTTGGTTCGTCAGTATCGTTAGAGGCTATCGTTAACAGAGCATTTTTAACACCAGCCGTAGTTGGATTAAAGGCAACAGTATAGGTTACATTTAATCCAGGGTTTACAGAAGCTGTAACGCCTGTTTGTACTAAGGTAAAACTAGCAGCATCTGTTCCGGATAAAACTATTCTATTCGGTGTACCGGTTAAATTTAATACCCCATTTCCTAAGTTCTCTAAAGTAAAGGTTACCGGAGTTACAGTACTACCCACATTGAAGGTTCCAAAGGAATATGTACTTGCATTTAAATAGTTAGTAGTACCTTGACGAACATTGATTTCAGGTGTACTACCCGTACCATTGATAGTAAAGGTGAAGGGATTTTCATCGGAATCATTGGTAGCAATTGAAATAGTAGCCGTTCTAGGACCTGCTGCTGCCGGAGTGAAATTGATGGTAAACGTGGTAGTTTGTGTAGCAGCTGATGTGTCTATTTTTGACTTAGTGGTAGACTCATCAATAGTAAAATCAGTTGCATGTAAACCGGAAATAGCAATTTTTGGTGTACCGGTTAATCGTAACGTGTCATCTCCAATGTTTTCTATAGTGATAACAATAGGGCCTGTACTGGATCCTACATTAGTTAGCGGTACATTTAATATGCCAGTATTTAAAATATTAACGGCAGCTTGGCGAACTACGATTTCGGATGCTAATCCTCGGCCTGTTAAATTTAATATATAGGGATTAGAAGAGTTATCATTATTAGGAATTCGGATTTGAGCTGTTTTTGCTCCCGGACTTGTTGGGGTAAACGTTACTTTGAAACTTGTAGCAGAACCAGAAGTTACCGGAGAGTTCGTTTGCGTTTGATCTATGGTAAACATAGCAGCATCAGTTCCGGTGATTTGAATTCTATTTGGAGTTCCATTAAGTATTAAATCATTTAACCCATTATTAATAATAGTGAAGGTTAATTCTGACGAAGAAGACCCTACAGCTATTCCACCCATATTAAATGGAGTGGTGTTGCTGGCAATACGAGTAGTATTGTATCGTACCTCCATTCTGGGTACATCCGAATATTTTAAATTATCAATAAAATAAGTTCGATCTGTAGGTGTAGCAGTGTACGCACCCGTTGGATCTATAATTAAATCGATAAACCGAACAGTGGTATTATTTAATACTGCAGAATGATCAAATATAACTTCTTCCCAAGCATTCGTTGCGGTTGTGGTTACATTGACATCACTTACTGCAGTTCCACCTGCATTTTTTAAGGACATGGTGATAACGGTACCGGGTCTTCTGGAATACACCAAGAAGCTAAGTACTGTTTTGCCGGATCCTAAATCCAAGTTATTTCCACAAGATTTGTAACGAATAACGTCGGCAGTGGTAGATGCAGGACGGACATATTCTGCTACTGTGGCACTTGTATTAATTCCAACAGAGAATGGATTGGTACGAACATCGTTAAAAGTACCTACCGGTAGGAAGGCTAAATCCAAGTTTCTATTGTTGTCATAATCATTTAGAATTCTTGTAGCAGGTATTCCGGTTACACAAGGTAATTGATCTGCATATCTGATTTCATCTATATAATAAGTACGAGCAGCGGCTGAGGAAACAAAAGCCGCATTTGGATCAATAAATAAGTCTATCGCTCTAACCGTGGTATTTCCTTGTATGGCAGTAAAGTCAAAATACATACGTTCCCATTGATTGGAACGGGTAGTTGTTAAGGTAACACTGGATACTTCTGTAGGTGTTCCGGATGTACCATTTTTCAAGGACATAATGACAGGAACTCCCGGTTGAGGGGAATATACCATCATACTGATAATGGTTTTTCCAGCTGATAAATTTAATATGCCACAGGTTGAGAAACGAATAATAGGAAAGATTCCGGTAGCCGGACGAATCCATTGTGCTGCACCCGCAGTAGTATTTATTCCTACAGTACTTGGATTAGCGATAACATCATTCCATGTTCCACTCGGAGGGAAAGGATAAGCTAGATTTCTGTGATTATCAAAATCGTTTAATATTCCGGAAGCCGGAATATCTGCTATACAAGCAGCGATATCTAATTTGATATCATCTACTAAATAGGTTTGTGCTCCTTTAGTTCGAAGTGGGTCAATGAATAACTCAATATGTCTGATACCCGTTGCTCCAATGGCAGCAGAGTGATCAAAGTAAATGCGTTCCCATTGATTCACTTTTGTTGTAGTAACGGTAACAGAAGATCGGGAAGGGTAGGTTGTCGTATTGGCAACATCGGCGTCTGTTTTCAAATTCATTAATACAGGAACGCCGGGTACCGGTGAATATACTAACATACTGATAATATTATCGCTTGCTGTAATATTCACATTATTGGTTGTACCACACAATACATAGCGTACACCATTATAATCTCCTAGGGCCGGACGTACATGGCGAGCCACATAGTAGCTGCTATTGCGAGCCGATTCGTATGGATTACGTACTAGTTCTGTCCAAGCCGTGTTAGCAAACGCTAAAGCTGTGTTGGCATAGTTGCCATCGAAATCTTGGAATACTTTGTTTACGGTTATGGCGGATCCACAGGCAGCTACCGTTGTAGAAAGATTTACTCTAAATGCCGGTGCTGTTACATCATCGTTGTTGATTGTTATAAAGCCGTTTAAAGCAGCAGCCGTAGCTGAATTGATTCTTACCCATACGGTATCCGTTGCGCCTATCGCTACTATAGTCGGTAGTGGAGCAACAAGCGAATAACCGGTTCCGCTGGCTACAATGCTAGTTATATTTAAGGGTGCATCACCGGTGTTTCGAACCACAAAAGGTAAGGTTTGATTCGATGTAGCAGAAATGGTTCCTAAAGCTATGTTTGGCCCATTATTGGATACCGGATTACCATTATACGTCACTTCTATTTTAGATGCCGTTGCGGTTAGTGTTCCTGTTCCTGTTAAGTTGATCGTGTACGGGTTTTCATTTGGATCGTTAGAGGCTATGGAAATAGTAGCCGTTTTTACCCCGGTGCTTCCCGGAGCAAAGGTAACGGTAAAGGTAGTGGAAGTATTACCGGCTAAACTGGCTCCAACAGAGGTTTGATTGATGGTAAACAAAGCAGCGTTTGGACCAGATATCGCTATACGAGGAGATCCTGTAAGGTTCAATGTGTTAAATCCTTTGTTCTCTACTGTGAAGGTGGCTACTTTATTACCCGATTGAATCACATTTTGAAAATCATATGTGCTACCGGACGGAATGTCGAGTGCTGCTTCTCGTATATTAATGTCTTGTTGGGAGGTTGTTCCCGGCTTCCAAAAGTTACCGGTCATCATAAATAAGGAAAGACAACGTAAGGTATTTCCAAAGTATCCGGATAGTGTTACATTTTGAATCTGGTCTTTCACTGAAACAACTCGGGTATACATATCGTTCATTAACGTTTGATTTGTTGCTACCGATCCCATGATGGACATTGCAAACGTTGAAACGAATGTAGCGTTAGCTTGATTTCCCGGGTATAATGATCCATCTTGATACAATGGACCTCTTACGTTAGAAACTCCTCTAGATGCAACATATGCAGCCATTCTATTACAATAACCTCTTGCTGTAGCATTGTCATGCCAGATTACTTCTTGGGCCATTCTCCATGGGTTACGACAAGCATCGTATCCATAGCCATCCGTTGGTAGACCGATAGGGGAACCATTACAAGTATTTCGAACCCCATTTTGATTACACCAGTCGGAAACTAAACCTGTCGTAGGGTGAGCATTTGCCGCTAATAAAGAATAAGAAGCATTGATAGCGTTGTTCCACACTCCGGCATCCCCTGGACGTTGGGTGGCAAAAAAACGATAATATGCTGGTGATTGATAACTTGGATTTCGACAGTTGTCTGCAAAGCCCCATCCGTCACCATTTATGGTCTGAAAAGAAGAGGGGTGTATTTCCCATTGTCTAACTCTGTCTATTAGCGCATTTGCTTCCGCATTGTAATCATATGGAGAATTAAGCGTCGGCCACTGATTTTCTGCTATTAATAAGGCATACGCAGCATCTAATTCGGCATCGGTTGCACCATTATTCCCACTTACACCGGAACAACCGTCTATTCTCCAATGCATGATACCTCTACTATTCGAATTCGCTTTATAGTATGCCCATAAGCCATCAAACAACGCTTTATCAGCCGCATAAGCGGATAATAGCATACCGTAAGCAATACCTTCAGAAACAGTTCTGGATGGATCATCAAATCGTACTCTGAATCCACTCGGACAAGAAGCGACATAACTCGATTTCCATTCGTTGTATGCATTCGCTGCATCTTGAGAACGGCCATAAGTTCCTCCTGTCGGTAAATTGGTCGGCATAATCCCATATTGATAACTTGGGTTTGCACCAAATGGAACTACCGCACCCGACGGTGTATTGATCTGTGCCATGGATAATTGTTGGATACAGCATATCAAACTTATAATCCATAAACTCCATCGAAAACTTCTTTTCATAAGACGTTGATTGGTTAATTTTTTTCTGGTTTTGGGTAAGGATACTTTTTCTTACGTTAACAAATGTAACAGAATATTTAAAATATCTCAAAAAAATAATAGATTATATGAGATATGTTATATTCATAAAATGGAATAATTGTATTGTAATACCTTAATTGTTAGTATTATACTTATAGTAAATTGAATTATTATGTGAACAACTAATAAAAATTATACAATTTATTGGGAAGTTACTTGTCTTCTGGTCTTAGCTATATCAATAGAAGCGTTGATCTGAAATCCTACTAAAATAACCAGTGTCGTAATATACAACCACAATAAAACCCCTATCAAAACTCCTATCGACCCATATACTTTATTATAAGAATTGAAATTATCAATATAAAAATTGAATCCTATCGTAAACAAAAAACAGATAACGGACGCTATAACGGATC
The DNA here is from genome assembly GCA_025455005.1 of Cytophagaceae bacterium. Taxonomy (GTDB): domain Bacteria; phylum Bacteroidota; class Bacteroidia; order Cytophagales; family Cytophagaceae; genus JALONH01. Next base: position 16,045 of record JALONH010000028.1, read on the forward strand.
CGGGACTAAAAAATTTCCATCGCTCATGAATAGCCGGGGCCACAAAATATAATACAGAAATGTTTACCAGGAATAAAAGATATAACGTAATGTATTTACCAAATAATAATAATAGAATATGAAGCTGAAGAACCTCTACATATTCTTTGGAGGTTTGGATCAAAAAGGAGAAGATAAACTGTAAAAGGGAGCCTCCAACAAATATTAATAGGGCGCATAAGATAATCAGCATACTAATACCAAATTTCTTTAAAAAAGACCGATTATCTATCGTCTTATAGCAATCATTAAAAGAATCCATTAAGGACATAATGCCATTGTTGGCATTGTATATCGCAAATAGAAAACCAAAAGATAATAATCCTTTACGAGGTATACTGATGATATCGGCTATGGTATCTTTAACTGAATCGTACATAGAACCGGGCATATAGTTTTTTAACGACTCTAATATTGTTGTGTCTAAATCTTGTATGGGTATTAACGGTATTAATGTGAAAATAAAAATAATGGTAGGGAATAGGGATAAAAAGAAACTATAGGTGATGGCTCTTGCTTTTACAGCGATACTGTCATTACGCAATTTTTTAATAAATACTTTTATAATACTCAAGAAAGGAATTTTATGTTTGCCGATTTCCATTCGGTTCAACTTTCGTTGTACGAAAACATAATATTTATTCTTTTCTACCGATTCTAGAAGTTTATTGATCATGATTGAAAATAGGGTGTAAAAATAGTTAATACACTATCCGGAGGCAGGGTCGGTTTAAATTGGTCGTTAATAAAAACTAAAGTTGTTTCCGCCAGATTTAAAAGAACATTATGTTCATTGTAGACTTCATAATTAAAAGTAATGCGTACCCCCGGTTTCTCTTTTATGATGACTTTAATGGATAATACATCATCGTATCGTGCGGGTTTTATAAATTTTGTTTTAAAATCTAAAACGGGCATCAGGATACCTTGTGCTTCCATAGATTTATAACTGCATCCTAAATGTCGAAAAGTTTCTACTCGAGCTACTTCGAAATAGGTGGCGTAATTACCATAATATACATATCCCATTTGATCGGTTTCGGCGTATCGAACGCGTACTTGAACTGTATGTTCTATCATGGTATTAATGAATATTTTTTTTAGTTAACTCTTTTCGGTATTTATTGGCTTGATTCACATGCGAACGATAATCTTCGTTAAAGATATGATATCCCGGTTTATTCTTATCTGCAACAAAATATAAATATTTATGGGATTCATAATTTAATACGGCTTCAATACTAACAATCGAAGGCATATTGATTGGGCCGGGTGGTAAACCATTTACTTTATATGTATTGTAAGGTGACGTTGCTGCTTCTTCGATTAAGTCGTGATTGATTCGCTTGATATCAAAATCTAATAAGGCATATTTTACGGTAGGGTCGGCTTGTAAGGGCATGTTAATATTTAAACGGTTAATGTAAACACCGGCTATCGTTGGTTTTTCAGAGGCTTTGTTGGTTTCGGCTTCTACTATGGAGGCAAGTATACTAACTTGAATAGGCGTTAAGCCTGCTTTTTGTGCCCGTTCTAATCGGCTGGTGTTCCAGAATTTTTTATACTCTTGGTACATTCTGTCTACAAACTGGTCGGATTTAGTCGTCCAATACAATTCATACGTGTTCGGTATAAAAAGAGATAAGATAGTACTGGTATCCATTCCATATTTTTTACAAATAACCGGGTTGTTTAACATGTTCAATAGTGAATCGGCACCAAATGAAAATTTTGAACCAACCTTTGAACAAAAATCACTTTTTAATCGGATGGAATTGAAGGTTACGGAAACCGGATCTTGTTGCCCACTGCGCAATTTTCGAATGGCATAAAGATTAGTAGAACCTACAGGAAGAACGTATCTACCTGGTCTAATTTTTTCCGGATAGTCTAATAATTTGGCAATAAATCGAAAGGATACTTTGTCGCCCAGCACATTATTTTTTTCTAAACTATCCAAAACGTCTGAATAGCTTGCTCCGTTTCGAATGTATAAAACATAATCCTTTTGGTCCAGTTGTAGTAATAAGTTTGGGGTAAAAAATATTTGATAGGCATAATAGGATAACATGACAAAAGAAACCCCTACTACTGCTACTATTGTTTTAAACCGTTGCGAACGCATTTTCATATTTTTAATCTACATTATTAACGCTAAATTACAAATTCTTTTGTAATCCCATGCCCGCTGAACTGATATACATTCAACCTCCTGTAGTACCGGATCATATATTGAAAAAGGTACAAACTATCCTGCGTCAAGGGGGGGTAATCATTTATCCTACTGATACAGTTTATAGTATAGGATGTATGATGCATCTGCCAAAATCGGTTGATAAATTGATTTCAGTTAATAAAATCAGCTCAGGCAAGCAATTGTTAAGTTTGATTTGTAAAGATTTGGGACAAGTAGCTCATTACGTTCGTCCATTATCGAAAGAGATATTCAGAGTATTAAAAAAGTACACTCCCGGTCCTTTTGCTTTTGTATTAGAGGCAAATAGTAATGTTCATAAAACACTTCAAAGTAAACGAAAGGAGATTGGTATTCGGATTCCGGATTATTTTTTTATTCAACAACTAGTAGAAGATATGGACTATCCCTTAGCCACTTCCTCACTCAAAATGGAGGGGAAAGAGTTAGAGTACACAACAGACGATATCGTACGTCAATATAAACATGTAGTGGACTTAATCATACTGTCGGATACCCTATTGTATGAACCATCCACAGTACTCAAAGCTACAGGGGATACTTGGGAAGTGATTCGAGAGGGAAAAGGAATAGACGAATTTATTCTTTAAAAGTAGTAGTACTTTTTTTGGTCTTGATCACTTTGTGTTTCCAACGTTTATGTGACCATAGCCAATCGGAGGGGGATTCATTTATTTTTTGTTCTAATAACGCCACATACTTTTCAGTAACGGAATGTTCTTCTTTGGGGATAGGAGGCTCCATCAGTAAGTCAAAGGTTACATGGTAATGTCCTCGTTGGGTTCGTTTCATAGAAGCAAAAAAGACCGGCCGTTGCATCATAGCCCCTATTTTATCGCCACCTACATAAAAGGGCGTGTATTGGTGTAAAAACGTTTGCCAATACTGAATCTCAGCATGGGGTGGAGTTTGGTCGGCTACCATGGCGAGTACTCGGGTTTCTTTTCTTGTTTTAATTAAATGTTTCATTACATCTTTCATTTCGACAGGATGAGCACCGAATCTACTGCGTAGATTGTAAATCATTTTATCTGCTGAAGCATTATGGGCTTCTTTATATACTCCATCTATGGTAAAATTAGTATACAAAGCACAAGCTTGTAATAACCACTCCCAATTGCACAAATGACTGGTTAAGACTATTATACCACTCCCATTTTTTAAGTACGATTCCGGATAATCAATATTTTCAAAGGATACCCGTTTTTGCAGTGCCGCGGGAGTGATAGAAAATAATTTTATACTCTCCAATGTTACATCGCATAAGTTTTTATAAAAAGCATGTTGAAGTTGCTTAATGTCTGCTGCGCTTTTATTGGGAAAAGAAAGAGTTAGATTTTCTTTTATTACCTTTGAACGGTATCGAATCAGATAATGTAAAATCAAGGCTAAGACATCCGAAAAAAGATATAAGATTCGGAATGGTATAAAAGAGAATAAGGTTAAAACAATTTTCATGGATCAATTAGAAACGTACAAAAGTAAAACTATTGTTGGGATTCTACCACTCTATTATCTTCCATCGATTGCATATTTTGAACAACTGATTCATTGGTCCATACTTTATTTGGAAGCACACGAGACTTTTCAAAAACAAACGTTGCGCAATCGTTGTGTTTTATTCAATGGAAAACAACCGTTAGAATTAACCATTCCGATTCAATCCGGTCGATCTCATACTCCCATACAATCTACCAAAATCGACTACTCCCAATCATGGCGCAGAACTCATTTAGGCGCGATTCAAGCCTGTTATGGTAAAAAACCTTTTTTTGATTCCTTCTATGGGGACATAGAATCGATTTTGGGTAAGCAAATAACATATTTATGGGATTTGAATTATGACTTTTTGACGCTATTAATGAAAACCTTACGAGTAGATCTAACTGTTAGTTATACAGATGATTATGGAGTAATTCCTATACTCCCTTTTACACAGGATCACTCTGGTTCGGCGGTTAATTCCGATGGTATCGGACAGAATGTCGATACTATTTACTCAAAAAAGACTGGCAGAGAAATTGTACACAACCTCTCCATTATCGATCTGATTTTTCATTACGGTCCGGAAGCGTATGCTTTCTTACCCATGAAAAAAAGTTCGAAAGGAAACCAAATATAAGTTATCAACGTTTTACAAATAATATCCTTTTTTTGAGCAGAATTATCAGAAAAAGAATAGATTTACGATAGTTTGAACTGCAAACAACAACTCTAATATTATCATATGGAAGCCAAATTCTCTAATCGTGTAAAAGAGGTCATTTCCTTAAGCCGTGAAGAAGCTTTACGCTTAGGGCATGATTACATTGGGGCCGAGCACCTGTTATTAGGTATGATTCGGGAAGGTGAGGGAGTGGCTATCAGTTTATTAAAGAAACTTGGCGTATCGCTCGAAGCATTAAAAAACTCATTGGAAGAAGCTATAAAAGGTACAGCAACCGGAAATGTTAAAAATCTAACCAATATACCTTTGACGCGTCAAGCGGAGAAGGTGTTAAAGATAACCTATTTGGAGGCGAAAATCTTCAAAAGTGACCTAATTGGTACAGAACATTTGTTGTTATCCGTTTTACGTGACGAAGACAATGTGGCTACGCAAGTATTACACAAATATGAGGTGACCTACGATGTCATAAAAGAATTGTTAGAATACCACACGCACAATCCGAAAGCGTCCGATGCAGAAGATGCAGACGATGATTCTTCTCGGTTATTTGGCTCCGGAGGTACCGGTCAAACCGGTGCCGGTAAAGATCCGGCTAGAGGAACGGCCGAGAAATCCAGAACCCCGGTGTTGGACAACTTTGGTCGTGATCTAACTAAAATGGCGGAAGATGGGAAGTTAGATCCTATCGTAGGTCGTGAAAAAGAAATTGAACGCGTTGCGCAGGTATTGAGCCGTCGTAAAAAGAATAATCCAATCCTCATAGGAGAGCCGGGTGTAGGTAAAACCGCTATTGCAGAAGGCTTAGCCCTTCGCATTGTGCAGAAAAAAGTATCCCGTGTATTATTCAATAAGCGAGTTGTAACCTTGGATTTAGCTTCTTTGGTTGCCGGTACGAAGTACAGAGGGCAGTTTGAAGAGCGGATGAAAGCGGTGATGAACGAATTGGAAAAATCGCCGGAGGTGATTTTGTTCATCGACGAAATCCATACTATAGTAGGTGCAGGAGGTGCTTCCGGATCCTTGGATGCATCCAATATGTTTAAGCCGGCATTAGCTCGGGGCGATATACAATGTATCGGTGCCACTACCTTGGATGAGTACCGCCAATACATTGAAAAGGATGGTGCATTAGCCCGTCGTTTCCAAATTGTAATGGTAGACGCTACCACTCCGGATGAAACTATCCAAATATTGAACAACATTAAAGAAAAATACGAAGACCACCACCACGTTATCTACACGGAAGAAGCGTTAGCTGCTTGTGTTAAGTTATCCGACCGTTATATAAGTGATCGTTTCTTGCCGGATAAGGCGATTGATGTGTTAGACGAAGCCGGTGCTCGCGTTCACTTAAATAATATTCATGTGCCTTCTGATATTTTAAAATTAGAAGAAGCAATAGAGAATATTAAAAAGGAAAAGAACAAAGTCGTTAAAAGTCAAAAATACGAAGAAGCCGCTCAGTTAAGAGATAAAGAGAAAAAACTGATCGAACAGTTGGATAGCGCTAAGCTTCGTTGGGAAGAAGAAACGAAGAAGAAGCGATATCATGTAAAAGAAGAAAACGTAGCAGATGTCATTGCGATGATGACCGGTATACCGGCAGCTCGTGTGGCAGAATCTGAATCGCAGAAATTACTAGCGATGGGAACGGATTTGAAAGCATCTGTTATTGGACAAGATAAAGCGATTGAAAAATTAGTAAAAGCTATTCAACGTACACGAGTAGGGTTAAAAGATCCTAAAAAACCAATCGGTTCGTTTATCTTCTTAGGACCTACCGGTGTTGGTAAGACGGAGTTGGCTAAGTCATTGGCTAAATATTTATTCGACAAAGAAGACGCTTTAGTTCGAGTAGATATGTCGGAGTACATGGAGAAATTCTCTATCTCTAGATTAGTGGGAGCGCCTCCGGGTTATGTTGGGTATGAAGAAGGCGGTCAATTGACAGAGAAAATTCGTCGTAAACCGTATTCTGTTATCTTATTAGATGAGATTGAAAAAGCGCATCCGGATGTCTTCAACTTATTACTTCAAGTTTTAGATGATGGTATATTAACGGATGGTCTTGGTCGTCGAGTGGATTTCAGAAACACCATTATCATAATGACATCCAATATTGGTGTACGTGACTTGAAAGATTTTGGAGCCGGAATCGGTTTCAATACTCAAGCCCGCAAAGACAATATGGATGATATGATGAAAGGAACGATTCAAAACGCATTGAGAAAAGCCTTCTCTCCCGAGTTTTTGAATCGATTGGATGATGTGATTATCTTTAACTCATTAGAACGTCATGATATCCATAAAATTATTGATATTTCCTTGTCCAAAGTGTTTGCACGTATCACTACATTAGGGTATACGATAGAACTGACAGAGAAAGCGAAAGACTTCTTAGCAGAAAGAGGGTACGATCAAGCATATGGTGCGCGTCCTCTCAATAGAGCCATTCAAAAGTATCTAGAAGATCCGATTGCAGAAGAAATCTTAAAAGGTGAAGTGCAAGAAGGAGATGTGATCCTGGCGGATTATGAAGAAGGAAAAGAAGAGTTGATGGTTCGGAATAAAAAGAATGCCGAAGCATCTAATTCCAATGACCAAACAACGTAATCATAAAGAGTTATTGTAAAAGTTAAAGGGAGCTGACGAAAGTGAGCTCCCTTTTTTTATGGCGCCCGGGCGGGCTTTTCGTTACAATCTTTTGCTCGTACCTCGCAAAAGGATTTCCACTTCAATCCCTGGCGCGGGGGGGAGATGGTATTCTAAGTGTTTATTTTAACATATATTTTTGAGTTTGAATACGAAGTAAAGTAGCATTATTATACCTCCTATTACATATGAAAATACATTGATGAATATAGTACCTAAAAGTATTTTATTAAAGTCGAATTGCCCTTTTAACATTTTGGTATTAATAAGAGTTTCTATGACTATACTGCCAATAAATGTTGAAAAGAATAAAAATAAAGTTTTATCAATTCTTATTGCATTATCATAATCTTCAATCGGTATCCAGTTGATTAAATATCCACCTGAATTATTTTCATCTAAGAGAATGTAGCCAATAATGGTGGTGATAATATTTGAAATTATAACACTAATAAATGATTTATTGTAAATCCAGTACTTTGATAGTAACATACTTTCTGATACTAAAACGAATAATAAAAAAAATAACCAAATATACTTGGCAAAAAGTATCCTACGATAATATCAACTATAATCATTTGAATTGAATATTTTTTAAACGTTGTAGTAGAGTAACCTCACCTCACCTCACCTCACATACTAATATTTATATGACCCAATTTTATTCTCTTGCTTTTTTAAATATCGAATCATGATTCCTAAAGTGTTTAACCTGCCATTTGTAAATTCATTAGGAGTGTAAACACATAATTTCCTTAATTGGAGAAGAACCTCCATGTCTTGATTGTTTAAACTTAAAAAAAGATTTGCTTTGGCTGCTTCAAAACCAAACAGTTTTGAACTAATTAATAAACTTATAAAAGTTGCTTTTTCAGTTGAAGTAAAAGCAGAAGGCTTACTTGCTTTTTTCTCATTCAAATACCCTCCTTTTTTAAGCCAATTCATAACTGGTGTAGACGTACAATAAAATCGATAAATGAAATTTAAATCATTTTTTATAACAGATCCTGTTTTATTATATTTATTTGTATTCGCTTCTAACCATTGAATACTTGTTTCTAATTCTTTTTGAGATTTTGGTCCTACTGCTTTAATTGATTTTAGTATGTTAATTCCATTATATCCGCTTAGTTCTGTAAAAACAAATAGCGCCTTTTCTTGTATCTCATCATTTTGGGTAGTGTCGATAATTAGTTTCACAAAAGGAATTGATTGCGGATTCCCAATAAACATTAGTGAACTAATTAGATTAATTTTAATATCTATATTGTTAGTTTCAGAAATGATATTTTTAATTGAGGGGATTGAAGAATCGTAGACTGCGTATTTATTGAGGTATTTAGCCCAAGTTAATTGCCATTCAATATGTGATGAATTAAGATTTTTAATTGCTTGTTGCTCCCCAAACTCACCAGTAAAAATAAATTCCGACCATAAGAAATTAATAATTTCTTTTTTGTCGGTTGGTTTGTTAAGTGCAATTAAAAACTCTTTACCTTTTTCAGGGGTATGTATTAGTATATTATGACAAAGTGCTAAAGTATTACTTGTAGGATTGTTTATAATCTCGCCGGAAGAGACTAGGGTGTATAAAGCTAACTCATCCTTGATTTGTTCGTCTGTAAAATCTGTTTTTACATTCCCATATAGGGAAGGGTTGTCTGTTTTATATAGTTCGGGTGGGTGTTTTTCAAAGTGAAGCTGTATTAGACGATCTATAGTGTCTGATTGAGCAAATATATTCCAAGTGAATAAAAATAGAGTTACTATAAGTATACTTTTCATATATTTTGATTGATTATTAATCAATACCCACCACTTTTCTTTCTAATCCACCATTCCAAACCGGCTAAGGTTACAATCAAAAAGAAGATCCACGGCAATTGAATGATTTCTGTAATTCGTTCTTTAGACTCTATACTCGATTTAAAGTTGTACTTTTTAATCGTATCCGGTAATTGTTGGAGTTGAGCCAAAGGTAGAAATACACCATTCGTTTGTTGCGATAACTGACGCAGCAAACCAAAATCGGCTTGTGTTTGAAATAATTCCAATTGATTTTTTTCTACGATAAAGGAACCTCTCGCGCTTTCTTTTTTTCCATTCAACTGCACCTGCGCCACGAATGTATAGTTGCCCTCCGGAAGTGCCGGAATAGACGCTAGCGGTTGGTGTATGCCGGCTTGTAAGCGGTAGGTATATTTTTTAATCCCATTCGATACGGTCATGTCTATATCGGAAATCGAAATGCGTTCGAATAATTCGTTATACCCTTCGATTTCAAAGTTAGGAGTCTCTTGTTCGTAAAATACTGGACGCTCCGGATGTACTCTAAACTTTCGGTCGTCACCGGGAAGCGCCAAGTATTGAATAATCTTTTCTATAAAGGCATCTATATTATCCGTGTTCTGTTGAAGGGCTTGTTCTTGTAAGCGCCATTGCCAGAAACCATCTCCTAAAAATACCATGGTGCTCCGGTCGGCGCTTACCGTTAACAAAGGTTTCTTAGTTTCGGTTTTCCCTACTCGTTGATATAAAATAGAGATATGTTCTTTCTTAAACGTGAATTCTCCATAAGGACTGCTGACCGGCGGTACTTTTGAAAACAAGGTTTGTAATCCGGAAGGTAAACTAAACCGACTGAATTCAACATTCACTTCCGGAAATACTTGATCCGGTTGAGCACTTCGTTGTTGAATCTGTAAGAAACCGTTTATACTATTGAACGTGGGGATATGTGTGTTGTTGGTTACAATAAACCATTTGGGACTAGTGTTTTTTATACACTCCAATACTTCACTCGGCAGTTGATTCAGAGGTGTAATCGGATATTGGTGTATGAGGTATACATCATATTTTTCTTTAGGAAAAGCTTGTATACCGGGTATGTACCAGTCGAACCGAATGTTTGCTTTTTCAACTAAGGCGGATTGAATGGCTTTTATATCCGGATGAGGTCCCGGTGCTACAACGAGTATTTTTTGTTGGTTATCGACAACTTCAATAACAGCTTTTTGACTGTTGTTGATGGTATTGTTTTCTTCTGAAAAGGTAGTACAACGTATAGTATAAACATGTAAACCAACCGATGCAGGTTCAATCGAGAAGTTTACGGTAGCTGTGCTGCCGGATAAGGGAATAGACTGTTTGGCTATCAAGGTGGATTTTTCACGAATCTCTACATCAATTAATCGATTGTTAAAGCCTTTCTGTTCTACTGTAACTTGTATTGGCGTTTGATTTCCTTTGTAAGATATTTTGTTGTACAAGACCGATTTTATTTTAACATCTTTTCTCGGCGTTGTATCTCCTATACCTATAGTAAAAATAGGATAGACATAGGAGGGATAGGTTGGGTGTATTCCGGCGTTGTAGATACCATCGGAGAGTAAAACGATTCCACTGAGAGGTCGACGTTGTTGTTCTTGAACATTGCGCAGGGCTTGTGAAATATTCGTAGGAGTAAAATTAAATCGAATACTATCCGGTTCGTTAACTTTTGAGGTTAAGGTATGCCACTCTACCTCCAAGCCTTGTTGTTCCAAGGCCTTCGAAACCGTTTTTAATGCCGGAAGTATAGTTTTGCTGGGATCCGTGTGTGAGCGAATAGAAAGAGAATGGTCTACCACCAAAGCAATTAAGGGTGATTGAATTTTGTTTTCTATAGATCGCATCATAGGAGCAAAAAGTAGATACACTAAAATAGAGACAAGCGCCCATCTAAGTCCAAAAAGAATTCTATAAAGGTAGGGGTGTTCCCATTGGGTTTTTCTGTACAAAAAATAAGCATATCCTCCGCCGATGAGCAGACTGACAAGAATAGGAAGGAAAATCGAAGTAGTCACCGAGAACGATCAAATATGGACCATCTAAAGTAAGAAAAGCACGGCACAATCTGAAACCATGGGCATAAAAAAGCTCCACAGAGGAGCTTTAAGAGTATGGTGTAGTTCGGATATCCGGTTACTACGTTAACATACCGCCATCTACTTGAAGTACTTGGCCGGTGATGTAAGTAGAAAGGTCAGAACCCAAGAAAACACAAGCGTTGGCTACGTCGTCCGACTTGCCGGCTCGTTTCAACGGAATACCGCTTTCCCATTCCGCTTTTACTTTAGGGTCTAATACTTCCGTCATTTCTGTCTCTATGAAACCTGGAGCGACAGCGTTCGAACGAATATTACGGGAACCTAATTCTAGAGCAACGGATTTAGTGAATCCGATAATACCGGATTTAGAAGCCGCATAGTTTGCTTGTCCGGCGTTACCTCTTAAACCTACAACTGATGTAATGTTGATGATAGAACCGGCTTTGGCTTTCATCATGGGCTTTAGAGCAGCTTTGGTCAGGTTGAATACCGACTTTAAGTTTACTTCAATAACAGCATCCCATTGTTCCTCTGTCATGCGCATCAACAAACCGTCTTTTGTGATACCGGCGTTGTTGATGAGTATATCCACTGAGCCAAAATCGGCTAATACTTGATTCATCAAATTTTCAGCTTCATCAAATTTGGAGGCATCCGAGCGATAGCCTTTAGCTTTAATACCAAACGCGGATAGTTCAGCTTCTAAAGCTTGTCCTTTTTCTACACTGGACAAATAAGTAAAAGCTACATTGGCACCTTCTTGTGCATACCGGAGTGCGATGGATCGACCTATCCCCTTAGATGCACCGGTAACCAGTGCCGTTTTTCCAGTCAATAATCCCATAAATTAATCTTAGTTTATTTCTATTAAAAGGTCAAATCTAAGGAAGGTTGAGGATATTAACCAAATTTTAATTTCAAAAACATGATAACCAAATAGTTATTTAATACTCCCTTTGTTTTTTTACTCACAGTGCGTAGGATTATGCTTATTTCCTTTAAATTTGTTCTGTATTAATACGTAGAAACATGTCAAAATTCGATGTGATTGTAATCGGTAGCGGACCCGGAGGTTATGTGGCGGCTATTCGTGCTTCCCAATTAGGGAAAAAAGTTGCTGTTGTTGAAAAAGCAGAGTTAGGTGGAATTTGTTTGAATTGGGGATGTATTCCTACAAAAGCGTTATTAAAAAGTGCTCAGGTATATGAATATATCAAACATGCCAAGGATTACGGAATTGATGTAAAAGGAGCTGAGCCAAACTTTGAAGCTATTATCAAGCGTAGCCGTGATGTAGCAGCCGGAATGAGCAAAGGCGTTCAATTCTTAATGAAGAAGAACAAAATTGAAATCGTATCCGGATACGGTAAATTGGCCAAAAACAAGCAGGTAGAAGTGACCGATGATAAAGGTAATAAGACGATGTTATCCGCTGATCATATCATTTTAGCTACCGGAGGTAGAGCCAGAGAATTACCTACCATGAAAATAGACAACACTAAAATCATAGGTTACCGTAAGGCTATGGTGTTAGAGAAACGTCCGGATTCTATGGTAGTCGTAGGTTCCGGTGCTATCGGGGTGGAATTTGCGTACTTCTATGCAGCGATGGGTACCAAAGTAACCATTGTAGAATTCATGCCGGGCATTGTACCGGTGGAAGACGAAGAAATCTCGAAACAATTAGAAAAAGAATACAAAAAAATGGGCATCAACATCTTGTTGAATTCTTCTGTAGAAGCAGTAGATACAGCAGGTAAAGGATGTAAAGTAAAAGTAAAATCGAAGTCCGGAGAAGAAAGCACCATCGAATGTGACATTGTATTGTCAGCGGTAGGGGTGCAAACCAACTTAGAAAACTTAGGATTAGAAGAAGTAGGAGTTGCTACAGATAAAGGCAAAGTCTTGGTAGACGATTACTACAAAACGAATATTCCCGGTGTGTATGCGATAGGTGATATCGTGAAAGGGCCGGCTTTAGCACACGTAGCTTCCCACGAAGGTATTATCTGTGTAGAGAAAATCTGCGGATTACACCCACATCCTATGGATTATAACAACATACCGGGTTGTACTTATTGTACACCGGAAATTGCATCAGTAGGATTGACAGAAAAAGCAGCGAAAGAAAAAGGATACGAACTAAAAGTAGGTAAGTTCCCATTCTCTGCTTCCGGTAAGGCAAGTGCAGCAGGAGCCAAAGAAGGATTTGTAAAAGTTATCTTTGATGCGAAATATGGAGAGTTATTAGGTGTACATATGATTGGAGCCAACGTAACGGAAATGATTGCAGAAGCGGTAATTGCGAGAAAACTGGAAACTACCGGTCATGAAATCATCACAGCGGTGCATCCACACCCTACGATGTCGGAAGCTATAATGGAAGCGACTGCTGCTGCTTACGGCGAAGTGATTCACTTGTAATTCAAAGCCATTTTCTTAAAACCTCACTGGCTTTAAATTTTGTAATGGAACAGCTTTGAATAAACGCTTTATTCCACTATAAAGGAAAACCGGTAAGGTTTAGGATCGTTAACGAAAGGATATTTATTAATCGTTAATAAAAAAATAAAAAAGCCCCGTAGATAATATGGGGCTTTTTTCATTATTTAGGTTGTTATTTTAACTTCTTTTCGAATGTCTACAACAGTTTTAGTTACCGGTGGTGCCGGTTATATCGGATCCCACGCAGTACGCCAATTAGTACAAGCCCATTTCAAGGTCGTTGTATTGGATAATTTGGTGTACGGTCATCCTCAAGCAATCGTAGATCCGCAGGTGCAACTGGTTCACGGAGAGATAAACGATAAAGAGGTGGTGGTCTCTTTAATTAAAGAACATTCGATTTCTATTGTCTTACACTTTGCTGCCTATGCATATGTAGGAGAGTCGGTAACCAATCCTACGAAGTATTATCAGAACAACTTAATCGCTTCGATTCAATTATTAGATGCGATGATAGAAGCCGGTTGTAAGAAGATTATATTTTCGTCTACCTGTGCCACCTATGGCAATCCGCAGTATATCCCCATAGATGAGAAACATCCGCAAGCACCTATTAATCCTTATGGAGCGAGTAAGTGGATGTTAGAGCGCGTGATACAAGATTATGCCGTAGCCTATGGATTAGAATATGTATTCTTACGGTATTTTAATGCAGCCGGCTGTTCGTTGGATGGGAAGATAGGAGAAGATCACAATCCCGAAACCCATTTGATTCCATTGATATTAAAAGCGATAAAAGGAGAGCGGGACAGTATCACGGTATTTGGTACCGATTATGAAACCCATGATGGTACCTGTGTGCGGGACTATATACATGTGAATGATTTAGCCGATGCACATATTAAGGCGATGCATCGTTTGTTAGGAGGCAAAGGGTCTTTGATTTGTAATTTAGGAACAGGCAATGGGTATTCGGTAAAGGAGATGATAGAGGCGGCGGAGCGGGTGACCGGGTTGAAAGTACCGGTAGTATATGGAGGGCGGAGAGAGGGCGATCCCCCGTATTTAGTAGCGAATGCCGAGCGGGCGTTGAACGAACTCGGTTGGAAAGCCTCGATGACGAATATAGAGGACATTATCCGTACGGCGTGGACGTGGGAGAATGGAGAGCGAAAGGGAAGGTATTGAAAGGGATAACACCTGCAAGGTTTAAGATTTGCAGGTGCTGTTTTATGATTTTTATATACTCATGCTCAAATATCTATTGTTCAGTAGGTTGGCTCTTTGGTTTGAAATCGGTATCTTAGAAAGTATAAGAAATATATATATATGCATCAGGTGTATGTATATTAATGTTGGCAGCAAGCCTAAAAAAACGACACAACAACTATAAACGAGACATTGTAACCATCGGACTTTGACATCTTGACCAAGCAACGGACCGACAATTTCGCTGAAACTCGACACATACTTATTTGCCGACACTCATACCGACCCAGTGGTTTTAAAAATTTTTCCCACCGCACATTTTAAAAAATAATTTTCTGCCAGCCCGCATTTTGCACATTTGGTTTTGCCCGACACACAAGTCCGACCCTTCGCAAAACCAAAAGAGCAAAATTTCCCCACCACACGGTGACAGTTTCAAAATAAAGGGTATATTTGACAAGTCTGTCCAAAACAATTTGTCTAAATGAGCAACGTAACATTCGGGGATTACATTAGGAAACGAAGAGAAGAAAAGGAGCTTCCATTGCGGAAGGTTGCTGCACATCTCGACATTGACACTTCAACTTTGAGTAAAGTAGAGAGAGGAGAACGACCAGCTTCACCAGACTATCTAAAGCCATTGGCAGAAATACTGGAACTGGACTTAAAAGAAGTTCAAACGACTTTCATTGCCGACAAAATCAACAAAGACTTTGGAGGCTTGGAACATTTGCCAGAAGGATTAAAAGAAGCAGAGAAACAACTTAAAAGAAGAAAAAAATAGATGCCGACTAAGTTTTTTACAAATCAAGACGATAACAGCTTGCTCAAAAAGTTTGAGGGAGTATTTACGAATATTGACAGTATTCGTCATTTTGATGCACTCGTAGGCTATTTCAGAACTTCAGGTTATTTTAAGGTTCGTGTATTCCTTGACAAGATTCCACGAATAAGAATTTTAGTAGGCATCAACGTTGACCAACTCATTAAGAAGTATCACGACAAAGGACAACTTTACTTACATAACCCCGATGAAACAAAAGCAGACTTTTTAGAAGAAATCATCAACAACATTCAGGAAGCGGACTATGACGAAGTAACCGAAAAGGGAATCATTCAATTCATTGAAGACCTCATTAGCGGCAAGATTGAATTAAGAGCACACCCCAAAAAGAAAATTCACGCTAAAGTTTACATTTTCCGAACTGCATCATTCAATGAATATGCTCCATGCGAAGTTATTACGGGTTCATCTAATCTGACAGATGCTGGACTTGGTGCAAACCCTGAATCCAATTACGAATTCAATGTAAGTCTTCGTGACTATGAAGATGTAAAATTCGCAACAGAAGAATTCGAAAGACTTTGGAACGAGTCTGTTCCAATACTTCATGCAGAAGCGGAAGCCATCAGAAAGAAAACCTATTTGCGTGATGACTTCACTCCTTTTGAGCTGTATGTCAAAATGCTGATTGAGTATTTCGGCAAACGAGTGGAATACGACCCATTTAACATTGACTTATTACTCCCTGACAAATTCATGCGTTTGAAATACCAATCAGATGCAGCGAATCAGGGTTACGCTATCATGATGAAGCACAACGGCTTTATTCTGGCTGATGTGGTTGGTTTAGGTAAAACCATTATCGCCTGCATGGTAATAAAGAAATTCATTTACGAAAACGGCACTCATTCAAAAATCCTCATCGTAGTGCCTCCGGCATTGGAAGCGAATTGGCGAAGAACCACTGAAGATTTCCAAATCAAAAATCATTTTGAGTTCATTACGCTTGGTAGTTTGCATAAAATCCTGAATGAAGACAATTACAGCTATTCCAATGCTGACAAGTTTGATTTGATTGTGGTGGACGAATCACACAAGTTCAGAAACGACTACACTGAAATGTATTTGGCTTTACAGGAAATCTGTAAGAAACCCAGAAGCCGTCCTTCAGAAAATGGTGACTCAAGAAAAAAAGTTATTCTCATTTCGGCAACACCTCTCAACAATAGACCGCAGGACATTGAAAATCAACTCTACCTGTTTCAAGACAAACGAAACAGTACATTAGAAAATATTCGCAACCTCCAAGATTATTTCAAACCGCTGAACGAACAATATAAGAAACTGGCTGCTGAAAAAACACTCAATATCAAAAAACTGAAATCACTATTCCAAAAATTAAGGGATGATGTTGTTGAACCTTTGGTAATTCGAAGAACAAGAACGGACATAGAAAAGAACAAGGAATATCTGGACGACATGAAAAGTCAGGGCATCATCTTCCCAAAAGTAGATGACCCCATTTCATTGTTCTATGAGTTAGATGGCAAACTGGCAACCCTGTTTTATGAAACTGTTTCCTTAATCACCGGATTGGACGAATACGGAAATGAAACAGACGGCTTGGGTTATTATCGTTACCGTGCCATTGAATTTTTAGCCAACGAGGAAGACAAAAAGATATACGGTAACGTAAAATCAATTTCAGGACGCTTAAGTGCCATCATGAAAACGCTATTGGTAAAGCGTTTGGAAAACAGCTTTTTTGCTTTTGCACAGTCCATCAATCGCTTTCAACGAGCCATTGAAAACATGATTGAAATGTTTGAAAATGATAGGGTATTTGTTGCGCCTGACCTTGACATCAATAAACTACTGGAAGAAGGCTTGAGCTATGACCAGATTGAAGCCAAAATAAACGAGAAGGGCGGAAACAATAAGGAGTTTAAAAAATCGGCATTCGATAAAAAGTTTATTGCACTCCTAAAATCTGATAAAGAAAAAGTGGACGATTTGGCTTTGCGTTGGAGTAAAGTAAAAAAAGACCCGAAACTTGAAGCATTTAGTAATAAACTGAAAACGGAATTTTTCAAAAGCAAAAAGCATAATCCAAGCGGACAATTGGTAATCTTTTCTGAATCCAAAGAAACAGCAGAGCAGTTATCCGAGCAAATCAGAAAGGACTTCCAATTTCGTGTGTTGACCGTTAGTGCAGATAATCGAAAAACCGTTGAAAACATTCTTAGGGAAAACTTTGATGCTAACCTTGAAGAAGAAAAATGGAAAAGCGATTATGACATCATCATCACCACAGAGGTTTTGGCAGAAGGTATCAACCTTCACCGAAGCAATTTGATTGTGAACTATGATGTGCCTTGGAACGCTACACGTTTAATGCAACGCATTGGTCGTGTGAACAGGATTGGTTCAAGAGCGGAACAGATTTTCGTTTATAACTTCTATCCCTCGGCACATGGTGACGAGCAAATCAAGTTGGTAAATAATGCCCTTAGAAAATTGCAATCCTTCCACACCGCTTTTGGTGAGGACAACAAAATCTTCTCCTTACTGGAAGAAAAGGGTGATGGTGCTTTGTTCGGCAACAAAATTCAAAAAGAAGAAAGCGAGATTCTGAATTATCTCAACGAGTTAAGAGACTTCAAAAAGAAGCACCCGAAGCGCTTTGCAGAAATTTCAAAAATCCCAAATAAAGCAAGATGCGGAAGAAAAGCGGACGAAGGACATCAACTTACTCTGGTGGAAGCGGAAATGGGTGAAATAAACTATCCACTTCAAAGTACTTCACTTACTTATCTGAAAAGCGAAAACCATCCGGGCATTTTCTGTTTGATTACACCTGACTATAACATCATTGAATTAAATTTCCTGCAGGCAGTTAAAGTCTATAAAGCAGAAGAAGCAGAAAAGGTAGTTCCGCTGCATGCGCAGCATTACGAGCAAACGGTAAAAGGACTTGATTACTTTAAATCAGAAAAAAATCAGGAGAATGTGCAAACCATTTCCCGCAAAAATCTAAGTCCTGCGGAAAATAAAGCCATCACCAACATTAATGCTATCATCAAAGTAGCACCTACCGAACAAAAAAGAATGGCTTTGCAACGAGCACTCGACCTGATAAAAAAGGGAACTTATGGCTCCAAAGGTTTACCAAAATCAATCAACGACTTTTTTGTTGCCAATGCCAAATTACTTAAAGAACCACCCAGGTTTGTGGAACAACTCTTTATTGACTTGCTTGATAGCTACGACCTTTCATCCAATGCCGAAGCAAGTGAAGAAAAAAGAAAAGGGCAAGGCATCGTGAATCCTAAAATTGTTTTAACGCAAAGCTTTATTTAAACCCCTCGAATTCGAGGGATTTACAAAGAGCAAAATAAATCTTACATGGCAAAAGGGCGAAAAATACAAGTAAAGAAGACCGAGATAACCGTCATTTTTAAAGATGAAACGGATTTTATTAGCCTTACAGATATGACTGTGGGATTTAATGAAGGTAGTGGTTTAATCGGGAAGTGGATTACCAATAAAAACACTCTGGAATACCTTGGCACCTGGGAAAAAATCAATAATCCAATTTTTAATTACCCTGAATTCGGGGTAATTGAGAAAGAGGCTGGAGTTAACCGATTCATCATGTCTGCGGGTCAATGGATTGAACGAACCAATGCTTCAGGAATGCTGGTGAGGCCCGGACGCTATGGAGGCACCTATGCTCATCAGGACATCGCTTTTCATTTTGCTATGTGGCTTAGTCCGGAGTTCCAGATTTACCTCGTAAAAGAATTCCAACGCCTGAAAGAGGATGAAACCAGCCGAAACAAACTCGAATGGAACCTGCAACGCACCCTTGCTAAAGTAAACTATCGAATCCATACCGATGCTATTAAAGAGAATCTGATTCCGTCTGCATTGCCAAAAGAGAAAATCAACTTTATGTATGCCGATGAAGCCGATTTGCTGAACATGGCTTTGTTTGGAATGACTGCCAAACAATGGAGAGATAACAATCCGGATACAAAAGGGAATATTCGTGATGAAGCTACTATTGAACAACTTGTGGTATTAAGCAATCTGGAAAGTATCAATGCCGTGCTTATTCATCAGGGTCTATCCCAGCCTGAAAGACTGACGCAGCTCAACAAGATCGCCATCACACAAATGAAATCTTTACTTGGCAATAAAAATTTAAAGCAACTGAAATAATGGCTAACAGAATACAAATACAAACCGCTTTACAAAAGCCTTACGACAGGATACTTTTTGGAAAAGAAGTATTAAGCCCGGTTTTCGGTTCATGCTTCAATTTGAGCAGCAGTACAGTTCCTGCTTCGGTGCAGCCCAATAAATCGGAGCAAGCCGTTATTCAATCCGTTTCCATTTATGGTACCATCAATCTGGAAGACGGAACGGAAATAACCTGCTATGAAATCAATCTCCAACCCTCGGTTCGCATTGAACACAGCAAGGTGGCGATTCAGCGATATGTAAGAAAGTTGCTTACTGCCGGACAAATTGCTTTGGTAAATTTCATTGCTCCGCAAAATAAAAAGGTTTGGCGTTTGACTTTGGTTGCCAAAGACAGTGAATTGACTGAACAAGGAATTAAAGAAAAAACTACAAATGCCAAACGCTACACGTACCTTTTAGGTCCTTCGGAAACGTGCAAGACAGCCGCTGAACGCTTTGAATCGCTTAGCACCGAAAAGCAAATCACTTTTCAGGCATTAGTGAATGCGTTCTCCGTTGAAAAACTCAGCAAGGCATTCTTTGACGAATACACCCTGCATTACCAAAAGTTTTGCGATTATTTACAGGAATCTAATTTTAGAAAATCGGTTTTCAAAATCACCATTCCGGCAAATGCCACTAAAGAAGAAAAAGACAAAGCCTGCAAACCCATTCGGGATTTTGTAAAGAAACTATTAGGCCGTATCGTGTTTCTTTACTTTGTGCAGAAAAAAGGTTGGCTGGGTGCAAGCGACACCAACTATAAAGACGGACTGACTGATTTTATTAAAAATCTGTTCTCTCAAGCCGGTGGTAACGACACTTTTTATCCAAACTGGCTCACGGTGCTGTTTTTTGAAACTCTGAACAAAGAACGCAGTAATGATGACTTTCAAATGCCGGACGGCAAAAAAGTAAAAGTTCCTTTTCTTAATGGAGGTTTGTTTGACAAGGAAGATTATGACGAAGCAGTGCTTTCACTTCCTGCCAAACTTTTTCATCATACCGATTTTGAAGATACCCTGCTCACCGAAAAGAACAGGGACAATGCAAGAGGCTTCCTCGACTTTTTAGATGCGTTCAATTTTACCGTGCATGAAGACAGCCCTGACGACCATACCGTAGCGGTTGACCCCGAAATGCTCGGGCATATTTTTGAAAACCTGCTTGAAGACAACAAAGACAAAGGTGCTTTTTACACGCCAAAAGAAATTGTGCATTACATGTGTCAGGAAAGTTTAACGGAATACCTGACCACCCATTTAAGCAAGGAATACACGGTTTACAAAGAGATTGGCAACGCACAAGTTGAACTGTTTGGCAACGAAATCAAAACAGGGCAATTGAAAATGGTGGAGCAATTGGGCGACAAAGCGCTGAATCGTGATGATGTAGCCTTCATTGTAAAACATAAAGACATTAGCCACTTAACCAAAGCCCAATTAAAGAAAATTGACGTTTTGTTAGACATGGTAAAGATTTGTGATCCTGCCATTGGTTCGGGAGCTTTCCCCATGGGTTTGTTGCAGGAAATACATGCCATAAAAGAAGTAATTGCCTACGAACTGCTACAGACCTGGAAACCGGCTGATGTAAAGGAAAACATTATCCAAAACTCAGTGTATGGTGTGGACATTGAAAAAGGTGCTGTTGACATTGCCCGTTTGCGTTTTTGGCTGAGTTTGGTAGTGGACGAAGAAAAGCCAAGAGCCCTTCCCAACCTTGATTATAAAATTGTTGTGGGCGACAGTTTGGTGAGCAAGTTTGAAGAAGAGATAATTGAAATTGATTGGGAACGCAAAAGCAGCGTAGGCAAGGCAGACACTTTTGTGCAAAACATACAGCGTTTGCTAAAGGAGATTGCCGAAAAGCAAAAGAAATTCTTTAAGCCCGACAACAATGACAAAAAGAAACTGCAAGCTGAAATCCGCAATCTGAAACTCGAATTGCTGATTAACCAATTATCCTTTAACAAGGAAAAATTCTTCGCTAGTAATGCAGAGAAAGGGGGATTTGCTCCAACTGCAAGTGATTTAAGGTATAACGAAGAGCTGAAACAAAAGAAAAAGGATTTTGACAGGCATATTGCCAAACTGCAAAAACTGAAACAAAACGAAGAAGAGCCGTTTGATCATTTTGATTGGAAACTGGACTTCCCGGAAGTGCTTAATCCTTATCTGGTGAATGGAAATGCAGGATTTGATATTGTTATTGCTAATCCACCTTATGTTGATATAAAAAATCTTCCCCCAGAACTAGTTGATATTCTTTTTCAAAAATTCAAAACAACAGAGAATAGAATAAATCTTTACTCAATATTTATCGAGAAAGGATGGGAGATAACAAATTCGAATGGTAACTTATGCTACATAAACCCTAATTCTCTTCTCCTAAATAGTTCTTATAAAAAAGTAAGAAAATTATTAGTTCAAGACCTTCTTAAGATAATTAAACTACCTGATGACATCTTTATAAACGCAATTGTTGAAACTATCATAATTCAGGCAAAAAAGAATTCCTCATCAGAATATGTTTTGGGGGCATTTTATAAAAACAATGAAAATATCGATTTTGAAAGACTGAACTTCAAACAGTTTTATACACAGGATTGGGTAAATGATTCTTCTTGCCGATTTAATATTTTTATCTCAACTGAAGCAAATAAGCTCCTTCAACAAATAGAAAATTCGGAAGTTGAACGTTTAGACAATTATTATGAAATAACGCTTGGTATTACTCCCTACGATAAATATAAGGGTCATTCAAAAAAATTAATCGAAGAAAAAGGATTTCATTCTAAAACAAAGATTGACAAATCCTATGTTCCACTTATCTCCGGAACTAATGTTCTAAAGTATTTTATTGATAGTTCTGTCAATGAATATCTTAGATATGGTGATTGGTTGGGAGCGCCAAGACAAAAAAAGTTCTTTACATCCCCACGAGTTATAGTAAGACAAATAATTTCAGGAAATCCACCAAGCATTTATGCTGGCTATACAGAAAAAGAATTGTATCATACTCAGATTGGGTTTTCAATAATTAAGAAAGAAAAGAGTGAATATTCAGCAAAGCTATTGTGTGCATTATTAAACTCTTCTGTATTAAATTTTTACCACAGATATAAATACACTGACCCAGAGAAAAATGTTTTTCAGAAAATTTTAATAGAGAATTGTAAAGAGTTACCGATAAAGAAAAATATTTCAAAGTCACGCATAAAACCATTTGAAAGTGTAGTTGACTATATCATTTTTCTAAAATCCCATAAGCTTGATAATCCTTCCGACCAACTCATGCCCACCTACTTCGAGCAAATCATTGATGGTATGGTGTATGAGTTGTATTTCCCAGAATTGATTAAAAATCACAAAAGGGAAATCATACAGCACCTTGGCGAGCTGCCGGAGTTTACCGACAAAATGAGTGATGAGCAGAAAATGAAATTCTGCAAAACGGTTTTTAACCGCTTAAATGACCGTGAGCATCCTGTGAGAGTGAATTTATTTTACATGAGTTCCATTCCAGAAATCGCAATCATAGAAGGTAAGAATGAGAATAACTGATATTAAAATAACCAACTACCGTGCTTTCTATGGCGAGCATCACATCCAGTTAGACAAGGATGGAAAGAATCTCATGCTATACGGTGAAAACGGAAGCGGTAAAAGTTCGCTATTCACCGCCATGAAGGATTTTTTTCTGGCATCAGTAAAAAAGTTGCCTGAATTGGAAGAAAACATCTTTCTGCCTGCTTCAAAAAAGAACACTGCCAAAATTGAAGTTACCCTAAAAGAAAATTCTGATTCAAGCAAAAACATAGTATTTGAACTCAATGCCGTTCAAAAGGAAATTGTAAGTGCCGATAAAATACTGATTTCGGATGCCAACAAAATCAAAGGATTTTTTGATTACCGCAACCTGCTTAAAACTCACCTTAACCACAAAGCACAGGTTGACCTTTTTGAAATTATTGTCAGTGAAGTATTGTACCATTCCATCAATCGTTTTTCAATAAAGGAAATTGGCAAAGAGTGGGAAGCGATAGTTGACGACACTTTCAATAAAACACAAACTAAACGGGTTCAAGAAACTACCAAGAACTATCTCAAAGACAAATTCAATCCGGGCTTAAAGGAAATACTGCAATCCATCGAAAGCGATACCAATACGTTTCTAAAATACTTCGGCATCAACCTGAACGTAAAACTTGAGTTTGACAAGGTGGAGTATTTCGGAAGGCGAATGTTGAAAGGGCAAAACATCAATCTTAAAATTGACTTTTTCACAAAGCACATTCCTAAACACCAGCATTTCCTGAACGAAGCAAGATTAACAGCATTAGCGATTAGTTTGTATCTCGCATCCATCAAAGTAAATCCGACAAAAGGAGCATTGAAAATCCTTGTGCTGGACGATTTGCTTATTGGTTTGGACATGAGTAATCGTTTGCCACTACTTGAAATCCTCAAAAACCACTTCGTTGACGTAAAAGCAGACGACCGCTTTCAAATTATCATGACCACTTACGACAAAGTGTGGTATGAATTGGTGAAAAGCTATTTCGGTGAAGAACAATGGAAATTTGTTGAAGTGTATTCCAAACGATTGAATGATGATGACTTTGAAATTCCCATCATCAAACACGACAATGGTTATTTAGACAGAGCGAAACATTACCTGACAGAAAAGGACTTTAAAGCATCAGCCGTTTACATACGGACAGAGTTTGAACGCTTGGTTAAAACCATCTGTGACAAACAGAGAATTCCGGTTGCTTATAAGAAGAACCAAAAAGAAGTAACCAGTGACGACTTCTGGACAGCCATTGAATCACAAGCTAATCTTGACCCTGCATTGGTTAAAGAAATCAAGATTCACAGAGGTGTTGTAATGAATCCATTCAGTCACTACGACCTTGAAAAACCTGAGTTTGAAAAGGAGCTAAAGGACACAATAGCTTCCGTAGAGAAACTGAAAGCAGAAATCGGAAACATCAAAAAGGACAAGTCCATTGACAAATTGGAAAAGGAAGTTGCAAAGCTGAACGGTGAAATTGCGGCAAAAGAAAAAATCATTGAGGGTTTAAGAAACAAACTGAAAGCGAAATGAGCCCACGCAGCAGTCACACACATACCACAGCCCCGCAAGGCAACCGCACAAACCAAAGCTGTGGTAAGAGTGTGCCTGCCCCACCCAGACAAAATTATTTTTTAAAATTTCCTCACTTTCTAAAAATTTTTAAAACCGCCACCACACAGCCAACAGAGACAGCGAAAATCCATGCAGACAGCGGACTGACAATGAAGGAGGACAGAAGGCCAGCTGTCAACAGCGTGTTGCCTCAATTGGCGGTGACGTGCAAAATTGAAGCTGAGTGCTCCTATCATACTTTTGTGCAGGTTGACAGTGAAGTGCTCCGAAATCGCCAACTGCGGCAACACGCAAACCGTGGTGTGTCTTGAATCAACTGTGACTAGAAGAGTTACAGTATGAATGCTGTAATTAACATGGAAGCGATTATAGGAGAGTAGAAACGTAT
>JALONH010000013.1 GCA_025455005.1 Cytophagaceae bacterium
CGTATACAGCGGTTCATTAAACATAGGACTTACTTTTTGATAGTAGTTCTCTAGACTTTCATACCCTCGTTTACTCAAACGCTCTAGCGTTATAGTAGTTGTCAGAATTGGGCTCTGCGCTATTGCCCAGCCTCCTTTTTTTGTTCTACTAAATGCATACGCTTTCCCTTACAAGACACCCAAGCATATCAGATTCTTCCGCTTACTCTGACCAATAGTTTATTGTTTCTGAAATAGCGAAATTTACATTTTATATAAGTTTCGCTATTTTATTTATTATCTTTAAATCATACGTATAAAAGATTTTCTATCCTTTATACGTAATGTTAAAGTTTGTAAATAATACTCTGGCTTACATGTGTTATCCAACAAAAGGGTTGATATTTTCCTAAGACAATGTTGCTGTATTTGAATTCTGTGCTACGTTTCTAGTGAGTTCTAAAAATACAGCCAGAACACTAATGTTCTGAACGAAAACAGTCAGGTTATAATGGAAAACGATATCCTGTTAAACAAACATAAATTAAATATTCAGTAAAATTTTAAGAAAATGACAAAGAAATTAATATATCTCGTATTAGCTGTATTTTTTTTATACGAATCATTTCGTTTAAATCAAATACTAGCTTGCACTAGAGTAACGTATCAAGGTCCTAATGGAACAATTATAACGGCACGTTCAATGGACTGGAAAGGAGAAATACCGGCTAACCTTTGGATTTTACCAAGGGGTATGGAACGTAATGGAGAAGTAGGTACTACTTCTGTAAAATGGAAATCAAAGTATGGTAGTGTCATTACCAGTTCTTGGGATATAGCGTCTTCAGATGGAATGAATGAAAAGGGACTTGCCGGAAACCTATTATGGCTCGTTGAATCAGTTTATCCAAATTTTGAAAAAGACAAAGATAAATCTGGGTTAGCAGTATCATTGTGGTTACAATATGTATTGGATAATTTTGCAACAGTAGAAGAAGCGGTTGTTGCCTTGAGAAAGGAAGAGTTTGTAGTAGTATCTTCTCATATTCCGGGCACTAACATATTCGCAACTGTCCATCTATCACTTTCAGATACTACAGGTGATAATGCAATATTTGAATATATCAATGGAAAGTTAGTAATACATCATGACCGTTCTTATACTACGATGACCAATTCTCCAGTTTTTGAAGAACAACTCGCTATAAATACTTACTGGAAAAATATTCCTGGATCAATTATGCTTCCAGGTACAAATAGAGCAGCAGACAGATTCGTAAGAGCATCTTATTACATTAATGCAATTCCCCAAACAGATAATACAAGAGTAGCAATTCCAAGTGTATTTAGTGTAATTAGAAATTGCTCTGTTCCTTTAGGCATATCATCCCCGTCAGAACCAAACATTTCATCAACAAGATGGAGAACCGTTGCGGATCATAAAAATTTAGTTTACTATTTTGATAATGTACTTAACCCTAATGTAGTTTGGGTAGAATTTAGTAAAATTGATTTTAGCGAAAAGGGTAAAGTAAAAAAGTTAAGCTTGGCTAATAATGAAAACTATTCTGGTGAATCATCCATACATTTCAAAAATACAAAAATTTTTAAGTTTGCTGGATTAGACTAAGTGATGAATGTTAACTTAAACATCGAAAATCTGTGATAGATAAAATCATATTATATTGCTCTTAACACTCTTCGATGTTTATACTAAATACTTTAAACAAAAAATGCTTTCCACCACTATCGAAACGTATTATACGCAAGGCTGCGGACGCTGTGCGCTATCCGGAACACCGGAGTGCAAAGCCCTGCCTCAGATACCCGTATTACAAGCGTTTCGAAATTGGATACAACACTATACGGCACTTCAAGAGGAAATGAAATGGGGGAGTCCTTGTTATACTTACAAAGGAAAAAATATACTGATCTTTGCCTCGCTAAAAGAATATGCCGCCCTTAGTTTCTTGAAAGGCGCCGGCCTCACAGATCCTCAACACCTACTGCTTTATCCCGGAGAAAACTCCCGCTATACCCGCTACTTCCCCCTTGTGGATACTAAGTCCATTTCCCTACACCACAACCAACTCCTGCAATGGATAGAGGAAGGCATTGCAATTGAAACCGGCGTGATGTCTTGGTCTCCCGACGAACGGCTACCTGACTATCCTCCGGAACTGTTAGAAGCGTTTCAACAAGACCCATCACTCCAAAAAGCCTTTCAAACTTTAACCCCGGGGCGACAACGCGGTTACATCCTTTATTTTAACAGTGCTAAACAATCTGCCACTCGCCGTACTCGTATCGAAAAACTAAAACCGAAAATAATTGCCGGTAAAGGATACCAAGAATAAAGTGTAGGTAACATTTTAGCAATATAGACACTATGGATTGTTACCTAATGTTTACCTTAAGACAGTTTTCATCCTTCTTTATGTTCGGTTTATCTATTTTCTATTCGTATTTTTATTTTTAATCTAAGAATTATACAAGAATGGGTGTTTTTTCGGTTAACAAATACTTTAAATTAAGGAAAAAGTACGCATAGTAGTTTTGTAACACCAACAACTACAAACGACACTCAAGTATGAGAAACATGTACCTTTCACTTGCTCTAGGCGCTGCATTCATCGGCAGTAACGCCTTAGCACAAACGAATTTCCCGGCCCATATCAATACAATGGACTGGGGTAAAAAATCTGTTACCGTTCCGGCATCTCCTGTTCGTACGCAAGTACTCTTTATAGGTGGTGTAGATCAAACACAAACCGTCAACGCATCCGGTCAACCGAATGGAAGTGTGGTAGCCAAGCAATGGCATGACTTTATCGGTTTCACTCCGGATACTGCTCGTAACGCCACCGACTTAGGTTGGGTGACTGTTAACCACGAAATGATTGAAGCTAATCCGGCAATCGGAGATGGTGGTGGTATGACCTCTTTCAAAATAAGACGTGATCCGGCTTCCGGACAATTAGTTGTCGTATATCAAACATTACCGGATGGTCGTAGAGGCCAATTTTTCAACGTAGACTTTGTGAATACAGTAGGGAACACCGGTATGAACTGCGCCGGTATACAAGGTAGAGACGGTCGTATCTGGACAGCAGAAGAGTGGTTCCAAACTACACTACCTGCTGCTTTCTCTGAAACATCCGATTTCACTATCGGTACTACAACTCCTAACGGTTTCACTGCATTTAATGGACAAACCATACCACGTGTACAAAACTTAAACTGGATGGTAGAGATTGATCCACGTACTGCCAAAGCCGTACGCAAACAATACAACTGGGGTCGTGCCGGATGGGAAGGCGGTTGTATGGCATCCAATGGTACTGTCTATTTAGGTGAAGATGGTTCACCGGGAGCCTTTACTAAATTCGTTCCTACCAATCCTAATGCAACTCCTATCGATTATACGCAAGGAAGATTATACGTATACAAACACGATAATCCGGGAACGGATAAATGGGTAGAAATTGATAACACTTTGTTGTCCAATATGACGGCGTTCAAAGCACGTTGTGCCGCAGTAGGAGCTTCTTGCTTCAACCGTTTGGAATGGGTAGCCTACAATGAAACGGATGGAAAAATATATGTAACCGAAACGGGTAATGACAATTTAAATTTCACAACAGCTGTTACGGATGGTTGGGTTATCCCAACACACTTTGTAAAAGCATACAAAGATTTTTATTTAGCTACAAAAGGTACTGCGTTTCCGGGAACAGATGCTGCTGCCATCGATTCAGTAAGAACCGGTAAATTCAAAGATTATTATGGTCGTGTATTGTGTTACGATCCGGTAGCACAGACAGTAACTACAACAATCGAAGGCGGTCCTTACTTTGCAACGTCTCCTAGCAACGCAAACTATCCATCCAAACAATTCTCTAATCCGGATGGTCTTAACTTCTTATATGTAAACGGTAAAACTTACATGATCATTCAGGAAGATTTAAATGGTCGTTCGTTTGGTCGTATGCCATCTGAATTCTCTTCGAACTCTGCTACAATTTGTGAAATGTTCTTACTGGACATGAGCATCGTAAATCCTACGTACAACGATTTAATTCGTATTGCTGCATGTGCACCGGGTGCTGAAATCACAGGTTGTGCCGTAATAGAAGATGGGAATACCATCCTATTCAATTCACAACACCCGGCTACAGGGAACGATTACCCGTACAACAACTCTTTAACTGTAGCGATAACAGGTTTAAAAACTGCCTTACAACCGATTGCAACTTCTACAACAGTAGCAAAAGATCCAACTGCAGCGTTAAACGTATGGCCAAATCCAACGTCTACTGAGTTACATTTAAATAAAGTAGCAGATATCGCTTTATATGATGTAGCCGGTAATCGCGTGAAAGTAGCTCGTGGTGTAGAATACATCAACATAGACGATTTAGACGCCGGTGTATATTTCTTACTAACTGCCGATGGTGAATCCATCAAAGTGATAGTACAATAATAAAATTACTATCTTATAGTTTAGTAGAGGTAGACCTGTTGATGGTGTGAGGAGCAAGAACCGGCACTGTATCCAGTTCTGCTTTTAAAAAACTAACATCCACAAGGTCTTCTCCGAATAAAAACAAATACAACTTATATGCTGAACACCAAAGGCCCAATGGCTTTTGGTGTTCTTCTATACTCTATCTTATCGTATGCTTACCCTTAAACCAACGGCTCTCTTTCTTAGTATCCTATTTTTTATACTTAGCATTTATTTATCCTCTTACGAATGGAATACAAAGCCACCGGCAGCTCAATATTCTGATTTTATGCATAAACGCATGGCATCGTATATAGAAGACATGCGAGCCTTTCAACAGTATATCACTTCTCATGATTCTATTTCAATATCCAATGATTCCATTCGGAGTCGTATACACCAACTCCGAATCTCCTATAAAACAATTGAACAAGCGGTAGCCTATCTAGATCCGGAATCAGCCAAAGAATTTTGGAACGGTGCTCCTTTACCGTACCTCAAAAAAAATATTAATCTCGGTTCTCAAGAAATTATAGAACCGGTCGGTTTACAAGTCTTAGATGAAATAGCCGGAAGTGATAATCCCAAAGCAGAGTGGGGGAACCTCGTTCGTGTTAGTACCTCGTTAGTAGAATCTGCCTTACCGGCAGTTCAATTTATTCAACAGACGACCTTTAGTGATCGAATGGTAATAGAAGCCGCTCGCTTTGATCTCGTTCGATTGTTCTCTTTAGGTATCACCGGATTTGATACTCCGGGTACTTTACAAGCAATAGAAGAAGCCCGCATTACTTGGTCGATACACGATTCAGTTTACCGGATGTATCAACCGATTCTAGAAAAAAATGTTTCTTTAAAAGACTCTTTTGAACGAGCCTTACGAAAAGGAAACGACTATTTACAAAACGCTACGTTTGAATCGTTTAATCGCGCCGCCTTTACCAGAGAAGCCATACAACCACTATTCCAACAATGGCTAAGATTACAACGTGTGTTGCAAGCAGAATGGTATTGGGAAGTGAGTCCAATGCCTCAGCCCTTTAACTTTACTTCTGAAAACTTTTTTGCTTCCGACTTTATTAATCCATGGTACTACACGAATATCCCTTCCAGGTATAATAAGAAAGCTTTAATGGAACTTGGCGCTACGTTATTTTTTGATCCTATACTTTCTAAAAATGTTCAACGTTCCTGTGCGTCTTGTCACAGTCCGGAAAAAGCCTTTGCCGACGGATTACCTAAAAGTATAGCTATGGATTTTAAAGGAACCGTACAACGCAACGCGCCGGGATTAATTAATAGCGTATATGCCGATCGTTATTTTTATGATTTGCGTTCCAATTTTTTAGAAGATCAAATGGATCATGTGATACTTAGTGAAGTAGAATTTAATACAACGTACGAAGAAATCATTCACCGCTTAAATAGTAGTTCGACTTATGTAGAACAATTTAAAAAAATATTTCCGGAGCAACGAGAAGGCAATTACATTAATAAATATACCATCACACAAGCCATGTCGGCTTACATAGGAGGGCTCACTAGTCATAACTCCGATTTTGATCGATATATGCGAGGCGAACTCTCCGATTTGGATTCCGATGTAATCGAAGGGTTTAATTTGTTTATGGGCAAAGCGAATTGCGGTATCTGTCATTTCGCACCCACCTTCAGTGGATTAGTACCGCCCTATTTCAAAGAAAATGAATCGGAAGTACTGGGTATACCGGCGACACCTAACTTAAAAAAACCAATACCCGATACTGACCCGGGACGTTCCCATGCTCAAGTGCGCGAAGCATCGGATCTGTACCATCATTCGTTTAAAACCGTTAGCGTTCGGAATGCTGCCTATACCGCACCGTATATGCACAACGGGGTGTTTGCTACGCTGGAAGAGGTAATGAAGTTTTATAACAAAGGCGGCGGTAATGGTATAGGATTACACTACCCGAATCAAACCTTATCAGACGATCCATTACACTTATCTAATGCAGAAATTAAAAAGATTATATCTTTTATACATGCCTTAAGTGACACCGGTGTTCAAAGTTTACGTCCGAAAATGTTACCTAAGATAGAGGACCATCCGGAATGGAATGAACGTGCTGTAGGAGGGGTGTATTAAGATGAAACTGTGGTGGCTGTATATCCTATTGTTTACCGGGCATTCAACGGAGGTGTCGACCAAACAACAAGCAGTCCGTATCCTCTTTTTTGTAGATGCACATTGTCCTATAGCACAATATTATCTACCTGTTGTAGCGGCATTCCAACAAAACTATCCTACCCGAACAGTTCAAGTAGACATTATAAGCCGAGACCCTAAAGCACACTTTACCCAACCCATCCACTTGCCCTTTCAACATAAAGCGGCGAAGTCGCTTATCGATGCGTATGCTATAGAAACTATTCCTCAAGTTGTGGTGCTGGACTCCATGTCCCAAGTTCTATACCGAGGCCTTTGGGACGATCAAGTAAAACAACTGGGCGTGTACCAATCCAAGGTACACCATGCGTATGTAGATTCGACCGTCAACGCCTACTTAACCGGTAAACCCATTCCTTATTCCTTTACCAACGCCATCGGATGTCAGATACGATAATGAATATTCGACATTTATTTCTGCTCGTTGGCTTCCTTTATTCAATAGGGAGTAGCGCTCAAACTTCTATAACGTATTACGATCACATCCAACCGATACTCCTTCGTCACTGTTACCCTTGTCACCACAAGGGTGGGGAAGCCCCGTTTTCTTTAGAAGACAAAGCAACGGTGTATTCAATGCAACAGATGATCGGATGGGCAACAGAAAGCCGCTATATGCCGCCGTGGAAAGCCGACCCCGGTTACCGAACGTTTGCTCATCAACGGTATATGGATAGTACAGAAATAAAAACGATACAACAATGGATAGCAACAGGTAGTGCCGTTGGGAAAAAAACAAGTCGAACGACAGATGTATATAAGGGGACTAGTCGTCTACAACGCACACCGGATGTAGTCTTAAAGATGAAAGAAGCGTTTCCCATTCCCGGAAATCGGCAGTCCACATATGTCTGTTATAAAATACCGTATGAAATTGAGCGGGATACTTTTGTAAATGCCATCGAATTTATACCGGGTAATAAACAATTGGTGCACCATGCCAGTTGTCAAGTCATAGCGGTAGCACCGGACGTAACAACAACACTCGGCCCCGATTATTTTATATACGGACAAGGACAACGGGTAGAAGATCAAAAAGATTATGCATATTTTAATTTGATTGGAAAAAACGGTGAACTTCCCTACGAAGTATTTCATTTTGGTTGGTTACCCGGCAGTGGGCCACAACAATATCCCGCACAAACCGGATTTCGTTTACCCAAAAAGGGAGTATTGCTCATTCGAAATTTACATTACGCACCTACGGCTGTACCGGCCATGGATCAGTCTTCCGTGCATTTTTATTTTGCAACAGAAGCTATACGCGAGGTGGTGCAGTTTGCCGCCTTCCGACCACAAAAACTCTATAGCGATACTACTACATGGAAGATAAAAGCCGATTCTGTAGCCCGGTATAAAATACAAGTTCGGTTTCAAGATAGCATATCCTTATTAGCGATTAACCCCCACATGCATTTATTAGGACAAACGTTTAAAGCGTTTGTTGTAACCGAACAACACGATACTATACCATTAGTATATATTCCGAAATGGGATTTTAACTGGCAAGAATTTTATACATTGGAAAAACCCATACGAATTCCAAAAGGAAGTATGTTGTACGCCTATGCCACCTATGACAACACACGATCCAATCCGTACAATCCATTTGATCCGCCACAAGATGTATTCTTTGAACGAGGTATGGAAGACGAAGATGAAATGATGCGGTTGGTGATTTTGTATGTGAAGTAGAGTTTAAAGTTCAAAGTTTAAAGTGTGAACATACCTACACCGTTTTATACACTTTCTTTAATTTTCACGTAAATAGTACATCCGGTCTTTAATTGACTAGACTTAACGCGGTCGAAACATTTCCTTAATACCTCCCGCGTACATTCGTATCAGATAAACTATACGAATATGTACTCCATCTATTCGTTTGAACATTTAACGGTTTCCGGAAGTACTCTTCTAAAAAAAGCACCGCTTCGATTAAAATTACGGTGTTTCGTATTCCTACTATTAATAGGAGTATACATCAGTGTGATAGGAATGAAATAAAAAAAAGTTGGAACGGTCAACTAAGAACGGTCAACATGTATTCCTTCTACCTTTTTATCCAGAAACAAGGCTTTACCGGCTGCAGGATCCAATTCATAACTATTAAATCCTAAAGAAAAATAA
The DNA here is from genome assembly GCA_025455005.1 of Cytophagaceae bacterium. Lineage (GTDB taxonomy): Bacteria > Bacteroidota > Bacteroidia > Cytophagales > Cytophagaceae > JALONH01. The sequence continues at coordinate 8,823 of JALONH010000013.1, forward strand.
AGACCAAGAGCAACAGCATTGTTTTCTAATACTTCCAACGTTAATTTACAACAACCTAGATCTTTAGCTTGATTCTCCGCTGCTCGCATTAATTGTTTAGCTATTCCCTTACCTCTATATTCAGGATGAACCAATAGATCATGTATATTCAGTAAAGGAGCAGCATTAAATGTAGAATACCCTAAAAACGAATTCAAAAGACCAACCGGTAGTTTGTTTTCGTCGTAAGCCAGAAAAGAATAGGCAATAGGAGAGGATTGTAAATCTGTATATAATTTTTGTTGTAGACGCGCATCAATAGGGTTACCACCACCCATCAAATCTGTAGCGTACATATTTAATAATTTCCAAAAATCGATTTGGTGTTGGGGAGATGAAAAATCAACCGGAGTTATGTAAATCATAGAGTAATAGTCGGAACAACGTCCAATACAGGGATAATGTCAACACAACCGTTTGAAGCTATTTGTTTTAACACAACCGGCTTCAATTCATTTACCCATAAGGGATCGTAAGGAGCTGAAACCTTTATATAATTATCTGTAAAGCCAAACATCAGACCGTTTTCTTGATCCGCTTCCCAAAGGACCTTGCGGGTAGAATTTAAGTGTTGTTGGTAAAAATAGTGGCGTTTTTTTTCCGACAAAGTACGTAACATGGTATTACGCTCGCTGCGCACCGCATTCGGAACCCGCTCTTTCCACTCTGCCGCCAAGGTATTTTCCCGTTCAGAATAGGTGAACACGTGAAAGTAGGATACGTCTAATTCATTTAAAAACGAGTACGTTTCCATAAAATCCTCTGCTGTTTCGCCGGGAAACCCAACAATCACATCCACTCCAATACAAGCATGGGGCATATAGTTTCGAATGGTTTGTACCCGTTCCGCATACAACTCCCGAACGTATCGGCGACGCATGGCTTTTAATTGTTTATTATTTCCCGACTGTAACGGAATATGAAAATGAGGGACAAACTTTTTGGACTGCGCCACAAAGGCAATTATCTCGTCGGACAACAAATTCGGTTCTATAGAAGAAATTCGAAAACGATCTATTCCTTCCACCGTATCCAGCGCTTGGATTAAGTCGACAAAACGCTCTTTTCGTTCACCGTTTTGAATACCAAAATCACCTATATTGACACCGGTCAACACAATTTCTTTTACCTCTTGTGCAGCGATTTCTTTTGCTGTTTGGACCACCCGATCGATACTGTCACTACGACTATTTCCCCTAGCTAAAGGGATAGTACAAAAGGAACAAGAATAATCGCATCCATCTTGGACTTTCAAAAACGTACGGGTACGGTCGTTGACCGAATACGAACAGTAATAATCCGTAGCTGCTTCAATAGGAGAGTTGTAAATGGTAGCTCGATGAGCAGTCGTTTTTTCAAAACGCTCGATCAATTCAAAGAGTTTAAACTTTTCCGCAGCACCCAGAACAGCATCCACACCCGGTATAGCCGCTATTTCCTCCGGTTTTAACTGTGCGTAACAACCAATAATACCAATAAAAGCAGAAGGAGAATGTTTTAATGCTTCACGAACTACCTTTTTACATTTTTTATCTGCGTGGTCTGTTACCGAACAAGTATTAATAATATATACATCCGCCGGTTCATGAAACTCCACCTTCTCAAAACCCTGTTCCAAAAACATCCGACCAATAGTGGACGTTTCAGAAAAGTTGAGTTTACAACCTAGAGTATAGAAGGCGACTTTTTTAGACATGGTAAGATAAGGAGTTGCGGGAGTGCATTTCCACTTACAAAAATAGACAAAACAGGAGCTAAAACCTTTATTTACGTAAGAAATCTTCCATTAATACCTGCGTATACCGTTTACCATAGTTCAAATCCGTAACGGGGAGACGACCATATTCAAAACCAACTTGTTTGCGGTTTAAATCAAACAACAAGAAGTTGGAATCACTTCGAACCACACCAAAACCATCATTAAAATAGGTCATTACCGGAACTTCCGTTGTATCCGCATAGAGACCTTTGCTGTAAAGGAAAGGAGAGGAAATGTGCAATTGTTGACACAACAGAGCCGCCAGGTCAGTTTGAGAAAGAAGTGCAGAAGATACATAAGGAGGATTGGAAAGAGCACCTCCTGTCCAGATCATGGGAATATGAAATTCCGAAGGAATATGACGAGCAAAATCACCATTGGGCAATACATTACCATGATCTGCAATGATAATAATAACAGTAGAATCCCACCAGGAAGACGACCGCGCTTTCTCTATAAACCGATGCACTTGAAGGTCGGTATAATGGTGGGCATTTTTAAATTTTTGTTCCACCGGAGTACCCGATTGAACCGGACCTTTGTATGGGACATCAAATGGCTCGTGACTACTTAATGTAAAATGAGTGATAAAAAACGGCTTACCGGAAGCCTGCGCCGTATTCGCCATTTCCCATGTTTTGGATAACGTATATTCATCCGGCACCCCCCATTTCGACAGTTGTACAGCCGAAGGGTAGTCCTGAATACTAACAATGGAATTAAATCCTGCAAAGGACATAAAAGAACCCATGTTAGCAAAGGCCATTTCACCCCCGTAGTGAAAATACGATGTATAACCCAGAGGAGCCAATACTTTGGGGAGGTAATGCAATCGGGCCGATTTAGCCGGATCGGTCATAATCGAAAAATCCGGTTGGGCCGGGAAAGCACTCAATAATGCCACCAAGCCCTTATCACTTCGATCACCCGAGGCGTACACATTAGGGAAGAAATACCCCTCTTGAGACAAACGACAAAGATGAGGCGTCACATCCGGCTTCAGGACCTTTTGCGTTAAACTTTCCCAAACAAGTAAGATTATGTTTGGTCGGGGAGTGGTGAATAAAGTGTCGATAGCGTGTGAATAACGTGGGTATAAAGCCGCAGGAGGCACATCCGAGAATACATATTTGTTGGGGTTTTCCTCCGGCTTTTCTATCATAGAACGAAAAAATGTCCAAACCGGATTAATAGCCGCTTGGTTCGACATGGGGTAAGAAGAATAAAAGCAAACACTCTCATTTATAGGTATTTGTTGCAATCCACCTCGAATCGGAATAATCAATGAAGCTGCTATGATTACAAGTGTAACAACTTGGTAAAGTTTAATTTTTACATCTGTAATAATACTACTATACACCTGTGAATAATAGCTATACACAGCTGTGGATATGTAGATAATAGCCATCGGTAATAATATATACCAAGGAGCAGAAAGGGTAGTACCGATCATTTCCTTAGGGGTAGACAAGTAACGTAAAAACGTAGTATCCAATCGGAAACCCCAGTAGGTAAACAATTCCAAATCAATCGTTACCAAAACCCCCGATACAACAATCCAGACGATTGAATAGAAAGCGTGAATGGAGGGCAACAAATGTTTAATAGTAGAGAAATATATACACGACAACAGCAGGATAGAAGGTAAAACAATCCAGCAGGCCAAGGAGTTATCCAATTTCAAACCATACCAAAACAATAGAATCCAATCCTCGACAGGAGCCTCCGAAACCGCATTCCAATGGTAATGCACAAAAATAAGTCGGGCTACCAAGAAATAGAGCATCCAAAAGAGATAATAACGAAAGGAAACGTATAAAACAGACCGCATGTACAAACAGTTAAGAACAGGTTAAAAAAAGGAGCGAATAGCTACATTTTTACAAAATAACATAAATTCCCTTTAAAAAATGAGCCTGTGAATTTCTAAATGAGCAAATTTCCGTAAATTTACCTACTATTTTTACTTACTTAGTCTTTACTACTTATGTCCTATTTGAGATTCAAAGCTTTAGAAAAAGTTTCCGGCCGTCAACGTGTAGAAATCGATTTACCCAAAGCTAAAATTTCCGAATATTTTGGAACGCTGGTATTTTCATTGGATACCATGAAAAAATATGTATCATCCGGTGCCGTAAAACGGGTCATTTCCAGCATCGATACCGGTGAAAAGATTGATGCCATTACTGCAGATGCCGTAGCAGCCGGTATGAAAGCATGGGCTATAGAAAAAGGAGCCATTCATTATACCCATTGGTTTCAACCGCTTACCGATTCCACAGCAGAAAAACACGATTCCTTTTTTGATTTGGAAGAAGGACGGGCGATCGAAAAATTCAAAGGAAGCGCTTTAGTTCAGCAAGAGCCCGATGCTTCTTCGTTTCCCAATGGAGGAATTCGATCCACGTTTGAAGCCAGAGGGTACACCGCTTGGGACCCCTCGTCACCGGCTTTTATCATGGGTCAGACCTTATGTATTCCTACTATATTCGTATCATATACATCTGAATCACTGGACTATAAAGCCCCTCTATTAAAGTCATTAACTTTAATAGATCAAGCCGCCACAGCTGTATGTGATTACTTTGATAAAGACATAACAAAAGTAACGGCAACCTTAGGACCGGAGCAAGAATATTTCTTGGTCGACGAGGCCTTATACAATGCACGTCCGGATTTGGTTATGGCCGGTCGTACGGTTTTCGGTCATGCGCCGGCTCGTGGGCAACAATTAGAAGACCATTATTTTGGTTCGATACCGCCACGTGTACATGACTTTATGATGGAATTTGAAGCCGAAGCGTTAAAATTAGGCATTCCGGTTCGCACCCGTCACAACGAGGTAGCCCCGGGGCAGTTTGAAGTGGCCCCTACATTTGAAGAATGTAATTTAAGTTGCGACCATAATTTATTGTTGCGGGACATCATGAATAAAGTAGCAGAGCGCCACCATTTACATGTATTGTTTCACGAAAAGCCCTTTTCCGGAATTAATGGAAGTGGGAAACATAATAATTGGTCGTTGATGACCAATTTGGGTAAAAATTTATTGAGCCCCAGCAGTAAACCCAAAGAGAACTTGGTATTCTTAACTTTTTTGGTGAATACGGTCAAAGCCGTACACGACTATGCCGACCTATTGAGAGCATCGATCGCGTCTGCGGGGAATGATTACCGACTCGGAGCTAACGAAGCGCCACCGGCTATTATTTCCGTGTTTATTGGAAAACAGTTGACCGACGTTTTAGAAGAGTTGGAGAAAAACGGCAATATACGAATCGATAAAGGAGATAACATGTATATGAAACTCGGTATCACCAAAATTCCCGAATTATTATTAGATAACACCGACCGAAATCGGACATCGCCTTTTGCTTTCACCGGTAACAAATTTGAGTTTCGAGCTGTTGGCAGTGAAGCCAATTCCGCCTCGCCGATGACAGTATTAAATACCATAGTAGCCGATACGTTATGGCAATTCAAGAAGGAAGTAGATAAACAAATCGATAAAGGAGAAAAGAAAGAAGTGGCGATAGTGAACGTATTGAGAGATTACGTGATCGCCACTAAAAAAATACGTTTTGAAGGGAACGGGTATAGCGAAGAATGGGTAAAAGAAGCAGCAAAAAGAGGTTTACAAAATGTAAAAACAACACCCCATGCATTAGATTTTTGGATAAGTCCAAAAGCTAAAAAGCTCTTTCTTAACCATGAGATTTTTTCCGAGCGCGAATTAGAGGCTCGCTATGAAATCATGCAAGAGAACTATGTCAAGAAAGTACAAATAGATGGCAGGGTAATAGGAGATTTAGCAATGAATCATATTATACCTACAGCCGTGTCGTATCAGAACAAACTGATTGAAAACGCTAAAGGATTAAAAGACATAGGATTAGATAAAGAAGCAAAAGCTACGATTGAGATTATCAAAGAGATTTCCAAACACATTGCGACTATCACACAAGATGTCGAACTGATGACAGAGGAACGTAAAAAGGCTAATGCAATCGAAAATGCATCCGACAGAGCTAAAGCGTATGGAGAAAAAGTAAAACCATATTTTGATACCATACGGTATGCGGTTGATAAATTAGAGTTAATTGTAGACGATGCCATGTGGCCGTTGCCAAAGTATAGAGAGTTATTGTTTTTGAAATAAATATTTCAACTTCATTTATAAAAATTAATAAAGCCCCGGATAGGGGCATTTATTTTTAATCTAAATTCAAATGCATTGTAATTTAATACATTACAATTTAACATAATGTAAATTATATAACTTTAAGGTAAAATAAATCTGGATATATCTAATCTTAACTATTGTACTTTAAACATAAAAAATAGTACCTTTGTGTTACTCAACTGCTCAAATCAACCATTTTATTACGGTTTACCTTAATTCAGGTTTTCCTAAATAGAACAAACCCATTTACTTTATGAAAAAAGTATACGTTGTATTCTTGTCTGTTATTGTATTTTTAACCGCAATTCTACACCATGCACATGCTCAAATTCTGATTGCCGGAACCTCATTTGATCCACTACCAGGAAATGAAGGTCGTACATACATTGGTATAAACGATATTGTCCAGTATGGATTTCAAACCGGTAGTTTAACCATTGTTCCTCCAATCGCACCCAACGTAAATACGAATACATTTAACAACGGTACGACTGAATATCACGCCATTACAGATAATCCCTTTAAATTAGATAATACTCGATTTAATAATATAGCAACCCCGGATTATCAATTGGTATTTAATGGGCCAACGGGTACTCCCAGAAACTTTTTGACATACAAAGTAACTGGCTTACAACCCGGATCGAATGTACAAGTTCGTATTCGGTACTGTAATCCTTTTAGTGCCACTCAAGCATCTTGTGGTCCGGGAGAAATCGTCTCTGTCAAAGGCGTAGTGAACCCCGATCAATATAATACCAATAATGGTTTAGAAGGTCAGCAAGTAAGCAGAACGAACTGTGCTAGCTTATTAACTATTACTCAAGCGACTAATAATTCACAAGCAATAGGCGCTAATGGAGAAATGACGTTTTACTTAAACGCACAACAAAACGGATTATGTAAAGCTGTTGCCATAACCAGTATCGAAATTTGGGGAACACCGGCTCCAAGAGTATTAGTGGATCAAGGTGAAGAAGTGTGCGTTGGTGAACAAGTAGCCGTTTCTACCACTCAAAATTATAATGGAACGTATCAATGGCAATTTCATAACGGTAGCACATGGTCCAATATCACTGGAGCAACCAATAAATCACTTTTATATGACATGCCGTCAACAGTGGGTACCTATCAATTCAGAGCCATCATCACGCCACCCTCAGCTGCTGCTATTACCTCAACCCCGGTAACGGTCCGAACTATTGTATGTTGTCAAGTAGGTAGTCCACCTGTGAACGCATCCCGACAAACCGTTTATTATGATAACTTTGGTCGTTTGAATATGGCAAATACTGCCGGAACATCTTACTATGCTTGGGATTATACCAACGTATTAAATCCGGTGGAAGTATTGCGTACCACAACTACGCCGTTCCGCTGGCCTCTCACGCCTGCGCCTCTTGGAGCAACCTTTAGAGGTGGTCCTGGTCCGTTACAAGATGGTGACTATGCGGTAGCTGCGTTCATAAATGGTTATAATAGCCCTATCGATGGTTATGCCGGTGCTAGACTAGAATGGGCTAGCAGGATTACTGGTACAAATACGATTCCAAACCCTGACTTGTATTACGACCACTCTGGGCAACGAGATGGCGCAGCCTTACTTTTAAATTGTCCACCTTTCACACTAAATCAAGTAATGTATTCCAGAACAATTAATAACTTGTGTTTTGGTAAACAATTATTTTTTCAATGTTGGATTACAGTCTTTACCAATGGGGCTATGGGACCTTATAATCCTGTAAATGTTAAAGTTCGCTTAACAGACGGTGGTAATCCTATGAATGTAATTGAAGTAACCGGAACTGCAACTAATCAAAATGAAGGTGGGGGTGTTTGGGTTCCTATAAACGCTCAAATAACGCTAACAGGCACCACATTATTGATGGAAATTATTAATAATCAAAATGTTGCAATAGACGGGAACGACTTAGTGCTAGATGATATTAAAATCATGGCCTGCTCCCCTCCTGCTATTGACTTGTATTTTGATTTAGGAACGTTAGCACAAAACTTAGCTATCTGTCAGAATACAGACGATGTTCCTTTATTTACAAAAGCTACGGCATTGTTGAACACCTACTATGGAGGTAATGCCCGCTATTTATTTCAATGGACTAAGACACCTAACGTGTTTACTTCTTGGACGAACCTAGGTACCCCGCAAACATTGGATCAATTAAACATCGCGGATGCTTTAACTACAGCTCCTTACACAGGTTTTGGAACGGGCGACCGCATGTATTACCGTGTAATCGCTGCTTCTCCTGCTATCTTTACGGCCAATAACAATTTCGTTGGTATAGATAATGCCAATATTAACGACCCTTGTAAAGACTACTCTGTTTCTCCTGCTATTGAAGTGACTAGAAATTGTCCATTACCGGTTGACTTACTTTCATTTAAGGTACAATCGGCGGGCAGTTATAACCAATTGCAATGGGTGACCGCCAATGAGCAATTCAATCATTACTTCAGTATCGAAAGAAGCACAGATGGTATTCAATTCTCCTCTATAGGACAAGTTTCAGCTGCTACTTCGGATGGTATTATTCAACAATACCAATTTGAAGACAGAAATGCTCCAAGTTCAACTACGTATTACCGTTTAAAACAAGTAGATCTAAATGGTGCCTATACGTATAGTTCGCTTGTAGTAGTACAACCCAACACAACCGAGCAATTTACGCTATATCCGAACCCAAGTACAGGATCTGTAGCGCTGTTACTTCCTGCAGTTGTTTCGGAAGCGTCTATAGAAGTTTTATCCATTACTGGTTCTGTTGTTCAACAACTATCTACCACCTCCGACCTAACCAATATCAATGGATTAACTTCCGGTGTTTATTTAGTTAAAGTAACCTTAGGGTCTACTGTACAGACTCAAAAGTTAATAATAGAGTAACATCTATTGCATAACCAAAAAAAAAGCGATGTTTCTAATGAAGCATCGCTTTTTTTATCCGTACGGTTAGTATTTTTATTTTTTTATGTAGATACTATTATAAGGGTATATAGGATTAAATTGACCCGATGTACATTTTTAGATGTATGCTCTATACCAATTCCCTCTAATAATAATCTAATTTAAACAGTACGAGTTCTCTAAACGATATTGATACATCTCTTATTGATTACTTACTTTCAGTCTTAGATTATATTCTGAAACCTTATAGCTTCTACTACATACATAAATTGTTATTAGGTACTCTTTCGCATAGATAAGCGCATAAAAAAAAGCGGATCTAAACTAGAACCGCTTTTTTATTTCAATGTAGAGTACTATTATTTTAAGACCATGATTTTGTACGTAGTAACCTGAGTGGCACTCACTATTTTAACAGTATACCATCCACTGTCGATAGTAGAAACCGACAGATTGTTTTTACCCTTTACCACTGGAGTTTCCGCTAGCAATTGACCGGAAATGGAAAACCATTGTACCGTTGCGGGCTCTGTTACCATTACGGTTAAAACATCACTAACAGGATTCGGATACACAACCCAAGGTGTTGATGTACCGGATGGAGTAATTGGTCCATGTATAGAAGTTTTGCCGTTCGCATAATATGCCCTTATTTGGTAATACGAAGCAGTGTTCGATACATTAAAGGACGCTTGCTGGATTCCTGAACCTTCAAAGGCTGATACTGAACCTAAGCGATTATATTGAAATCCATCATCGGACCCTAGAATTTCAAAGGATAATACTTGGTCTTCGGTCACATACGACCATTGTAACGTATGTATTCCCTCCCCTTCCAATACTATTAAATTTATGATAGAAACCGGTAAAGAAGAACAAGCTGAAAACTCAGACGTATTTTGTGGAGCGGCTCCGGCTTGTGTGGCTGTTACAACATAACTATTAGCTTGAGCTAATGGCACCGCAGAACCAAAGGTATATGACCAAGCACCGAAAGCATTTGCGGTGACTTGTGCGACAAATGTTTTACCTTGACAATCCATACAAGTAGCATCATGACTGAAAATTTCAACAATACCATTGGCACCAGCACCTGTTCCACTTAAAATAGTTCTAGCCGCATTAAATATAGGAGGTGTCATGGGTGTGGCATAATAATCATTTCCACCGGTTGGGCCAACGGCTACAAGTTCTATACCTTTTATCGAATTACAATAAATACTGTTTTTACGGATGGGATTTAATCGAGCCCCATCTTGTATCAAAATTCCATTCGGGTTATATGCAATTATGTTCGCATAGGCAGTATTGGTAGCATCACCTATGACGTTACCGGTTGACGTTAACGCGCCGGATTCAGAAATATAAATTCCTGCACTTCCGTTAGTTCTAGCAACGTTACCGGCTAGAGTAGTTCCAATTGTATTTCGTAAAAGTATATTGTTATCCGAATTTAGGATTTGTATTCCGTTATTTGTATTGCTACCGATAACATTACCACTACCGGCTGTTGCGTTCCCAATAAAATTTCCATTAGACTCTTGAATTAAAATTCCATCTAGTCCATTTGGACGAGCGGCTTGGTTTATATCAAGACCAATAAAATTACCCAAAACACTATTAGAAAAAGCCCCTCCTGTCAATTGAACACCATTTTCTGTGTTCCCCGAAATAATATTTCTATGGGCAGCGGTTGTTCCCCCAATAGTATTACCACTTGCTCTATCAGCAATCATTACACCATTACTTCCATTTGGTAATGCTGTAATCCCATCTGCTAAAACCCCCACGTAGTTGCCCCGAACTATATTTCCGGTAGTTGGACTAACCGAAGGACCATCAGGGAAAGTCCCATTTTGAATTACAATTCCATGAAGCGTATTTCCTGAAACTATATTGTTTAAAACTTGATTGTTTAAAGATGGGCGGTCAGGACTTGGGCCCCAATTAATCCAAGAATAATACCCCCCTTGAATTAAAATACCGGATTCTGAATTAGGTATAGCAGCTGTTCCTGTTAAATTCAACCCTATGCGATTATTTTGAACCGTATTATTGTCAGCACTTGCTTGAAGAAATATACCAAAATTATTTCCGGATATTAAATTACCATCAAGCGTTGCCGGACCTCCAATTGTATTATTACTCGACCAAAAAATAGAGACACCATCGTTTTTATTTCCTAAATCTATCATACCGGTAGCATCCGTACCGATTAAATTACTCCGAACAATATTACCTGTAGTACGTTCATCCGCTATATTAATACCATGCCCCTCACCAGTAGGCAATGTACCGTTTCCGGAGATTACATTACCGATAATCGTATTATTTTGAGCTCCATTGGTTGGGAAAGCGAGGTCAAAAACACTATGTAAAAAGATCCCATGTCGCGCGTTTCCAATAGAAGCCGTTCCCGCAGCATTTAATCCAACGAAATTTCCTTGAATAGTTCCGTTTCTAGAATTCCCTATTCGAATTCCTCTATCAGTAGCTTGTGGTAAGCTGGCTACATTTCGACCGTTCCCGGAAACAATGTTTCTATCTGCCACGGTAGTGCCACCTATCATAAAGTTATGGGAACGATTATCGATTACAATTCCATCCCAATAGTTACCAAAAGCTGCCGTTCCGGCTTGATTTGTTCCTACTCGATTCCCTCTAATAATGACACCGGTACTTCCATTATCTACTTGAATTCCGTTATTACAATTATTTGATACAGTATTATTAACAATTTGAACGCCGGTATTATTTTGTTCTAAAAAAATGCCGTGCGAACTATTGGAATGTACATAACTGTTTCGAATAATTACATTTGTTACGTTAGGTCTCAAATAAACACCTATTCCCCCACCCGTTCCCAGGGGAAATTGATCTCCACATGTGTATCCAATAGGTAGTGGAGCACCTGTAATCGTAAGATTATCAATCGTAATATTACTTCCTGAGTTAATATAAAAAACGTGTTTCGATAATGTAGCAGTACTTAAAGGTGCTAGAGTAGATCCATTAATTGTAATATTACCATTTCCTAAAATGGTAAAGTTACTTTTATTGATGACTAAGTGGTCTGAAGTTAAATTAATCGTACCGCTCAAAGCGCCAAAGTCAATTACACCATTAACTCCAACGGCGATTATAGCATTTCGTAAAGATCCGGCTCCGGTATCATTTAAGTTGGTTACTGTAACATTTTGAGCCGTTAATTGAAGGAAGGATAGAATGAAAGCAAAAATAAATACAATTTTTTTCATAACATTATTGGACAGTTATACTAAATTAAGCATATGTTTTCAAATGTAATAAACATCTAACAATTTACTTGTTTTAATCCTATTAAATTATCTTAAAATTCTATAAAATAAGTGGTTAATATAAACTTCGGAATTGTTCGATTTCACAGAAAATGTAATAACTATTTCATAATAAAATATAATTATACGTATAAATATACCATATTCATTCAATAAATTATTTAATTAATACAATTCATGCCTTCTCTCCTTTTAGATACCACAGATCTTAAATTACTTCAATTACTGCAAGATAATAGTTCCTTAACCACTAAAGAGCTCGCCCAAATCCTTCACTTAACCTCTACTCCGGTTCATGAACGAATAAAACGCTTGGAACGCGAGGGTATCATCCGAAAATATGTAGCCTTATTGGATCATACAAAATTGAACAAAACGCTGATTGTATTTTGTAACATAAAATTGCGGCAACACGATTTGGAAATCGGTAAAAAATTTGTCACCGAAATTACAGCTTTAGAAGAAGTGACGGAAGTATACAACGTAGCCGGTGAGTATGATTTTATGATTAAAGTAATCGTCACCGATATGCCGGCTTATCAACAGTTTATTATGTACAAACTCGGTACTATCGCTAATATAGGAAGTACACAAAGTGTTTTTGTACTGGGACAGATTAAAAACTCTACTTCCATTCCGTTACAGTAATTTAAGTATTATGCTCTTGTAATTTTATAAATGGTGAACGAAGTGTTACATATGTAAGTATATACATCTATCATAACACATCCTTCACCATACCATTTTACTACCACCAATGCATCATCTGTGCTTTATCCAATACTCTTAACAAAGTAGATACCGACCAAGCTTGTTGTATACACCCTTTCCCATCCATAGGTTCTAATCCATCGGCTATCTCGGACATAGCATGTATTCCGGAGTTTTGATAGAAATGCTCTTTGAAAGCTTCTAAGCTATTCCAAAATAATACCTTGGCATCATCGCTATAATGTTGTATTTGAAACAACGCCAACCAATATTCACTTATTAAAAACGGCCAAACAGTTCCTTGATGGTACGCTGTGTCTCTGCTCCAACCGTCTCCTTCATACACCGCTCGGAAATCCGGATCAGATGGACTAAGGGTTCGTAATCCTAATGGAGTAAATAAATGCTCGCGTACTGTTTGCAACACTTGGTATTGTTTTTCTTTATTCTTTAATGCAATAAAAGGAAGACTAATAGCATACAATTGGTTCGGTCGAATTTTATCTTCCACCTCTCCTTCTCGAATAAATACATCATTCAAATACCCTTTTTCATTCCAAAAATGGGTTTCAAAATGTTGTTCAAAAGTATCCACTACCCCTGTAATCATCGGGTTAGTTGCGGCACCAATACGCTCCGCCACGAATTGATAAATTTTTAAGGCATTATACCAAAGAGCATTGATTTCTACCGGACATCCGTACCGTGGGGTAACGGTATAATTTCCGATACGGGCGTCCATCCAAGTTAACTGTGTTTGGAAATCACCACCATAAAGGAACCCATGGGATTCGACGTGGATATTATATCGAGTGCCAAAAATATGTTTCTTTAATATATCTTCTAACACCGGATAAAACTGATGTAATACATCGATGTCCTGAAATTTCAAATCGTATTCATATAAGGCGACAAACATCCATAATGTTCCGTCTATCGTATTGTATTCCGGTGCATCGTCTTGTTTATCCGGAAAGCGATTAGGAATCATTCCTTCATTTACATAAGACAAAAACGTGCGTAATATGGATGCACTCTCGGCTTGTTTATTCAACCCGATAGTCAACCCTAACATAGATATCATCGTATCCCGCCCCCAATCGGTGAACCAATGATAACCTGCAATAATCGTGGAGGATTGTGTAGACGCGCGGTGTACGACAAATTGATCTCCACTGCGAATTAAATCTTTTAAAAAGGAATTCTCTACCCAATTCGGAACGAGTTGGTGCAAACGTTGTTCTTCTTGACCTTTCAACACTTCCGGTGATTGAAACATCATTTCCACGTCGGTACTAAACGTGCAATAAACCGATTCTCCCGGAGTTAGTAATACTTGTATATAACCAATTTGATATCGGTCTTCTGTTGCTTCAAAACCACGCGCTGCTTCTTCTGCATACCAAGCATTTTTATACCAGGTACGGTCCTCAAAAAATTCACCTCTTGTAAACATCCAATAAGCGGGCTCTGCTCCATGATGGGCATAGACCGTTATCCGATTGGCTTCTTGTGCGGTGTAAAAATCAAAGTAAGCATTTTCTTTTTGAACCTGATGGTGGTTACGGTATACCCATAGCGGATGTATATTCAACACGACAGTACTATCGCCGGTGTTGTAATACTCTACAATGGTAGTATTACTTCCATGGGGCATAAATACTTGTTTGCCTACCTTGTACCCTTCCACCTCCCACTCTACCCGTGGAAATGGGTTACGACCTATAGAAGATATTAAGGCGTGACCTTCGGGATACGTAACACCGGGATATTGATTGGTAGTTAGATGAATTAAACTACTGTCTTCCCGTACGATGTATTCTTCCACTTTTGACACGATGACTTGTCGGTCTACCGGTGGATTCATCGCTGCTACTAAAAGTCCGTGGTATTTACGCGTATGCGCTCCGCTGTAAGTAGAAGAAGCATATCCGCCTAATCCGTTGGTGACTAACCATTCTTTAGTAAAAAGTTCTTCTTTGTTTGAAAAAGTAGTTTCCATATTTTTATTTAATTTCAGGTAAATCGATTCCTTTCAAATGTCGGTACATAGATACGGCATAATTATCCGTCATACCGGAAATAAAATCCAAAATTCGAAGTACACGAATATAAAGAGAATCTGATTCAAAATCACTTTTATATTCCTCCGGTAGTAATGTTAACAATTTCTTTGAAATAGGTTGATCCGGATTCAATACTGCCGGCAACCATTCTTCTAATAAACCTCCTAATACTTTATATCCGACAATCTCTAATGAAACCACTGCAGCATAATTATATATATGAGTTACAGAAAATTGAGCCAACTGCTGATAAGCTTTTGCAGCCGGTTCCGGAATGTTATCCATCAAACTATTAGAAAGCGTCCCGGCTAAGAGTTCTTTTTCTTTAGACTGAAAGACGTTAACACAGGCGTCCACCAAATAATGTATCACAATAGCACGTAAATACCCTACCTTTTGTTTGTTGTCTTTTATCCGTTTCAACGTAAGACATACCGAATCTTTTTCAGCTTCGGGTAAAAAGTCCAAAATTAAGGGTTCCACTATAGCATACGGAATGATACCTAGGCGATGGGCATCTTCTATATCCATAATTTGATAACAAATATCATCTGCTGCTTCTACTAAATACACAAAAGGGTGACGCGCATAAGCTGTTCCTTCTGCATCTAAGGCAGGAGGTTGAAACGTCGCTTGAATCGATTGAAAGGTTTCTTTTTCCGATTCAAAATAACCATATTTTTTTTGGTGTATACTTTTCCCTTTGCCACTCTTATCTGCAGCACAAGGGTATTTGATCATAGACGCAAGGGTAGTATACGTCAATCGCATCCCTCCTACACTTCCATGTAAATCGGACGTTAGGACACGTAAGCCATTCGCATTCCCTTCGAATGCCGTAAAGTTTAACCACTGTGCCGGTGAACATTGTGCTTTCAATGCTTTTAAACTCTTTTCTCCTTCTTGAATAAAATAATTCGAAATAGCTTTTTCACCGGAGTGACCAAAAGGCGGATTACCAATATCGTGTGCCAAGCAAGCGGACGCAATAACCGATGAGAGTTCTGTTGTATAAAAACGATGAAAGGAAGCCTCTCGTGAAGGGTATTGTTCACTTAACCAAAGCCCTACTTTGTGACCTAAAGAACGTCCCACACTGGCTACTTCCAAACTATGGGTTAATCGGTTGTGTACCAAGTGCCGCGCGGGTAAGGGAAAAACTTGCGTTTTATCTTGTAAGCGTCGGAAGGCACTGGAAAATATAATACGGTCGTAATCGATTTGGTAAGGATTACGAGAATCATCTGTACCGGCTAGGCTATTTTTACCTACTCTACCCGGATGGTATAATTGTTCCCAATTCATGGTGTTGATGTTACAGGTGTTGCCCCATTCGATACTTTCGAGTGGTATTTCCAAGTTAAAAGTATTCCGATCCCTCCTACCCATAGAGCTTGTAACCTATAGGCTGCGGCTAACGACCATAGATCGCTGAGCCAACCAATGGTATTGGTTCCTAGAGGATGTAATCCTAAAAACAAGAATACATATGCGCTCATTACTCTACCTCTATAGGCCGGATCTACGATTCGTTGTACGGTTATATTAACGGTCGACGACTGCAATAACAAACCAAATCCACAACCGAACAAATATACGTACAGAACCCAATCGTGATCCATAAAGGAGAAAAGGATTAAACTAGCAGCGAATAACACACTTCCGCATCCGGTAATATAAAAAGGATTCCATCGAGAAGCCATAAAGTTTTGTAGAAGTGCCGCTGATAAGGCCCCGACACCACACGCGGTATACAAATACCCTAGTCCATCGGCATGTCCCTGTAAATATCGAGCATTCACTACAGGTAACATACTTAAAAACGACCAACCGGCAAAAGATACCAAGGCAGCGATACTCAATAAGGCTCGAATGATGGGGTGATTCCAACTGTATTGTAATCCATTCCACATAGATTGTATACTGAGAGTAGTGGGTGGATGGTGCAAGGGTATAAGAAATGGTTTCATGTAAAACAAAGCAACTAACATTGCCCAAAAGGAAATGCCGTTAATCAAAAAAGCATAAGGAATACCCCAAAGATGAATCACCGCTCCGGCGCATGCGGGCCCTATGATACGAGCGATGTTGAACAACCCTGAATTTAATGCGATAGCAGAAGGTAAATGCGCTGCCGGAACCAACTCCGATACAAAGGCTTGACGTATGGTGGCATCTATAGATTGTATACACCCTATACTCAACGCTACGACACTCCACCATAAAAGTGAAAAGGAGGAGAATACACTAATCCCCACTAAGATAAAAGCGAAACACATGGCAGCTGTTTGGGTAAGAAGTAATAATTTTCGCTTCGAAAAACGATCCACAAGTACGCCTGCCGGTAATGTTACAAATAAATTAGGTAAGGTAATACAACCTGCCATCCACCCTACCGACCACGCCGACTGTGTTGCCTGCCAAACCATCCAACCAAGGGCGACAGATTGCATCCAAGTTCCGGATATAGAGATAACTTGTCCTAAAAAGTAGGCACGATACGCTTTACTTGATAGAGCAGGGAAATAAGAACTGACGGAAGTGAACGACACTTCGTAAAGATACAAGAAAAAGGTTAGTTTCGCATAAATGTAAAAGCGACGCGAAAGTATACGAATGGGCTAGTGTATACTTTCAGCGTCGAGCTTTCACCTTGTTTGCGCAACTTTTTAAGCGGGTGTTTCTATTGCTAGAAAAGGTCTTGTTATTGTATTACTATTTTTTCTACGGCTATACCGGACGTAGTTGGAATTTTTAAAACATAAACTCCGGATTCTAAGCCTTGTACCGGAATTTCAAGGGTTGCCGTAGCACTGCTCGTCTTTACGGTGTAAACCTGTCCGTGAACATTGACTAATTCAATCGAACCTGAAACGGTATACGGCATATCGACATATACTTTATCGGAACTCGGTACCGGATACACCCGAATGGTGGCATCTTTTAAAATGGCTGAAGCGGTGTTCGTCGGTTGATTTACAACGAAGGTAAAGGCATCCGGTTCTATTCCTGAATGTAGGGCTTGAATGGAGCCTAAATTGTATACCAACGGTGCGTTCCAGTTGATGGCAATTTCATTTGTAGAGTAACTACAAGTTAAGTCTGTATAGGACAATGCTGGTAATGTAGACGGATAGGAACAGCCGCTTTCCGGTTGTCCGGGGTAAGGACCACCGACTAAGTATCCCGGTATAGGCGCTAGAATATTATCGGCTTCCATCGGACGATGGTGTGGATTCACCGGCGACTTGGTTCCAAATCCCGTGACATAACAATAGTTTAATGGATTTCTACCCAATAAATAATCCATGTTACCTATCGCAGCGCGTAGATACGAACTGTCTTTGGTATAATAAAAGGCTTGTAACAACACGAGTGATTGATTCGCAGCGATAGAATTACTTCCCCAATTAAATTGATTGTTATTCCCACCCATGGCAATTTTATATGCAGACGTAGAGGTGGCATGATTGCGCAAGTTATTCGCAGTACTAAGCAAGCGGTTGCGCAGAACGGTCGTATCGACGACTGTATAGATTTGTTTGCGGTAATGGTTTAACGAAATGATGCCCAACATATTCGTTCCCGGCCAACTTGGTGTATCGGCCCACATGGTAGGGCTGTAGTCGGCGTAATAGGAAGGATTTTTAGTAGTAACAAATAATTCAGCGGCAGCCCAATTGAATTCATCGGACACGTTATTATCACCGTATTCACCGGTATTGATATCCGGATTAAAGTTTACGTTGAGGGTACTTTGTACATAATATACAGCAGGATTGTTAAGTGCCCATTGGTACGCCCGTATGGCCGCTGCGATGCATTGTGAACTAAAGCCCGGTTTTTGTGCTTCAAATTTAGAAAACACCCGAGCTGCTTGAGCCATTACTGCGGCAAAATTAAGAGCTGCTGCCGTCGATTTTTGAACGACGTACCGAGCTGCTGTAGCATTGGCAGGCATTACCGTTCCGTCAAAATTCGGATTGGTTAATTTGTGGTAAACACCGCCATCTGCCGGGTCTTGCATGGTCAACATCCATTCTAGGTTCCATAATACTTCATCTAATATATCCGGTAAGGCATTATTATTTTCCGGTATGTTTAAAGATAATGTATCAAAATACGGAGTGAAATGTTCGTATGCGGCTAACAAGGTATAGGTTGAAATACCGGAGTTTACAATGTACTTATTGTAATCACCGGCATCGTACCATCCTTTAGGGCTACTGATAATCGTATTGGTAGGTCGACTAACGGTAGCAGCCGAAGCATGTACTAATACTGACACATCGGCGTGGCCTGCAGCTCGAGCCCAAGTACCGGCATATTGTGCAGGTAATGCGGTAGAGGCTCTTTGGTAATAATACATTTTGATTGCCGCTTTTTCAATCGTGTTGTAAATCTTATCTGAAATGACAAACGAATACGAAGGATTGGCCAGACCGTTAACCCGTATTTTGTATCTACCGGGCGTCGTAAAGGAAGAAAAATTAGCCGTCTTTACAATTTCTCCGGATGGTGCCCAAGAAACAGCCGTTGATAGATTGCCGATATAGAAAACTTGACTCCCGTCTTCTGAGATCACCTCAAACGTAGAACCGTTTCCACCATTGACAACGGCAATTTTTTCACCGTTAGGGAAAAAACCAATTTGATTTAATTTAATCCCGACTAAATTACTATTGGAAACCAAAACTGCTTGGTCTCCTATTTTTACATCGTCTATAAGGATATCTCCAAAAAATCCGGGAGTAGTTTCACTGCCCGGGTTTAAATAGATGAAAATTCTATTAATTCGCGTTACATCTTGTGGCCCAGCAGAAGGGGGGCCAAATCGATGGAAGAAATCAGTATAACTAAATGTATATTCATTAAAGCGGGCATCTGTTGTTATGGTTTGTCTAACTTCAGTATTGTTATTCGTTCTTCCGTTCACATCTACAACGTCGATTCGCATTACTAAAGGAGCTGTATTTGTTCCGGCACGTACTTTAATTGATACATATGGATTATCAGTCATATTGATTGCTGGAAATTGAAAAACAAAATAAGGCCATCCAACTCCAGTTGTATTTGCACTTACTCTTAAACATCTACTTTCTATAGAAGTATTGTTTGGTTGAAAACTTAACGTGTAATTACTCGTCAACCATGACGGTACCGACCAACCGGTAATATTTCCGTCTTCAAAATCATCCGATACTCCAGTTTGAGCATTAGATGTAAAATAGAACATCCAACTAAGGGTTAAAATCAATAGTCTTTTCATAGATTTTCCTAATTTTATACAAGTATACACCTACATATAATTAGGTGTTCAAGTTTTTGCAAAATATTTAGAAAAAGTAGTAATTTTAGCTGATTCATTATCACCTAAATTCCTCACTCAGTACCCCAATACCCCATTCAATTTCAGGTACTTTAACTAATTTTAAGTATATTTAACCCGTTCTAATACCCCTATATGAAAAAAATGCTTTTCGGACGTATTCTTGGGTTCTTTTTCTTTATTATAGGCATGGGAGCCTTCGCCCAATTACAGCCCATAGTTTTAGAAAAAGAGCAAATACATATTGACAATGATACTGTATTGAAGGTAGCCTCTATCCGGGTCATCCCCTTTTCTGAATTAATTCAACATCCGTCCCTCCTATCTTACCAAACCGTTTCCTACACGCAATCCAAAGATTCTATTTATTGGATCAAATTTAAAATTAGTAATCCCAATCAAGAGGTTTGGCTTTTAGAACTTCCGGATCCTCACTTGCAATTCGTGGAAGTTCATTTTACCGATACGCTTGGAAACATCCTTCGGTCCTATACCGACTTTGGATTCAATCGTCCTTTTATTCAAAAAATCATTCAACATAAAAATTTGGTGGTCGATATTCCTATACACTCATCGGATATCTGGGTGTATATTCAAGGTCGTTCCTTTATGGCCTCCAGTTTATCCATTCGATTAAAAAAACAACACTTTTTTATCGACTACTCCTTAGATGAATATTTCTTACTGGGGATTTATTATGGAATCATCTTGATTATGGGAATTTACAATCTCTTTTTATTTTTTAGTACGAAAGACAAATTGTATTTGCTCTACATCCTATATGTTATAGGTTGTGCATTGAATTCCTTCTCGGAAGATGGAATGGGGTTTCAATATGTTTGGCCTAATCAACCTTTGTGGAACAACTATATCATCATGTTGAATCCCTTTTTTCTACTCATGGTCTTTATTTTATACTCGAATGCATTTTTAGAAATCAAAAAAAATGAACCCTTGTGGTATAAAGCGATATGGATTTCCTATGCTGCATTTTGCGGTTTTCAATTGTATAACTTCCTCTCCTACCCGCGTTGGCGATTGTCTGAAACCTATTTAATTCCGTTTCTATTACTTTATATCACTTCTATTATCATCTACCTAAAAGGACATAAGTTCGCTCGTTTTTATGTTCTCGCTTACACTATGATAGTAGTATCCTTTGCTATTTTTATTTTACGAACCTTAGGTTGGATTTACAATTCTACGTTTGTCATTTATAGTTTCAACTTTGGTTTTTTGACTGAAGTGGTCATTTTATCTATTGCGTTGAGTGATCGTTTTAAAATGGAGCGATTAGAACGAGAGCAAGCACAGCGGCAAGCTATCCTTCAGTTAGAAGAAAATGCCTCATTAAAAAATACGTTAATTGAAGAGTTGAAAATAAAAGAAGAATGGCAAGACAAGGTGAACCGTGAATTGGAATCAAAAGTGCAATCCAGAACGGTAGACTTACAACGTAAGACGAGTGAACTGGAAGAATTTAATCAAAAATTATCCGGTTTGGTTGAAGAATTAAATTCAATGAACATCAAATTAGACGTTGATAATTGGCAGTTAAAACAAAAAGTACAAGAAGAAGTTAAGGCACGATTAACGGATGAAGTCGTTACGAAAGATACCTTCCAAGCTATCTATCCGAACGAAGCGGCTTGTATGCGGTATTTAGAAGAATTAAAATGGGGTAATGGGTATACCTGTAGCAAATGCGGACATACTAAATACATGCTACACCAATCCCCTTTTGTTCGTAAATGTACCACCTGCAAACAAGTTGAATCGGTAACGGCAGGTACTTTATTTCACAGTGTGCGTATGCCGTTGGATAAAGCCTTTTACATTGTATACGATACCATTCGACATGTAGAGCCTCAAACGCTGGAAGCACTTTCAACTCACTTAGAAATAAACAAAAATACAATTTGGGGATTTCGTAAAAAGGTTAAAACGTTTGAAGAAGAATTTATACTTCGTAACAAACGAGATCCAAAATGGGAAGAAGTCCTTTTACTACAAAAATAAAGGCACTGAACGAATACTGGATTCTACAGTGCCTTTAACTACATCACAACAACATCTTGTTTACTTGGTCAAGTAAGCGTACAGTTCGTCTTTTAAAAATACTCTACGGGCTCTTAATTCGTTTAGATGCTCATCGGTGGTTGGATTAGCGCCACTTTCGATACTGTGAATCGAGTGATCTACATCGTGGTAAGCATCAAATATTTTTCTAAAATGATTGTCGCTGATTTTAAGTTCGTGTATTTTTTCCCGCATATCCGGGAACTCATGTACTAAGTCGTGTTTTTCCATTGTTCTTGTGATTTATGTATTCAAGTCGTTAACGTAAGGAAATGTACCGAAAACGGTTAAGTGAATACACATCATCGTTTGCTCCGATACATAATTATAAATCAGTTCCGTCTTTACAGAACGTTACTGATTTAGATATCAAAACTACAAACCAAGGACGATGAAAGGTATGATATAAGTCAGTTTGGAATATGATGTTACGCCAAAAAAAAGGTCGTTTGGAGTTCCAAACGACCTTTTACAGTTTCTTAAAGAACAAATGTTATTTTTGATCTTTATGCATTTGAGCCATCAATTGTTTCATGGTTTTCTCCATTCCTTCCGGAGAACCATCTAAGAAAATAACATTCCCTTTGCCATGCTCTGCAAAATGTTTAATAGCTTCTGTCCACATTGTAAACAATAGATACGAACTGTCTAAATTATTTTCTGTAAAATGTTTAGCAGCATTTGCCATACCGGAGGCCACTTCTTGGCGGAATAAGGCAATCCCTTGACCGCGTTGGATAGAGGCTTCTTTCTCTGCTTGTGCTGATATTTTAATCGCGTTTCCTTCTGCTTCTGCAGCTTTGGTTTTTGTAATTAACAAGGCTTGTCCTTCGTTTTCAGCCGCCGCCTTTAGGTTGTTGGATGCAACCACTTTAGCCATTGACTTAATAATTTCATCATCAAACGTAATATCGTTTAATTGAATATCAATCATATGATACCCCCATTCTTCTAAGGTATCATCTAAATGTCCTTTTACTTCTTCCACAATTTCAGAACGCAATGCTAAAATCTCTGATTGTTTTTTCGTCGCCACAAAACTACGGATAGTACCTTCAATCGTACGAACTAAAGCTTGCATAAAGTTTTGATAATCGACAAACTTAAAGGCAACGTTTTTAATCGTTTCCTCGGATTGATTGATAACCGCGTAGAGTAACATGGCTTTAAAGTATACATTGGCTTGGTCTTGCGTCACGGCTTGAAACTCCAACTCCACCGAACGGTTTTGAATAGAGACTCTGGAATGTACTTGCTCGATAAACGGTATTTTAAAATTTAAACCCGGAGTGAGTATCCGTTGGTATTTACCAAAGATAGTAATGACAGCTATTGTACCTTGATTAACCGTTACCAATCCGGAAAATAAAATAAGAAGACCTAAAACGGCCAGAATAATTAAGAGTATCATAATTAAATTTTTATATAGTTGTAAATTGATTAAAAATTAGTCCATTACAAAACGTTTGATTTCCGGACCTTTTACTTTTTGGTCAACAAATGCTTTGCGAATCTTTTCGTACACACGGTTTTGTACATCCGGAACTTTAGAAGGATGAGCAAATGGTCTTATGGCCAAAACAACCGCGCTTTCTCCAAACTCTTGTACCGATACTGTAGGAGCCGGTGTTTTTAGAACATCCGGATCATTTAACAGAATGTCTTCAATTAATTTAGAAATTTTCTCATAATCTTCTGT
The DNA here is from genome assembly GCA_025455005.1 of Cytophagaceae bacterium. Classification (GTDB taxonomy): domain Bacteria; phylum Bacteroidota; class Bacteroidia; order Cytophagales; family Cytophagaceae; genus JALONH01. Next base: position 32,931 of record JALONH010000013.1, read on the forward strand.
GAAATCTATCGATACTTTTAAGTTCACCCGTAGACTACCATGACGGGTAACATTAATAATTGTACCGTTTGATACAGCACCGTTCGCTAGGATTACAGTTTTATTATCTGCGGTTAACAATATGGTATTAAAGATTTGAATTTCCAGTACCTCTCCTGTTTCCCCTTGACTGCTGATGACATCTCCTACTTTAAAGGGTTTAAAGATTAAGATTAAAACACCACCTGCAAAATTAGCTAATGAACCTTGAAGGGCTAAACCAACGGCTAAACCGGCCGCACCAAACACCGCTAACAAGGAGGTAGTAGGTAATCCCACCATACCGGCAAAGGTTAACACTACGACTATTTTTAATCCTACACTTACAAGACTACGAATAAAGCCTTCTAAGGAAACATCGTATTGTTTTCGTTTAAAGTATTTTTCTAATCCTTTGTCCACTCGACGGGCAATCCAAAACCCAAGAACTAAGACTAATAAACTGGCCGCCAAGGTTGGAGCAAAACCGATTAAAACGTCTAACCAATGTTGAAAAAAACTAACTGCTTCTTTCGTAGGTGCGGTAATCTCATTCATAACGATGTAATAAAAGTTAAAGGTGATTTATAAAATTTTTATTTCTAAGCGTCTATTTCTAGCTCTTCCGTCATCCGTTGTATTGTCTGCCACCGGAGCACCGGCTCCATAGCCTTTAATCACTAAACGTTGCGCACTGATTCCTTGTGAAATTAAGTAATCCGATACAGCTTTTGCTCGATTCAAGGATAAATTTTTGTTAAATAGTTCATTGCCTACATTATCCGTATGACCGCCCAATTCAATTCGGACGTTCGGATTTTCTTTCATCCAAGCTATGAGTTTGTTTAATTCGGTAGTGGATTTATCTTGCAATTTCACAGAATTCACATCAAAAAAGATGTTGTTCAAGGTAATATTGGCACCGGAAGCAGCGGGCTTCAAATAAGCATCCAAACTCACCGGAGTAACGTTTACCGGTTCTTTATAATCAAAATACAAGGACTCATATAAATAACCGGACTTTGTAATATACAAGCCATATTCCTTACCTTCGGTAATCACTATAGTATACGTCCCGTCTTTTGCATCCGATGATACTTTTTGAATGACTTGTTGAGTAGATAAATCAATCAATTCGATGGTTGCGGATAAAGGTTTCTTCGTCACCAGATCATAAATGTGCCCTTGGGCATAGGTTGAAGCAATAGGCGGTTGAATCGCTTTAGGTAAATCAAAACTGTATAAAAATACTTTTGAAGTATAGTTGTTTTGATTTTCGAATCGGGAGAAATATCCTTTTTTGTTATCGATTGTAATGTACAAGGTACCATCGCTCAAATGAGTATTTATAGGATAGCCGAGATTGACCGGAGTAGTCCAGGAGGTATCTTTTCCTTCCGAATAAAACAGATCATCACTACCCATTCCTAAATGATAATCAGACGTAAAGTACAAACGATCACCGGAAGCATGCCAAAACGGCGACGTCTCACTCCCTTTCGAGTTGATGGTATTCCCAAGATTTTTTGCTTTCGACCATGTGCCATCTTCTAACGCATACGAAACATAAATATCTGCGCTGCCATAACCACCCGCTCTACCGGAAGTAAAGTATAAGGTGCGGCCATCAGAGCTTAAACTGGGATGAGAGTCCCAGGCATTACTGTTCACTTGACTGCCTAAATTTTGAGGCGTAGACCACTCCCCTGCTATTTTACGAGAAATGTATAAGTCACAATCACCTAAGCCATCTTTGCGGGAGCAACCCACGAAAACCAAAATTGAACCGTCCAACGACATCGTGCAGGTACCTTCGTTGTTAAGCGTGTTAATCTTATCGGAAATAGAAACAGGTGCTGACCATTGCGTTCCGTTCCAAGTACACCAATACATATTTTCATCATCGTTATACCCTACCCCTTTGCGAGCGGTAAAGACCATCGACTTTTGATCCGCAGACAAAACCGGATGGGAATGTATGTAGAAGGCATTAACGATAGGCGGAAGTTTTTCTGCCGTAAAAGGAATAGGGTGTTGCAGTTGGTCTAGAGCAAAGTCGCAACGTTTTAAATATAAGGGACCTTGCTCTTGTATTTTTTTATCGTTAGGATGCACGGCAATGGCGCGATTAAAATATACTTTTGCATTTTCGTATTCCCCTTGCAACCAGCAGAGTTCTCCGGCGGTAAAATAAGCGCCGGCAAAAGATTTTTCATTTGGTAAAATATCCGCTCCTTTACAGAAGTAGGCTTTAGCACTTGCTTTATTACCCATAGTCAGGAGCATACCTCCAATTTTAAAATACGGTTCAGGAAAGGTGGGATCTTTTTTAATAACTTGATCTAAAAGATTTATAGCATCGTTAAAGCGGCGTTGTTGTTGGAGCAATTCAGCTTGTTTGTATGCCGCAATCGACTTTTTATTTTTAGTATGTAAGGTGGAAGTAGTTTGCGCCCATAGGAGTTGACCTATGCAGCATAGAGTAAAAAGGAATATAGATTTCATTGGAATAAAATACAACTGTATTCAAGATAGTATTTATTTCATTAAAATCATAATGATGGGAGTATGACGGGGAATGAAGCGATTCATTGGAATAGGGAAGGTTGAATAATGGATAAAGTTAACCCTCCATCGCCATGGTTCGTGTCCTCACGAACCATAACGAAGGATTTTAAAAAATTTATTTCACAGCATGACGAACTAAATCATTGATATCAATAAACTCCAGTGTTTTTTCATTCGTAGCTTCTACAATTATGAATGGTGCACATCCCGCCTCTAACGCTTCTTTCCACCTGAGTGCACAAAGACACCATTTATCTCCGGCTTTTAATCCAGGAAATTGATATTCGGGTCGAGGTGTTATTAAGTCGTTTCCTTTTGCTTTTGAAAATTGTAAGAAGGCATCTGTCATAACAGCGCAAACCGTATGACTTCCATGATCCATCGCGTCCGTTCTGCAATATCCATCTCTAAAATATCCGGTCAACGGTGCATTACAGCATACTATTAGTGGTTCTCCGAAAATATTTTTTGCCATAAAAGATTATTTTTTTGAAACAATATAAGCCCAATAGATTAATAATGGATGTATTACCATAAGTCTACCCCATGCCATCCAAGAAGGAACACAAAGACCTTCTTCTATGCAAGATCCTAATTGTATAAAATGTATATGAGAAGGAAGGAATAAAACGAGTAATACTATTATAGCTATGGCTGCTATACGCCTGGTTGATTTTAACAAAATACCAACTCCTAATACCATTTCCAATACACCTGAAAGATAATTCAGAACCTCAGGGAATGGCAGATAATTGGGTATCAGGGGTAAATAAAACTGGGGGTTAATAAAATGATTACTACCGGCAATAACAAAAAAAATACTTAATAACAGTATGCTTATTTTTATTTTCATTCCAATGCCCACTTATATTCTTTATGTACTTTTCTTAGTATAAGAAAAAAAGGTATCCACCATATCAAGTCATTGGTCAACAGTGTAACTCCAAAAGATAATGAGACAACGCCTTGTACATAGTTAACAATAAATCCTATCGGACCCAGTATTTTACCTAAGAAACCTACAGCGACAATTGGCCAATGTTTCATAGGATTATAACTAGCCCACCAATATCCTAGTCCATATACACCAATCACCATGCCCATCCCCTGCCATACCATAGGGTAATTGATAGGTTCCATTCCAACTAAACTGAAAAACTGTTGGGGGAATAGTACTACCCAAGCGCCCCACAATAGATTGTACCCTGCGGCAAGTTTCAACGTCATTTTCATGCTTTTATAACAATTAAAAGGTCCATTTGTTAGATATAGTATATAATGATTGTATTTTATGAATGAATCAGTGCTTATAAATCAACTATCGTATACAAAAGAAGAAGTATTAAACGATATTTGGAACCGTTTAGTAAACGGGACACTTTCAGCTCAACACCCTTTTCATTGTCCTACTATAGCTACGATTTGTAACGATGAACCCGAAGTTCGAACTGTCGTTTTACGTAAAGTGCTTCCTATTGAAAGACAACTACTTTTTCATACCGATTATCGCTCTCCTAAGATAGAACAAATTCAAAAAAACAACAGCATATCTTGGCTATTTTATGACTCTAAATCCAGAATTCAACTAAGAATAAAGTCCTTAGCTACACTTCACTATCAAGACGACATAAGCAGACAACGATGGAACGACACTAAAACAGAAAGTCGGAAATGTTACTTTGTACAACCTGCTCCATCTACTCCTTCTCTTTTTCCAACTGACGGATTACCGAGTTCGTATTATGAAAAGGAAAAAAGTAAAGAGCAAAATGAAATCGGTTATCAACACTTTGTTGTTGTTCGTACTCAAGTAAAAGAAATAGATTGGCTCTATTTACATCATAGTGGTCATCGAAGGGCTAGATTTATTTACAACAAGGATGAGGTGTACTATCAATGGCTAATACCCTAAATTGTTGGATACTCCAGTCCAAAAAATAAATGGTGGATTAATATGTCTTCCACGCCAAGGTTCGTGTCCTCACGAACCATCCATATCTTCAACCTATTATGTAAAAAAACAATAAATCATTCCCATTTTGGAAAAAAATTATTCCTCCGTCATAGTTCGTGGGGAATATTATCTAGTGGTTCGTGGGGACACAAACCACGGCAGAGGTCCAAAAATAAATGGTGGATTTATATGTCTTCCACGCCATGGTTCGTGTCCTCACGAACCATCCATATCTTCAACCTATTATGTACAAAAAACAATAAATCATTCCCATTTTGAAAAAAAATTGTTCCTCCGTCATAGTTCGTGGGGAATATTATCTAGTGGTTCGTGGGGACACGAACCACGGCAGAGGAGAAAGAGAAATAATTTTTACCATACTGTACCCTGTTAATAGTATATTTGAAATATCCGTTAATGTTTTCAAAAAATAAAGGGCATACCGACTACGATATTATGACTTTACAACACATATTAGACGACATCTACACAGAAATACAGCCGCATATAGGCAAAGGGAAAGTAGCCGATTACATACCTGCATTAAAGCGAATAGACCCAACTAAATTTGGATTATCCGTTTGTACCATTAACGGAGAACGCGCCAGTGTAGGGGATGCATCCGAGCGCTTTTCCATCCAAAGTATTTCCAAAGTATTCACCTTGACGATGGCTATGAAGATTGCTCAGGAAGCTCTCTGGAAACGTGTAGGCAGAGAACCATCCGGCAATCGATTCAATTCACTAGTACAGTTGGAAAGTGAAAATGGTATCCCTCGTAATCCATTGATCAATGCCGGTGCTCATATCATTACAGATATACTCACCTCTGCGTATGAACATCCTAAAGAAGCTATCGTTCAATTTATCCGACATGTAGCCGATACTACAACGATAGACTTTGATCTAGAAGTAGCAAAATCCGAGCGAGAAACGGGCAACCGAAATTTAGCGATGGGGTATTTTATGAAAAGTTTTGGCAACATCCACAACCAAGTGCGGGTGGTATTAGATGTGTATTTTCACCAATGTGCTATAGCGATGTCGTGTGAGGAATTAGCACAAGCTTTTTTATACCTGGCACACGACGGCATCTTACCTTCTACCGGCGAACGAGTAATAGCAAAAGAGGATACAGACCGTATCAATGCCTTAATGTTGACTTGCGGTATGTATGATTCGGTTGGCGATTTTGCTTACCGAGTGGGCTTGCCTTCTAAAAGTGGTGTAGGCGGTGGTATTGTATCGATAGTACCCGGAGAGATGGTTATTTGTGTATGGTCTCCCGGACTAAGTGAGAATGGCAACTCCCTAGCCGGAACTAAAGCCTTGGAATTGTTTGTACAAAAAACAGGAAAAGGGATTTTTTAAAGATGGAGTCCATGGTTCGTATCTTCACGAACCATTATATTGTGTAATATTCATCTATAGGCGGATTACCAATCCGCATTATCTGACAATTAGAGTATAAATCAATAGGAGCGGAATTATATTTTTATAAATCACTATGTAACTCTAATAGTTCAATTATCACTTACTACAATTCGAGTTATGTTTATATTTCTCATATAATTTAATTTCAACGTTTGTAGCCCTATAACCATTCGTCAGTCTGGAAAGCAAATCTAAAGACCAATTCAAATGTAAAGTACAATATTCCTCAAATTGTAAACTTTGTTCTTGGGAATAGCTTTCCGTAAACCTTTTGTAAATATCCGTGTACCTTGCAACTTCATCATTCGAAGGTGTATAACCATTTGCCACACTTTGCTCTAATTGTATAGCCCAGTTTAGATCAATTGAATCTACTTTTTGTACGGTATTATTGGGTGATGATGGATTATTTTCATTAAGATAATGATACAGCTGCATTTCTTTATCACTAGCTTTATATCCTTCTTTTATCTTTTTTTCAAGTTCTAGTACCCAGCTTAAGTCTACTGTACAATTGGATTTATTTTTTTTAGCCAAAGAATACTCCTTGCTTTGACGAATACTCTGATACAACAACGCCTCTGTTACATTGATTTGGTAACCCAAAAGTCTTCTTTGTTCTATTTCAAATGCCCAGTTTATATCTTCGCAATACATATTTTTAAAGGAAAGATTGGATGATAAAGAATCGTATGTTACCAATGTATGAATTAAATCATTATACCTTTTTTTCTCTACATCAGTGGGTTGATATCCAATACGAATCTTATATTCTAATTGTAAGGCCCAGTCGAATCCATCTACCGGAGTTGAATCTTTTTCTGTTTGTGGTTGCATTGGCAATACTGGAAAACCGTCAGTAGATTGACCCCACGTCTCTTCCAATAAGCCAAAGGTTAAGAAAATAAATATAAATATGAACTGCATCTTTGAACTACCATTTATTTAGATAACAATATTACTACTTCAAAACGAATATTTACAAGTATTTTATCTACTACCCTCCCCTCCCGCAATCTCCAATTCAGGAATACAAAAATCCATCCAACCAATAGCCTCATTAAGACCTTTAATGAAGGCTTGTTTCTCTTCATCTGATGTAAACTGATATTCTTTTACATTCAGCTGCATTTCTTCATTAGTAAGTTGTTTGTTGATGTATGTTTTTACAACTTGCTCTTTACCAAAAATTACTTTTATAGTGTGCTTCATTTTATAAAAATATTTTTTAAGTTTATTATACCAGTGCCAGTATTAGACTGGAGCTATTAAAGTATGCGTGTTGGTTACACCGCAAGGTGATTCATCTCATGATCTAAATTCTTATGCGCGGCAAACACGAACTCGTGGGAAAGAGCCTAATTAAGCGAATTTATTAGTTGAAAAATACGATTAAATTCGTTCTCATAATTATCAATTGGCAAATATGGAAATTTAATTTCTGGAACTGGTAATGTTTTTTTAGCATGCTCATACCCTTCATTTAAACCATTAATTGCATCTTTATAAAATTCATATATGTATTCCTTTGACTTGATATCCACTATTGGAATTTGATAAGAAGATGTTGCAGTTAGCACTTCATTTTTTTTACCATTGAAAATATCTATAAGGATAAATTTCTTAGTGATAATTAGTTCAATTTTATTATCAACTATTTTAGGACTTTCGGTTATATAGTCAATATTTGATTCACCAAGTCCATTTATTGCTGGGAAATCAAATTCTGATAATTCAAAACTAGTTCTATAATGCCTTATATTCATGATTTAAATTATTGATTTTTTTATAAAACACCTAACATAAATATTAAATTAATTAACATGTCCTTTATTTACACTACGCCATTAATCTCTCTAATTTCATTTTCCATTTTTCCCAGTCTTTCATTTCCTTAGTCTGTAAATCTATAAATTTCTGCGTATGGTCGTGATGTATTAAATGACAAAGTTCATGAATTATAACATATTCAATACATCCTTTGGGTGCTTTAATCAATTCAGGATTTAAAATGATTTTTCCTTTTGGTGTGCAACTTCCCCAACGTGTCGGCATGTCACGCAACACAATAGAACTTGGTTCAACTTTATACTTTTTGAATTTGTCAATTAATGGTTCTGCTATTGCATGAAACTTTGTGCGTGCATGTTGTAAATACCAATTGTCTAGTAAGTCCTTTACTCTTGATTTATCATGAGTTGTTACTTCAATGAATTTGCCTTTAAATTTTACTGTTTCTTCTTTGCCAATTTGAATTTGTAAACGATACTGTCTACCTAAATATAAATGAGTTTCACCACTTATGTATTTTCGTTTTGGTGTCTTTGGTTGAAAGGAAAGAAAGAAGCTTTGTTGTTTTATTATCCAAGGTGCTTTTTTTCTAATTTTCTCTTTTACTTTTTCTATGGATGTGTCTGTCGGTGCTTTTACCAACACTTCCATTTCAGGTGTAACTGTAATGCCAAGCGATTTTCTGTCTGAATACTCCAAACGAAAATCTATTGTTCTACTTCCAAATTGTATAGCTGCTGTCATCACTTGTAACGGATTTTAGCTACTTCAATACAATCTTCGGCAATCTTATCCATGTCTTTAAACGACAAGTTCACATTGTATTTGTCACGTACTTCATCTATTAGATAGTCGCCAATTTCAATCAGTAACTTTCCTGTAATGTTTGTTTTGTATTGCCAGTCAATAATGGGTTTACTGTTGTCTAAAACAGAATTTTGAATCAGGTCGTCAATTTGTAAAGCTGTTTGTGTTGTGACTTCTTTAAAAACTATATTATCTTGAATTTTCTCAGACAATGCTTCAACTGTCAAGCCATAAAAGGCTTTGGCAACATCTCTGTCTTTCAATTGCTCTGGAATATCGTTGTCGGTATGAGCTAAAACATTGTTCATGATATCTTGAACTCTACTCAGGTATTGTGCCTCACTGATTCGTTTTGCTTCATAGTCTGCAATGGTTTCTTTCAGCATTTGTGAAAACTTCTTGTAAAAAGCGGGGTCTTCATCCATTTTTTCGGTGATGTGCTTTGCAGTTCTACTCGCAATCTTGTCTGCCTTAGCAACTTTTCCAGTGGTATTTTCTACTTCTTGCTGAAATTTATCTTTGTCGAAAATGTTTACCAATTCTGTGATGGTTTCAATTTTTTCGGTAGTGATGTGTGTGTCAATTAATTTTTGAATCTGCCCTTCATATTGTTTGTAGTCAATTTCATCACTGTATCTTTCCACTACTGCTAAACGGAGTTTCAGGAACATGGTCAAATCTTCTTTGTAACGATTTATTACTTTTTCTTCTACATCTTTATGGAATTGAATAGAAGATAAAGCTAACTTCAAACCTTTGGCAAAGGCAGCCAGTTTATCGTAAAACAGAACTCTTATTGCTTCATCTTTCAATAATTGCTGATAGGCTTCCGCATCTCGTTTGTTGGCTATAGTTTTGAAAATATCCCAAAGGTCTGAATGCTTTTGTGGTAGTTTTTTAACTTCCTCTGAAATATTGGTAAGCGTCCCCTCCAAATCTTCTTCGTCAAAATCTTCTATTGAAGAATACATCTGTAAAGCATCATCCAAATTTTCAATCACACCGTAGTAGTCAATTATATAACCAAATTCTTTGTCAGGATAAATGCGGTTTACCCTAGCAATGGCTTGTAGGAGTTTGTGACTCTGTAAATTTCTAGTGAGATATAAAACTGTGTTTTTAGGTTCATCAAATCCCGTAAGCAATTTATCAACTACAATGATGATTTCAGGATCTTTTTGATTCTTAAAACGATTGATGATGTTCTTTTCATAGCTTTTAGAGTTTCCATGTTCATCCATCATTTTTTTCCAAAACTGATTTTCCTTTTCGGTTGACTTTTCATAAGCACTTTCTTCGCCTTCTCTCTCATCTATTGAAGATATTAGTACTTCGCTGCTTACTATGCCAATTTCATCCAGATACTCTTTGTATTTAATGGCATTCAATTTTTTATCGCATACCAACTGTCCTTTAAAGGGTGTTTTTCCTTGCCAATTATCTCGAAAATGATAGCTGATATCCCAAGCAATCATTCTCATTGTTTGCTCTGCTGAGTTCAAATGATCTGTTCGGGCAAACTTTTTCTTTATGTCTGCTTTTTGATATTCAGTTAATGGTTCTGAAACCATTCCGAAGAACTTATCAATCGGACTGGCGTTTACATCCTGTATAGCCAAACGTCCTTCATAAAGCAAGGGAACTACGGCTTTATCTTTAACCGCCTGATCAACAGTATATGCATCAATTACTCCTCCAAATTTTTCGGCTGTACTTTTATCTCTCTTAAAAAGAGGAGTACCTGTCATAGCAATGAAACATGCATTGGGCAATGTCTTTTGCATATCAATATTAAAAGTTCCATGCTGTGTTCGGTGACCTTCATCTACCAATACAAATATGTCGTAGCTTTCTAAGGGCTTACTGATTTTCTTTACAGCTGCCACAAATTTATTTATAATGGTGGTTACCACTGCATCACTTTTGCTTTCCAGCAATTCTACTAATCGTTGTCCAGTGGTGGCATTTTCAACAAATCTTCCACACTTTCGAAATGTACCTGTAATCTGATTGTCCAAATCGGTACGGTCTGTCACTAACACAATTTTGGGATTGCGAATGCTCGGCTCCATGGCAATAGCTTGTGCTAACATCACCATCGTCAAAGACTTTCCACTTCCTTGTGTATGCCAGATGACACCTCCTTTTCGTTTTCCATTTTCAACTTTTTTTATGCGTTGTATGGATTTTTTAATGGCAAAAAACTGTTGATAGCGTGCTACTTTCTTTTCTCCATTATCGAACAAAATAAAATTGAAAACAATGTCCATCAATCGTTCAGGTCTGCATAAGCCATACAAATAAATGTCCTGTTCGGTTGGAAGAATTTCTTCCAGTTCCAAAGAATCAAAGTATTGTCGAACGTATTTGAAGCGGTCAGAAAACAATTGTTCTTTTATAGAAATCGGAAGCGGCTTGTTTTTGAGTTTCAGTAATTTGTTTTTGTAGTTGCGTTCATCTTCATCGGTGCTGAATTTCTCTTGCCACTTTGCCCAAAATTTTTCGGGTGTTGCATTAGTAGCGTATACCGCTTCTTGTGTGGCAATGCTCAAAGTGAGTTGCGAATACACATACAAGCTTCTAATACCATCCTCTTGCTGATTACGCAAATGCTGACTGATGGCCTGCTTTAAGGACTCCCTCATATCAGGTCGCTTGCACTCGATGATACATATTGGAATACCATTTACAAATAACACCAAATCTGGTCGGTAATGCTCTTTGCTTGTGCTACGCATTACACTGTATTCTTCTGTTACATGAAACACATTGTTACTGATGTTTTTCCAGTCAATGTATTGCAGGGTAAAACTCTTCTTGTCCCCATCTACACTTTGCTCCAATGCCTGACCCAATGTGAGCAGGTTGTATGCCTTTTCACTGGCTGCAATGTAGCCCTCATTCATGGGCAGATTCTTTAAAATCTGTATCCCATTCTCTATATTTGAATCGCTTATGTAAGTCGATTTCGTTGAACTTATCGTTTTTTCAGCATTAATTTCCTTCAACTGTTTCCTTAAAACATCTTCTAACAATACATTAGATGTTTTTCCACCTCTTTGCCTGTCTGCTTCTGCCGGACTCAAATACGTATAGCCTAAATTCACCAACATTTGTAATGCTGGAATCTGGCTGATATGATCTTCTTTAAAACTTGGTGTGTCCATTACTTTTCCATTTCGTTTGTATCATATATAGAAAAGTGCGATTTTCTATACATATCCTCTTACTCATTTATAGTTTTCGCCCTTTTTCTGTATATGAAACTATTTCTTAAGCGAAATTTTGCTTTCTTTTAATTTTGTAGACTTGCTACTCAAATAATTTACTATATACATGTTCCAAAAACATGTATAGCAAAAGTCGTTTTTCTATACATGTTTTATCTGATTTACGTTCGACAATAGGTTATACAGGTCGGTATTGATGTAATAATTATCCCTACCCAGCTTCATCTTTTGCACAATTCCAATCTGGTCGAGCTCGTCTAAATACTTGGTAGCGGTCAGCCGACTTACATCCAAATCAGACATAATGAAATCAATTTTGGTATAAGGGTGCTTAAACAGGTTGTTGATTAAATCCTGACTGTAAAACTTGGTATTCTCCCTAATTTTCTTCTTATGTTTTAGCATCAGGTTCTTTATGCCTTCAATGATTTTAATGGTTTGCAAAGAAGTCTGTTCTACTCCATCAAGGATATACAGAACCCATTCTTCCCAAGCGTTTTCGGTGCGAACTTTTTGGAGCAAGCGGTAGTAATCCGCTTTGTTTTGATTGATGTAGCGACTTAAATACAGAATAGGCAAATTCAACATGCCTTCTTTTACCAAATAGAGGATATTAATAATTCTCCCCGTTCTGCCATTACCATCATAAAAAGGGTGGATGCTTTCAAACTGATGGTGGATAATAGCCATTTTGACTAGCGGATCCCAATCGCTGAGTTCATTGATATTGATAAACCGTTCCAGATTGCTCATGAGTGCCTGCACTTCATCATAGGTTTGAGGTGGGGTGTACACAATCTCACCCGTTTGCTCATTTTTCAATTCTGTACCGGGTACTTTTCTAAAACCGGCATCATTTTCTTCTAGTGTTGCCTGCATCTGGACGATGTGGTTGTTTGTCAATATCCCCTGTTGACGCACTGTTTCAAAACCCCAACGCAATGCCTCTGCATAGTTGTGTACTTCTTTGGATGCAATAGATTTAAACTCCCTTTTCAGATAATCGCCCTGATACAATTCATCATGTGTGGTGATGATATTTTCAATAGCAGAACTGTCTTTGGCTTCTTGTAGAGAAAGTGAACTAATAAGAATGCTTTGATTTGGTATACTCAGTGCAGCACCTTTCAACTCGGCCAATGCACTTCGAGCTGCAGCCGTTTTTTTCATGATGGCTTTGGATTCTATATCGAAATCCAAAGGGAGGTGGGGTATTTTATATGCCATATCAGTATAGTAGTTTTTCACAATAAATCCAGCCACTTTATTGTGCAGATTTTGCTTTATTATCTCTTTTTATCCTTTGGCGGATTGGGATCATTTCCATAACTGTTTGGGTTATGAATCTTTCCATCTTTCCCGTGTGGAATCAATTCAGATTTTTCCTGTTTTGCTTTTTCTCGGCTCCAGTCCATGGCTTCCTTTTTGGTTACAAAATGCTTGGATGCTCTTTCTGCATTTTCTCTTTTTGAATCCCAACCACTTTTTTCGGAATTGGGAACTACATGTCTTTCTTTGCGTGGCATAGGATTTATTTAATTTTTCTTAAGCTTTCAGGTAAAAATTTATCAATCTCTTCATCAGAAAATGTGAATTCTTCATTTTCCTTCAGTGCTTTAGACGCAATTTGATATGCTTTATTTATTGTTTTGGGAGCACCTCTATAGGTATTTACAAGACGAGCATTTAGTTCGTCTCTCTTTGTTTGAAAATGTTCAATTGGATTATTACCGATTTTAATATCCACTAATAGAGATAAAAATTCTTCTCTAATCTCCAAAACATCAAGTGCAGCTTGTTTATGTTTTTCAGCCAGAGCTAAAAGGTTAAAATCTTTTGAATACAATGTTAGACAAAGGAGTGCTGTCGAGAAAAGAGCAGCCAAAAATTGAAATAAACATCCATCACCAAAGATTATAACCAAGATACTTGTTGTAGTTAACCCAGACAAAAGTATCTCTGTTATTTTAAGGCCATCACTCCTTTTTTTAAGCAGATCAGCACATTCCTCATGTGTTTTGTGTGTATAAACAACCCTTCCATAAATTTCTCTTATTTGAGATTCTATCATTTTTTCTTGCTCGCTCATGATTCCTTTTTTTACTATTCTGATATTGGAACATCAATTATATCTCTTGCAACAACTACATTATTTTTAACTATATAGCACTCTACAAAGTGACTGCCTTTAAAATTTGTACTTTCTTTTCTTTCCTTATAACCAAAATCATCTAAAATCTGACCACGTAGACAATCTCTCTTAATTGCCTGTTCGCCTCTATTTGTTACTTTCCATTTTACATCATACGGTGGTGGTACATCAATTCTTTCAATGTAAAATCTTAATGATTTGTTCGGCAACAATCTGATCTTTTTTAATAGATATTCTCTCAGTGAACCTTCACGAAATCCACTTTGCTTTATATCACAATCTATTTTCAAATCATACTTAATATCAACTCGGTAGTATGATTCAATAAATTCTTCAGTGTTTCTATAGCTTTCATTTATAGCCTTGTCCTCATTTTCTTTATTCTCATATTTAGGGAAATCTTTTCCAAATATGTCCCTCCATTTGTTATGTTTTATTCTATCAGAAGTTCCATCAATTGCTTCAATTGCTAAATCGTATGCTTTCTTAGCTTTCCTTTTGAATGATTTTTTAACCTTAACTCTTTGTTTACTTCCCAAAGCCCAATATTCTTTTTGTTCCTTTGGTTGGTCATATAAATATTTGAAAAAATCCCTGCACATTTCATCGTAACTGCTAAAGCTTGTAATATCATAAACATTAGTTGATTTCAAAAAATTATACGCTAAAGTATCTATTAATAGTCCTCCAATGTAAACACCATGCTTATTCTTCCATGCTCTGGCCATTTTACAAAGTCGTCTAAGATTTTTATTCTTATTATCTTCAAATTCAACCATCGCATCCATTTCCTTTCTTGGCTTTGTAGTTTTCCAAGTACCATCTCCATAAGTATCGGGATATTTATAATCTTGATCATCTATTTCAAATACTGGTTGAACATCTATGTGTGCTTCTGTAAAATTAACAGTTACAACACATCTATCCACTTTGATGTCCGAACTTGGATAAGTATTGGATATTGCTGATTTTGTATCTTGCAACAATTTCGTTTGACCTCCTGCTATATTATAGACCTCCCATTTTGAAGCTGGCAAAATAAAAATCATATCTAAATCAGAAATCCCATTAATACCAGTGTACCTGCCGTAAGATCCAACTTGTAGACTATTAGCTGTTTTTGAATCAGTATCACGAAACTCTTGATTTAATGATTTGGTAATACGTTCATATCGATATGATATATCCTCAGCTTTTTCATCACTAATCTTTATATTAGTTAGAAATTCTTTAAATATTTCTGATGTATTCATAGAGTCGCTAATTATTTAATTTTCAGCCTCACCTTCCCCGTTAACAAAACCTGCATCAACCCCTTCTTCTGCTCCCTCAGCTTCTCTGCTTTGGTTTTGAGCAGGCTGATTTCTTTATCTGCCGCTTGCAGTACTTGGGCAATGGTAATTTGTTCTTCTTTGCTTCTTGGAAGCTTTATTGGTATTTCAAGAAGCTGTTTCTCCGAAAGTTCCTTTTGTCCAGTGCCTCCCATAAAGTCTTCGATTCTTTGATAATTAGAAGGGTATTGCAGATAAAATAAAATGTAGTTTAATGAGAAGGTACTACTTACAATAAAGCTTGAAATTGCGTTAGAACAAATATGACCATCAAATTCATTTGTGACTAACCCAATACCACCATTATGAATATTCTGTCTGCCTATCAATATTTCTCCTTTATTTCTTTCGTAATATGGTCTTCCAGTACTTGAAATTATTGGCTTATCACGTTCATTAAATTCAATTCCCTTTGTATGAAGTTTTACAGTTAATAATTTCTGATTATTAATTTTTAAAATGGCTTTCTTTTCAGGGATAATCCCAATTTCTTTCATTTTAAGAATTACCCATTTTTCACTAAACCCCTTCAACCTTTTCTTTCCTGTAAGCAATTGCTGCATGAGCCATTTTTTGCGGAGTTCTTTTTGGGCGATGAGTTTTTCGGTGGTGTGGATGGCGGCATCTGCCGTGCTCAGCACTTGGGCAATTGCTTTTTGTTCGGGTAGTGGCGGGAGGGGAATTTTAAATTCTTTTAAATCACTTCCGTTTATTGAGTTAATGGTTGCACCAAGATTTTTATGTATTTCTCGATTATATATATCTGTATTGAAAACGTGAATTAAGTATTCGTTGTAATCTCCTCTGTAAATTGCCATAAATGCACCAAAAGCTTTTCCCTGAGCATCCTCATTTATCATGGCACATTTTCCAATTAAAGATTTACTCCCATTTCTAACACAAATTAAAATATCATTCTTTTTAACTGGATTAAAATCACCTGCTCTAACTTTTACAAATACATTGTCATCAAAGGTTATACGGCCTCCCTGAACATTAGAAGAACGTAATACAAGCACTCCGGTTTCTTCACAAATATCATCAGGGCTGTAGGTGAGACCTGAAAATATATTTCCTAGCTTCCCGAGTTTCTTCACTTCCCAATCGCTTGGAATTTCAGTATTGTAAAACGTCTTATTTTTTTTTGTTTTAGGCATCATTTACATGATTAAATTGACTGCACGATAATTTTTTGACTCTTATGATTACTCATACTTTCATCGTAAACCATTTTTCTTTGTATAAAAATCTATATGATCATATATGGCATTAGTAAGCTTGCCTACTATATCTGTCATTTCACCTTCTGTAATAGGTTTATGGAGCAGTCTTTCAAATAATTTAGTTTGCACCCTTTGGCTACCTTCTGTGAATTCATCCACAAATACTTCGTATTTTATCTGGTCAAACTTAATTTCGAAACTATAATTACAGCCAAACGTTTTTAAGCCTCCTTTTATCAATGTACCATAAGATGTATAGAAAGTAAATATGACATCATGAAGACGGAAATTAGACGTATTGTTTTCAAATCCGGTAATTAATTTTTCAAATACCTCATCGGCAGTTTCATTGACAAATTGTACATAAACACCAAAATTATTTAAACTTATATGATGCCTTGTTCCATTGAAAAACTTGTTGAACTTTTGAATTTCCGGTATAGATTTTTTAATCAAATCATACATCCAAGTATTCAATTTTTCAGAAAGGTATTCCTTACTGAATTGAACTTTTACTTCTTCATTCGGATCAACCGATTCTAATTCTTTTTCAAGTAAAGCAATCTTCTTATCCAGATCACCAGGCTCGTCAATGGGCTTACCTTCTAGGGCATCTAAAATAATTTTTTGAGAATCTATAATTCGCTCTCCTATAAATTGATAAAAAAGATTTGGCATACCGTCATAAACCTGTATATCTGCCAATAACTGATAATAACTTTTCTTAACTTCCTCTTTAATAATAATAACAGGATAGCCACATGCTAATAAGAGGATATTAGTTAAAATACGAGCTGTTCTTCCATTACCATCATAAAATGGATGAATTAATAAATAATCATTGTGAAACTGGCTAATCATTTCTATAGGATGTTGTTCTGCTTCACCTTTAAAAAATTTATCCAGATAAGCATTTGTTCTATTGAGAAGACTATGAATTTCCTCTGCTACTTTACCGGGTGAAGTAAATTCGATTTTCTCGTTCCTGTAATTGATAATTTCGTTAGGATACGATTTCCAATTTCCAATTTCCTTTACTTTATCAGGATCCTCTTCATGCATAATAGCCTTATGAATATCTTTAATTCTTTTTTCAGATATTCGATCGGCTCCATTACTCATTTTCAAGACTTCAAGAACTATTTTGTCATGTCCGTTCATTTCTGTAACGTCTTTGAAAGGCTTACCTTTAACATCTATGTTACCTACCATGACACTTCGAGTTTCTTCTCTTGTAAGAGTTCCACCCTCCATTCGATTGGAATAGTAATTCCAATCCAAACGAAGTTTATAGTTAATCTTTTTTAAAACATCATCACTGAATTTACCATATGAGGATATTTTATTTTGATTATCCTCAATTCTTTTTAGTATTTCTTCTAATCTCATAACATGTTCGTTAAAAATTATCTCATTAATTCTTTTAGGTATTTATCCATTTCAGCCTGCACCGTTTTTAGTTCACCTTCCAGTTGCTCAATCTCCTTTTGCACAGCAGTAATATCCACTTCGGCTTCTTCTTCAAAGGTGTCCACATAGCGGGGGATGTTCAGGTTGTAGTCGTTCTCCTGTATTACTTCGGGAGTGGCTACATAGCTGTATTTGTCTTCCACCACACCGGTTTGTAGTTTTCCGGCTGTAAAATCACGGTAGGTTATTACAATGTGTTCAATATCGCTTTCACGCAGTTTGTTTTGGTTTTTGGCACTTTCGTAGTGTTTGCTGGCATCAATAAACAATATATTGTTGCTGCTTTTTTGCTTGTTAAACACCAAGATGGCAGCTGGTATACCCGTACCAAAAAACAGGTTGGCTGGCAAACCAATCACCGCTTCCAGTAAGTTTTCTTCAATTGTTTTCTGTCTTATTTTTCCTTCGCTGCTGCCACGGAACAATACACCGTGTGGTACAACTACTCCCGCTTTGCCATCCTCGTTCAGTGTTTCAATCATGTGGCTGATAAAAGCCCAGTCACCTTTGCTCTTAGGAGGAACACCTCTCCAAAAGCGGTTGTATTTATCGCTTTCAGGGTCGTAGCTCACGGTAGTTTTTTCACCATCCTTATCTTCTACCTTTCCCCATTTGTCTAATGAGAAAGGTGGGTTTGCTACTACTGTATCAAACTTCATTAAGGTATCGCCTTCTTTAAGTTTAGGGTTGCGAATGGTATCCCCCCAACGAATGATGGCATTGTCAAATCCATGTAAAAACATGTTCATCACAGCCAGTGCCCATGTACTTCCGTTGGCTTCTTGTCCATAGAGTGAGAAATTATCTGAACCCACTTCTTCACCTGCTTTAATTAATAATGAACCAGAACCACAGGTAGGATCACAAATTCTAGATCCCGGTTTAGATTGCGTGATTTTGGCTAAAAGTGTAGATACTTCACCTGGGGTATAAAATTCTCCTGCCTTCTTACCTGCATCACTGGCAAAATTGGATATCAAATACTCATAGGCTCCACCAATGATATCATTTCCTTCTAAATGAGAAGGTCTTAGATCAAGTGCTTCTTTATTAAAATCAAGCAATAGATTTCTTAAGCGAGTGTTTTTATCTTTAGGCTCTCCAAGTTTACTGGTATTAAAATCTATGTTTTGGAAAATACCTGCGCCATCTTCGCTGTAAAGTTTTTCTCGATTAGCTTCTTCTAAATCATTCAAAGCTATGTTAATTAGTTCACCTATATTTGACTCATTGCGGTGGTCAAATAAATACTTGAAATGACTGTGCTCCGGAACAATAAAACGTTCGTGTTGCATGGCACGTTTCGCGCGTTCCACATCTCCGTTGTATTTAGCTAAGTAGCCTTCCATTTTATCGTCATGCACATCACTGAGATATTTCAGGAACAGCATGGTAAGCACATAGTCTTTGTACACGCTTGGGTCAATGCTACCTCTAAAGGTGTCACAAGCTTTCCATACAGCGTCGTTGATGTCTTTCTGAGTTATTTTAGCCATGATATTATTTTATAGCGTTAATTATTTGTTGTTGAATTTGTTTTTCTCTTAGAAGTTCAATTTGAATCTTCAAGGATTTTTCCTTGTTGCGGAGTTTTGAAATTTCTACGATTGTCATTTGCATTTTAATTTCCGGAATTGTTATTTCCAGATTTTCTAAAACCTGTTTTGAGATAGAAGGAATAGAAGTTCCGATTGCTTGTCCTTTTAGAAGAGTTTGGGTGGTATGATTATTTAGAAACCAAGCCAAATATTGTGGTAACACATATTTGTCAACTGATCTTATTACAAAGAAGGAAGTGGAAGCTACAGAAGGTTCGTTGTGATTTTCAAAAACTGTAGCAAAGTTTTTGCTTCCTTTAGCTGCAAATAAAACATCACCATTTTGCAATAAATGCTTTTTAGGCACTTCATCTAGTTGTAAATCAGGGTATAATTCTTTATATAATTGACCATTTTCGTCAAAATGTTTGGATTGCAAATATACCAGATCACCATCGCCAGATGGTTTGGCAAAAAGTCCTGTTTGAATGTTTGCAATATCTTTTATTAGCTTTTTCAAATTTATTCTCTTGTAATTGTTCTACAAAAATAGATTATTGAAATTAAAGTAACAAGAGGAATTTAAATTATTTTCTAGTAGAATATCTACAAATGTAGATGAATTGTAAATAAAAGTAAGAAATATGAGGTTAAATAACTAAAAAACAATCAGTAAGAAATAAAATAAACACCCCAACTATATACCCCCCTCTACCCACTAACGACTACCACCTCGCAACTAAATCAAGGTATATTCATATACTTATGAATCTGCAAGGAAATCGTCCACTTGGGATTTTCTTTGATGTAGGAGATGATGAGGGGTAACATTTCTTCCTGACGGGACCACTCGGGTTGTAAAAAAAGTTTGCACTCGGGTTTTACCTTAGTGATAAAACCTTCTGCCCAATCTAAATCGTTGGGATGAAAAACAATAATTTTTAATTCGTCGCACACCGCCAGCACCTCCTCTTTCGCGGGTTTGAACTTCTTCGGCGATACACATACCCAATCCCAAGTACCCGTCAACGGATACACGGCACTGGTCTCGATGTGCGTACGCACGCCTTCGTTTTGCAAGGCTTTCGTTAACGAGGTTAAATCGTGCATCAGTGGCTCTCCGCCGGTAATCACGGCTATACGACTGCCGGATTGTGTCACTTCCTCTGTCATGGCTGGTATGGAAACCTTAGGGTGTGCCTCCGCATCCCAACTGTCTTTCACATCACACCAGTGACAGCCTACGTCACATCCGCCTAAGCGTAAAAAATAGGCCGCACTACCTTGATAATACCCTTCCCCCTGGATGGTATAAAAGGATTCCATTAAAGGTAGTACGTCGGACATTCTATGAATTACGATTGTAACGTTCTTGCAAGTAAAGTATTGGATAATAAGGCTACGATGGTCATCGGGCCTACTCCACCAGGTACCGGCGAGATATACGAGCACTTAGGGGCTACTTCGTCAAACTTCACATCGCCCAACAAACGGAACCCGCTCTTACGTGTAGCATCGTCGATGCGGTGTATGCCTACATCTACTACTACTGCTCCTTCTTTTACCATATCTGCCGTCACAAATTCGGGCTTCCCTATGGCTACGATTAATATATCGGCTTGTAAGGTCAGTTCTTTTAAGTTCTTGGTTCTAGAGTGTACCATGGTCACGGTAGCGTTACCGGGATTGGTATTTCTGCCCATCAAGATGCTCATAGGTGAACCTACGATATGGCTTCTGCCCATCACCACACAATGTTTTCCTGCGGTATCGATACCGTTCTTTTCCAACAACTGTAATATACCATACGGTGTAGCCGGTAAAAAGGTAGGTAGATTCAGCACCATCTTGCCTAAGTTTGCCGGATGAAATCCGTCAACGTCTTTGCTGGGCGCTATAGCCTCGGTTACCTTGTGTTCGTGTATGTGTTTGGGTAAAGGCAATTGTACAATGTAGCCGTCTAAATCGGTGGATTGATTCAACTCTTCAATCTTGGCTAATAAATCGGCTTCGGTTATGTCTTCCGGTAAACGGATCAACGAGGATTCAAACCCTACTTCTTCGCAAGCTTTTACTTTAGCATTTACATAGGTTAAGCTCGCCCCGTTGTTCCCCACCAACACAGCTGCTAAATGGGGAGCTCTCCCACCGGAGGCTTTGATCGCTTGTACTTTTTCTTTGATCTCCGCTTTGATTTGATCGGAGGTGGCTTTACCGTCTAATAACTTCATCGGAATTATTGATCTAATTTAAGAACCGCCATAAATGCTTCTTGTGGTATCTCTACGTTCCCCACTTGACGCATCCGTTTCTTACCTTTTTTCTGCTTCTCTAATAATTTACGCTTACGGGAAATATCTCCTCCATAACATTTGGCCAATACGTTTTTACGCATGGCTTTAATGGTCTCCCGTGCTATGATTTTATTTCCAATGGCTGCCTGAATCGCAATCTCAAACATCTGCTTTGGAATCAACTCTCTCAGTTTTTCACACAAACGTTTACCCCAATCGTACGCCTTATCTCTATGCACAATTGCAGATAAGGCATCCACCTTTTCCCCGTTCAACATGATATCCAACTTCACCACGTTCGACTGACGGAATCCTATTAATTCATAATCCAAAGAGGCATAACCTCTGGACATGGTCTTGAGTTTGTCAAAGAAATCAAATACAATCTCCGCTAAGGGTAATTCGAAAATCAATTCGACACGGTCGGTAGTTAAGTAACTTTGATTTTTTATGATACCACGTTTATCCATACACAGGGAGATAATGTTCCCTACATATTCTACTTTGGTAATGATCTGTGCTTTAATAAAAGGTTCTTCGATAAAGTCGATCGTGGTAGGGTCAGGCATATCCGACGGGGCACTGATCGGAACGGTTTGACTGTCTTTGGTCAACGTAGCAATGTACTGAACAGACGGCACGGTAGTAATAACCGTCATATCAAACTCGCGCTCTAACCGTTCTTGCACGATTTCCATGTGCAACATACCCAAGAAGCCGCAACGGAAGCCAAATCCTAATGCCGCAGAGGTTTCCGGTTCCCACACCAAAGAGGCATCGTTCAACTGCAACTTCTCCATGGAGGTACGCAATTCTTCAAACTCACTGGTGTCTACAGGATAGATACCGGCAAAGACCATCGGTTTAACATCTTCAAAGCCTATAATCGGTTCGCCGGGTTTCTCTACTTTGGTAATGGTATCCCCTACTTTTACTTCTTTCGCTTCTTTGATACCGGAAATGATATACCCCACATTACCCGCGTCCAATTGGGCACAAGGCTCTTTGGTTAGTTTTAATATCCCGATTTCATCGGCAAAATATTCCTTACCAGTATTAATGAATTTTACTTTATCGCCTTTTTTAATACTTCCGTTGTAGACACGGAAGATAACTTCTATCCCACGGAACGAGTTAAATTGGGAGTCAAAAATTAATGCTTGAAGGGGCGCTTCTTTATCTCCGGTAGGTGCTTGTATGCGCTCGATGATAGCTGTCAAAATATCTTCTATACCAATCCCTTCTTTACCGCTGGCATGAATGATATCTTCTCGCTTACACCCTAACAAATCGACCACTTGGTCTTTCACTTCTTCCGGCATAGCTCCGGGTAAATCGATTTTATTCAGCACGGGAATGATTTCCAAATCGTGCTCCAGGGCTAAATATAAATTAGAAATCGTCTGTGCTTCAATCCCTTGAGAGGCATCCACAATTAATAAGGCACCTTCACAAGCTGCAATGGAACGGGATACTTCGTAGGAAAAATCGACGTGACCGGGTGTATCGATCAAGTTCAATATGTACGGCTTCCCCTTGTACATGTAATTCATTTGGATGGCATGACTCTTAATGGTAATGCCGCGTTCCCGCTCTAAATCCATATCGTCCAGTACCTGCGCCTGCATTTGGCGGTTGGTAACGGTCTGTGTAAATTCTAATAAACGGTCGGCCAACGTGGACTTTCCGTGATCAATATGCGCAATGATGCAAAAGTTTCTGATGTTTTCCATGGACACTATTCTTCCTGTACAAAAATAGTCAATTTATAGGGAAAAATAACTGTATCTTATCCACCTAATCCTGCGTACATAAGATTAAAATCGTATTTTAAAGGATATTTTGTCTAACAATTGCCAAACGCATGCGCACACTTAAGAGTACATACAAATCGACTTGGGAAAATTTGTATTATTCTTTTCCGGTACAACTGCTGCTTAACAACTTTAAGAAAAACCAAATCCTATTAGTACTTTGGTTTATTCTGATAGCTGTTGTAACTCGTTCATTAGGCAATATGATGGGTATTCCCAGTCTGTTTTTAGATCCGGAATACTTAGGTGTAACCGACTTCAAAGGTTTTTTAATCATAGGTGTTTCCTTAGGTATCTTCATCACGGCCTTTCACATCACGGTATACATCTTAGATAGTTTTCGTTTTCCCTTCCTAGGGGCTACGCCTCTTCCTTTTTCACACTTTTGTTTGAACAATAGTTTTTTCCCCATTCTACTGGTCAGCCTTTATGTGATTCAAATATTCGAGTTTCAGCATCAATTAGGATTTCAATCGTATTGGGAAATTGTAGGGGAAGTAAGTGCCATGGTGTTTGGATTGTTGATTACAATTTTTCTCCTTTTTTTATACTTTAAAAAAACCAACAAAGATGTCTTCCGCTACTTAGCGCAGTCAGTCGACAAGTCCATCAAAAAGAATCCCATTAGCCGTGTGAACGTATTGAAGGATTTTAAAATAAACAAACGCAATAAATATAAAGTCAACCACTACATCACCCTTAAAGGCACAATAGAGCCTACGCCGGATCAGTCGGCATACGACAAACAAATCCTTTTACGTGTCTTTGATCAAAACCACTTAAATGCCGTCATCGTGGAAGTGTTTTTGATTACGGTCATTATCCTTTTAGGCTTGTTTCGAGACTCTCCTTACTTTCAAATACCGGCAGCGGCAAGTGGTATTTTATTCTTCTCCATTATCGTCATGTTTACCGGTGCATTTTCTTACTGGTTGCGCGGCTGGGCCATCTCTGTATTGATAGGCGTGTTTTTGATGTTTAACTTTTTGATGAAATACGATTTTATTCAATCGTCTTATCAAGCCTTTGGCATCAACTATTCCAAGGCTCCGGTAGAGTATAACTTAGCTAAACTTCGGTCGCAGTCGAACCGAAAAACCTATCAAGCGGATCAACTCAGTACCTTACAAGCATTGGAAAATTGGAAGAAACAATTCCCTGAAGGTACTAAACCCAAAATGGTCTTTGTATGTGTGAGCGGCGGCGGACAACGGGCAGCGGTGTGGAGCATGCGAACCTTACAATATGTAGACAGTGCAACGAATGGACGTTTGATGCAACATACTCGATTGATGACCGGTGCTTCCGGTGGATTAATCGGTGCAGCCTATTATCGAGAGTTGTACTGGCAAAAACAACAAGGTAAGGATATCGCCCTGGCTCATTCTAAATACTTTTACAATATGTCCAAAGACGTATTGAACCCCATCATTTTTAGTATGGTGGTAAACGATTTGTTCTTTCGATTTCAAAAATTTACAGATGGTAAACACGAATATTATAAAGACCGTGGGTATGCCTTTGAACAAAAACTGCACGAGAACACAGAGCAAGTCTTGAACAAACCTATTCAAGCCTATCGAAACGCGGAAGAACAAGGAAAGATTCCTATGATGATCATCAGCCCTACCGTCATCAATGACGGTCGAAGACTGTACATCTCCCCTATGGACGTTTCGTATATGAATCTAGTGTCGGATAATGGAGCGGCGCTGTCTAACTCCAAAATCAAGGGGATAGAATTTAGAAAACTATTTGTAGACCATGACGCCGAGCGCTTACACTTTATGAGTGCCTTACGCATGAGCGCCACCTTTCCTTATGTAACGCCTAATGTAGACTTGCCCAGCAATCCCTCTATGGAAATTATGGATGCCGGTTTGTCGGATAATTTTGGCATACGCGATGCAGTAAAATTTATGTATGTCTTTCAAGAATGGATTGAAGAGAATACCTCCGGTGTAGTGTTTGTGAATATTCGCGATTCGGAGAAAAATTTAGAAATAGAGAAAAATAACAAAACCTCCATATTTCAAAAAGTAGTCGCCCCTATTGGTAGTTTGTATGACAACTGGGACTATTACCAAGATTTAAACAACGATAATTTATTGGACTACGCCACCTCTTGGTTGGATATTCCTTTAGATGTTGTAGAGTTTGAATATATACCGAATGCCTCACATAGAACTATGTTGGAAGAGAAGAAGTTAAAAGAACACGCTAAGTTCAACGAACGCGCAGCCCTAAGTTGGCATTTGAATACTCGGGAAAAAGAAAGTTTACGACGTACGATTTTTGAAGCGAATAACCAATCGGCACTCAAACGTTTAGTATATTTGTTGGAGTAATTTCATCCATGCGTTTTTTTATCCTTTGTTTGTTGAGTTGCCTAAGCGGATGGGTAGTGGCCCAAAGTAAATCTGTATATGTACACGTTACAGAAACCTTCAGCCATCAAGAACTGTCCTTTGTCCATATAAAAGTAGAAGGTCAAGCGGTAGATATACTGACCGATATGTCCGGAGGCGCTACCTTATGGCTTAACGATTCCAATAAAACCCTTCATTTCTACCGTTACCTGCACCGTCCTTACGAGTATGCTGTACCTTCGCTCGCTACACTACCGGATACCCTTGAGATTACCTTGAATCGGTATTTGTTGTTTCAAGAACTACCGCATACTCCAACAGAAGCTGCAAGAATTATTAAAGAGACCATACGAGCCGGCAAAGGACATTCTTTACCATCCGCTCAAAAGTTATCCTATCAAACCTATTCCAAACTGCACATTGCCTTTGGAGACAATCAAAAAGCGAATGAATGGATTCGTAGATTAAACCGCAAAGGTTGGACCCATGCTAAAGAGATTGTAGACGATCAGTATTTATATGTTGCGGAGTTTTATACCCAACGAAAAATACTGAATCATACCAACCAGTTAGAAACCGTAGAGGGAATCAATACTTCCGGTGTGCGTTTACCCGGTGTAGCACTATCCGGTACTCACATACAACTGTTGAACATCTACTCGGATTTTATTTCCTTCAATGGGAAAGAATACATTTCTCCCTTAGCCGAATACCATAGTATTAATCGGTATAACTATTCCATCATCGACACCTTACAATTGGAAGAAGGGTTAAGTTATGTAGTGGCATTTTGTCCGAAGAAGACTAAAAACTTCAGTGCTATCAAAGGGATGCTTTATATACGAATGAAAGACCATGCAGTAGTGCACGTAGTGGCCTATCCTGCATTCAGTAAAAAGGGCATTACCGAAATATCCTTGTCTCATGTATACGTAAATGGGAAATGGCTACCGGAGCGACAACGATTGTTTATGAAAGGCAATCAGCAAGCGGCCGGTATGATGCCGAGTATCATTTCTGATGTGTGGGTATATGGATACGAACAAGATAATGGATTAAGCAATAAACAATTTAAAGAAGAAGTGCTCGATTACAATGATGTACGTGCGTTTACAAGCGACAGTATATTTTGGGAGAAAGTACGCCAAGTACCTTTAAGTACTACCGAAAAAAATACATATGCTTATTTCAATGAAAATCTAAATACCTTATTGTTACAAAAGATGTTGAATGTAGGACAAAACATCTATTTCGGTCGGTTACCCATAGGTTTTCTTAATGTCGACTTAAACAAACTATTAAACCACAACCGCGTAGAAGGTACACGAGTAGGATTTGGTTTTGAAACCAATCAACGATTATCTACTCGATGGAAGCTCTCCGGTTTTTTTGGGTATGGAATCGATGATGATCAATGGAAGTTTGGTGTAGGTTACGAATACGAAATTGTACCGGAATATAGATGGAGAATCGGCGGTCGATTTTATCGAGATTTACATGAAGCCGGTAAACCCTACTTTACCCAGCAAACATTCCAATATTCATCTGAGAGCTTACGACGCTTAGCAATAGGCACTATGGACTTCACCGATCGATATGAAATCTATACCCGTATACACCCTTTGACCTATGTAGATGTCGATTTTTTTGTCAGTAGATCCATCAATCGTTTAACCTATCAATATGTGTTCAACAATACCGGTTATGGTGAAATCGATTTAACCGAAGTCGGATTTTCAGTACGTTGGGCGTATGGAGAAAAAGAACTACTGTTTAATGGAGAACGCATCAAATTAGCGAACTTCTATCCGGTGGCTTATGCGACAGTGATTAAAAACATCCCTGACGCGAATCAACCGTTTGATTACACCCGTCTAGAAGTCCGATTGGATCAGCGTTTCCGTATATTGGAATTAGGTAAAACCGGAGTAAGTGTACAAGGCGGGGTCGTAAGTGAAGCGGCACCCTATAACCGTTTATTGATAGGTCATGGCAGTAGAAATGCTGCCGGAGTTGTGGTACACAATTCATTCGAGACCATGGGGTATAATGAATTTGCGGCTAATCAATATACTGCTATTTTTTTATCCCATGATTTTGGTCGGATGTATTATAGAAGCAATTTCTTTATGCCCAGTTTTATGATTATGTATAATATAGGTTGGGGCAGCATGATACATCCGGAGCAACACCGGTGGGTATCAGTGAAAAGTTATGACAAAGGATATAAAGAAGCCGGCTTTTTTGTAAACAATATAGTAGTGCTAAAGTTGTCCGGATTAAAAGCCGGAATTGGTGTAGGGGCTTTTCTTCGGTATGGAGAGTATAAATTTGAGACAACGAAAGAAAATGTTTTATTTAAATTTTCGATGTATCTGAACCCTGCTGGGTAGTTTACTACTTTTTATGCGTTATAGTAAGTGCAATTCTTTTGTATTTGTTTTATTTATCTTCATCCAATAATACCTGACGAATTTTCATTAATTCTGCTCGTTGTGCTTTAGAAACGGATGGGTATTCCAAACCTAATTTTTCAAATTCTTTGTAGATAATACCGGCGATACAAAGACGCGTAGCCCATTTGTCATCTGCGGGAATAATAAACCAAGGCGCGTGTGCCGTAGAGGTAGCTTCGATGGCTTGTTCGTATGCTTTTTGATATTCGTCCCAATACCCACGTTCAGCAATATCTGCAGGAGAAAACTTCCAATTTTTAGCCGGATTATCGATGCGTTCAAGGAAACGTTTCTTTTGTTCTGCTTTCGATACATGAAGAAAAAATTTCAAAATCAGAGTTCCGTTTTCGTGTAATGTTTTCTCGAATTGATTGATTTGATCGTAGCGCTTGGTCCAAAAATCTTTTTTAATATCCGATACCTGTTCAATACCCGGGATATTTTCTTTTAGAATATATTCCGGATGCACTTTGGTAACCAATACATTTTCATAATGCGAGCGATTAAATAGAACAATTTCACCGCGCGCCGGAATGCAAGAAAAGTGTCGCCATAAGTAATTATGGTCTAGTTCCGTTGAGTTCGGTGCTTTGAAACTATAAACCTTAACCCCTTGAGGGTTCAAGCCGCTCATCACATGTTTGATAGCACCGTCTTTTCCGGCGGCATCCATCGCTTGTAAGACGATGAGGACACTGTGTTGATTGTGGGCGTAGAGTTTGTCTTGTAATTCGGACAGCAACGCTATCCCCTTCTCCAAGGCTTCCTCCCCTAATTCTTTCGCAATCGATAATTTAAAATGCGTTGCATATTCCTTTTTAAGGGACACCTTGTGGTGCTTGGGAACACGAAGTGATTCTAAGTATTGGAAAAAGCGTTTTTCTTTGTCTTTTTTAACAGCCATATGATTTTTTTTTAGAAGGGGATTAACAATGCCGATTATATCATTTCAATGTGTATGAATAGACATATACTGTATAGATTACTACTCCACATATAACGGTTATATCTATTAGAATATCTTGTCACACAAAACGATAGTATAAGGTAATATATAAAAAAAGCCCCTAAAAAAGGGGCTTTTATACTTGTATTTCGATGCTTTAAATTATAAAGCCGATTTAACCGTTTTGATAATACGAGCAGCCACTTTGTATGGATCTGCTGCGGAGTTTGGACGACGATCTTCCAAATATCCTTTCCAACCTTTACCAGGAACGGTAACAGGGATACGGATAGAAGCACCACGGTCAGAAACACCGTAGCTGAAGTCGTGAATAGAAGCCGTTTCGTGTTTACCGGTTAAACGTTGATCGTTATCCGCACCGTAAACAGCGATGTGTTCTTTTACTACAGGACGGAACGCTTCACATACTTTATCAAATAAGTCTTTACCTCCTTTTTCGCGAAGAGCAGAGTTAGAGAAGTTGGCGTGCATACCAGAACCATTCCAGTCGGTTTGACCTAATGGCTTACAATGCCAGTTGATAGAAACTCCGTATTTCTCTCCGATTCTTTCTAATAAGTAACGCGCAACCCAGATTTCATCACCGGCTTGTTTAGCACCTTTAGCGAAAATTTGGAATTCCCACTGACCGGCTGCAACTTCTGCGTTGATACCTTCAACGTTTAAGCCTGCTTCTAAACATACGTCAAGATGTTCTTCTATAATTTCGCGACCGTAAGCGTTTTTAGCACCTACAGAACAATAGTATGGACCTTGAGGAGCAGCATAACCGTTAGCCGGGAAGCCAAGTGGTTTGTTGATTTCAGGATTCCATAAGAAATATTCTTGCTCAAAACCAAACCAAAAATCGTTGTCATCGTCTTCGATAGTGGCACGACCGTTTGTTGCATGAGGAGTACCGTCTGCATTCAATACTTCACACATTACTAAATAACCACCTTTACGTTGTGGATCCGGACAAACATATACCGGCTTCAATAAACAATCGGATGAACCACCCGGTGCTTGTTCAGTAGAAGATCCGTCGAAAGACCACATAGGTAAATCTTCTAATTTACCGCTGAAGTTGTTTTCGATTTTTGTTTTGGAACGTAAACTTTGAGTGGGTTTGTAACCATCTAACCAGATGTACTCTAATTTTGCCTTTGCCATGCTATTTTAAAGGGTTAATAATTTAAAATGTTACTTTCGTTTAAAAGGTGCTACAAATTTAAAGTCTTCATTGAAAAAAACTAGACTTTTTTTTCAACGGAGGGTATTTTTTATACTTTTTATAGCAACATCGATTAAAAATGACAAGAACACATTTTAGGAGTACAAAAAAAAATAATATTAATACAATACGATGGTTTATACTTTACCTGCTTCCTGCAATTTATTGGTTCGATTCAATATAAGACATTAAGAGTTGTTGCACTACCGGCAATAACGTTTGTTGTTCCGGATATACTTTAGTGGTTTGAATAAAATAAGTAGCCGGATTAGGCAATTGGGGTTGCCTGCGGAGCAGTTCAAGCTTTTTTGATTCAGGCGTATGTCCTATTCCGGGCGTGTAGACATCCATTAAGTGAAACTGGACACTTCGGTGCGTATCCAAAGTATTTAAAAAAAAGGACGTTTCGTACCGGTACACTTTTACCTCTCTAGCCGGTTGGGGATAAACTAAAATGTAACCGGCATCTTTTACCAAAGGTATTACCCCAACCGGTTCGATGGATAGTGTAGAAGCTACTTCCTCAAACATATCCTGCCCCACCGCAATGCCTTTTTCAAACCGAGGAAGCGCAAAAGCAACAATGTCATCCAGTACCCGCTCCAGTTCTCCCTCCGGCACAAGGGAAGAAGATTCAATGGAAAACCGTTTCCAGTCGACCGATTGAATCTGAGTTGGAAACTGACCGGCCAAACGATGCTTTTGATCAATAAAAGCTTTAGTATACGTATAATGATATTTCAATTCTGACCAGGAAGGATATAAATCGTAGCGGTCATAGGCCTCTTTAATATTTTTTAAGTAACTTAAAATAAGATACTTCTTATGCTCAAAGTCAACTATTCCTTGAGTTAACCAATCGATAGGTAAAGTAGCCATAGTATATCTTTAAAATCCTACAGAATACTGTAGTAATATACGAATTTGTCCGATTTAATGTGACAATTAGCGGTAAAAATCTGTCGCCTGGAAAAAAAATCTGTCGACATACCGACAGGTTGACAGACAAAACTGACAAAATCTGTCATTTGTCCCTTTGGCATAATAGTGGCAAATAGGTGGATGTATTTAAATCTTTTAAATCGTTTTAATAACTGTTATGAGTCAAGTGAACATTAAGCCTCTAGCAGACAGAGTTCTGGTAGAACCTGCTGCAGCTGAAGCTAAAACGGCTTCAGGTATCATTATTCCGGATACCGCAAAAGAAAAGCCTCAAAAAGGAAAGGTAATCGCAGTTGGCGGTGGTAAAAAAGATGAGCCAATGACGGTTAAAGTTGGGGATACTGTATTATACGGTAAGTATTCCGGAACGGAATTATCTGTTGAAGGTAAAGAATATCTGATTATGAGAGAATCAGATATCTATGCAGTTGTTTAATCTCTCTTTTTGTTCAATCCCAAACGTTTTTGTTAAACAATTATGGCAAAGAAAATAGTATTTGAAAGAGACGCCCGCGAGCGTTTAAAAGTAGGCGTAGATGCATTAGCAGAAGCCGTTAAAGTGACCTTAGGTCCTAAAGGAAGAAATGTCATTTTAGATAAGAAATTTGGAGCACCCGCTATTACAAAAGACGGTGTATCCGTAGCAAAAGAAATCGAATTGAAAGATCCTATTGAAAATATGGGTGCTCAATTGGTAAAAGAAGTTGCTTCCAAAACTGCTGATCAAGCCGGTGATGGAACGACAACAGCTACTGTTCTTACACAAGCCATCTTCAATGCAGGCTTGAAAAACGTAGCTGCGGGTGCCAACCCAATGGATTTAAAAAGAGGTATTGACAAAGCGGTTACAGCGGTTATTGCCAATTTGAAAGAACAATCCAAAAAGATATCTGATTCCAAAGAAATCGCACAAGTAGCTACCATCTCAGCCAACAATGACAAAGAAATAGGCCAGATGATTGCAAATGCGATGGAGAAAGTTGGGAAAGACGGGGTAATTACGGTAGAAGAAGCTAAAGGTACTGAAACAGAAGTAAAAACTGTAGAAGGTATGCAATTCGATCGTGGGTACCTATCCCCTTACTTTGTTACCAATACTGATAAAATGGAAGCTGAACTAGAGCGTCCTTACATCTTGATCTACGACAAGAAAGTTTCTTCTATGAAAGAGTTACTTCCTGTTTTAGAACAAGTAGTACAAACCGGTAAGCCCCTTATCATCATTGCTGAAGACGTAGACGGAGAAGCATTAGCTACTTTAGTAGTCAACAAAATCCGTGGCGCGTTAAAAATTGCTGCAGTTAAAGCACCAGGCTTTGGCGACCGTAGAAAAGCCATGTTAGAAGACATCGCTGTATTAACCGGTGGAACGGTTATCTCGGAAGAAAGCGGATATAAACTAGAAAATGCTACCTTAGAATTTTTAGGTACGGCTGAAAAAGTAAATATCGATAAAGACAATACGACAATTGTTAACGGTGCCGGTAAAAAAGAAAATATTCAAGCCCGTGTTAACCAAATCAAAGCTCAAATTGAAAACACGACATCCGACTACGATCGTGAAAAATTACAAGAGCGTTTGGCGAAATTGTCCGGTGGTGTAGCGATTATCTATATCGGTGCAGCGACGGAAGTAGAAATGAAAGAAAAGAAAGATCGTGTAGACGATGCGTTACATGCAACCCGCGCTGCTGTAGAAGAAGGTATCGTACCGGGTGGTGGTGTAGCTCTTATCCGTACTGCAGATGCTTTAGATAAAGTAGTAACACTAAATGAAGACGAGAAAACAGGTGTACAAATCATCCGTACTGCAATCGAATCTCCATTACGTTCTATCGTAGCAAATGCCGGATTAGAAGGTTCTGTCATCGTTCAAAAAGTAAGAGAAGGCAAAGGTGACTACGGTTACAATGCCCGTGAAGACAAATATGAGAACATGGTGGCGGCTGGAATCATCGACCCTACGAAAGTAACCCGTTTAGCATTAGAGAACGCTGCATCTGTTGCGTCCTTGTTGTTAACCACTGAATGTGTAGTAGCAGATGAACCGGAAGATAAACCGGCTGCGCCTCCGATGGGTGGTGGAATGGGTGGAATGATGTAATATTTCCCTAAATACTATTTAAAAAAGCCCGACGGTTGTCGGGCTTTTTTTTTGCTCGTTAGTATAATTTGTTCATTTTTGTAACTCGATAAACAGCGTTACGAACCTATAGGGAAGTGTGAATAACAGTTTATCTAAACAACACCATGTCCTTTATCCTACCAGCTCATATCAAAGGGCTCATCTTTGATATTGATGGTACGCTGGCTGATACAATGCCCGCGCACTATGCAGCTTCTCAACGTGCTGCCGAATCCTTAGGATTTGAATTTCCGTTATCGTTTTTCTTGGCCTCTGCCGGAACTCCTACGGTAAAAGTCTTCGAAGCTTTATTGAAAGATCAAGGTATTACTCATGTTCTACCCAGCAAAGCCGCAGCGTTAAAAGAGAAACTCTACCTCACTTTAATGGAGCACATTACCCCTATTCCTTTTACGCTGGACATTGTGAAAGCGTATGCCGGTCAACTTCCAATGAGCATGGGAACAGGTGGTACTTTAGAAATCGCCCTTCCCACTATTGAAAAAATAGGTGTGCAACAGTACATCCCCATTTTAGTCAGTGCAGAAGATGTACGCCGTCATAAACCCTTTCCGGATACCTTTCTTACCTGTGCCGCTCGTATGGGGGTAGCACCGGAAAATTGTTTGGTTTTTGAAGACGCCGTAAACGGTTTCCAAGCAGCTCGAGATGCCGGAATGGAGTATATTGATGTTCGGGATTTTCACACGTCGGATTATTCGACGAAGTTTTTTTAAATCTAACGTAAATACAACATATTAGTCTTTCTAATCCAATATAACCAGATGAAAAAATGTATTGTTTTTATCGCTTTATCCTTGAGCAGTGTTTTTGTTTTTGCACAATCTAACGGACAAGGAAACGGATCTTCTAAAAACTCCAAAGGAAAACCACAAGCAGCTACGAAAGCCAAAGTGGGCAATGGAAATGGTCAAGTAAATTCTACTAAACCTAAAAACGACCCGGCTTCTCGTGCCCAAAACGTTACAAAAGTAATGGATAGCGTGGTAACCTTGACACCGGAACAAAAAACCAAAGTGCAAGACATACAGATGCGCCGCATTCAAGAAATGCAAACCATCAAGGCAAAATACAACGGTGATATGCAAGCCGCTAAACCGGAGCTACAAGCCGCCAAACAAAAATACAAAACAGAATTATCTCAAGTGTTAACAGCCGAACAAGCTCAAAAATGGGAAGCCTATAAGCAAGTAAAAAAACAAGAGATGATGAAGAAACGGAATGACATGCAAAAAGGAAAACCTGCAACCGATACTGCTCCTACACCAACTGAAGCAGAACAACAGTTGATGGAAAATTTAGAATTAGAAGACTAAGCTTTATCTTTTTTTCAAGACAAAAAAAACACCGATGCTACATCGGTGTTTTTTTTATGCAACCAATTAATATTTTTTTATTAATCATGATACGTTACAAGTCGCACCTTTACCTTCCTACAGGTCGTTATATACCATTAGTCTCCGTCCATGTAATCCGACGCCGGTACAAAAGACTCCCCTTCTACTTTGGATTGAAGTCGAATAAAATCAAACAAACCGGAATCATATAAATGCGAAGGGTGAATATTTTGAAGCGCATTCATCATCACTTCTTTTCGATTAGGATAACGTTCTTCCCATTCCTTCAACATATTTTTAATCACTTTACGTTGCATATTTTCTTGTGCACCGCATAAGTTACAAGGAATAATAGGAAATGCTTGCTCTACGGCATACGCCGCAATATCTTCTTCTTTGCAATAGACCATAGGTCGAATCACTACATGCTGTTGATCATCGGTCCTATATTTAGCTGGCATGGTCTCTAACTTACCACTGAAAAATAAATTCAAAAAGAACGTTTCTAATACGTCTTCTCTATGATGTCCTAAGGCTATTTTCGTAGCCCCTATGGATTCTGCAGTTCCATACAGTGTACCTCTACGCAAGCGGGAACACAAACTACACATCGTTTTCCCTTGTGGAGTTTTATCGATCACTATGCTATAGGTATCCCGTTCCACAATTTGGTAAGGAACTCCTTTTTGTTCTAAATATGCAGGTAAAATATCGGTAGGAAACCCGGGTTGTTTTTGATCTAAATTTACCGCTGTAATACTGAAATTTTTTCGGACTTGTTGTGCATGTAACATCAAGTCTAGCAGCGTATAACTGTCTTTCCCTCCCGATAAACAAACCATAATATGATCACCGGGCTCTAGTAACGAAAAGCGCTCTTCCGCTTCCCAAAAGGACTTTCGAAGGCGTTGAAGTGTTTTTTCAGATGAACTCCGCTCGGGCATATTATTTTTGAAGGGATTGTAATCGGATCGAGACTGCATTTTTATGTGCATCCAATGACTCTGCAGCCGCCATTGTTTCGATAACCGGACCTAAGATTTGCAATCCTTCCGGTGTAATTTCTTGAAAAGTAACTTTACGTACAAAGGAATCCAATGAAACACCGGCATAAGCCGTTGCATAGCCGTTGGTAGGCAACGTATGATTTGTTCCGGAGGCATAATCACCGGCCGACTCCGGTGTATAGGAACCAATAAATACAGAGCCTGCATTGACAACTCTATTCACATAAGCAGCCGTATCGGATACCTGTAAAATCAAATGTTCCGGTGCATACGTATTCATCATTTCCATTCCTTCTTCCAACAAATCCTGAACTAACAATACTTTACTGTTTTGTAAAGCGGCTGCCGCGTATTCTTTTCTAGGTAATACGTCCAACTGTTCTTTTAACGATTGCTGTACAGCTTCAATAAAAGATGGACTATCCGTAATCAATACCACTTGACTATCCTTCCCGTGTTCTGCTTGGGACAACAAATCCGCCGCAACAAAAGCAGCATTGGCGGTAGCATCGGCTACAACAGCCACTTCCGACGGACCTGCCGGCATATCGATTGCTACTCCATAGCGCGTAACGGCTTGCTTGGCGGCTGTTACATATTGATTTCCCGGACCAAATATCTTATACACTTTAGGGACAGAAGCTGTACCAAATGCCATCGCCGCTATTGCTTGAGCCCCACCTGCCTGAATTACAGTTGTGATACCCAATAAGGAGGCTGTGTACAATATGGCCGGATGTATTGTTCCTTGTTTAGACGGAGGTGTGCACAATACAATCTCGGTACATCCGGCCAAGGTAGCCGGAATGCCTAACATTAATAAAGTGGAAAATAATGGAGCCGTGCCACCGGGTATATACAAGCCTACTTTTTGTATGGGTAAACTTTTACGCCAACACGTTACACCGGGCATGGTTTCTACCCGAATTTCTTTTTCTTGTTGTGCTAAGTGGAAAGCTTTAATGTTTTGATATGCCGTTTGAATGGCTGCTTTCAACGGCTCCTCTACTTGAGCAGCAGCTGCTTCCAATACGGAAGTGGAAACGCGAATATCAGTAAGCGTAATGCCATCCCACTGCTGTGCATACTCTATCAGAGCCGCGTCTCCTCTGGTCTGTACGTGATGTAAAATGTCTAGGATTTTCCCTTCCAAAGTGGCTTGATCTAAGGTCGGCCGCTTCAATGCGTCAGCCCACTCGGCTTTGGGAGGATATTCTATTACTTTCATTAGTAAGGTTTACTTTACAATTTTTTCTATTGGTATCACCAATATACCTTCGGCTCCGGCGTCTTTTAGTTTGCCTAATATTTCCCAGAATTCATTCTCTTTTACTACAGAATGAACCGAACTCCATCCTTCTTCCATTAACGGCATGACCGTTGGACTTTTAACACCGGGCAATAACGAGGTAATGGTCTTCAAAGCATGATTGGGAGCGTTGAGTAGAATGTATTTCGTTTTCTCTGCTTGTTGAACAGCTGAAATACGGAACAACATCTCATTCAAAATCGTACGTTTCTCTGCACTCAATTGAGGACAAGCAGCCAATATCGCTTCAGAACGAAACACCACTTCCGCTTCTTTCAATCCATTACTGATTAAGGTACTACCGGAACTAACGATATCACAAATCGCATCGGCTAATCCTATACCCGGAGCGATTTCTACCGAACCACTAATCTCATGAATGCTGGCTTTGATATTATGTTCAAACAAAAAATCGGATAAAATGTTGGGATACGATGTGGCAATGCGCATTCCATTTAAACTTTCTTTGGAAGTATACTCAAAACCTTTGGGCACTCCTATAGACAGACGGCATTTTGAAAAGCCTAATGGACGGACAACTTCTAATGTTTTACGCGTTTCAACGGCTACATTTTGACCTACAATTCCGATATCTGCTACCCCATCGGCTACATAACCCGGAATATCATCATCTCTTAAAAACAATACTTCTAAAGGGAAATTATGTGCCATCGATTTCAACGTCCCCCCACCACTGCTAAATTCTATTCCACATTCTTTGATTAACTTGATAGAATCTTCACTCAAACGGCCCGATTTCTGAATGGCCAATCGTATTATTGTTGACATAAGAAGTATTTACTCGCTTTTTAAACTAAAATTCTAGCAAATATGGCATAAATCTGCTTATTATTAAAGGAAAAAAACACATAATCCCTTGCCTGTTCTATACCCTACGTATACCCCGCCCGTATGGCTTCCAAACGCACATGCAGAAACCATATTCCCGGCTCTGTTTCGTTCGGTATCCCTTCCTCCACCGGAGCGACATCGACTCGAATTAACGGATGGGGATTTTATTGATTACGATTGGTATCCGGTAGCCCATCAACCTTCGGCACCCATTTGTGTAGTTTCCCATGGGTTAGAAGGCGACAGTAAAAGATCCTATGTGACCGGGTTTACCCGTATCGCTCAAGCACAAGGCTACGCTGTTGTAGCTTGGAATTATAGAGGCTGCAGCGGTGAACCTAATCGTTTACTTAGATTTTACCACAGTGGTGAAAGTGATGATTTACGACAATTATTGGATCGGGTGGTATTGCCTAAACAAGTAACCGTCTACCTCATTGGTATTAGTGTTGGAGGAAATATTACATTGAAGTATTTAGGTGAAGAAGGCGCTGCCGTTTCCCATTTGATAAAAGCTGCTGCTACCCTATCCGTACCATGCGATTTGTCGGCTGGGGCACACCATCTAGCCCGATCCTCCAATCGGTTATACATGTGGCGTTTTTTGCGCTCTTTAGAAAAAAAAATTCAAGCCAAAGCACTTCGATATCCTTCGTTGGATACAACAACCGTAAAACAGTTGAAAACATTTTTAGAATTCGACACCCATTACACTGCACCGATACACGGTTTCCCTTCGGCTGAAGTATATTGGACTAAAAGTAGTTCTAAACCTCTGTTGCACTTTATTCAAGTACCAACCCTGATTCTTAGCGCCCTTAACGATCCGTTTTTACCTCCTGCTTGTTTTCCGGTGAACGAAGCCACGTCCTCTGATGTTATTCATTTGCACCTTCCGTCCAAAGGAGGCCATGTAGGTTTTTATCAATCGCATCCCAAAGGGTATTATTGGTCGGAAGAACACCTCATTGAATTTATCCGACAATATGACTAACTTGTAAACATTATGTGTGGAAGATTTTCATTATCCAAAAGCAAAGAAGAAGTAGCGAAACGTTTTCAGGTGAAAGTTGCACCCGATTATCGTCCTCGATATAATGTGGCACCCATGCAACTCATGTCCGTCATCACGTGTCAGCAGCCCAATGAAGTGCAGCAATTTCGATGGGGACTTGTTCCGTCTTGGTCGCTCGACACTAGTACAGCGGCAAATTTAATCAATGCCCGAGCAGAAACATTGACAACTAAAATCCCTTTTAAACATTGTTTGAAAGACCAACGATGCTTAATCCCGGCAGATGGTTTTTATGAATGGAAAAAGGAAGGAAAAGCCAAAGTACCCTATCGGTTTACCTTAACCAGCGATGATATATTTGCCTTTGCCGGTCTGTATGATGTATGGGAAAATCAGGATACGGGCGAACAACTGTTCACCTTCACCATCATTACAACAGAACCGAACGCTTTATTGAAAGATATACACGACCGCA
Source organism: Cytophagaceae bacterium (assembly GCA_025455005.1). Classification (GTDB taxonomy): domain Bacteria; phylum Bacteroidota; class Bacteroidia; order Cytophagales; family Cytophagaceae; genus JALONH01. The sequence goes on from JALONH010000013.1 coordinate 72,643, forward strand.
TGCCGGTCATATTACGCAAAGACTTAGAACGGTTATGGATTGCGGATAAGTTGACCGACTCTCAAATGCAAAGTTTGTTGAAACCCTATGACGCTGACTCTATGGCTTCTTATAAAGCACATCGTGCTGTAAATTCCGTTCAAAACGATACGCCGGAATGTATTCAAGCCGCTCCTACAATTTATCCCGGAGAAACCTTTTCTTTGTTTGGATAATCCATGTCCGGCACCCTTAGTTTACCTCCCGCCTTTGAAGAACGCATGGCGTGTCAGTTGGGAGACGATTACCCAGCCTTTGTTGAATCGTTGTCTAGCGCTACCGCTCGAACACTACGTCTTCATCCTATAAAAGCGTCCACCTATACCATACCGGACGCTACCCGTATTGGATGGCACTCCTTCGGTATGCGCCTTTCGGAAGAGAAGAGTGTCACCTGGGACCCCTTGTTTCATGCCGGTGTGTATTATGTTCAAGAAGCGAGCTCCATGTTTTTAGCCGCCTTGTTTCAATCCATTCAACCTACATTGGAAGCGGCTGTAATTTTAGATCTATGCGCTGCTCCCGGTGGAAAAAGTACGTTGTTAGCCGAGCTCATACAACCGGAAGACTTATTAATTAGCAACGAAGTCATCCGCAGTCGTGCTCCCATATTAGATGAAAACTTACAAAAATGGGGCTACCCAAATGTTTGCGTTACCTCTATGGACCCTAAAGACGTCGGCGAATACTTACAGGATACGGTAGATGTAGTAGTAGTCGATGCCCCTTGCTCCGGTGAAGGTATGTTTCGAAAAGACCCAGCAGCTATCTTAGAATGGAGTACCGCGAATGGTGCATTATGTGCCGGGCGACAAAAACGCATCCTACACGATGTTTGGGATAGTTTAAAGCCGGGGGGATACTTAATTTATTCAACTTGTACCTTTAATCCGGAAGAAAATGAGGCAATCGTTCAATGGATGCATGAATCCTTTGGCGTTGAAGCTCCTGAATGTATAGTAAATATTCCGGATGGTGTAGTGACGCTATCCGTTTCCGGTATTCCTACCTACGCTTTTCTTCCCCATCGAATTGCGGGTGAAGGCTTCTTTATAACGCTAGTTCGCAAACCGGATACGATAAACACTATACGATCTACAGTTCGCTCTAAAAGTAAAAAGAAAACGTCTACCTCCACTCCGTCGACGCCTCTTCCGGAGCCGTTACATCAGTGGATGGAACGAAAAGGATATAAAATTCAAATTACCAAAGAGGGGTGTACGGCCTATCCGGAGGCATGGTCCTATGTGATAGAAAAACTACCGACCAATAAAACCGTACGTTGTGGATTACCTATCGGCACGCTGAAAGGAAAAGATTGGATGCCGGCGCATGCTTGGGCCTTATACATCGAAGCGGACTCCATTCACTATCCTACATATGAACTTACCTATACGGATGCAATTCGATATTTGCGTAAAGAAGAAATCACAGCACCGGAAGAAAAAGGATGGCATATTGTAACCTATTTAGGACATGCGTTAGGCTTTATTAAATCCATGGGGAATAGATGTAACAATTACTATCCTTCTGAATGGCGCATTCGGCATGCCATTCCGGAGTACTCAACACTTTTTTTATTAGAAAAGGTATGAACAAGGAATATATTTTCGTTTACGGCTCCTTACAACGCGCGTTTAAAGATAAAAACGAGTACACACGTTTATTTCATCAAAAATGTACTTGGCTCTACGACGCTAAAGTGAAAGGTTCGTTGTATTGGGTAGACTGGTACCCGGGGCTGGTGCTGACGGGGGATACGGATGTTTTGGGAGAAGTGTATACAATAGATCATCCGGATATTATGGTAGCTTTAGATGCATACGAAAATGCTATAGCCTACTCGGATTGGAAAGAAGGAGACGAAAGCGTTTACGATTATCGTAGAACGATCATCACACTAGACAATCAATCTATTTGGGTATACGAGTACATGAAAGAAGTTAGCCAATTACAACCTATACCGGACGGTAACTATCGAAAAGCAGTCTATGGTTTGGAATAGATTTATAGAAGGGACAATCGTTTTTGCATTTATAATCGTCCAATGTATGTATGTTGGGAAAAATCCATTTTGGGATTATGATTCCGTAGTGCATTTTCAAATAGCACAAGAAATCAGTTCGGGTACATTTGATCGTTGGAGCCAACATGCTGCACCTTTGGCTCACTTAGTATATGCGCTCGTATATAAGTGTTGTGGAGCCTCTTTTGTTTATTTTTCTGTGGTGCTTGTTGCAGTTGGAGCTGTATTTACTTCCTCTATTTTTCTAAAACAATATTTACCGGATCTACAGACAACTCCTTGGATACTTACCTTACCTCTATTAACTTCTTATACCTATGTTCATGTCAGTAATTCGATCGGAATAGAACCGGCCACGTTACTCTGGTTTTCTGTTTGGTGGTATAGTTTCAGACGTTGGGAAAAAGACGCTTCTTACTACCCGTTTCTAATCATCAGTGGTGCTATGGTACTGTGGAATTACAAATTGATTTTAGTACTCGGATTTGCCTTCCTACGATGTATCAGTTTAGGTAAATCGTTTTTACACTCCCATTTCAAATCTGCATTGTTACTTCTATTATGGATTCCCGTTCTACTTATCGTAGCACTCCTACTGGGCGAGCCACCACTGGAGTATTTTAAAATCATTGCGGCTACTGTATTAGACCGTTCTACCATCACATCCGGTAATAGCAGTACATTGGATTGGTCTTTATTTTCTCATTTACACTATTGGTGGTACTATGAAAACAGTTTAATGGGTTGTGGACTTCTGGTTTCTTTGGTCTTGGTTGTTGTACATGGACTTCGTCCAAACGAATGGACGAAACGACTATTTTTACCCGCAGCCTTTGGTGTATATGGCTGTATCGTTACTTCTATACTGCCGGCTGCTCCACGAATTCAACTCGTATGGATACCCGTTTATATCCTTCTTTCTTGTAGTGTACTAGCTCTGATGTTGAATAATATGGCAGAACGTATTAAACATGTTGTTAGTGTTTCCGTTCCCCTGTTGCTAATGGGTATTACTCTTTATACCGCCAGCCAACCATTGAATAACATCCTAAGAGACTACTGGTCGATGCAACAAAACGGCTATCCCAAAATGGCGCAAGCGATTCAACAGCAATTGAACAAGAAAGATACACTCTATGTAGTTGCTTCAAAAGGAATAGAACCGTATCTATCCCAAGAAGATTCTATTCATGTGGTTACGCTTCTGACAGAAACGGCTTATGCATCCATACCAAGTGGACAATGGATATTGTGGGATGTCGAATCCAGATGGAACGGTTTTTCTTTCATTCCCTTTGACAGCAAGACTTCCGTGTTGGCTTCGGGTTCAAATGCCTGTAAACGGCAACCCATGTTAGGACTAGAAAATGCAGAGTATGCAGGAAGGAACTATTCACAAGTAGAAGCAATAGTAGAAGAAAACAAACGCAACCGCTATCCCGATTTAGTTCTATATAAAAAATAATAGGACCTTGTTACTCAAGGCCCTATATTAAATTTAGTCTTCCATAATCAAGCCGGCGGCGCCCAGTAAGCCGGCATCGTTTTCTAATGAGGCCTGACCAATGTATAAATTTTCCGTGTAATACGCAGGCAACCATTTTTCAATCGTGGCTTTCATTTCCGGCAAGAAAAATTCAATTGCACCGGATATTCCACCTCCCAACAAAATAGTGTTTACATCTACTACTCGTATAATATTGACGGCACCTTCGCCTAATATTCTACCTATATGTTTGAAAATATCCAAAGCAAGCACATCCCCTTTTGCTGCGTGGTCCCGAATTACTTTGGGAGATAATTCTTCTTCCTCGTGAAGGGAAGAAGTTATCCCTTTATCGTCTAACAAACGTTTTTTAGTATAACTAATTAAGTGTTGAATACCTACTTGATTTTCTAATGTTATTCCATTGGACATAATCATATGTCCGACTTCTGTAGCATTACCACGACCACCTATAAATAGTTTACCATTTAAAACAATACCGCCACCTACACCCGTACCTAGTGTAAGTAAAGCGAATGTGTTTTTTCTGTTTTTACCAAAATAATATTCACCTAGAGCAGCGCATTTGGCATCGTTCTCTATACGGAAAACGATATGAGGAAATTCTGATTTTAAAATATCTACAATTGGACAATCTTTAACAGATGGGATGTTCGGAAGTAATACCACCCGTTTGCGGTCTAAAGAAATTAAACCGGGCCACCCTATCCCCACGCCTTTTATCGAAGGAAATTCTTTCAAAAAATTCCCAATTTCTTTTGTCATCGACGCTACAAAACCATCACCGTCTACCCATTCGGCAGTCATAAAACGTTTTGCGTGTTTAATAGTACCATCCGGATGAACGATACCAAATTTAGCAGAGGTTCCCCCCACATCAATACCTAAAATCATATCTGTTGTTTTCAATCGTAAAGTTTTAAGCTAATACAGAATACAGACCTAAATATACCAAAGTACCGGCCACATATCCAAGAAGGGCAAGTAAAGCAATTCGTTTCATATACCAACCGAAACTAATCTTTTCCATACCCATTACTGCAACACCGGCTGCAGATCCTATGATGAGAATACTTCCACCGGTTCCGGCACAGTATGCCATCAAATGCCATAATTTATCATCCATTGGGAAATCTGCCAGATCATACATACCCATTGAAGCCGCAACTAATGGAACATTATCGATAACAGCAGAAGACAATCCGATGATGAATACTATAATATCCAAGTTTGACAACTGACTACTTAACCAATGGGCTAGTGCGCTCAGTAGATGCATGGATTCTAATGCACTAATGGATAAAAGTATTCCCATAAAAAACAATATACTGGTAGAGTCTATTTTACTTAATGCGTGTCCTACTGTATAGGGCGCTTTCAACGCTTCGTCTTTGTGTTTGTTTGTCATTTCGGAAATTACCCATACAATACCCAAAGCGAGTAACATGCCCATGTAAGGAGGCAAATGTGTAACGGCCTTAAATATTGGGACAAACAACAATACACCTACACCGGCGATAAACATTGTCATCCGTTGTTTAGGAGTCGTATCAGAAAACTCTACCGGTTCTGTAGTAATTTTTAATGGTACCTTTCGGTCTTTCATGGTATACGTGATGTAGACCATGGGTACCAGTAGACAAACGATACTGGGTAGTATCAACCACAGCATGATAGAACTGATAGAAATTTGTCCCCCTATCCACAACATGGTAGTAGTAACATTTCCTATGGGTGAAAAAGCACCACCGGCATTAGCGGCGATGACAACTAATCCTGCATAAAACATGCGTTGTTCCGTATCGGTTACAAGCTTACGCAAAAGCGTAATCATAATAATAGCGGTGGCTAAACTATCCAGAATAGCTGCTAGCACAAAGGCTAACAAACCGATGATCCATAACAATTTTACACGATCGGTTGTAGTGATTTTATCCGTGATGACTCTGAATGCGCCATGGGCATCCATTAGTTCCACAATGGTCATAGCACCTAACAAGAAAAAGAGAATCTCTGCTATAGCAGACAAATGATGGCCGAGTTCGTGAGTAGTAAATCGACTGTATATAGTTTCAAAATTTTCGGATGGATAGGCATCAAAAAAAGCTTTTACATGATCTAGTAAAAGAAAATCAGAAGGTGGACTTCCAAGCGTTATAATGGTCCAACAAAGAACGCCCGTCAGTAAGGCTGAGGCGGTCTTGTTTACATGAATCGCATGTTCGAATACGATGGCTGCATATCCTATAAGGAATAGCCCGATGAGAAGTACGGTCATTGTTCGTTAAATAAGAGTAAATAATAGGTTCGTTGATAAGGGTAAACAAAAATAAGAGGATTTTTAAGCATTCTAAAGAATATTGTACTAAATTTAGAATATAGCAGCTATTCATGTCTTCGTTTCAAATCCATATTGAGGGTGATATTTGGGATAAAAAGCGAATTTTATCTTTGGATAATACTAATTTAAACCAATATCCTTTAGCGATTCAATTGTGTTATGAATGGTATTTATCCAATGCATCACCTACGATTCAAACCAGTGGTAGTACCGGATATCCCAAAACCATTCAACTGGACCGAAAAGCCATTGCAGCTAGTGTTCAACGTACGGCCCGATTTTTTAATCTCTCAGCACAAAGCACTTTTTTAGTAGTATTACCTTTGGATAAAATAGCCGGTCGTATGCAACTCTATAGAGCCTTGTGCTTAGAGGCTACAGTTTATGTCAATACCCCTTCCCGATCTTTAAATGATGTGCTGAGTTTACCCTATGATTTTGTCAGTTTATCTACACTACAGATCCGACATTTGGTACAAGACGAACGAGGTATCGCCCTTTTATCAGACTGTCGAATTGTATTAATTGGCGGTGCAGCACCGGATGAGTCGACCATACAACGTTTACAAGTACTCCCCCATACCGAAGTCTATTTGTCCTATGGAATGACAGAAACACTTTCCCATATAGCGATACAAGCCTTGCATCCTATACGAGAGCCCGGATTTCGTTTGTTGGATGGCGTGGAATGGAGAGCAACGAGGCATTCTACGATGATCACAGATCGATTGCTGGGTATAGAAATTGAAACAACCGATAGTTTAGAAGCCCTTTCCGATTCCTATTTTGTTTACAAAGGGCGACGAGACAGAGTCATCAATAGTGGCGGTGTAAAAGTACATCCGGAACTAATCGAGACCATAGTACAACAGTGGTTTATTGAACAAGGTTGGACTAACCTGTTTTATGTGGGGTCCCTGCCACATCCGGCATTAGGAGAACAAGTGGTATTGTATATCGATGCCTTGCCGGTAGAAAAAAACAGTTTATTGGAAGGAATTAAACAACGAGTTCCCCCATACCATGCACCAAGAGAGGTGATAGTACAAACGATTCAAGTGAGTGAGAATGGGAAGATAAGGTATAAAGAAGAAGGATAAGGAGAGAGTGGTTATTAGGCCATGCGATTCAGTTGCACGTAAACGAAGAGTAAAGTATTTTCTTTTTTTTTAGGGCGTGCCCCCTCGGAGTAAGAGTAGAGAACAGAAAAGACTACAGCTACTCGGGGTCGGGCTCATATCTTTACTTTGTAAATAAATAATGCAATTTTTATTTATGTACATCTAACAACAAAGGGATAATTCTGAGGTCGGGC
>JALONH010000014.1 GCA_025455005.1 Cytophagaceae bacterium
ATACTGGTTCCGGATGTGTGCTCAAAGGGTGCTACTCCCGCATAACAAGCAAATTTCTTAGGACAAGTAAAGTTTTTAAACTCGTTAGTAGTAACAATCCCCGCCTTGGTCGGTGTTCCCAAGGTTCAGTGAGGTAAAAAAGAAGGAAGGCATTAATTCCCCCGCCCTTGTCGGAGTTTAGCGGCTCACCAACCAATACATTATCATAGAAAAATAATTGCCGCGTCTCCGACAAGTATTTAATTTACTCCTCAGTTGGCGTTCATACCTTGGTTTACCGACCAATGTTATAATATGGTATAAAATTGTTTGTGACGCGGTAACAATTAGTAGAGAAAGTTGTAAGAGTATTTTACCGCTAAACACAAACAATGGCGTGGGAACGGAATGCGGTTCACGGTTCGGATTCCGATGCCAATGCTGCGATTGAAACGTCGTTTTTCTTTAGCCAGCAAGAGATTTACGCATCGCATTAATTTCAGTTCACCAGTCGAGAATTGGATTTTCAATTGAATCCGATTCTCGATTGGTTCTTTTTTATTTTTATATGATTAAACTTTTGCTGATTACGTTTTACTACTAGCTAAATTCTTTTTAATCTTCATCATAATAGTGCGTGGTGTAATCCTTGGAAGGAAACTCAAGATCGTATTCAATGTGCCCACAACTTTAATCCCTTTACCATTCAAAAAAAGATCTGCTCCTGCTTTTGCCACTACATCCGCTGACATAGGTGTATTGGCATACATTGCGTTTGTTTTTCGCATAGCCGGTGTATGAAACGGAGTCTCTACTGTGCCCGGACACAAAGCCTTTACCATCACTCCGGTTCCCTCCCATTCTGCCGCTAACGTCTCGGAAAAAGCCAGCACAAAACACTTTGTTGCTGAATAAATAGTATAATAAGGGAAAGGTAAAAAGGATACAAGAGAGGCGACATTCATCACTCTCCCTTTGCCGTTTGCTATCATATCCGCCCCAAATACTTTAGTAAGACCAATAAGTGCCGTTATATTAACCGCAATCATGGCTTCATCATTCTTTAAGGACATTTCAGTAAAGTTTCCATAATCACCAAACCCTGCGTTATTGATTAAGCCCGTAACGTTATATTGTTTTTCTTTTACTTGATTATAAATTTCTTGGGCTGCATTCGGTTCAGATAAGTCAAACAATAAATAGTCCACCTCTACTTTATATAGTTTTTTAATTTCTTGTTGAATGCTTTGCAATTTTTCTTCGCTGCGGGCGAGTAAAAGTAAAGGTTGTTGTTTAGCCGCTAATTGTTTAGCCATTTCATAGCCAATACCGGAGCTTGCTCCAGTAATTAAAATATATTCTTTCATATTAGATGGGTTTATGCTTTACACAATAGGTATATGCAAAGGTGTATCCATTAAAAATGAAATACGATAACAAATGTTAATAGATTTTCTATACCTGTTTTTTTAATCGGCTTAAATGAATGGGCGTAATACCTAAATAGGATGCAATCATATGTTGTGGTACTCTATTATGAATATTAGGAAAAATTTCTGTAATGCTGTCGTATCGTTCTTTTGGTGTTCTTATATAACTGTTTTTTATTCTATTATCTTGATAGATGAAATAAAATTCAGCGACTAGTCGGCCCATTTTCTGACCTTCTTTTAAGTTTCGATAGCCCCATTCAATTGTAGTACGGGGTAGTACGATAACTTCTGAATCTTCTATGGCTTGTAAGGTATAACAAGAAGGTTGTTGTAGAATGAAATTAGAATAGTCGGCAATAAATTGACGCTCCAAAGCAAAATGAACGGTATGTTCTACCCCTTCTCTATCTGTAATAAATACCCGTATAATCCCTTTGTTGATGAAAAAAATTTCATTAGGAATGCGCTCTGCCGTACTCAATGTTTCTTGTCGCTTAAACGATTTGACCTCTACTCCTTTCAAAAATTGACCTACTTCCTCTTCTGAGATGTCAATCATTTCTTGCATAACTGCTTGAATAGCTTTCATGGATTCGTTTCTTGTTTGATCAGTCGAATATCTATTTCTCTTTCCACATAAGACCATTCTTCCGTCGCTCTAAGTGCGTGTAACAATGCATCGAATGCGGCTGTGTCCTCCGGTGCAAATTCAAACCATGTAATAAAGTCAAAGGGCTGTCCAATATCCTTAGCATGATAAAGCCGACGAGCTATAGCCGGGAGGTATTTCAATCCTATTTCTGTATGATGGGTCTTTTGTTCAAATATTTTACGTCGCTCATCTTAAGCCAACGCCCACCACTCGTTTGATTTTTTAATCGGTATCATAGCTGCATGTGTAGCGCTCGGCCTACCTAAATCCGCTTGAATGGCTACTAATTTTTCTCGTTCCTCCTTTTCCGTACATCGAATGTTACTGGTAAAACCGGTTAAATTCCAAGCACCTTGTGCTGCAGGTTGGGCGTCAAACGGAAGTTGATGAATAAATGGAACGGGATCGAGGGGCGCACCACAAAGCGTATTCATTTGAATAACTTTCCATAGTCTGGTATCCCCACCAATAAAGTTAAACGTGTTGGGTGACATAGTTCTAGTGTTTTAATACGTATACTAATTATAGAGCAGTGCACCATCTCTTGTTGAGATAGGACTAATAAAAGGTGTGTCAACGAAGTTACTTATTAATCTTACGAATAACTAGTTTGTATAACAACTTTATTTCTTTTCTAAAAAAGAACGGCTTTAGGAAGCGTAATTAAAAAAAGTATATCCTTTTAGTTATACCCATTAGGCCTTACTCTGCAGCATACTCATTGACGGTTACTTCTCTTCCGTCATGTGGTTCTATCCAAAAGTTATTAAACCCCTCGCCAACATAAATCAATAGCTTTTGTAATGCCAATAATTCAAGAATAGAAAGGAAATTATAAATCAAGGCTATTTTAGTTGGAAAGTCTTTCACTACATCCCAAAACGATACACGTTGTCCGCGGCTTACTTTATCTAAAATATATTCTTTTTGTTTTTCTATAGTATATGGATATTGAACTACTTCATGGATGGGCTTGTTGGCTTCCTCTTTCCAGCGGTTCATTACTTTTTCAAATACTTTAAGTAATTTATATAAATCAATGTCTTGCAGCTCTGCTTCTACATTGTTGACTTCAGATAATTGTTTTAACTCGCGGGCTATGTTTCCTCTTTTCTCCCGTTGTAACGAGTCTTCTTCCAATTTCGCAAAATCTGCGATAACCGATTTGTACTTTTTGTACTCTAATAAGTGTGCTACTAATTCTTCTCTCGGGTCTACTTCATTTCCTTGCTCATCTATTTCCGGACGCGGTAATAATGTTTTCGCTTTGATGCGCATTAACGTCGCAGCCACCAAAATAAATTCAGAAGCAATCTCAATATTCATCTTTTCTAATCGATGGATATATTCTAAAAAATCATTGGTGATTTTGGAAATAGGAATATCATAGATATCTAATTCATCGCGTTCTATAAAAAACAACAATAAATCAAATGGACCATCAAATAAGGGAAGGTGTATTTCAAACGATTCTTTTCCAGTAGCCATAGTACGTTCTCCGTGTTTCCAAAAATAAGAAAATATAGGAAGGATTAGTCCACGTCGATATGTAGACTAGTTTGATAAATGGTGGAAAAGTGCGAATTGTATCGTGGAAAAGATGTTGACTTTATTTTCCAATCAATATAAAAGCGCCCCATAACGATGGGTCTGCGTATTTATTCAAAATTTGCAATTTAGCCTGCAAAAACGCTGTATGTTTAGAAGCGCCTTTCATCCACTTTGTATAAAAAGATAACATCAATTCTTTTGTAACCGCATCGTTTACTTTTATTAAACTAACCATGACACTCTCTGTCCCTGCTATCTGAAATGCTCTTGGCAAACCAAATAATCCTTCGCCCATGCGAATATCTCCCAGACCGGATTCACAAGCCGACAATACAACTAGCCTCGTAGCATTCAACGGTAATTGTAACGTCTCAAACGACGTCAGTACACCAGGGGCTTTGTTGATGGAGCTGACACCCTGTTCCATCAATCGTCCACCATCGTACAGTAAAATCCCCGTTCTCCAATACGGATTGTCGATTAACGTGGCCTCACTATTCCGTGGCTGCGATGGTATATAAAATCCATGTGTTGAAAAGTGTATAATCTGATTGTAGTGTAAAGAGTCCATAGCCGTCTCTACAGCTACCGTATCCAGAAGTAATGCGGCATGCCAACCTATGGAGGTTAAATACTCATATATGCCTTTTACTTCCTCTTCTGATCCGGGCAGCTGAGGTATCTGACTTTTATCTGTTTCTTGTGCATAATATTTAGGATTCCCCACCAATGTAATACCTAAATCCGTCGAAACCGGCACTTCTTTCCCTTGTGCGTCTAAAATACTTCCAAGTCGAATCACCTGTTTATCCTGTATCCAAAATCGAGTGGGTGTTGTTCGGAATACTTCCGGATTTATTCGATGGTATACTCCATCTGCAATTAAATATACTGTCTTGGCAGAAGGCATAGAAGCATCTACCGCCTTCCAATAGCGTTGGTAGGACAATGTATCGGTTAAATTATTTTTCCAGGTGTTGGTATAGTATTTATACCATTTGTTTTCCAAGGTATTTCCTGTTCCCAAAGGAACGGGATGCGGGGTGGTTTCTTTACCATTTAAAACAAAAGCGGTATACCGGACAGTGTCACTCATTACATAGGAAAACTGAGGGTAGGTTACGATAACCACCAAACTCTGATTTGGTTCCAATGTTTGGTGAAAGGCTTTAGAGCTTGTATAGGAAATCTTTTGAAAGTGCTTTTTATGATCAGCTGAAAATTGACTCAAGTTTTTTTCTAAACGTTCGATTTCCGCTTCTATCTGAGGAATAGAAAGGGCTTGCTCTTTCAGTTCTTTAGTGCTGAGGGAATAAGCATAGGCCAATATTTCTCGTTGTTCTTGCCATTGTTCGTTCCAAGCAGTTACAGTTGAATCTGCTTTAACTAAATTCGATAAACTTACTTTCTTGCTATGTTCTAATAATAGGGTGGACGTTTGTTGATGTATATCCATCACATCATACCAATCCTCTGCTTTTATTCCATGAGTTGCTCTTACATAAATATAAAAATCAATGTGTTCTTTTTGTTGATTCCAGAATCCGGATTTACTCCGTTCACTTAATACCGGGAATACCTTTTCTACATATACTTTTGTAGCTTCTATACATTCTGCACTCTTTTTGAATGCTTCCTCTTTATTACCTTTAATCCATGCTATTTGAGCTAACTTACCATTGGCCTGACAGTAGAGTGGATGTTCTTTGGAATAGGTTTGAGCCAGTATTTGTTGCGTTTTACTATAGGATTGTTGAGCAGCATCCGGCTCTTGAAGCTGTTGGTGTACTTTCCCCAGTTGATACAAAACGCGTGCCTGTGCATAATCGTCTTTGTGTCGCAAGCGCCAAATCTCTAATGCTGTAGAATAAAGTTGTTTCGCTATCGTATATTTTTTTAACAACAACGCGATATAAGCAGCTCGCTCGATGTGGTGGACATAAAATAAGGAGCTGTCTCCCATTTCATCTCGAAGGGTTGTTACACTCTTAATAACTACTTCTGATAAAGAATCCGCTGACATTCGATGGGTGTTCGATTGTTCTAGTCGACGTTGAATCCAAGTCCAATAGGTATCTATATATGTTAAAGAATGTTTTCCTAAATCAGTTGCAATAGCCACCGCTTCTTTACTGAAGGGTAAACATTTTTCAATATCACCTAAGTTATAATAATAAGTAGATACTAGACGGTTGGAATAAAGTGCTATTAAACAATTCGACGGTAGGTTAGCCAATCCATCTTCTACTATTAATACATCAGCATGTACGGATGCAAAATTGCCTTCTTGAATAGCATTCTCTATAACATGTGTTCGATATTGCCAAGCAAGTGTAGGATGTAAAGGAAAGTTTTGATGAAAATTTGTGATGGCATCCTTAAGAATATTTTCCGCTCTATTTAAACGCCCTTGGGCTTTCCATACATAATACACGCCCAGTGAAGTAGGCATATGAGCGCTTTGTATTTTTTTTAATTCTGACGTTAAGCTTACTTGTTCGTTTTTATTTCCAATGTTAAAGGCCTTAACGATTCGTTGATTAAGTGTTTCTTGATATAAGTCCGGGTGAAACATCCACCATCGTTGGGATAAAGAGGCGTTGAATTTTGTATCCTTTACTTTGTCCCATTGTCCCATATACATATACACTGTAACATATTGAGCCTTTAGCCATTCTTCTAGTACTAATTCATCTGCACCAGTACCTATCGTATCTGCTTGTATTGAAATTTGATTAATGGGTGTCGTGTAGATTAAAAAAAAGCAAGCCTCTTTATACATTTTATAAAGGGGGGTGTGATAGCCGATTGATTTAAAAAAAAGGGACGTTTCCTGAGGCTTGGATTGGTGTAGGTTGCCGTTGTAGAGGACCTCATAAGAAAATTTTTCTATTTGAATCTCTTGGGTCAATAGGGAGTTCCCTTGAAGATTTTGAGCCGTCTCTAGTAATTCTTGCCAAAGGGCTGTCGTTGCTAGAGGAGCAAAGCGACTATTCCACCGAATTTGATAATGAATTAAATTCAGAGCGGCAGCATGATGGTTCGATATTGTTCCTGATTTTTTTATTGCATCAAGAGTTGTCCCTGCTCTTGCCCATTGTTCTGTGTGTAGGTAATAGTCTACATCTGATAATTGATTCAACCAATAATAGAAATTGTTTTTAGGGAAATAAGCATACAGTGCCGCATCAATCTCTTTATTATAGTATAAAGCTTCTTCTTTTTTAGATTGTTGTAATAATGTGTAATATAATTTTTTCCCAATTTCAGTCACCTTATAATGATGCCCGCTGTAAAGTTGTCTGCTGTATCCTAAGGCTTTTTTATACGCGTGTTCAGCATTTGACCATTCTTTCTTTTGAGAATATAAAAGACCGGTATAATAACTACAAATCACTTGATCTTCTGTCGTGAGCTGCACTGCAGGGTCATGATACAACTGTTCGATTCTGTTGTTGACTTCTATCCAATAGCCCATAGAAGCGTAAACCTCCATGCGTTGGATTTGGAGTTGAGTATACAATCTGGTTTTCCAAGAAGTGTGAAGGGATAAAAGCCGTTGGGACAACTCGTCGAGTTGAAGAAGCGCCGCTGCTCTGTTATGTTTGGCTTGTAGAACGTGGATGTCCAACAACACACCATACAAAAAGGCTTCCGAGTTAAGGGCATACGCTTCTTTCGAAAATTTATGCATCCATTCTTCTATGTAGAGCAAATTTCCTTGATGAGCCAGAACCTCTTGTAAAATAGATGTAGCAATTATATATTCTTTTTCCGGAAGACTATGCGGCGCTATTGCAGCGGCTTGTTTCCAATCAGCCGTAGCTTGTTCCATGTTCCCTAAAAAATAATGGGCCATGCCTTTATATAGTTGAAGGATATACGCCTCTTCCGTTCTCCCTTTTTTTACAACTGATTTTTGGTTCTTTGTTATGTAAAATAAAGCCGTTTTGTATTCCCCTTTATTCACGGTTTGTTGAATAAATACAGTAGAAGGGCCTACAGCAAACGTATAGATTCCCCAAAAATGAAATACGAGTGTTGGAAACCAAAATTTAATGAAAGCCATACGACACTTGAATTTCATTAGTACCAAAATTAGAGCCCTGTACTGCTCCAAAAGAATATTCGTATCGGTATCCTATTTTAAATTTAGGGCTTACTGAAATCCGCGTAAATAATCCCAATGCCTCATTTGTATTACCGCCTATGCCTGCTGTAAACGTTTGATTGAATTCAAGACCTATATTTAACGCTGCATATTGAAAACCGGAAGTATAATAGGAGTATAAGACAGAAGGCAAAAGCGCCATGTATTCCGTAATGTACCATTTTGTACCGGCTAGTGCATAATAATTGCGCGACAGCGTACTACTTTGTTGTTGGCTATCATAAAAAAGTTTTGAAGGATCAAAAGAAAACAAATCGGTGCACGACAAGCCGAGAAAGGTATTGTTTTTTTTATACCAAACCCCGGCTCCAATTTTATATACATACCCGCGTTGTTTATAGCCCTGAATGGTAGGGTCTGCAGGGTCCCAAATAAAGGCATTACTTAAACCAACATCTGTGTATTTTATTGCTCCATTCAAACCAAACTGAAGGTATGCTCCATTCTTCATGGGGACGCGATAGCTTACGTTTAAAGTTGTTTGCAAATCCATATATCCTCCAATAGTATATCGTTGGACCCATCCACCGATGCCAATATTTTTTCCTAAAGGACCATCTGCTGCTATTAGTTGTTGTTGCGGAGCGCCGGGATAACTGGTCCATTGATTCCGATATAATGCATCTGCAGTTAATCGACTTTGACTGCCTGCTGCAGCCGGATTATAGTAGCCTATTGAATGCTGGAACTGACCTATCCAAGGGGTTGGTTGAGCAACACCCCATCGGCATATCCCGATGGTTAAACAGATGCTTAGTAAATAAGTGTGGAATGACATGAGGATTAACGAACCAATTGAATGTACCCTTTTAAACTTCTTCGAACGGATTGATCACTGTTGTATTCTTTAAAAATATAGAAATACACTCCGGTTGGTAAAGGCTTATCTGCTTTATCCGTTCCTGTCCAGTTGTTCCGATAATTTTCTTTTTGAAATAAGGTTTCGCCAAAACTATCAAATACAATGATTTCATTTCGTCGATTAAAATTTGTGTATCCAATCACTAAGGCGTCGTTTTGCTCGTCGCCATTGGGCGACATGGCTTCGTTTGCTTTTAACGGCTCTTCTTCAACAATATCGTTTGCTTGAATTATAATGTATGCAGGGGCTGAAATCAACCCTGTTTCATCCCAGACTACGTATTCGATGGAATCTATTCCTAAAAATCCTACAAAGGGAGAAAAGGTAAGTAAGCCATCGGATGTGACAATAAAACTGCCGACACTTGGAATATTTTTTCGAACATCCAGTACCGGAGTGGAAGGATCCAAGTCTACACGGTAACTCGAATTTAACTGTAGAGAAGCCGTAAGGCCTATGTCATTACCCACAATGGCTTGATCAACACGAGAACCTACATCAAATCGAATGGTGTCTCGTAGCGCCAAAGGTTGAAGGGGTGTAGGGTAAATTCGTAAATGGATAGTGTCGGAGGCAGCAAAATAATTATTGTTTTCGAATGCACGAACCAACACGATGACCTCCCCGGCGGTTTTGGGCTGAATCCAACCGGAAGGTTGTATGGAAGCGATATTGGTATCACCGAATATTTGGTATTCTAAAGTACCGTCGTAATTCGTAACAGTGAACAAACGAAAGGGAGGCGCGCTTGCTACAGCACCTCTTCTTTCTAAACGTACTATCGGGTTCGTCTTTTGAATAAATAAAAAAGCTGTGGTAGAGTCTGCCGGGTAAGGGCCGACGGCGGCTTTCCGGGCTTTTACTTCAATAGTATCGACACAGGTATAAGTAAGAATACCTGAGGGTGACAGCGTAGCACAGGCGCTTGGTTGCACCAGTTCGTAAGTAATCGTACCGGGAACCGGCGAAGTAGCCAACATTTGAACCGGAGGACCATTATGTTGTGTAGCCTGGTTTGGGAATGTTAAGTTGGTTTTGGGGATGCAATTCCGAATATTTATCCATACAGTATCGATTCCGAGAGGGCATGCTAAAACATTCCGTTTTGATTCTACCGTAACATACGTTCGCGAAGTTAACAACTCTACAGCGCTAGGTTTGTAGGTAACTTCTATACCGGAGTTGTTTGGGAAAAAACTTCCATTAGGATGTCCCGGTCTCCAGGTAAATCCATCCGTATACCCTTTAGGAGCGCCAATTAAAAAGGATACCGAGGCTACTTGATCTTTACAAAAATTTATATCAGGGCCTGCATCCGGTAGGAAGTTATCTGTAAAAAATAATGTGACGGTATCTGCAGAAAGTTCTCGTACGGTAGCCACTCGAATTTTAGCGTAACCACGTTCTATATCTTGAGCATCCGGTATATATTCAGAAAATAAAGTGCCCGGTGAATTAACTATACCGGAAGACTGATTGGGGATGATCGTCCAGCTTACTCGAGTATCCGGAAGAGACCGAACCAGAGTAGCGTTTAGATTTATTTTAGTAGTGCCTACATTTAACTTATTGCTACAAACGGTTTGGTCCAGTGGAGCAACCACCCATTCCGGACTTTCAAAAACGATTTTGGTGACATCCGTTGTTTTAAATATACGACCACTGCTTTGAGTCAATTGATATACTACTTTACCGTTACCAAAATCGAGGTGTGTTAATTCGGCAAATGTTTTGACATCGTATTGAGTACTTACAGATTCTGTATGTTCAATAATCATAGAATCTGTTTGCGCTAAAAGTGATGCACTAACTAAGCAGCCGATGAAAAGGAGAATTAATTTTTGATGCATCGGATGGGTAGGTAATAGTTTCGAATTCTAAAGGTTTGGCTAAAGGTAGCCGTATTGTATTCAACAGAAAAAGTAAGGGCGCTTGGTGCCATAGCACTTGGAGTAGACGACCAAAAAGAGGCTTTGTTATTTACCCCTTCAAAGATTGCCCCATTAAAAAATCCCGAAGGTAGTGCAGCAAATCCGGATGAGTTAATAGCACCACTGTTCGGTGGCGTCCAAAACAATAAAAGATTATCTTTTAATGCACCGCCTTCATTCCCAGGCGCTAAAGCGGCTAAAGTAGTTTGTAGCGTATTAATATCGGTCTGAGATGGCACTCTCCAACCAATAGGGCATACGTTTTTAGTAGTTTGAATAGCGACAAATCCGTTGTACAGCGTTCCATAATTAGGACTATAAGCTGTAGAATCTAAATTATACCAAGTGTAGGCTCCTGAGTTAAAGTATTGAGGTAACAAATCTATATCCAATTCTTTAAGAATAGGCGTTCCATCATTATACAAGTGGGTGCGCAGGTTCTCTGCCATCCAAGTTTGAGTACCAATAGTTACGGTCGGGTAACTATAACCGGCGATATCAGTTACTTTAGGGCCTTCGGCAAAGGTTATACTGTCGATTTCTTTAGTTGGTATTTTAACCAGTTGTCCCGATCTTTTATAAACATATAGGGTATCGGCGTAGGAATAAACAGAATAAAACAGAACGAATAATAAAATAGAAAATTTCATATTTAAAATCGGCGGATGGGGCGAACGGGATTTGTATCACTTTTTAAATTAATAAGTGGTCCAATGGATGTTCCAACTTTAGCGTTTACAGTATTGGATTCTTCAGAAGACCAAAAATCACTTGCTAAACTAATATTCAATTTCGTTCTAATATCAACTGTAGGATAAAACAATAAAATTTCATTTGAATTGGGCAAGTACCAATCTGAATATCCTCCAAACACATAATCAAAACAGGCTTTAGCTGCGCCATTATCACTACACGAACCAACAATAACATTTGTATTCATGAAACCATCCCCTATGGCAGAAAGTGTCGCACTAGGAAAACTGGAGCCACTACATCCCCAAGAATAGTTTCCAATGATATCCGCCGGTGCGGCTTCCAGATAGCGCCATCCATTGGTATACAAACCCTTATCATAAATGATATACCCACCGGCGGGACCTACATCCCCTACTACATAGGCTTTTCTAAATCGGATGCTGTCCACCTCTGAAGCTATAAACTTTTCTATTGATCCATTTTTCAAATGCACAATCATGGTATCTTGTGCTTGTGCCCATTTCCACTGAAAAAGTATTAACGCACTTAATAAAAAGTATTTAAACATACAGTTGTATAATTCTACAGTTTCAAATATAAATTAATTCTGTACCAACCACCAAGGAGCCCTTGAAATAATTTAGTTGAATGTTCTAAAGGATATACTATTGATTTTAAGCAAAACGTTAAACAAAATAATTGTATATTTGTTAAGCATAGAAAGAACTTTTCGTTTGATACCTGTAGGCCCTCTATTACAAAAGATTAATGCACCGGAAGATTTGCGTCAATTGGATGACACCCAGTTGGTTCAATTGTCCGATGAATTGCGTCAATTTATCATCGATCATGTATCGGTTTATGGAGGTCATTTTGCTGCCTCTTTAGGTGTGGTAGAACTAACCATAGCTTTACATTATGCTTTTCAAACTCCTGTAGACCAACTAGTATGGGATGTAGGACATCAGGCCTATGGTCATAAAATCCTTACCGGTCGTCGAGATGCCTTTCACACTAACCGTGTATATAAGGGATTGTCCGGTTTCCCTAAACGAAGCGAAAGTCCTTATGATACCTTTGGTGTCGGACACTCCTCAACATCCATTTCGGCTGCTTTAGGTATGGCAGTTGGCAATCAATATTTACAAGACAATAGACACCACATAGCTGTTATTGGGGATGGAGCCATGACCGGTGGTATGGCGTTTGAAGCGATGAACCATGCAGGTGTAACCAACACTAATTTGTTAATTGTTCTGAATGACAATTGCATGGCCATTGATCCAAATGTAGGGGCGCTCAAAGACTATTTAGTTGACATCACAACATCGCGCACGTATAATAAGTTACGAGACGATGTATGGAATTTGCTAGGAAAAATCAGCAAGTTTGGCCCTAATGCTCAAGCCATTGCCTCTAAAATTGAGAATGGTATCAAAGGCGGGTTGTTAAAGCAAAGTAATTTATTTGAGTCATTGAATTTACGTTACTTCGGCCCGGTGGATGGTCATGATGTGAACCACATGGTTCAAGTATTAAACGATTTAAAAAATATACAGGGGCCAAAAATACTTCATGTTCTGACTACTAAAGGGAAGGGATATCCCTTCGCAGAAAAGGACCAATTGACTTGGCATGCACCCGGAACATTTGATAAGCTAACAGGTCAAATTCACAAAAAACATTACGATACGCCACAAGCACCTAAATACCAAGATGTTTTTGGACAAACAATAGTAGAATTAGCAAGCGCAAATCCATCGATAATGGGCGTTACGCCGGCCATGCCTTCCGGATCTTCGTTAAATTTAATGATGGAAAAAATGCCGGATAGAGCATTCGATGTGGGTATTGCGGAACAACACGCAGTCACCTTTTCTGCCGGATTAGCGACACAAGGGTTACGACCGTTTTGTAATATTTATTCTACCTTTATGCAGCGAGCGTATGACCAAGTGATGCACGATGTATGTATTCAAAAATTACCGGTTGTTTTCTGTTTAGACAGAGCCGGCATTGTAGGAGCGGATGGCCCTACGCATCATGGCTTATACGATATAGCGTACATGCGTTGTTTGCCACATATGATTGTCGCATCTCCCATGAACGAAGTGGAATTGCGCCACTTAATGTACAGTGCGCAATTGGAGTCACAAGTATATCCGTTTACTATTCGATATCCTAGAGGTCAAGGTGTTGTACCGAATTGGAAATTACCAATGGAAGCAATAACAGTTGGGAAAGGAAGACTCGTGAGTGAAGGAGAGGAAGTAGCCATTTTAAGTTTTGGCCCCATTGGTAATCATGTTGTAGAGGCAAAACATTTGTTAGTATCGGAAGATTTAAGACCGGCACATTATGATATGCGCTTTGTCAAACCATTAGATACAGCTTTATTAGATGACATATTCCGCCGTTTTTCTAAAATTGTTACTATAGAGGACGGATGTTTACAAGGAGGGTTTGGTTCTGCTGTTTTAGAATATATCTGTGATAAGGGGTATACTGCTTCTATTCATCGCATGGGCATACCGGATAGCATCATAGAACATGGAGAACCATCGCAGTTGTATAAAGAATGTGGTTTAGATGCCGCATCTATTGCTGACGTTGTACGCAAATTGTGTGGCGTAGTGGTCAAATAATTTTTATACTTTTTCTTCTTCCCGTAAATCAAAATCTTCCCGAAGACCATATTTAAAAAGTTCTTGAAGTTCGTACACTTCCAGAGTAAGAATATCTTTAACGACAAAGCGGTCCCCACCTAAAGCACGCATAACTTGGAAATCATGGCGCTCCCCATCATTAATTAAATAGTATTTTCTACCAACTCGAAGGCTGGATAAAGCTAGTGGCATAATAAAATGAATACCAACAAAAGTAATGTTTTGTTTTTAAACTGTTTTTAAAAAATATAAATTGAAATAAAAAACATGAAACACCTCGTCTTCTTATCTTTATTCTTTTCTTCTTCTATTGTTTTCAGTCAATGCATCGACGTACAAACCGTTGCTTCTCAATATTTGAAAGACATTACCACGTTAACGGAAGATGCTTTTGTTAAAAAATATGCTTTAAGTGCTTCTGATTTTCTTTTTATTTATAATAACCTAAGAAATATAAGCGATAGGGGAAATATAAGCTTATCGGACTCTTTAAAAATAAGAACTGAAATATATACTACTGTATTTAATAGTTTTCGAAATTTTAAGGAGCAATTCGATAAGGATACTATAAATCTTTCTTCCATACGATATGAGACTTGTTTTTATGAACTAGAATACGAAAATGAAGAAGTAAGAATTCCAATTTTAGATGATTTATATATTCACTTTAGGATTGATTCTCAATTTTTTGTTATCGAAGTAGAAAATTTATTTTTAATCAATAACAAATGGTTAGGAGGTCGGTATCAATCGTATTCAAAGACCGATTCGAACTATGAGCAAATATATTCTGAATACTCCGATAATTATAATTATGGATATGCGGTAGATTCAACTGCTGCTGTAGTAATTGATACAGTAGCAATAGCATATGATGATAGTTACTATAAACAATCACAAAAAGTTGATGCGAAGGGTTTAAAACTTCAAAAGAAAATAGATGCCTTAAATCAAAAATTAAATCTTCTTTACCGCAAACAAGAAGAGGAGATGTATTGATTTGTTATATTTGTACCCTAACATACTATTATATTCATGTCCTTTACCAACGAAAAAGATTTAATTAGCTACAGTTTAGGTATAAATGTAGCCGGCAGTTTTAAACAACAAGGTTTTGATGATATCAACTTAGAAAAGTTTGTGGAAGCGATGCAAGATGTATTCGAAAAGAAATCGCTGAAAGTAGAACTTGCCGATGCACATCAAGCGTTAAACACGTATTTTCAGGATGCAGCAAAGCGGAAAGCAGAAAAAAACAGCGCTGAAGGTGTGGCGTTTTTAGCAAAGAATAAATTAAACGAGGGTGTTACAACACTGCCTAGCGGTTTACAATACCAAATTATAATACCCGGTTCCGGTCCTATGCCTAAAGCAACGGATCAAGTGACAACACACTACCATGGCACGTTGATCGATGGGACCGTTTTTGATAGCTCAGTAGAACGTGGTCAACCGGCTACATTTCCGGTGAATGGAGTTATTGCCGGTTGGGTAGAAGCATTGCAATTAATGAGCGTAGGTTCCAAATGGCGATTATTTATACCATCCAACTTAGCATACGGAGCACGAGGTGCAGGAGAATCAATAGGGCCAAATGCTACTTTGATTTTTGAAGTAGAATTATTAAAAATAAATTAAGAAAAAAGCCTCGATGTTCATCGAGGCTTTTTTTATGCCCACCTGCCGTGGTAGTTTTTCTTCTTATATTGTAATCGTCTAAATTTTCGAAAAGGGTGAATGAGATGTTTTATTTCACCTGCACTAAAGGATATCAACAACATAAACATGCCAATCAATATTAAAATGATGGAAAATACTTGTTGTTCTGTCATAACGTTTGGAATAAGGTTAACTTCAGTCGAGATTAAAAGTAAGGTCATAAAAGACCATATATACCATCCGTAAATAATTTTCATAAGCTGTTTTTTAAAAGTGATAACTAATTTCCTTAGAGTTTTTAACGGTTAAGCTGTATCCAAAGTTATGTATTGAACTCATAAAATATTGTATAAAATGAATTAATTCAATACATTATACATTTCGTTTAATTTTTTAATAGTATTATTGATACTCCTTAAAAAAGAGTATTTTAGAATTTAATCCACAACAGGTGATTCAACGTATTGTATCTCTTTCTCGGGCTCTTCTAGTGCTGCTTGTTTTCGTGTTTTCTAATGGAATCACTTGGAGTTACACTCCCATCATAAATTTAACCGATTCTACTACATCCGTATTATTAAATCATACAACGGTATGGGTATCAGAACAAGCAGAAGCCGATGTACTTCCTCCGGACACTTCCTTTCGTCCCTTAAAAACACTTTATTTAACTACTTATGATGCCTCCACTTGGTATTGGACCAAAACAATCATTATAAATAAAAGTGGAATAGATAAAGAATGGTTTTTTATGCTTCATAATTATACGTTAAGAAATTTGGATGTATTTATAGATTATAAAAACAAAACCATTCAAAATATACACTATGAATATCCCAAAACTACGATAGGGCAAACCGATGTAAAACATTCTAGTCCAACCTATCATTTAATCCTTCCTAAAAATGATACCGTACTATTATATACTCGGGTTCAGCATAATAAAGTAAGTCAGTTCGGATTTGAGTTAGTGGAGCACAGCTATTTCTTTAATACGAATATTCTCCATTATATGTGGATTGGTATTTTATATGGAGGTTTAATCTTAATTGCTTTGTATCATGTTATCTTTTATTATCAACTGAAGCAATCTTTTTACATCTGGTATGGAGTGTTTGTTCTATTTCAAACTATCTATTTATCCTTTAGGGATGGGACCTCTTTGAGTTTGCTTTTCGCTCATCAACCTTGGACCTTTGAAACGTTATACCGGTGGATAGTAGCCGGACTTAGTATATCCGTATTCTTATATGGTCAACATTTTTTAGGGTTACAAAAAAATAAATGGATTCAGCGCTCTTTACTATTGTATTGTTTTGTGAGGGTAGTATTAAACTTTGGTATGGAGGAATATACCATCGGGTTTATGTGGTTTGATTTTATGACAATACTTGTATTGCTTTTTTTAACCTTTTATTATTACCCTACTCGAAATAAAGAAAGTCGATATTTCATACTAAGTATTATCATCATATCAATCGGTTATGGAATTAATTTGTTGTGGCATTCAAACATTATCACAAATACTCCTTTTATTTATAATTCACTCTATTTTACTGTTCTGATAGAAGCCATTCTCTTCTCGATTGCTAATTCTTATCGATTTAGAAATCTTCAACTTCAAGAAGACGAGAAGATACGACTAGCCTCTGTTGTCGAATTAAAGAGTGATTTAATTCACAAACAAAATCAAATCATTCAAGAGCGCACAGAGGAACTGGAAACCTTTTTGTATAAGGCGTCTCATGATTTACGAGGTCCTTTAAAATCCATTGACGGCTTGTGTGAATTAGGTAAAAAAGATACCGGTGATGCGAGTACGTATTATACTATGATTTTGAAAAGCTCCCAACGCCTGCAGTCTATATTAAGCTCTTTGTTAGAAATTGCGAAACGTCGTGGCAGTACTCTACAAGTCAGTCCTTTTTCATTACATCAGCTTATAGAGGATTGTGTTCAGCAAGACCTTAGAGCCTTCCCCGGAATAAATGAAATTAACGTAAGTTATCATATTCCAAAAGATGTTCTTCTACAAACAGAATACTACTCTTTCTATTCCGTAGTACAAAACGTAATTGAAAATGCTATAAAGTATAAAGATAATGATAAGCCTATTCAAACGTTGACCATAGATTATTCCATGACCTCTTTTGGGCATAAGATATCCTTTACGGATAATGGTATAGGTATACCCAAAAAATCCTTGGATAAAATCTTTCAAATGTTTTACCGAGCACATAGTCAGCAACCAACAGGAGTAGGCTTGGGGTTATATATGGTAAAGCAAACTCTTTTGCATCTACAAGGGAAAATTGAAGTGTATTCAGAAGAAAAAAAATATACTAGAGTAGAAATAGAGTTGCCCTTCCAACCTAATGTTCCGAATTTGTAATAGGTTGCTGACAATTTTTACAAATCCCGGTTATTAAAAAATGCGCCGAATGAAACGTATAGCCGAATGGTGGTTCTACCTGAATCGTTTGCGCTAAACATTCCAAATTTCCACAAGTTGAACATTTAAAATGAACATGATTATGAGGGTGCGAATGTTTAGAATCTTTATTCCCTTCAAAAGCATAATAATTTTTACCTTGATCTGACACTATTTTATGAAGGATGCCATCCGATAAAAAGCGTTGCAAAATTCTATAAATAGTAGCTTTATCCATTTGTCCTGATAATGCAGCTTCTATTTTATCTTGACTAAGCGCTGATCCAGATTCTTGAAGTAAACGTAAGACCGCATCTTGTGTGGGTGTTTTACGACGTTGTTTAGCCATAGCACGAATATAAAAAAAGCATCTGAATCATCAGATGCTTTTTTTAACTATTGATGATGATTCGTTTAATACTTAGTAATTACAAACTCTACCCGTCGATTTAATTTTCTAGTTTCTTCACTGTAATTGCTAGCAATTGGTTTCGTTCCTCCGTAACCTTTTGTTGTAATGCGTTTAGCCTCTACTCCTTTCCCAACAAGATAAGCTTTAACTGCTTCTACCCTGTCTTCTGATAATTTTAAGTTTTGATCTTGGCTACCTTGGTTGTCGGTATGACCTTCTAAACGAATTTCAATATTAGGATTTTCTTTCATCATTGCTACCACACGATCCAATTCCGGATAAGATGAGTGTAACATTTCAGGTTTAGATTGAACAAATAAAACAGAGTTTAATTGAATGGTTTGTCCAGCTTCAATAGGTACCATTAAGATATCTTGATTTATTTCTTGGTGGGTAGAAATAGCCGATAAATCGATTTGGTTTGTTATAGCAAAATACTTAGCCGCCTCTGCATGATAATCATAGGCCTTTCCATAAGGTAAAATAATAGTATAGGAACCAGTAACAGGGTCAGAGATCACTTCGCCTACAACTTGCGCGATACTTGTTACATTATACAAAATATCAGCAGATACCGGTCTCTTCGTTTTAGCATCCAACACTCTTCCGGTAATTTTCACTGTAGGCTCTGGACGTAATTCTTCTTTCATGCGAACACGTACAATATCTTCTTTACCTAATCCATCATATGCAGAAACAAAATAGGCGAACTCTGCTTTCCAATCAAACATATAATATGCATCCCAATCAGAGGTATTCAATCCCTCGCCTAAGTTTTCCGGAACAGACCATTTTAACCACGTATCGTCCAATCTTCTCGACATATATATATCATTACTGCCATACCCTCCCGGACGATTCGACGAGAAATAGATGGTTTTCCCGTCCGCAGCAATATAAGGAGTCCCCTCTTTGTATTTTTTGGTATTTAACGCCTTAATGTATAATGGTCTCGTCCAACTATTATCGGCTTGTTTAAATGTAACATACAAATCATTTATTTCACTTTCATCCTTTTCAGAAAATGCAATAATTGCGGTACGGCCGTCATTGGCCATGTGTAGGTTTGTGTAAGCCCCATTCGCCATTTTAGCAAAATCTTTAATGTCTAATTTTTCAGGGTCTGTCCATCCGGAAGCTGTTTTTTTAATATAAGAAAACCCAACCCCGGCGTACACGCCTTTTTCATACGCTCCACGGATGTATAATATAGTTCCATCCGGACTAGTACACTGAATTCCGTTATAGCGGCGTTGATTTAATGGGTATTTATCGTGTGATTTTGGAGTGAACTTTCCGTTTTCATCTAAATCACTAAACCAAATATCTTGAGCATCTGTATACGAACCGCTTTTTGTGTTTTCCGGATGACCTTCAATTACATAATACAGACGTTTTCCGTCCGGTGTTAATACCGGATTCAGTTCCGAATATTCTGTATTTACATTGCTTCCTAAATTCTCAATAGCGCGTTGCGCTGATGTGCTATATATAATTCCCCAAGCACAAATGAGTACTAAAATTTTTTTCATACAATAAAATGTTAAAATAAAACCCCAAGCAAAAGGTACGAGTATTTGTACGATAAATAGTTATTTAGGTTAAAATTTCGTTGAATACTATGATTCTGAGGGCGAAGGTGTATTGACCATAAAAAGTGCGGTAGAGGGAAATCGACTAAACAGTTCATCTTTCAACTCTTCCGAAATAGGCAAAGTAGCAATTGCTTGAGACATACAATGTAGCCATGCTATGGCATCGGTTTCTGTGATAGGATGCGGCATATGTCGAGCTCGCATTCGAGGATGTCCATAAACATCACTATATGCCATAGGCCCGCCTAAAAATTGGGAGAGGAACAATCGCTGTTTACTTTTAATGACCTCTTTGTCGGTGTTAAATAAGTGTTGGATTTGTTCATTGGAAAAGACCAATTCATAAAATTGTTCTACTAACACATCGATCGTAGATTGTCCTCCTATTCGAACATACAAGCTTTGTTCTTCCATATTTACATCAAGGGTATCACTGTGGAATAGCACTACCGGAACCATTATCGACGATGGATACCACCGGAGGATTTCCAAAATACAAGATATTTCCCGCGCTACTGATTTCTCCCGTTAATTCCTGGGAAGCATATACAAGTACACCACCAATATTACCGGCAAATACATACGCTTTATTTGCTAAAAAGAATTGTGTATTGATTATTCCTTGGCCTCTGTTTTCAATACGAACACGATCCACCTCTCCTATAACCTGAAGAGGTCCAATTCCGGTGGCTTGAATAAAAGCCGATCTACAAGAATCTGCTATGTCCATCTTGCCCGCGCCTCTATGAAGAATACTGATAGAGTCTCCTTTAATTCTATTCATCGTAACGATATTCCCATCGGAATCCAATTGTATATGCCGAATATCCGGTAAAGTAATTTCTATTATTATATCGGATTCTTTTTTAAAACACTTATTACCTTCCAGCGTTAGTACCAGGTTGCTGCCTTGAACATAGGTTTTAATGTAAGACAACAAATTATCGTCTGCCGTTACCTTTACAGAAGTCGTAGTGCCCTGTGTCAGCCGAACTTGAAAATTCCCCTCTACTACAACGCCCGTAAAGGGAGAGAAGAACCGTTCTTCTGTAGCTATGTCGCCGGAGGCTTTAATACAAGAATCACAAGAAACCAGTAACCCGGCAATGATAACCATCACCAAAAGGAGATTCGGATATAAATATTTTCGTAACATACTACAAAGATACAAAAGAACGGTCAAATGATAGATTAGAATCGAATCCCGGCTTGCCATCCTATCCAGTAGGAATTTACAATTTCACGATTGTCTACGAAAAAACGCTCCGTATGTACAACCCCCTTATCCGGAACAATATCCGAACCGATTGTTCCTTCTGTTGTCTTGTATTCTGAAAATAAGGTATTGAAAGAAGGACCTCCATAGAGGTACACACGTTTCGTTAAACCAACTCCCAACAAAACATTTAACTTGAATTGCTCATTTATATTGTTAGTAAACCATTCGTTTTCATTGATGTGAAGGGCTATGGCATCAACGTTAAGTTGTCCTCTTCGTCCTATTTGGATACAAGTTCCTAATCCGTAACCAAAGGACCAACGCTGATAATTCGGGTCTTTAGCACTATATCCCATGTGTAAAATATTGTAAAAGGCTTTTACTCCGGTTTTATAGTTTAAGTTTAACCACATGGTTTCAGATGCATAGAGTTCGACTCGACCATATCCATTTTTTACAAATGATAAAAAACCAATCGGCACACCTTTTAGAGAATCCGCTACATTTATACACCCTATTTGCACGCCGTGTAACCGTTTCGTAACATTTATACACCCTACTTGTGCGCCTGACATAAATCGTCTATTTACATTTACTAATCCGGCAAGTTGGGTCCCCTGCATAGACTCATTGGCAACATTGACAATTCCCGCAGCTTGTACACCACTCACGACGCCGCCGGCATAATTCACAACTCCTGAGAATTGGCCTCCCAGAACTTCCCTTCCTGTAACATTTAGCCCACCGGCGAATTGAACGCCTAATACTTGTTGCTGTACGATATTAAAAACAGATCCTAATTGAATACCTTCTACATAATGTTTTATACAGTTTCCTACTAAACCTACCTCCAGATAACGAACTCCTCCATTGTAACCCGGTAAAATATTAATCGAATAACCATTAACAAAATAAGGAGACGCTTTACCATGTGTGCTCCACGGATACAATCCGGTTAGTTGAAAATCGTCGTATACCAATTCGTCGGAATACGGAATAGTGTCTTTCACCCATGAGGTATCTTTCTTGCTAAACAAAATACTATCGCGAAGATGTTTATAGGATGCCGATAGGGCTAGTTTTGCCTCTTTCCAACTTTCTTTCAATCGCAATTTCTCTATTACTTGTATGGTCTGAATACTGTCTTTTTTCTTTTTATACTTTTTCTTCATTTCTTCTTGCTCCAACACATATACCTTGTCGAGTTCTCGAAGGGCTTGTACGGTATCAGGAGTAGATGGAACAACTAATACCGGAGCTTCGATACGGACAGGCTCTTTATATTCCAGTACCACAGAATCTTTAGCATGGCTATACTGGGGAGGAGTAATTGATTTAATAGCACCGGAAGGTTTGACGGAATGTACCGGTGGCGTAGATAGAATCGGTACTTTTTTTAATACTACTTGATCTCCTATGATTTTATATGAGATTCCTTTATTACGAAATAACTGATCTAATACTACGGTTAAAGGTTGCTGGGAAGCATGTACCGTCACTCGTTGTTTTACATCCACTACATCGGATGAATAGGAGAAGTGGATACCATAATTTGTTTTTAACTGAATTAATGCTGATTCGATTGTACACGACTGGCATTGTAAAGTTACCCGTTGATTAGTGGGTTGTGCTTTTATAGAAAAAACACAAAGCAGTAGCATGAAGCAAAGTACTCCGTACTTTCTTTTCCAAATATTTTTCATACAATAATGAGGCTAGATTTAAGGGCAGGCGTTGCCGATTAATATATAATGTGTATCGGAATGGCGCTCTATGCGTAAGGATAAAGTAGCACCTAAGATTTCCAAAACCTCCTCTAATGAATCGTCTTGAAATTCTCCGGTATATTTACAATTTCCTAATGGCGTAGTATGTGGTGCTGTTGTATGCAACTCAATATTTACTTGATATAATTCTTGTAATTGGTTAACCACTTCTGCCAAATATTGATCTTGAAAACGAATATGTTTGGTTTTCCATAGAGGCTGGTACAGCGGTGTTGCAGTAGCCGACTGAACTTGAATACTACCTGATGAGCCGGTAAGAGCAGACATGCCGGCTGTTAAGAATACTTCTTTTGCAGATTGAGCATACTTTTCCATTACCGCTACTTTACCTTCTTCTACAGCAATATAGTCTGCTGTATCCGATTCGATGGAGCGAACACCAAATGTCGTTCCCTTCACAATCGTTCTGGAACGTCTTGCGACTACTGTAAACGTTTTTTTAGGATTTTTTTGTACTTCGAAAAAAGCTTCTCCGTCCAACCAAATTTCCCTCTCTTCGTTGTTATAGGCATCGGAATATCGAATTTTAGCTCCATTTCGCAATGTAACGACCGACTTATCCGGCAATTCATGTCTAAGGATACTGTCCATACCGGCGATTACATCTATGTATACAGGTCGCTTAAAGACGGTATATTGAAATATCCAAGATAATAAAGCAACTACTACAACCGCTGCCGCAGCCCGTATAATGGGCTGTTGCCACCAATTCAACGCCACCTTAGACTCTTGTGCTACTGTTTGAAGCAACACCTTATCCCAAGCAGCTTGTACATTAAATTCAGGACTTGGATCCATTGTCCTGGATTGCTGCCAAGCTTTCGCATATCCTTGGTAAAGATGTTCATTGTCCGGGCTTTCTTGTCTCCAACGTAGAATATGCGCTTCCTCCGTAGAAGACAATTCGCCTTTCCAATAAGCAGCCAAAAGCTCCTCTATAGGTTGACTTGTTCCGGGTATTTGTGATGCATGCGCCATTCTACAATAAGACTTGAAAATAATTGTTAACCCCTATACACCGTAAAAAAAAGTATCAGTACTAAGTATTCCTTTAAATGAATTCGTAAATGTTTCAATGCTTTACCCATTTGGTTTTCAACCGTTTTAATAGAAATTCCTAAAATCTCGCTGATTTCTTTATACGAAAGTGCTTCTTCTCTACTCATTAAAAAAATGGTTCGACAGCCATCAGTCATTTCAGCAATGGCTATAGCTATTGCTTCTTTTAATTCCTCTGCTTGAATCCACTCAACAGCCGTAACTCCTTCTGCTGCGCCGGAAGCTTCCTCTAAGTCAACCTTAATACGTTTCGTGTGTTGATGATAGGCCGTAATACTTTTGTTGTATACCGATTTAAACACATAGGATTTAATGGAAAACGAAAAAGAAATCGACCGTCGCTTTCGCCACAACGTGATAAAAACATCTTGAACAATATCTTCTGCTTTTGCTTTATCTTTTATGATAGAAAAAGAAAATTTACATAAGTCAACATAATATGTGTGAAAAAGAGTTTGATAAAACGCTTGTTCCTCTTCTTTCTCCGGCCAATACGTAGTAGCTCCGATATCTACTTTCTTTTTCATACGTTATGGGACCAAAGAGACACGCATTAAATGCATATGAGCTGTGATAAATAAAAAATTTTCTGTATCGTCTAACGTAACATTTGAGGTCGCAACCGGTAAATGAATTTTCCCTAATAAGACCCCTTTTACATCAAAAACAAAAATGCCACCCGGACCGGTACAAAATACGTATCCTTTCGTATGATAAGCCATACCATCCGGCAAGCCTTTGTTGGAGCCCACTAAAGCAGTGGCATCAAAAACGATTTTCCCGTTAGATAACTTCCCATCCGGCTGCACCGTGTACTTATAGATGATAGCTTTATGAGGATCGGAATTGGAAACCCAAAGCTCCTTCGTTTCCGGAATAAATAACACTCCATTTGGCCTAGACAAAGAATCGATTAAAAGTGTAGCAATATTTTTATATAAACGGAATACCCCTTGGAACGATAAATCTTTAGTAGAATCTTCTTCTTGTTTTTCTAAACCATACGGAGGGTCTGTAAAATATAAAACACCATCATTGTCCTTTGTGATATCGTTTGGACTATTGAACCGTTTTCCGTTATATGAAGTAACTACTACTGCCGTATTTCTGTCTTCCGGAAAAGGATAGGGCATCATTGCAATTCTGCGTTCTCCATGCTGGCAGATGAGTAGATTACCTAAGTCATCCCTTAATAATCCATTTGCTCCCATCTCCCGATTGGTAGGTACGGTATCAAAATACCCGGAGGGCTTCATGAATACTGTAATGCTATCTTGTGCTGACCAGGAGTATATAACGTTATTCGGTACATCGGTAAATAATAAACGTTGTTCCTCCTTAATCCAAACAGGACCTTCAGACCATTGAAACCCTGAAGCCAATGTTTGAATGGCATTCCCCTCTTTTATCAAATTGGGAACATCTGTACTGTACCATTCAACGCTTGGACCGCTTTTTATATCTACCACTTTTTCCGGAGCAGAAGGCGTACATCTGAAAAGGCAAAAGCAACTAAAAAGAGAAAATAAAAGTGTATTTTTCATTTACCAAAAATAAACAAAAAGTAGCATACAGTAGTTTTGTAAAGATAAAATTTGTTGATTTAAGATTAAAAGTGTGTCACATTGAATTTAAGACATAAAGTACTAGTAATAGGGGCCGGTATCGGTGGTTTAAGTGCAGCTATTCGATTGGCAACAAAAGGATTCGATGTTCATGTTATCGAAAAAACAGACGGCCCGGGAGGAAAACTTCGAGAACAAGTTCTTGGTGCTTACCGTTTTGATCTTGGTCCTTCTCTATTCACAATGCCGGAGTTGGTTGCTGAGCTCTTTGAATTGTGTCAATACCCTATGTCGGATAACTTTCAGTTTGAAAAGTTAAACGATATCTGTCATTACTTTTATGAAGACGGGACACGATTTGTTAGTAAAGGGAATGTTGAAGAAATGATTCAGACTTGTTCGACTACCTTTCAAGTATCTCCTGCTGTATTGCGTCGATATTTTAACGCTACCTCTAGAATATATGACATTACAGCTCATTTGTTTTTATACAAAAGCTTACATCGAATTTCGAGTTATTTAAATTTTAAAACACTGCTGTCGGTGTTTCGATTGCCCTTTATTCAAGCACATGAAACAATGGCTCATATGGGAAAACGCCTTTTTAAAGATCCTCGATTGGTACAATACTTTAATCGATATGCCACTTACAATGGGTCTAATCCTTATGTTGCTCCAGCTACCCTACATTTGATAGCACACTTGGAGCATTCCGGAGGGGCCTATTATCCAAAAGGCGGGATGTATTCGATAACTAAGGCTATGTTTCAATTAGCCCAAGCAAAAGGTGTTACTTTTTCTTTTGGCACATCAGCCACTAAAATTAAAGTAGACAAGGATGTCGTAGTAGGAGTAGACACCTCTACAGGATTTATTCCTTGTTCCATTGTAGTATCTAATTTAGATATACATCCCACGTACACACGACTGTTACCAAATACTATAGCCCCTTCCCATATTTTGTCACAAGAGAAAAGCTCTTCCGCATTGATATTCTATTGGGGGATTCGTCAGTCTTATCCTTCTTTAGGATTGCATAATATTTTTTTTGCTAAAGATTACAAGAAAGAGTTTGATGCCATATGGCGGGATAAAACACTTTGGGATGACCCGACAGTATATATAAACATAACGAGTAAATATACTGTAGAAGACGCGCCTAAAGGAGGAGAGAATTGGTTTGTAATGATTAATGTGCCGTCGAACGAAGGTCAGGATTGGGACAACTTAAGAGTTCGGGCGAGAGCTTCTATTCTTTCCAAGCTGGAGCGTATACTCGGACAATCAATAGAGCCGTTTATAGAAGAGGAAGATTATTTAGATCCCATTCGCATCGAACAGCGCACCGGATCTTATAGAGGCAGTTTATATGGTAATGCATCCAACACTCCTTTAGCCGCGTTCTTTCGACAATCCAATGCGTCGAGCAGTATTAAGGGCTTATATTTCGCCGGTGGGAGTGTGCACCCCGGTGGCGGTGTTCCTTTAGCTAATTTATCCGGTAAAATTGTCTCGGATTGTATTTTTAAAGATTATGGCAAACGGTAATTTATTGTCTATCTCCGGAACCCGCACCTGGATGTCTATTATCTATACCGTAGGTAGTTTGGGTATGCTTTTTTTTCCCGAAATATTCATTCCTTTAACTCCTTTTACCTTAATATTGAGTATTGGACTACTCGCTTATTACGACTCTAATACTAAAGCACCCTTGATATTGTGGTGGATAGCTGTAGGCTTCCTTGGCTGGTGTATCGAATGGGTAGGAGTTCATACGGGTTTCCCTTTTGGTCGTTATTATTACGGAAACGCATTAGGATTTAAAATAGACCATATACCGGTGATTATTGGGATTAATTGGATGATGCTTACCTACGCCTTTTCAACCAGTATTGGACAAACCTTTAGCTCTTGGCCAAATGGTATAAAAGCTGCAATGGTAGCCATCGGTATGACCTTGATGGACCGATTAATAGAATCCGTTTGTGATTATCGAGACCTTTGGTACTGGACGGGGTATGCCACTCAACACTCGCCCCCTATACAAAATTATATATCTTGGTTTCTGGTTGCATGGGTATTTGCCTTTGCTTTTTTTACCCTTCGATTCAAAACAAAAAATTCCTTTAGCCTGTTTTTAATCGTGTTACAATTCCTGTTTTTCGTATCTTTATGGATAGGCAGGTATGTCTTACATTTATCTTAAATTTTAATTCAATAACCGATGCACCCTTTGTTAATGAATACGTTAATTGTTCTCGGAACATTTTGCTTTATGGAATTTATGGCATGGTTTACACATAAATTTGTTATGCATGGTTTCTTATGGTATTTGCACCGCGATCACCATCAAGGGCATGAGGGTTTCTTCGAAAAAAACGATGCCTTCTTCTTAATATTTGCGGTACCCAGCGCGTATTGTTACATGACCGGACTAATCTATGACGACTTTAGATTGTACATCGGTGTGGGGATTTCGTTGTACGGCTTAGCGTACTTCTTTATACATGATATCATTATTCACCAGCGTTTTAAAGTTTTAACGCGATGGACCAATACTTATGTGCTAGGTATCCGCAGAGCACATAAAATACATCATAAATATTTAGGTAAAGAAGACGGAGAAAATTTTGGTATGTTATGGGTTCCTATGCGCTATTTTAAAAAAGCATATAAAGAATAAATCGCCAATTCTAAAAAAGGATGTTCCCTATTCAATAGCTGAATCTTTTCGTCAGGCTAAGTTATTGAATAGGGAATTTTTAATTTTATTTTATTCTATTTCTAATCCAATTTACCAGTTCTCTATTTCCTTTACTTACGTGGATGTTAGAAGGGATCGGGCGAACGTACCATTGTACTTCGTAAGTTAATTGAGCCCCCGGTGCCAACGTGGTATATGGACCTTGTTGTTCAATTTCAATATAAGAGCCATCCGGATTGGCATATAATTCAATTTCTGCCTCATCCGGAGCATATTGAAGAGGTAGAATATCGGTAAATTTTTTAATGATGATTCCGGATGAACCGATTTGAGCCATCCATCCCTCTTTTCCGGAAGCAAACAGTTTAGGTACTCCGGAAGGAATCGGAAGGGCCGTATAATCGAACCAAACGATGGAGTCCAATAAGGATATATGATTCGATAAATCCCCTTTCCAAGGTAGTTCGCCCATAGGGAAAAGTGTAAGTCCTTTAGGAGCAACCCGTGATATTTCCCAAGCCGCTACCCTACGTTCTTGAGTAGAGCTGTTCAGTATTGTATATCGGATATGAAGGGAAGTGTCTTTTGTTTCGATAGAATATCGCTTAATAAAGACGAGGCCTAATAAGGAATCTTTGCTACTTTTTAATTCAACATAACCTGTGTCCGTTAGTACTTGATAGGGCGCCTTGTCCAAAGCTATCGAGGGCGGCCAACCCCAAGCTCGTTGAGGAGACGGCCATAACGAATTCCCCCAATTATCCGGATGCGCACTGGTGTCGGACAAAAAAGAAAGACTATCCCAATAAAGTCCGGACATTTTACCTGCAGCAGTAGCATCTACTATCACCCTTAAGGGGCCATATTGTAAAGTAAACACATTATTCTGTTCGTGTACACGTGGATGGGCTGCCTGTGAAGCCTTTTCTTTTTCCCGAACATCTGTACAAGAGCAGCTTATTAAAGCCATTATAACAAAAACAAATACGTTTTTCATATCTCTAAGAATCGTTTACAAACAGTTTAATCAAAAATACAATATTATTTATAGAAACAATATGCACACCAGCCTAACATTTTAACAGGTTAAAACTTTTTTAAACACCTGTTTGTTACAAAAAAAACGACTTCTTATGGCCACTCCATCCTTAGAATTAATTGATGCTTTACGAACTACGGCACACAATTTAGCAACCGGAGCTCCCTATCAATGGGGACATATGGGCTCCTGTAATTGTGGGCATTTAGCACAAGTTTTAACCTCCTTTACACGAGCTGAAATACATGCTTGGGCATTGGAAAGTAGAGAAGGAGATTGGTCGGAACAAACAGCTGAGTATTGCCCAAATAGTCATATTCCGATGGACAAGATGATTGATGCTTTAGTTGCAAAAGGATTAAGCATCGAAGATTTGCGACACTTAGAATATCTATCCGATCCGTTAGTCTTACAACACGTATCGGAAAAAGATAAACCATTAGAATATAATAGAAAAGAGGATGTAATAAAGTATATTCGTGCTTGGGCTTCTGTTTTAGAGAACCATCTGCAATACGAAAACAAACTTTTATCCAAACCGGAATACATTTTATGACTAAAGTAACTTTAAAGGGAAATCCCATAACAATCAAAGGCACATTGCCGGGAATAGGTCAACCGGCACCTGATTTTACCTATGTTAAAACAGACTTAAGCGAAGAGACACTCTATTCCGCCGGAGCAGTTGTCAAAGTAATTATTGCTGTGCCAAGTTTAGATACTAGCGTGTGTGCGCTGGAAACTCGTCAGTTCAACCAAAAACTGGCTCAAAAAACCGGTATCAAAGGAATTGTTGTTTCCAAAGATTTACCTTTTGCAATGAAGCGTTTTTGCGAAACAGAAGGAATTGCAAACGTAAGCAGCGGATCAGATTTTAGATATAATGAATTCTCACAAAAATATAACACCGAGATTTTAGAAGGAGGATTGAAGGGACTGTCTGCTAGAGCAGTTGTGGTAGTAGACCAACAAAATGTAGTACGGTATACAGAACTTGTTCCTGAAATCGCGCAAGAACCCGAGTATGATAAAGTTTTGCAAGTGGTAGATCAATTATTATCTTAACGTAGCATAATTGTATATCTAAAAGAGCGGCTTTTTTCGCTCTTTTTTTATTTTTACTCAAATAATTTTCTTTGGAGTAGAGAATATACCTGAATGGTTAGTTTTGTTTACTACAATAAGTGATGCAAGAAAAGATGTTTCACTAAACATCAAACCGTTAGGTGTTATCCCAACCATTACGTTATATTGCTATATTAATATGATACACCGATTATTCCTTGGATGGTTTAGTTTACTTTGTCTATATGTCCATGCGCAGAACATCAATGTTGCCGGATTGCGACAAGGCGCCCGTATGGTGCGTATGCCGGCCAGTTATTTCACTTCGATTCCTACAACTCCAGTCATTGATTTGTGGTCAGCAAGGGCATTAATGGATGAAACTGCCCAAAAAGGATGGTGCTCTGCCTCCTCTGTAACCCATAATAATATTTTTGTAATCGAATTTTCCGAATTGATGGACGTACGTCAAGTAATTTTTGATAATGAATGTCAAAAAGAGTATAAAGGAATCAGTACACGTAAAATTAAAGTTCGTTTTTCCGATAAATCTTCATCAGAAGGATATCAAGACTTTTATGAATGGGAATTATCTGAGAACAAAAACGATCAACTCTTTCCGGTATCCGCTCAGCGAGTACATTGGATGGAAGTGACGATAGTGAATAATTATGGCCATCCTCAATGGACAGAGCTTATGGAATGTCGTGCATTAGGAAACTATAGTCAACCAACAGTACCTACTATAAATCCATTAGGTACATGGAAAAGTAATTTTGATTGGGTATCGTTTAATACCTCTTCCATGGGTATGCTATATGGTTGTTATGCTTGGTCTCAAGGAGAAATTTTTAATGTAAAAATCAATCGAAGGGTGGTACGATTTGATTGGTACCAACCGGGTAACGGGCATAGAGGATGGTGCCTATTAATCGGGAATCAAGAAGGCACACAATTAAATGGCATTTGGGGGTTTTCGAATTCTACTGAATTTGGATTTTGGGAATGTGAGCGTTTCGCACTTACATCACAAGCGTGTGCTACAGAAAATAGTCTTGGTAAAGTGGAGCAACCTGTAAAAGTTAAAAAGGGGGTGGACGTTACACTCGCCCTTGAATTAGTAGATATACAAACTCAAAAGGGTATTCCGGTTACCGTTCGTTTCCCTTCGCTTTCTACACAGCTCGTCACAACACCGGAGGGTATTGTCTCTACGAGTTTAGATACACTTCGTAATAAAGTAGTGATTCGAATAGAAAGTAAAGGGTACTATCCAAAAGAAGATACTATTGTGTTAACTTCTACTGAAAAGGCCGTTTTGTATGCTTATAGGAAATTTCAATTGTATCCATTGGGGATTGGGAAGGCGATAGTATTAGACAACGTATTATTTTATCAAAGTAAATCTACTTTGTTGCCTACTTCTTTTACGGCTTTGGACCAATTAGCAGACGTGTTACAGCAAAACCCCACCTTCTGGATAGAATTATCCGGTCATACAGATAATCAAGGTGACGAAGCGAAGAATATAGATTTATCCAAAGAGCGGGCGGAAGTTGTGAAAACGTATTTAGTTTCGAAAGGGATTGCACCGGAAAGAATGGTGAGTATAGGATATGGTTCTAAATTTCCACGTGCCAGTAATTCAACAGAAAATAGTCGTCGCTTGAATCGACGGGTTGAATGTAAAATTATACGAATGTAGCGTCGTGGTAGAGGACGTCAGTTTAAATTTTAACAGTAACGTATTATTTAAATAAAAATCATGGCTATTGCTTATACAGAAAAAGGGAAAGGGCCTGTTGTGTTGTTGGTTCATGGCTTTTGTGAGAACAAACATATATGGAAACACTTTCAACATTTGCTTTCAGAAGAGTGTCGAGTGATTGCAATAGATCTGCCGGGATTTGGAGAAACACCACTAAACAAAGGGAAAACGAGCATAGAGGATGTAGGCGAAGCGGTATATGATTTTATTCGATTGCTGAAATTGGAATCCGTTATCTATATAGGTCATTCGTTAGGAGGTTATGTAGGTTTAGCATTGGCTGAAAAGCATCCGGAAGTTTTCAAGGGCTTGTGCTTGTTTCATTCCAGTGCTTATGCAGATACTGAAGAGCGTAAATCCGGAAGGGATAAAACTATTGCGTTTATTGAAAAATTTGGTGTGCAAGTATTTGCAGACAGTTTTGTAGAACCATTGTTTTATGTTAAAAATAGAGCTGCCTTACAACATGAGATACAAGAGGTAATCGGTATAGCCGGAGGCAGTAGTTACGAAGGCGTGGTGGAAACAACTAAAGCCATGCGTGATCGAGCAGACCGAACCGATGTGTTGAAAACATTTCCACATCCAATTTTATTTATAGCCGGAAAGCAAGACCAAACCATTCCGATAGAAAAGATTATGGAACAGGTAGTACTTCCACAAAAATCGTTGATACAAATATTAGACGAGGCCGGCCATATGGGAATGATTGAAAAAGAAGAAGAAACGATAAAGATGGTTAAAAACTTTATAGTGTATTGCTCTTAAGTGATTGTAACAATAAGTTTTGATAAATTATTTTGAGTTCTTCCGCGACTATTAGATAATCATATTTTTTTATGGAATTATAACCGTTTTCTATAATGGGCTTTAATTTGTCCGGATTCTCTCGAATATATTTGAGTCCATTGTATATTTGATCAGAAGATTTATAATCTACTACTATTGCATTCGTACAATTTTCTACAAAATCATTAGCTACACCTGAAATGGTGAATATACAAGGAATCTTTGAGGCCAGCGCTTCAATATAGACTTGACCAAAAGCTTCGTGATATTTGTTTGTTGGAACATGAACAAAAACATCAAATATTTCATACATTGATGAAATATTTTCCTCAAACTCAATTATTCGATAGTTCTTGGGTTCAAGACATTTTAGTTTATTTAATATTTCTTCTTTACGATCTCCTATAGCATTTAATAAACATAAACATGCATTGTTATCGTAATAGTTGACGTATTGAATAAATGCAGCCACAATATATTCTACTCCTTTCCATTCAGTAAGTCTAGAAATAACTCCAATTATATAAGTATCTTTAGGTATTTTGTATTTAGTTTTTAAGCTTAGTTTATCTTCTTCGGTAGATTTATTAAATGTTTTTAAATTAAAAAAATTAGGTGTATAAATAATTTTCTTTGGTTGAATATTTTCTTTTTGAATTAACAATTCAGTTACAATGTTGGACACACTTCCAATGTGGGTACTCAACTGATTTATTATTCTATCGTAAATTATTCCTTTAGGGAAAAAAACATGATGAATATCTGAATAATGCCTTGTGTAAATCCTAATTTTTATTCCGCTTATCTTTGCAGTAATTATACCAATCAAGCCTGCTTCAAGAAGATGACAATGGACTAATTTAGGTTGTGTTCTTTTAAAAATATTAAATACTTTTAATGCGTTTAGTGCCCAATTTAGTTTATTATTTGTTAAATGTAATCTATAGCATTTAATATTATGGTTTTTTAAAAATTCTTCGAAAGGTGATTTTTTATTATTATTATCTAACAAAATATACTCTATTTGAAAAAATGGTTTCATATACAAAGTCAAGTTTTCAAAATAACTAGACTTATATACATTAGAAACTATATATACTATTTTCATCTAATGATTTAATGCTCTCTGAAATTTACTTAAAAATTGGTAAATTAAAAATTGATATATAATATACTATATGTTATCGATAATAATACCAACCTATAATGGTAAAAATAAAGTTTTAAACCTTTTGAAATCAATTGAAGACCAAATTGAAGAAGGTTTTGAAGTTATCGTTATGATAGACGGTTCAACAGATGGAACATATGAAAGTCTTAACGAATACAAGATAAATAAGCCTTGGCTAATTGTTGTTTATCAAAAAAATCAAGGTAGAGCTATAGTTAGAAACAACGGAGTGAAATTAGCTACTCATAAGCTTATTTTACTAATAGATGATGATATGATTTTAAGCCCATTTTTATTACAACATCATATCTCATTTCATGAATCGCATATGTCTTCTTTTCTTGTTGGAGCAATATATGATAGTGTCACAGAATTAGATTTGGATTTTGTAAAATTTCGATCTTACTTAAGTTATAAGTGGGATAAACAAATAAAAATAGATGAAAATAAAAGATTAATAAGTTCTTTCATGAGTGCTGGACACTTATCTTTTTATAAAGATCTTTTTTGGGAATTAGGTGGATTTAATGAGGCTTTAACCGATTTAGAAGACTTAGATTTAAAAATAAGGTGTTATGAAAAAGATATTCCAGTTTACTATGATTCCAAAATCATTTGTTGGCATACAGATAAATTTACTTGTAAACGTTACATCAAACGAACACGAGAGTATAAACAATCATTTAAAAAGTTGATGACACAGTATCCTAAAAAGTATAAAGTTGAAAGTGAAAAGCGCGTTATAAGACCATCAAAAAAATTATTTTTGTCTCTATTTAAAAACGATATATGGGTTGAACTTATAGATAAAGATAAATTTCTATTTCTACCTAAAAGGATTCGATATAAATTATATGACTGGGTTGTTACTGGTCATACACTACAATAAGTACAGGGGCAACATGCGGTTAACATGTATACCCCTGCGATTTTCATCCGGTTAGAGATGAATGATTTTAAAAACTATATTGTCCCGATTCAATTAGGGTAGATGCGACTTTTCTTCTGGCATCTCTTGTATTTATCGGTGCTACCTTAGTATAACGTTTCAGACCCATTAATAACATCCGTTGCATATCGCCATCTGCCATGCTATTAATGGCGTTTTTGCCGGCAATGTTAATTTTATCTGCTACATCGTACAAATAGACCCTAGTCATTTCAATTTGGGCATTCGTTGACGATTCACCTCTTAAAGCTACTAATTTTTCCGTTCTTTTCAACATAGATTCAGCCACATATACCTCAATAGCGATATCAGCTAAGTTCATCAATATTTCTTGTTCAAAAGCGAGCTTATCCATATACTTTTGAGCTGCTGCTCCGGATAACATCAAAGACGCTTTTTTGAAGTTGCCTATTGCTTTCTTTTCTTCAGCAAACAAACCCTCCGGTGTGCCGCCAAAATCCGGTATGGCCATCAATTCTTTTTGAACAGCCATTGCAGGCCCCATTAAATCCAACTCTCCCTTCATAGCTTTTTTCAAAAACATATCCATTGTTAACATACGATTAATTTCGTTGGTGCCTTCAAAAATTCTGTTGATACGAGAATCTCTATACGCTCTATCCATTGGATAGTCAGCCGAAAAACCATATCCACCGAGTACTTGAACACCTTCGTCAACGACATAATCCAATGCTTCCGATCCTGCAACTTTCAAAATAGCACATTCAATGGCAAACTCTTGTGCCGCAGCTAACAAGGCCTGTTCCATTGGTTTTCCTTGTGCTATAAATTCTTGTTCGGCTTCGTGTATCGCTTGACCTGCTCTATACATAGCAGATTCAACAGCATAGATACGAATTGCTTGTTCTGCCAACTTATATTGTATTGCACCAAAATTAGCAATCGGTTGTTTAAACTGAATACGTTCTTTTGCATATTGAATGGCCAACGTACTCGTTCTTTTAGCTGCGCCTAAAGCTGCAGCAGCGAGTTTGATACGACCTATATTTAAGATATTAAAAGCAATCAAATGCCCTTTGCCTATTTCACCTAATACATTCTCGACCGGTACTTTACAATCATTGAAAAATACTTGACGGGTGGAAGAGCCTTTAATACCCATCTTATGCTCTTCATTTCCTAAGCTTACCCCTTCCCCTTTTTCAACGATGAAACCTGTGAATTTATCGCCATCTATTTGTGCAAACACAACAAATACGTCTGCAAATCCGCCATTTGTGATCCACATTTTTTGACCATTCAGAATATAGTGTTTACCATCAGCCGTTAAAACTGCTTTCGTTTTTGCTGCTAATGCGTCCGATCCTGAACCCGGTTCCGTTAAACAATAACTCGCCTTCCATTGGCCTGTAGCTAACTTGGGTAAATATTTTTTCTTTTGTTCTTCATTTCCAAAATATAAAATAGGCAACGTTCCAATCCCCGTGTGTGCTGCTAAAGCAACCGCAAAGGAGTGGCCTGCTCCTACAATTTCTGTCATTAATAATGATGTATTGAAATCTTTTCCAAACCCTTCGTATTGTTCCGGTATAGATGTAGCCAACAAACCTAATTCCCCAGCTTTTTCCAGCAACTTCTCCATCAACCCTTCTTCCTGTTGATCTATTCGGTCTAAGTGAGGAATGACCTCAGCTGCTAAGAAGTCTCTTGCCATATCAGCAATCATTTTTTGTTCCTCATCAAACTGTTCCGGGATAAAAATTTCATTTGCATCTTGATCCTTAATTAAGTACTCGCCTCCTTTGAAGCGTTTTTGGGTGGTGGTGGAAGTGGACATATGCTTAGTGTTTAATTTATTATTAATTGTAACGCTTTTTTGTTGAAATAGTTTTTATAATTAA
This sequence comes from Cytophagaceae bacterium, assembly GCA_025455005.1. Classification (GTDB taxonomy): domain Bacteria; phylum Bacteroidota; class Bacteroidia; order Cytophagales; family Cytophagaceae; genus JALONH01. The sequence continues at coordinate 37,016 of JALONH010000014.1, forward strand.
TCTGAGTTATGTTTAAACCTATAAGGTTTTAAAAACCTAGTAGGTTTATGAACCGAGGTATAAGACTATAACATCTCAAAGATTCCGGCTGCACCTTGACCTGTGCCTACACACATGGTCACCATTCCGTATTTTTGATTTCTTCTTCTTAATTCATTAAAAATTTGAACTGAAAGCTTCGCTCCGGTGCATCCTAATGGGTGTCCTAGTGCAATAGCTCCTCCATTAACATTAATCTTCTCTTGATTCAAACCTAACTCACGAATAACTGCTAACGACTGTGCTGCAAATGCTTCATTTAATTCAATAAGGTCAATATCATCTTGTTTTAAGCCGGCAAGTTTCAAAGCTTTAGGAATCGCATCTACAGGACCAATACCCATGATTCTTGGCTCTACTCCGGCAACAGCGTAAGACACCATACGAGCAATTGGCTTTAGATTCAATTCTTTCACCATCTTTTCTGACATTAATAAAACAAACGCTGCTCCATCCGATGTTTGAGAGGAGTTACCTGCTGTCACAGAGCCTCCATTAGCAAATACAGGTTTTAATTTAGCTAACGCTTCAATCGTTGTATCTGCACGTGGACCCTCATCTTTATTGACTACATATTCTTTTGTCTTCTTTTTTTCTTGAGCATCCAAGTAGGTTTCTTTTACTGTGATAGGAGCAACGCCATCCATCAAAGCGCCGGATTGTAAAGCGGCGACAGCCTTTTTATGGGAGTTGAATGAAAAGAAATCTTGATCATCACGGGAAACTTTAAACTGCTCTGCTACTGCTTCAGCTGTTAAACCCATTCCCCAGTAGTAGTCTCCATGGGATTTGGCCAGTTCATAATTAGGCGCAATCTTCCATCCACCAAACGGAATCGGACTCATGGTTTCTACACCTCCGGCGATTATGCAATCTGCATAACCCGCTCTGATTTTAGCATCTGCGATAGCAATGGTCTCCAAGCCGGAGGAACAATACCGGTTTACTGTCATTCCCGGAACTTTAATGGTATTTAATCCCATTAATGAAACCATGCGACCTATATTTAAACCTTGCTCCGCTTCCGGAGTTGCATTTCCTACTATTACATCATCGATTTTATCTTTATCCAAAGCCGGTACGGAATCCATCAAATGTTGAATAACGGCAGCTCCTAAATCATCCGGTCTCATGAAACGAAATACTCCTCTAGGAGCTTTCCCTACGGCACTTCTGAATCCGGCTACTATATATACTTCTTGTGATTTCATAATGATTTTTAGTTTCTTAGTGGTTTACCTGATGTCAAAATACTTTGAATACGCTCGAGTGTTTTCTTCTCACCTGTTAATGATAAGAACGCCTCTCGTTCCAAGTCTAGTAAATACTGCTCCGATACCAGTGTAGGTGCCGATAAGTCGCCACCACACATGATGTAAGCTAATTTCTCAGAAATTTTACGATCGTGCTCCGATATATATTTCCCTGCCACCATACTATTAGCACCGGCGATAAACATACCCAAAGCTTGTTTGCCCAACACTTTGATATCTTTTCTAGGTGTCGGTTGTGTATATCCTGCCTCAGCTAATCGAATAGCAGCAACTTTAGCGTCTGCTATCAATCGACTTCTGTTCAAAGAAATACCATCCCCTCTTCTCAATATATTCATTGCTTTTGCTTCCTGTGCAGATGTTGCCACTTTTGCCATAGCAATATTCATATAGGCATTTTTTAAGTTGTTTAACTGAATGTCTCCGTCTTCAAAAGAATCATTCACACGAAGGGTCAACTCTTTGGTCCCACCTCCTGCAGGAATTAATCCTACGCCAAACTCTACCAGACCAATATAGGTTTCAGCAAAAGCTTGAACGTGATCTGCATGTAACGTTAATTCGCAACCTCCACCTAAAGTTAAGTTATGTGGAGCGACAACTACAGGTATAGAAGAGTATCGTGCACGCATCATGGTCGATTGGAAAGCACGAATCATAAAATCAATTTCATCATACTCTTGTTCCACCGCATACATAAGCACCAAGGCTAAGTTAGCCCCTGCAGAGAAGTTAGCTCCATCATTACCGATAACTAATCCACGAAAATCTTTCTCCGCAATACCAATCGATTTATTAATAGCATCCACCACTTCACCCCCTAACGTATTCATCTTTGTATGGAATTCTAAATTTACAATTCCGTCACCGATGTCGTGAAGGGTAGCTCCTGCATTCTTCCATACAGGCTTGTTGGAACGTACAGCGTCTAAAATAATGAACGACTCTGTTCCAGAAATTACTTTATACAACTTCGAAGGAATATCATAGTATAAACGCTTTCCGTTCTCTGTTTTATAAAACGATTTATTACCGGCGGCTATCATTTCTGTTACCCAAGCCGCAGGTGCTACACCGGATTCTTGCATCCATTGCGTTACTTTCTCCACTCCTACAGCATCCCATATTTCAAATGGACCTAAATCCCAGCCGAAGCCAGTGCGCATAGCATCATCGATTCTATACAACTCATCGGAGATTTCCGGAATACGATTCGAAACATATTTGAATAAGCCAAGAAACGTACGTTTGTAGAACTGACCGGCTTTATCGGGAGCACTCATCAATACTTTAAACCTTGGTTTTAAGTCTTCGATTGTTTTGGTCATTTCCAAGGCAGCAAATTTTACTTTCTGCTGCGGACCATATTCCATCGTTGTTAGATTCAACGAAAGAATTTCCGTTGCTCCTTTTTCATTTTTGGTTTTCTTATAAAAACCTTGTCCCGTTTTATCGCCTAACCATTTGTTTTCTTGCATTTTTTTCAAGAGGTCCGGCAAAGCAAATAATGCTTTTGCTTCATCATTAGGTAAGCCTGCAAATAAGTTATTAGATACGTTGATTAATGTGTCAAGACCCACAACGTCCATCGTTCTGAAAGTAGCGGACTTAGGTCGCCCGATAACCGGACCCGTAAGCTTATCTACTTCTTCTACCGTTAAGCCTAATTCCAAAATGGTATGTAAAGCTTCCATGATAGAATAGATACCTATACGATTGGCAATAAAGGCAGGCGTATCTTTACATAATACGGTTGTCTTACCTAAAAACAAATCGCCATAATGCATTAAGAAATCAATAATCTCCGGCTTCGTTTTAGGGCCGGGAATAATTTCTAATAAGCGTAAATAACGAGGAGGGTTAAAGAAGTGTGTTCCACAAAAATGTTGTTGGAAATCGTCGCTTCTTCCTTCCGCCATTAAGGCAATAGGAATTCCAGAAGTGTTGGATGAAATTAATGTTCCCGGTTTTCTGAATTGTTCTACCTTTTCGTATACTACTTTCTTTATAGCCAAATTTTCAACTACTGCTTCTATTATCCAATCGCAAGAAGACAGGTCTTTCATGTTATCTTCAAAGTTACCTGTAGTAATTTTTGAAAAGGATGTGGCATCATACAAAGGAGCAGGGGATGCTTTTAATGTATTGGATAAAGCATCATTTACGATTCTATTTCGAACGGCAGGATGCTCAAGGGTTAAGCCTTTTGCTTTTTCAGTATCATTAACCTCTTTTGGAAGAATATCTAATAAAAGAACTTGCATTCCAATATTGGCAAAATGACAAGCGATACGGGAGCCCATAACTCCTGAACCTAGAATGGCAACTTTTTTAATTGTGCGATGACTCATATGATCGAATGTCGGTTATAAGGTAAACGTATTGTTTTTATGTTCTACAATTTTTTTAATTTCTTGTATCACCTCAAAAAAAGGTGTTAGTTTTTCTTCCGGAATCTGTTGACGAATTTTAGTATTAAAATCTATTACGACTTCTTTGGCTTTTTTTCGCAACTCTCGCCCTTTTGGAGTTAAGAAAATTCGAGTGACGCGCTTGTCTAATGGGTCTTGTTTCTTTTCTATCCATTGATTTTCTTCCATGGATTTTAGCATACGAGAAAGGGAAGTAGGCTCTAAGCCTAAGGCCGGTCCAATTTGTGTAGCCGGTGTTCCTTCCTTTGAATCTATGTTTAACAATACAAACCCAACAGACGCAGAAGAGCCATGTTTAGAGGCTTGTTCATTGTATAAACGCGAAATGGCATGCCAAGCAGACTTTATATTATAACAAACGGTTTCTTGTTGCTTCATACCAAAATAGTACTTTTTTTTCTAGTATACGTACCAATTCAAAAAAATGTTATGCATACATAAGGAAAGGGCGTTCTTTTTTTAATAGACAGAACCCTCTGAATATTTGTATTGTATTCCTATTGTTATCATTTTTAGATCTTCTAATTACCAAAGTTCCCTAGTATGGATAATTATTATAAGGTTTTGGGCGTTCCTACAGATGCCTCCATAGATGAAATTAAAAAAGCCTATAGGGAATTAGCTAAACAATACCATCCGGATATAAATCCGAGTGCCGATGCAAATGCTCATTTTTTAAAAATCCAAGAAGCCTATGATGGATTAATATATTCCTTCAACTCAAAGTTGAATCGTACACCTACTCCTTCAGGTGTCAGGGCAAATCCTAACCATAATCCAAAGCCAAAAAATTATAAACGCAGCTTTCAAGAAGGAGATACAAAAGACTCCTTTGAATCTGAACAAGAATATTACCATTATCGATACGAGTACAAACAAAACGTACTGAAAAATTTAATAACCTTACTTTCAATTCCCTTGTTCTTGTCTACGTTCATCGGTATTTATTTTGGCATGCTAGGGTTTAGTATAACCTATGGAGTAGTAAACTTTTTCCTGTTATTTAGTTGGCCTTATGTAATCCCATCGATATTTAAGTTTAATAAGAGTGATGTTGTGTATTGTTTCCGACATTTCTCTTATCAGAAATGGATAAACTATTACGTGCTACCAACTATGGGGTTTTTACTCCTTCGTATGTTTTCTTTAACCTTAATCCGTTTTTATGAACTATTGTTTTTGTGTATCTGTATGTTTGGAATTATAGTTGGTATTCAATATTTCATAATAAAAAAATGGACGTTTCGTGCTACCGTAAAATATTGTTTTATAGCTGTTGTTTGTATCTTATTTCTAAATTATTCTTTTCCTCAAAAAAAGGTTGTAATACGTGAGTATACTAAAATTAGCAATTATTTTTATATTCGTAATGGAAGTCGTATAGAAGAAGTGATTCCATTCCAACGATATCCATTCTATTCTATTTTCTCTTCGATACATATTTCAGGAAATTCTTCCCTTTACCTATATGAATATAATATAGGATTATTTAAAATACCTACATTTGAAAGAAAAGAAATAGAACTATAATCCAAAGCGCTGTTTAAAAAGTTCCCTTCCAAAATGACCCTATATCGCCGACTAACTTTAGATGAGCTTCAACATTTAGAACAAGAGTTTATCCATTTTCTAATCGTTCAAGGAATCGATGCAACAGATTGGGTAAAAATGAAAGAAGAGCGAATGGCAGAGGCCGATCAATTAATAGACATTTTTAGTGATATAGTATTAGAGTCCAGTTTAAAAAAAATTTCATTTTTAGAAATTCGCACTCCAAAATATATTCATACCTACCAATGTTTATCTAACACATTAGTATTGATCGCATTGGAGGCTGACCCTTCCAGCGAAATAGATTTCACTTTAGTTGATCCATTACAAGAACATAGTTCTAAAAATCGTTCTGCTCTTAGCGTATTTACGTCCACTAGGCCTTATAGTGTTTCTAAAGAATATGATGTTTTTAAATTAACAGAGATGGGTTGTTTAATTTCTGATGGACTTTTATTTAAACAACTTTCTCTATTATTATGAAACATCCCATCGAACACTATTACCATATCTTAGAGTTGCCCGTCGATGCTTCCATAGAAGATATAAAAAAATCGTATAGAGAAAAAGTGAAGCGTTGTCATCGCGATAAAAATACTTCCAGTGACCATCGAGAACAATTTTTAATTGTTCAACAAGCGTATGAAATTGTCCTTCCTTACGCATCCAACCTTCAACTTCAGTATTCTAGTTCGGGAGCTGTTCGAGGGGCTGTTCCGGATAACGTTAAACCCATCGATGGGATGAGTTATGATACCTTCAAGCATTCCAAACATTATACTACGGCACGTTTTAATTATAAAAATGAAATTTTTGTTGAAGCTGCTACAAATTTGTTTATGCAAATTCATTTTCCGCTGATAGCCGGATGCTTTTTGGGTGTTCTGGTTTTTATAGGTTTGTTTATTTTAATGTTTTTTCTTTTGATTCCTAAATGGATTCATATTATCAAGCCTTTGATAAGATTTAATTCAACCGATTGGAAATATTGTATGAAAAAAAATAGGCGCTTTAGTTGGTTGCTTTACGTTCCTATACCGTTATTTGTATTGATGATTTTCCTAAATGAATAAGTATATATTTGGGGTTTATTGTAGATTCAAAATAGACACTTTTTATCCATAGGGTTGTTTAGTTTAAACTGGATGTATTACTAAAAATAAATTATTTTAACTTTTACTATACAATACCTACAGTAGTTATAAGTGCAATTTTTCCAGTAGCACTTCATTAAGTGTTTTATAATTAAATTTTCTAATTGATCTTCTGATAAGTTTTCTTTCAACAGATCTCATTTCACTTACTGTAATATTACGCAAATCTGTCTTATTAGTAAAATATCTTATTAAAACTCCAATTCTATATTCTACAGTTCCCTTGTCATGGCTTGTATAAAGTCTAGTAAAATAAGTTTCTATACCCATCTGTTGTTTTAATTCATAGTGATAAGAAAATGCTTTATCATTGTCAAATGTAAGTGTAAGAACTGGATACTTACTTTTTAATATTTTTTTTTAAGTGCTTTTAGTTCCCAAATAGTTTCTTTTTTAAGTAACAATGTAAGTTTAGTTGCTAAACAAGCGCTATCAGACATTACTAGAACGGTACCTTTATGGTCTTTGCCCATCATTAAATCTACTTCTATATCACTGAGTCGTTCTCTTTTATGAACTACTTTAGGCTTAGCTCTATCGGAGCACGATTTGGTATTATCCCTCTTTATTTTTTATGTTTCCCATTTTTCAACGTCTACGGCCATGCCTAAGGTGTCTATATAGCTCCTAGTATGGTTTATCTTTTAGATTATTTTACCTTTTTCACTTCCATATCCATTGATAAATCCATTCCTGGCTAATAGTAACTCATGCCAACCGTTTACTTATCAGTTCAGGACTCCATTTTTTATCAGTAAAATAAGGTTTTATCCTTTCTCTCAAGGATTCATCAAAAACTACTCTGTTGGCCTTAAAAAACATGTCTGATATGAGTACGCCGTTGTGCATTATCAGTTATCTGCTTTATACTCTCCTGACGTTCGGCCTCTTTGGGTGGTATTTCGCTTTAATTCCCTACTCACTGTGGAGGGATGACATCCTATATGTTGGGAGATATCCTTTTGATTTAAACCTGCTTATTTTAAAGCCTCTATTTGGTATCTTTGTTCCAAAATTGGTTATGTGTAACTATTCGAGATAAACAATCCAAAGATTGCACTACTTTGTCAAACAAATAAAGCGCTCAAAAGCTTTTTATGTTTTTTAATTGTATCAAAATATATATGTATTAATACAATTTTTGATCAATTGTTTCCTTAGTCAGTTCATCCAGTTAAACTAATACTAAAAATTATTTCAACTTATTGGTAGGTTATTGTTTAAAATAATACACAATGTATAATTGGTTTATTTAATTAATAATAATATTATCATTATGTTTATACTAATTTTAGTGTTTTTACAATCCAATTCTATCTTAAACAAAATCGTAAATTAGGATAACTTTGTTAAAAAAAAATCGTAATATTCATTTCAATCTCAAATATTCATTATCGCTTTCGACTATTTTGTTATAAAAGCTAAAAAATATTTCTCCTATTTACCGTTAAAGTTAATATCATACTTTACACCGATTAAAACTAAAATGGAATATCGAATTGTACCTCCTAAAAATTATCGTCTAAATCTAAAAGAACTTTGGGGCTATAGAGAATTATTTTATTTTTTTACTTGGAGGGATATTAAAGTAAAATATAAACAAACATACTTAGGTTTTTCTTGGGCGATTCTTCAACCCTTTTTTTTAATGATTATATTTTCTTTAGTCTTTAGGCCCATATTGAAAACCGATACATTGTCTGTACCGTATCCATTATTTGTTTATATGGGATTAATATTATGGAATATATTTTCCAATGGAGTTTTAACAGCAGGCAATAGTATGATACAAAATGCTGCTATTATTAAGAAAATCTATTTTCCTAGATTAATTATCCCTTTCTCCTCTGTATTTATTTCTGTTTTCGATTTTATAATGACTTTAATTCCTTTAATCTTATTATTTATCTACTATAAAACTCCTATAGACATTGATGGCTTACTTTGGAAATTACCAGTCTCTATTTTTCTCCTTTTATCAACTACACTAGGTATTGGTACATTTTTATCTGCCTTGACCGTAAAGTATAGAGACTTTAGGTATATTATACCCTTTTTGATACAAGTGTTAATGTTTACCTCGCCAATATTATATACATCAAGTCAAATTGATAATTTAATAGTTAGATACTTTTTACAATTTAACCCTATCTCAACTGCTATTGAATTATTTAGAAGTATTATAGTCGAATCGTATCCTATTTCTATATCATACTTGACAATGAATATAGGAATCGCTTTGACAGTACTAATTGTTGGTGTAGTTTATTTTAGAAAGACAGAACATTTTTTTGCTGATATATCCTAAATGTAAAATGGAACCGATTCTAGAAGTATCTAACTTAAGTAAAACATATTCTATATATTCTGCTGAAGAGATGAATCAAACATTTAGAGAAAGTTTGATTCGTTTTTTCCAAAAGAAAAGATTTCGAGAAAGAATCGATGTTTTAAAAAATGTAACATTTAAGATTGAAGCGGGAGAAAGTGTTGCCATTATAGGAAAAAATGGAGCAGGTAAATCAACTCTTTTAAAAATACTAAGTAAAATAACACCTCCTACAAAAGGAGAGATAATATGCAGAGGCAAAGTAGCCAGTTTACTTGAAGTTGGAACAGGATTTCATTCAGAACTTACGGGTAGAGAAAATATTTACTTAAATGGGTCTATTTTAGGACTTAGTAAATATGAAATCAATAAACATTTTGATGCGATTGTAGATTTTAGTGGAATTCATAAATTTATTGAAACACCTATTAAACATTATAGTAGCGGAATGCAATTACGACTTGCCTTTGCAGTAGCAGCTCACCTAGAACCAGAAATTTTAATAATAGATGAAGTATTAGCAGTAGGAGATAGTGAGTTTCAGAAAAAATGTATTGGGAAAATGGATGAAGTTAGTCGAAGTGGACGAACTATTCTGTTTGTAAGTCATAATCTAGATGTAATTAGTAGTTTATGTTCTAGAGCGATCGTATTAGAAAAAGGCGAAATTAAGTATGATGGCGATATTACTTCTGCCATTGGATTTTACAATAGTAGTAATTCTGTTACTAGTGGGTATGTATCAGGATTAAAAAATAAAAGCGTTTACATCCAAAAGATTTATCTTAAACAAATAGATAAGTCTTTTTACTATACTCGAGATACCGTAGAAATTTGTTTCGAAATATTTAATGAAGTGCCAGAAATGCGGTTTGATCTATTTGTTCTTCTTTTGAACGAAAAAAAGCAACGAATATGTGCTTTTGAATATCAAAATATTCAAAGCAATGTACAATTAAATATTGAATCAGACTTTTTAGTAAGAGGAAAATATAGTGTTACCGCCTTCTTAAATATTCCTCAACAAGCAAAGTTAGATGAAGTTGAAGATACTTGTACTTTTGAAGTTATCGACAGTGGGTCTGACATGCAGAAACATGGTTCTTTTAACTATGGTAATGTTTTTGGAAAAGGAAATTGGCAATTGCTATGAGTAAGTTAAATTGGAAGCATTTAGGTGTAGCCATCAAGCAATTTGGTGTTATTGATGGAATCTATTTATTTTTTATTTTGTGCACTCAAAAAAAATCACATTTATATGTAAAATCGTGGAAGCAATGGTTTTATATTCGTCCCCATACAAGCGATAGAGATGCGTTTATTAATATCTTAATTGAACAAGAATACAAATTCTTTACTCCTATTATTCCAAATAATGTTATTGACGCTGGTGCTAATGTGGGTTATTTTACAAAATATATAAAACATTTATACCCTTCCTCTACTGTAATATGTTTAGAACCGGATAGCTCCAATTATTCTATACTTGAACAAAATACGAAAGACTTAGATAAAGTTTTTTTAAGAAAAGCGGGACTATGGTCAAATAGTTCAATGTTGGAAGTAGTAGATCGATTACAAGTAGGTCATTGGGGGTTATCAGTTGAAGAAAACCCTTTAGGAACAATAAAAGCGGTGGGTATAAATGATATAATTAATGAATTTAATTGGACATATATTGATATATTAAAAATCGATATTGAAGGTTCAGAACATCAACTTTTTTCAAAAAATATTAATTGGTTAGTAAAAACAAGGATAATAATAATCGAAACACATGAACGTTTTTTCCCAGATTGTAATATAAATTTTGAAAATGCAATTCAAACGTATATTCCTAATCATAGAAGGGAAGTTGTTGGTGAAAACATTATAATTTTTAATCTTAGTTTAATGTAATGAAAAGCGGTGTTTCTGTTATTATCTGTTGTTATAATAGTGAAGATAGAATACTTGACACATTAAAATATTTAGAATGTCAAGTATTAAATGAAAATATAGGTATGGAGGTTATTGTTGTTGACAATAACTGTACAGATCATACTGTTTATTTGGTTGAAGAATTTCGTAAAAATGCCACTAAAGCAATTCGCGTAGTTAAAGAGTCTACACCCGGTTTGTCATATGCCAGGAATAGAGGAGTGAAAGAATCCACATTCAACTATTTAATTTTTTGTGATGATGATAATTGGTTAAATCCCTATTACGTATTCAATGCTTATGTTTATTTAAATATGGGATATTCAATTGTAGGTGGTGAAGGAAAAGCTACATTTTCCATTACTCCTCCGGATTGGTTCAAAAATAATGAAAAAGCATATGCTTGTGGAAAACAACAGTCCAACAAACCAGTGTATGGTGCGGGTTTGTGTATAAAAAAAACATTTATAGAACAACTCCAGCAAATGGGTTGGAGTAATGTTATTTCCGATAGAGTAAAAGATAAATTAATTTCAGGTGGTGATACAGAGCTCTGTTACATGGCGTTATTATTAAAGCATAAGATTTTTGTTCCTGAAAATGGTTTAGAGTTTTTTCATGCTATACCTAAAAATAGATTGAGCAAAAACTACATAGAATCCTTCCATTATTGGAATGGATATAGCTCTTTCATCCTAAGTTCTTATGAAGATCTCTTATTAGGTAATACATCCTTTATTGGTTTTTTCCCTATTTGGTGGTTAAAACGGTTTCTTTATTTATTTTTAATGAAGTGTAAAATTACAATAGGAATTACAACTGCTTTACAGCCTTTAGGATTTTCTGGGTATTTTACTTCTTTTTTAAAAAATTCTACTTCAGTTTACAACCATACAGTTTTATTAAAAAATCAAGTTTTTAATAATTACTAACGATCGTAAACTCAAAAAGGACAGTGGAAATTTTTTAATAGAACTCAAGTAATATGTAAAAGCCTCTCTCTTCGATTTACTTAATAATAATTGCAGTGCAATCAAACTTTGCCAATAAGAAAATATTTTATTGTAATCTTTAGAATAAATTTCTTTCACCATTTTATCCGAGAACGCATATTTAAAAAATGAATCACGTCTAGAAAGTATTTTTTTTAGATTCAAATTCATAACACTTCTTTCGTCGTGTTGAATTACCGTAGACGTTATAATGGGTATGTGGTGAATGGTTGTATAGGCCGATATCCTAAACCATAATTCATAATCTTCGGAAGCAGACAATGTTTTATCTTCAACGAAATGATGTTGAGCAAACAGTGACTTACTTATGACAATTCCATTACAGCTGTAGGGATTACCTACAAGTATAGAATTCGCTAGTGTAGTTCTTGAATAAAGTAGTTTTCCGTCGTTTGTTTTTGAATCATACGCTAAGTGAAAAATGTTATAATGATATTGTTGAATAATTTGTAGCGCCGTTGATACATGGTTTGGGTACATAATATCATCCGAATCAAAAAAATTCAAGTAGTTTCCTTGAGCTATGGTAGCGCCGTAGTTACGAGCAGCTCCTCGCTCATTATTTTCCTTCCAATAATATTTAAATCTTTTGTCTTCCAAATAAGGTTGTACTACTTCTCTTGTATTATCAGTACTACCATCGTCGATGATTAATACTTCGAAGTTTTTATTACTTTGATTTAATATACTTGTTAAGGTAACAGGCAAAAAATTCGCTCTATTATAAGTAGGGATAATTATACTAAGTTCAGGCATAAAAATTTAATTTGTAATTCAATACTTCTTTCAATCCTTCTTCCAAGGTAGTAAACTTTTCGTTCACTAAGTTTTTCATTTTAGAAATATCTGGATGCCTTCTCGTCATGTCTCCTTCTTTCAAAGGGGGCAAATGAATTATTTCAGATTTCGAATTAGTAATTTTATTTATCTCTAGGGCTAATTGCTTTATAGGAAGTTCTATGTCTGAACCGATGTTTACTATATCATTTATATATAAATCATTATTTAAACACGAAAGTGTGGCTTTTAAATTATCATTGATATAACAGAACGTTCTAGTCTGTAATCCATCCCCATAAATTGTTATCGGTTCGTTTTTTAGAGAAAGATTCAAAAACTTGGAAATAACAAAATCTTCGCTTTGCTTAGGACCGTAGGTATTAAAAAATCTAAAAATCGTATAATTTAGTCCGAATTCCTGATGGTATGCTTTTAAAAAAACTTCGCCTAAATTTTTAACTACAGCATATGGTAATTTTGAATTTAACGGAGTGGTATTTTCATTTTGAGGAAATTCTACCGGTTCGCCGTACACTTCTGAAGAAGAAGAATAAAAAATACGCTTTACATTTGTGTTTTTAGCTAATTGAGCAATGTACTCTATCCCTTTTATATCTTCTAATACTTTTACCGGATTATCTAGTGTTTTCTTTACTCCAACATATGCTGCATAATGAAAGACATAATCAAAATTATAAGCATACATAATGGAAGAAATGTCTTGATAGTTATTGACATTGGCTTTTATAAACTTACAATTCGTATTATTTAAACAGGTTAAATTATACTTAAATCCAGTTTCGAAATTATCTACCAAAACAATATAATTGGACTGATCTAATGATAGTTGGTCTGCTAAACTGCTTGCTATGAAACCGGCTCCACCTGTTATTAATATTTTCCGCATCGCTTTTATATGAAAAATCTAATTTAAACACTTTTACGTAATCTTATTCGTATTGTTAAATAATATATTTTAATCGAATGTTTAATACATTTTATAAATAGAAAGTGGGGTATTCGAATTACTAACGAATACCCCACTTTTATATAATAATCGCTACTTTTTTATTGTTTTAATACTTTTATTACTTCTTGATGTGAACTGTTACTTACTTTAATTAAATACATTCCCTTAGAATAAGAAGTCCCCAGTTCGATGCTTTTGGATGGGTCATGTGATGAAATGTATTCTACACGTTGCCCGCTCATATCCGTTATCTCTATTGTAACAGCATCCGAAATACCCGAAATGGATAAGGTGATACCCTCTGTGAAAGGATTGGGATACGAAGTCAATAACCAGCTGTTATCAGAAAGAACAATAACATGACTTTCTTTTGTTGTCCCATCGGTATCGACCATTAGTAATCGGTAATAGGTAGTGCCTTTGAAGGGTCTACTATCCGTAAATTGATACGATTTAATCGATCCGGCTGATCCATCTGCTGATACTCGTCCTATTGACTCAAATAGTATACCATCATCTGACCGTTGTATTATATAATGAGAGAAATTGATTTCATTTGACGACTCCCAACCTAGTGTAGCCCAATCGCCCGTCTTTCTTACTCTTAACGAGAGTAAATCTACCGGTAATACACATAAAATGGTTGCTCGAACCGGTATACGGTCGCATGGTCCGGGTCCATTCGTGAACTCCCATCTATAGATATATGGATACCAATTGTTCGTACCCCCTACCCATGACGGGGAAGTTCCTGTAATACTGATATACCCACCGGATTCTGTAAAAGGATAGAAGGCATTGTCACGATTGTAATACAAATTTCCGGTTGTTCCGATAGCATCTAAGAAATATCCATTCCCAATTGTTAATGGAAAATCAAGTGGGATTCTATGTACACCGGCACTTGAAACTGGTACTGTTCGTGTATGAATTTGTGTGCCTGCACTATTGGAAACATTGATTCGAACATTTTGAGGACCTGCAGCATACACAGTAACATATCGTAATGTACATACTCTTAAAACATTAAATCGGAACCTATAATTGTCTGCTCCATTATTTGTATGATTGGCATCTACCCATTGCGATAAGTTACCAAATGTAGTGTCGATAGCGCCTACCGTTCCTCCATAAAAAGAGACGTCTGCTACATAATAGGTTTTAGATTCATTTAAGGACGGCGTCGTATAAGCTGTTCCCGTTGTAAGCAAATTGCCTACAACCGGTGCATCGTACCACTGATAGGTTTTGCCGGCTATCGTATTCGTGATGCTTAAGTTTACTGGGCCTACTCCACAACGAGCACCATCAACTGGTGTAGCAGCGGCGGTTGATGAAACCACCAAGATATCTGTTCTTTGAGCGCAAGACCCTCCTGTAACTCTTAATTCATATGAACCTGGTGAGGATATTCTTAAGAAAGACCTTGTTTCGTCTGTTAATAATGCGCCGTTACGGTACCATGTAAATATAGCATTAGAGGGCAATAATGAACGAAGTGTATCCTGGGCAGGCGAACATAGTTGCTTATCAGGGCCTAGAGAAAATGTTAAATCCGTTTGAATTAAAACTTGATCACTTTGCAAACAACCTAGAGAATCTACAACAACTGTAATAGTCCCTCCAACCATTGTGTTATACATGGGTGATGTAGCGCCCACCACTCTAACATTATTTACAAACCAAGAAAATTGACGATTGGGGTGTGACCCAATTCCAGAATGTAAAAACTTAGAAGATCCATTCAAACACAAAACATCATCTGGCCCCAAGGCTGGTGCAGTGCAAGGACATGGAGTGTAAAAAGTACCTGGGGAACCCTTGCGACAACCATCTCTCCAACTTGATGCTGCGTTTAGATCAAATGAGGGATTTATTAAATCTAATGTCGTACCTCTACCATTAGCAAGGAAAGGCCAAGGCGCTACATCGTTATAGGTCATTTGTAAACGAAGGTTTCCAATCCGATCGTATATCGAAATAGTTTCACCATCATTACTTAAATTAAAACCCAGGGGACCAATCATTGCGCTTACCGTGGGATGAACAGCTTTAAACTTTATCGTATCTGATACCAATACCAAATACTGGCCAACCCCCAAAGTAGTTCCATTGGGTATAACATAGGCGTTATACAACTTAGAATCTTTTACTACCCAACCTGAAAGATTTACTGGTGCAGAACCGTTGTTAAACAGTTCAAACCAATCCCCTGAGTTGCTGTTATTAGCAGCAACTGTATCCGACTGATAATTGATTTCAGTTATAACTAATCGAGGAACGGACGTTGTAGCCGAAAAGTTTGCAGTGAAAGAAGCGGTAGATCCTCCAAAGGTAACCGTGTTGGAGCTGGAAGTAGACGATGGTAAGGTTACACCAGAAGAAGACCAATTTGAAAATACATAACCGGGGTTTGGGTAAGCCGTGATGGTTACCGGTACGCCTCGGTAATAACTTCCTGTCCAAGGTAAGTTACAAGGCGCTACTGTGCTAATCACTACCCTACCGGCGCCGGCGGGTAATGCGTTAATGGTTACTGAAGTTTGACCGGACAATCCAAAATACGATTGAGCATGTGCACGCGCAGCCGGTATTCTATTGTCTACAAACGTTCTTAATGCTGAAACGTTAGAACTCCAAGAGGCATAGGATCCTCCTACCGACGAGCCCCATCGATTGGTATGACGTGTAATCTCAGCATCTATTTCCATTCTTAATTCATCTATTTTTGCTTTAACATTACTAGCTGTATAAATCGTATTTAGTAAATCTGCATACCGGTTGATAAATGCATTTCTAAATTCTGTATTACTTAACAGCTTTAATAACATTGGTGAATGAACGCTTCGGGTGTCTGTTAATACCCGATTAATTTCGTTGTGCGTTGCTCCATAAAAACTAAACATTCCCCAAGCGAAGTCCGTGTCATGATAGATAAACCTCCATTTGCTTCCTACTTTATTCGGTTGCCAGAACTTTATATTATTATGTGGCCAATCCCAGTTGGTATGCACCAACTCGGCAATCATATAATCAATATAGTTGTTAATATCCAACATTTCTTTGACGGCTGTATAGTTAGCAGAAATCGTCATGTCATTATTTTGTATAAAATTAATCATACTTAAAAATTCTGCATTTGATCCTTTTTTGGGATCCCCGTCAAATTCACAATAATCTACATCTCCGTCTCCTTGGCCAAAATTGTTTTCAAAATAAGTATCATCGATACGCTCTCGTAAAGTATGTATACCCCAATATTGCCCATTTATAAATACTACGACAGGCGTATATCCTGCAAAGTCAACGTTATTTTCAATACAATTAACACTGTTTAATAATCGATGATTAACTGCATCCCGTAATAGTGTCCCTTCAAAATCATTCCCGGCATTTCGTAACGTAATGGTTTCAAAATTGGTGTGTGTCGATTTTTTAGGTTCATCGAAAAATGGATATTCAAATGTTTTTTTACCATATTCTTCACCTGCCCTCAATTGAATACTTTTCATATCTCGCATTCTCGACCATCCTCCTAATATTTTTACCCCTGCATCTTGTTCTATTTGAAACACTTTTCCTTTATCAAAAAACTCTACATGAATTTCTCTGGTCCAATCTTGCCAATAGTTATAACAATAATGTGGGTCATCCGGACATTGAGACGTAACAGACGTTGGGCCATCCACATAAATCCCTGTATTAGTATCAAAGAGGTTGGCCGGAGCGGTAGAAATAGAAAACACCGCTAGCGTAACATTCTGATTGATAAAGTATGTATTAGTTTCAAAACTAGATGTAATAAAGCCGGTGTTAAAGGTGGCTGCCCGTACCACAGTATTGGCAGTAATGGATATAGGACCGGTATAAGTAGGCGACGAAGCCGTTGGCTTAGAACCATCGGTAGTAAACCGAATTGTAGAAGAAGGATTAGATCTAGTTAAGGTAAGAGATTGAACACCATTATAAAAACCTGCTGGTAATGAAAACACTACCGGATCTGTCCAATACCCATTAAATGCTGTAGAGGATCCATTGGATGCATTTGGAGTAGCAGGACTTAATAAACGTAAAGTAGCGGAACCGTTAGGAAAACGACCAAAGGTATTGTCTGCTTGCAAAGCCGGAATACTTACCGAATTGATTAATGTTCCTGTATTATCATATAGTTGAACCGCTTGACCACCGGCTTTTAGTTTAAAATTTGTGTGAAGATTATTTGTCACAACCGGAGGGGTGAACCAAGATGGTAAAGACTGATAATTCATAGACGCATCCGCAATCCCTGCTATTAAAAATGGTCGCATAGATAAATCAGAAGAAGTTGCTGATCTATTATGAGTTTCAATAGCTAATACGTTGTTACCTGTAACAAGTAAAGAGGTAAATACAGAGGATGGTATACTATACATTTCAGGATTTCCACCGGAATACATTAATGCTTCTCTATCTGATTCTGCCGGAGTATTGAATGCCGGAACTGGTGTACTCATGTTTCCTCTAGCTATTTCTTGTCCATTCAGATACGCGATAAATCCATCGTCGTAGTCCATATAAAGTGTAAGGGATTTGATTTGATTGGGGTCTACAACGGTAAAAGTACGTCGAGCATACAACGAAATATAGGGGCCTGCTACGACTGTTCCATCATCTCCATCGGCATATCCCAGCCCACCGTTGCCTGTATTCCAAGCTCCATCATTAAAACTCAACGTTTTCCAGTTCGGGATATTTGCCGTAGGTACTAGGTACTTCCAACTATTGCTTTCTAAAACTAAACTTTCAAAATGGTCGATATAATCTACCCTGTTTTTACCGGATGCAAAGAGTGTCAAGTATCCATTCGCCGGTATAGATATAGAAGGGAAGGTCCATTTCGAAGGTAGGAGTGGATTGTCGGTTATTCTATAACCGGCTAGATTCACCGCACTGCCGCCACTATTAAACAATTCTATCCAATCTTCATAGTCCCCATCATTATCCGGATACGTAGTATAATTATTAGTACTTACTTCATTTATGATTACTTGATTAAATCCGGATAAAGTGGAGGAAAGGACCACTACTAAGGCAAACATCCATTTTTTCATCATAGAAACTAATTTTAAATACTTACTTTATAATTTAATCCAACAATAAAGGAACGAATAGGATTGGATTCGTTGAACTCTCGTTGAAGCATATAGAACGGTTGTATTAAATGGTGTTGATTAATTTTATATTTCACACCAAATTCATACCGAACACGATTAAACTCATTTCTGTCATATTTGATTTGATAAAACAATTCTACTGCTGCATAGGGCTTCCAACGTCTATCCGTATCATAACTTAAAGTAAATTGACCTCTTAAATAATTGCCGGGAGCCATCCAGTCTTCTGTCCGTTGTATGTCGGTATATTGTTTTTGAAATTGTAGGTAATATTTTGTAACCCATTTCTTCCACTTGGTGTCATACGAAACTTTTATTTGAAGGCGGTGTCGCGTTTCAAACCTATCGGTAAAATCTGTTTTACTCGAGTAGCGATAATGTAATTCGCCGGACCAATGTTTATTGTAGGTATAGTTCATCCCTCCTTCTATATAAAATATTTCAAGTGCTGAAATATTTTGTCCTATTCGTGTTCCAAATAAAACTTCAGAAGACCAGTGTCTGGACCATTTTTTTTCTATCGTCACTCTATTCCACAACCGAAAATCATTGATTTGTGCTTGACCTGAGGAGGTAAGCATCCAAACGATTGTCGAAATGAATAACTGCTTTTTCATTTAGGCATAATAAAAGATTTCTACTTGAGCTACATCGCGTAGAAAATCTATTTTATTAATTGAGACTTTATAGATATTTAAACCTGTTCTTGTTTTTAAATCTTCAATCAAGGCATTTTCGTTTTCCGGTTTTATCAATTGAATATTTTCATATAAAACGATTTTTGAAAATTGTCTTTTGAAAATAACATTGCCGTCCAACAAATAGGTCATACAGATGATAGCTGCACATATTACAGCTAACATTTTTGGTTCTAGGTTAATAGCGCAAATCAGGCCCACCGCGATAACAATAAAAATATACGTCATGTCTTTTGTCGATATGCCTTCTGTCCGATAACGCAACATAGAGAACACGGCAAACAAACCAAAAGCAGCTCCCATAGATAGCTTTACTTGATTCATCACGTAGGTGAGTATGAAAATGATAATATTGAATATAAAAAAGGTAAATAGTATTTCACGTTTGTGATAATTTGGATAGTAGATAAGTCCAATAATAATTAATGTGGTTACAATACTTGCACCAAATCCAATTGCGAATTGAAGGTTTAATTCTGCTATGTCTTCTTTTTTATCTTTATCTTTTTTCTTTTTCTTTTTTTCTGAATACTCTTCTTCCATTTCAGAAGAAAACGACTCTTGAGCAAATACACAAACACCTGTTCTCTCCGGAACGAATACCATGGCGCCCACCATACACATAAAAATGATCACTACTTTAGACATACACATTCCCCTTCAGTTTGTTGATATAATGAAATTTAGGTTTAAAATTATTTTGTTTTAACTCCGGGTAGAGAGAAGCAACTCCTATACAATATTTACTGAACCCGCCTTCTCTAATGTGGAGGGCTTTCATAATGTGAGAAAAAGTTGAACGCATAACTTTCCCTTGCTTTAACTCCGCTATAACTAAAAAGCTATAATCCACTGCCTTATTTTCCCAGTGCATTTGCAAGCCTACATCAATCGTCAACCGTTCGCTATGGTTGTTGTTCACTAATGTAATTCGATTGTAATTAACCCAAATTACCGGTTGAATCCGCTCGGATGTTACTCCTGTTTTATTTTCTATAAATTCTGCTTCTTTCTGGTGCGCCTCAAAGAACTGATTAATTTCAGTAGTTTTAATTCTTTCTTTAATTGTTCTGCCCTTACTGTTTTTAAACTTTATTTCTAAAAACTGAATAGCTGACTCTACGTATTTTCGTGCACGAACTTTATAGCGATTTAATTTTTTGGTTTGATGGCGGTGGTAAAATTGAAAATCCGGAGTATCAAAATATAAGGTTTCATACCGACTTTGACGATTTCCCTCCACTTCTAATACACGAAACTCCTCTTTTAATTGCTCTAAAATAGTAGGTAGTTGCGCTGCAGCAAACACGAACTTTGTATCCGTTCGGTCCATAAGCTTTACAGCATCCATTTCAGCTAAGGTGATGGGAGTGTAGTGTTGTAATATCGTATGGATGTCTACCAAGAATTAATAGGTATAGGTGTATACTTTTTTTTCTATTACTTTGCCTTGAGCATCGGTCACTACTTTTTCTTTTATTAGCCCCTTTGCATCATAGGTATAAAGTGTTTTTTCTACTACTGCGCCTTTACCGTCGTATAGAATGGTGCTTTGTTTTTCTCCGAATGCATTATAGGTAGTAGTACTTTTAGAAGTAAGTTGACCGCTACTGTTGTATGTTGCCTCTTCAATTTTTTTTCCAAAGGAATCGTATTTAAACGTTTCTTTTTTCTTTAATGTGCCATCTGCCAAATAGATGGCGTGTTCTACACAGTTTCCATTTACATATTTATAGGTTTCTTTTTTATCCAACTTTCCTTCTTTGTAAGTCTGTTCTTCAATCAGATTTCCGGAGGCATCAAAAATGGTGACTTTCTTTTTCTCTTTCATGTCTCCCTCCTCATCCCACTCTGTACTGATTACAGTCCTTGTTTTGATACGATATTTTTTTACTTCTTTATCATCTTGTGCAAATACAGATGTAAGAAGTAGACAAAGGGATAGGCTCAGAAGAATATTCTTTTTCATTATTCAATAATATCAATTACGCCGGCATTTTGATTGGAAGAAGTAATTACTACTTGTTTTGAAATTATAGTATCTCTTGGTAAGGAAGGATTGAACACATGTAATTGATTATTTGAAATGGAATAAACATAATACGTTCCTTCCGGTAAATTATTAAAGACAAATTGTCCTCCACTCATAGTTTTAGTCCGATCAAAATACGGTTGTGACAAGGATCTTGTGATGTAAACATCAGCATCAATAGCTGCGTAAGGACCATTACAAATAGTAAAGGTAGGATCGCAATCCAAGGCAGACACTCTTCCGGTGATAGAGTATGGCCCTATTTCTATATTTCGATTGTCTTCTCGAACAATGACAATCTCTCCTAAATCTTTATTTCCTTGAAGATCTACATCCAATACAACCGGATATTCATTATTGGGAGATTGTAAGGTAGTATCTTGAGAAAAAACATAAATTTTGTATTTCCCTTTTTGTAAAAATTTAAATTCAAAAGCTCCATCGTAACTACTGAAGGTTCGGTCTCCATAACCGACATTATCCCCATAAATAATAAAAACATTTTGATCAGAGGCAGGGGAAGTTCCGGTGTATCGGGCTAATGGAACATTATCCCATTCAGCATAGTATTTTGCTATGATTTTACCTTTAATGGAATATTTCCCACCTTCTCCTTCTTCCTTTTTACAAGATGTAAATAGAAGCAAAGCTCCCAGGCTGAGTCCAATTAGTATACGATATATTAACACGTGAAGCCTCCTTAAGTTACTTTATCTAAGATATAATTATACAAATCTAAGAAAAATATTAAGATTGTGTTATCTTTTTGTTACCAATGCAATGTATGGAATAGATAAATAGGAGAAATCAATGGGTGGAATTATAGATGCCGTTTATTGAATAAGTGCTCCGGTCATAGAAATGGATCCCATAGTTGCCGTATCGTTAAAAAATGTTGTTGATTCGGTTGTTTGTTGAAGGCCTAAGCAATACAACAAAGGCAAAAAGTGTTCCGGCGTAGGGACTGCTAAGGTGCTGTTTTTTATGTTTTTATAATTTATAATAGAGGCATGGTCTCTTTGAATTATTTTATTTTTAATCTCAGTATTAAATTCTGTTGCCCAATCAAACGCTTTCTCTTGCCACTGCATTAACCCCAGATTGTGTACAATATTACCAGACCCAATGATTAAGACACCCTTTTGACGTAAAAGTGCCAAGTCTTTTGCCATTTCCAAATGTTGTTGAGGTGTTTTACGAACGTCCAAACTTAGTTGATAGACCGGAATCTTGGCATCCGGATACATTGGTTTTAAAACCGACCAAGTTCCATGATCCAAGCCCCAGCTATGGTCTTCGTGTGCTTTCCATCGTTCCAATAATTGTATGGTTTCCTTCGCTTTTTCCGGAGTACCCGGTGCCGGATATTGAGCCTCTTGCAAGGCTTTGGGAAATCCACCAAAGTCATGAATGGTTCTGGGATAAGGCATGGCCGTAACTTTTGTCCCGATCGTTTCCCAATGAGCCGAGATGCATAATATGGCTTGTGGGGTTGGGAGTTGTTGACCTAATTTAGCCCAGGTGGAGGAGAACGTATTTTCTTCAATGGCATTCATTGGACTGCCATGTCCAACAAAAACTACGGGCATCCAAACGGCTTTACTAGATTCTTTATCCCATGCTTTTGTAAATGAATACAATGAAGTCATAACTCCCGCTCCTATGCCTGCTTTTTTTATAAACTGCCGTCGGTTCATTTTGCGTGAACGCCTAACTTTGTTAAAGTACTCTCAATAGCCGCTGCGGTCGTATACCCTTCGCTTAACTTTGTCCATCGATCCCCTTGTTGTAAAAATACCTGCGGAAATCCATTTACACGCATTTGTTTTACCCAAGCGTATTCTTTTAGATACGCTGTAGTATAACTTGGGTCTTGCCATCGACGCTTAAATTCTACCGTATCTAAACCAAAGGAAGCTGCCATTGGAATATACAGTTCTTCTTTTGTTATGTCTTTACCTTCAACAAACATCGCATGTTGAATGGCATGTGAAAAGGCTACGTCCTTGCCGGGCGCCATAGTTTTAAGAATAGTTAAGGCTAAAGCGGCAGGGTCGGAGTACAATACCATTTTGCCTTCTTGTAACAATTGAATATACGGTTGTCCAAATCGTACACCTGTAGTACGCTCCAGTCGAGGTATTGTATTTAATATATAGCCGGACATAAATCCAATAGGCTGGGCTTGTGCTTTGGGCACCATTCCTCCGCTAATGACGTCTATCTGGAATATGCCTTTATATTTTTGCTCTAACTGTTGAATTACTGGTCCAAACCCATAACACCAGCCACACAAGGCGTCGTAAACATACACTACTTTTACAGTAGAATCCTTATTCATTTCTTTATTGGTTACTAAGTTTGTAGAAGATGTAAGACTCAATATACATAAGACAATTGAGGCTAAATAAACTGTTTTCATTTTACAAGTATACCAACTAGAACCAAAAAAAGAAGTAATTTAGTTCCATATGTCTATTTTTAAGGAGTAAGACAAGAGGGGTTTTGCTTTATACACCAGAATCCTTTCCTGTTTTCCTTAAGCGATTAAATAATCGAACCTTAAAAATTGTATTGAACCAAAAATACCCTATTGTTGTCCTATTGAAAAAACACGCGTCATGATGAAATACAGACTTTTAGGCAGAAGCGCTTTACGCGTTTCGGAATTATGTTTAGGGACTATGGGATTTGGTCCGGAGTGGGGATGGGGAGCAGACTATGAGACAAGTCGTGCTGTATTTGATGCTTATGCACAAGCCGGTGGCAATTTTATCGATACAGCAAATCGGTATACCGAAGGCTCCAGTGAATGGTATGTAGGTGATTTTACTAAAGCCGACCGAGATCATTTTGTGTTAGCTACAAAATATACCCTGCACGACCGCATGGGTGATCCTAATTTTAGCGGTAATCATAAAAAGAATTTGCAACGTTCCGTTCGAGAAAGTTTAAAACGATTACAAACCGATTACATTGATTTGTTGTGGCTGCATGCATGGGATTTTACCGTTCGACCGGATGAATTAATGCGTGCATTAGAAGAGGAGGTGCAATCTGGGAGAGTGACACATATTGGAATATCCGATACACCCGCCTGGATAGTAGCACAATGTAATACCATTGCAGAACTTCGCGGTTGGTCTTCGTTTACGGCATTACAAGTTGAGTATAGTTTATTACAACGTACACCCGAGCGCGATTTGATTCCAATGGCAAAAGCCTTTGATATGGCTATCACACCTTGGGCACCACTCGCTGGAGGAGCTTTAACCGGAAAATATTTACAAGCTGCAGACACGCCTCCCGGTCGATTAAAGTCAGGAAGTGCGCGCTTAAGTGATGCTGCCACTACCGTAACACGTGAGGTAGTAGCTATTGCACAAGAACTGGGTGTTTCTCCTTCACATGTTGCCCTTCAATGGACGCGTCAACGAGATGCAATCGTTGTTCCCATCATTGGGGCTAAGAAACCCGAACAAATTATCGATTCTATTGGCGCTGTATCTGTTGTTTTATCAGAACAACACCTACAACGTTTACATCAAGTAAGTGCCCTAGAGCTTGGCTTTCCCCATGATTTTTTGAATCAAGATGGCGTACAACAAGTTACATATAGCGGTGAATTAAAAAATATACTGGACATCTCCAGAGCTTAATACGGTTGTTTACCTTTGCGTTTGTTTTCCGTATACACTCTTATGCCGAACAGATTCAACAACTTGAATTTGTTTGGCATAATGATTGTAAAATCTTTTTGAAAACTACTGACTCATGAAAAAAATTGTTTTTGCACTGTGTAGTGTAGTACTCTTGTCCGCTATATCCTCCTGTAAGAAAGAAGCCACAGAAGTATCACCTATAGTACTTGAAAGGGGTGAGGCCGATGATGCCTCGTCTAGAAATGAATTTGACAAGATATATGATGTAGCAGAAGAAGTCTTCAACTCCTCCGATTATGACAACTCTACACTACGAACGGCCTTAACGCTTCCTTGTGGTAATGTAACCCTAAACACACAAAACTTTACGATTAATTATGGTACCAGCACCACCTGCGGCAGTAGAGTATTAAGTGGAACAGTATTGGCGGAATTAGTCGAAGGTACGCGCTTTAGAGACCAAAATGCCGTTTTAAAATTAACATTCATTAACTATAAGGTTCTTTATACCTCCACTAATCAATCCCTTACGTACAACGGTATAGCTTATGTTACCAATACTACAGGAGGCACCCTGTTAAGTCTTTTTACTACTACTCCGGTAACCGTAACACATAAAATACGCGCGGATTTAAACGTAACGTATGATTCAACCGGAACCGGGAACAACAATGTAACACGAGAATGGAATGTGTTTCGTAGAAAAACCTATACTTCGAATGGTTCCGCTACCGGAATAACACTTACACTTACAGGCGATACCTCCAGTACGGATAACAGTTATATTGAAGGTACATACAGTACCATTTCAGAATATGGGTTAAATCGCGAAGGTAAAAAGTTTATTAATAATGTAACTCAAGAGTTCCGTTGGGAAAATTGCGGATCTACGTACAATGGGCCTTACATTTTAAAACAAGGCTCTGTAACACATACTGCCGCTTTAGGAACAATTTATACCTACACGGATGCCTATGGAAGCTTTACTGCTACTGCAGGTTATTTCGGTACTTTGGGGCTACCAACCGGAACCTTAGTGAACAATTGCACCTCTAACGGTTATCTTGTTGATTACAAAATTCGAAATGGTGTAAACGGAACACCTACTACCCTGTCTACTAATTTTATACCTTATTAACTAACAGAATAGATATAGAACAAAAAAAAGGCTTCTAAATAGAAGCCTTTTTTTATACAGTTTGGACCTTTTTGGGCTGTTTAAAAGGCGCAATGAGGTCTTCCACCCTGGTAATGATATCTTTTGCTTTTTCAATCAACGCTTGTCCATCCGGAGTGACCCGAACGGGTAAGGAATTTCTGTCAAACAACTGAACTCCTAAGCGTTCTTCCATTAGTTTTACTTGTTGGCTCACCGTACTTTGGTCGGCAGCACACACATCTGCAGCTTTTGAGAAACTTCCGGTATCAGCTACTGCAATTACATATTGCATTTGTCGTAAGGTAATCAACATGGCGTTTTTCGTTTAATTATATTGTTAAAAACCACAAGCTTGTAGTATATGTTCTAAACTTTGTAGCTTTTTTACGTATTTATTTAAAATATCGTGTAATTGTAACCGATTTTCTCCTATATAACAATGTTTAATTATGAAAAAGAAACCTACTGTGGTTCTTCAAGTGCCTTCCGATTTAGGTGCACAACGATTAGGAACGTCCTTAGCATTAGATGCACTATGGGTTGCCGATGTAGAACGACCGCACAAAAGAAGTATTAGTCAACTAACTACTCATAGAGTAAATTATAATTTTATCCCTGAACGAGGCCATAGTGGGCCCTATGCTCAAGGCAAGTATATCGAATGGTTAAGTCAATACAACCAGGCAACAGCTAAGCTGGTAGAAGATCATTTGGCTCAACCTTACCCTCTCGTCATAAGTGGTGACCACAGCAATGCGGTGGGTATTATGTCCGGTATACGATCCTTTTTTGGTTCGTCCAAAAAAATAGGTGTTTTGTGGATTGATGCCCATGCCGATATGCATACCCCCTACACTACCCCTTCCGGCAATTTACATGGCATGACCTTATCCGCTTTAATGGGATTTGACAACATAGAACTATCTCGGAATGATGTAGATCCAAATTTATTACCCTACTGGGATGATTTAAAAAAATGTGGACGATTATCCGATGTTCCAAAAATACATCCGGAAGATATTACGTTTATCGGTTTGCGAGATTTTGAAATTCAAGAATACCACCTCATTCGTGATCACCAATTAAAACATTATAGTCCCTATGACATTAAGGCAAAAGGATTAAGTGTCATACTGGAGCAAGTTAAAGCATACTATGCCGACTATGATGCCGTATATGTGTCCTTTGATGTAGATGTATTGGATACAAGTATTTCAACCGGTACAGGCACTCCCGTTTACAATGGTTTGAAAATGGAAGAGGCAGTTGAAGTAGTTCGTTCTTTAAGTCGATTGCACAACATTTGTTTATGGGAATTTACTGAAATAAATCCACTGCTCGATAATACCAACTCCATGGCAAAAGCGGTTATTGACTTGTTGGATGTTTTATTTGAAGGTTAAAAAAGCAAAGGCCTTATTTATCATAAGGCCTTACTTATATAAAAATCAGATTTAAAAATGAATTAACCAGGTACTTAACGAAAGTAAAGGTAAGAGAAAGTTATTCTATTCTTAAGTAGAGTGCATTATGGAAATATTATGTTTTAGAAACGAACATCTGTATTCGGTAATGCTTTTTTAATACGCGCTTGTTCGGTTGGCGCTATGGGATTACCGACTAACAAAATCGTTTTTATATGTGTCCATCCGCTGAGGTCCTTAGGTAGATATTGAATTTGATTGAAAGACGCAATAAGCAAGTCTAATTTTCTACAATTTCGTAAACCATCCGGAAGTATTGTCAACTGATTTCCAGTGCAAACGAGTGTTTTTAATGCCATGCATTTCTGTATGCTTTCCGGAAGTTCCTTGATTTGGTTATCGTCAATATAGAGCTCTTGTAATGCACTACATCGTACTATTCCACTTGGAAAGGCCTCTAGTTTGTTATTGGTTAATTGTACCGATTGTAGTTGTTGCAATTGTGCTAATGTTTCTGGAAGTTGAGTTATGGCATTGTTTTTTAAAGAAAGTGTTTTTAACTTTTTTAATTGTCCTATCGTTACGGGCAACGTACTTAACTCATTATTTCCGGCATCGAGAATCTCCAAGTTGGCCAGTTGACCTATTGCCTCCGGTAAAGAAGTAAGTTTATTATGAGAAAGCGTTAGAACTTTTAATTGCGTTAATTGCCCTATTTTAGATGACAGTTCTGTTAACGCATTATTTCTAAGTATTGCCTCTTGTAGTGAGGTGATTTGATAGAATTCGTCACTTAATTCTTTGATGTTATTTTTCATCAAACTTAATATCGTCAAGTTCTTAAACGTATTAATACTATCCGGAACTTCAGAAAGGTTTTTCTCTCGAAGGTTTAATACGTAAACACTGTCTTTATATAAAAGTGCTTGATCATAAAAGGTAAAGACACCTTTAGAGCTAAGGATAGAATACGGTACTTGAGCGTTTGATTGTACTGAGCCAAGTAAAAGAGCAAAGAAGAATACACTTACTTTCATAATAAAAAATCCGATTTCAAAACAGGGTTGTTTTGAAATCGGATATAAGAAGATGATTAATTATTGAACTTGAACTTTTTTAGTGATAACCGTTTGGTCGGCTTGAAGTACCACCATATACATTCCTTTATTGGTGATTTGAAGGTTTTCTGTATGATCACCTGCGGCCATCGTGCCTATGGTTTTAGTAGACACTACATTTCCGGCTAAGTCAATGATTTTATAGGATACACTGGCGGCCTTCTCCAATTTGAAATCGATAGTACAAGTCCCAGACGTTGGGTTTGGATACACTACTAATCGGTTATCGGATGCATCCGTAGGTGTAATAGACGTTACCAAAGGATTAAGTCCATCTAACAATTCTTTCCGTGCTACAACAATAGTGTAATCTTTGTTGAATACAACATCTGCATTTCTAGCATCTTTTGATGCTATTGTATTGGACGGTGATGGCGATTGAATAGAGATAAACATAAACTTATAATCCGGAGTGAACGTCATACCAGTAGGTTCTGAACCAATAGGAGTCTTCATAAACAACTCTACTTTTGGTGCTGCTTGCGTGTGATCCGGGCGAACTACCCAAACATGATTACGGCTGCCATCTTGTAATACATATAAGTTACCAAAATTGTCAAATGTTAAGTTGTCGTTTCCACTACCCCATGCTTCATTAATGATAGCATCACCAAAATTGATTTTGTATGACTTACCCCCAACATATGTTATAAAATTGGATACTGTAGTTCCGTTGTCACTGAAGCTGTAGGTTCTATTATTTCCTTTAGCAGTGAAATAGATTTTACCGTCATGAGGCCCAATTTCAACATCTTCTACTCCGGAGAAAGCCGTAGCTCCTAATCCCATTGCTAAAGAAGGTGTATTGTTACGGTCGGATTGAGTAGTATTAGGAACTAATACCCACGTTCCGGTTGTACCGGTAGGTTCGTTACTGACCATGGGTTGGTCTAACCTTAATACATACAAATTACCCGCGCTCAAATTAGTTTTATTCGTTGCAATGAACTTATAGACGTAGCCATTTGAAGCATCTTCTCCATAATACGCTGTAATACTATCTGATTTGAAAGCCACGTTTTCATGACTCATACGACCCATTGCCCATAACTTTTCTTGCTTCGCATTACCATATTCTTTTACCATTCCTGTTACAGCATCTATTTCTACATTCCAACCCACATCTGTATATCCATCCGCATTCACATCCCCATTCGCAGTTGTTTCTTCACATGTTACAACAGTACCCCAAGGAGTAATTCCTCCGGAGCAATTTCGTTCTGTTTTAACAAGAGATGTAGCGGTAAAATCTACCGGTTTAGAATCTAAAATAGTCCAACGCTCCTGTGCTACACTATATTCCACTAAGATCCAAGATACTCCACCCGGATTCGTTTCATGGTTTAACAACACGTACCCTTTTTTACTATTGTTGGCTGAAAACGGAACGAAAGCCGTAAAATCAAAAGACCCAAGCGCGGACCCGGTTCCGGTAACATAATTTTGTCCTTGCGAAAATATGCCTTGAAAAGCGTGTGAACTAGGTATGATAACCTGAGCATTTTGCTCAGAAGGAACTACAGAAGTGAAACAACCGATTACCTCTGTACCATCCGCACAACCTAAGGCAGGAGCACTAGCAGAAGTTGTTGTTGGGGTTAGAGATAAATCAAAGGCAATATCCGAAGAGTTTAAAGCAGACTGGTGTACTTCTACTGCGATATAATTGATGCCATTTACTAACACGGACTTGTTTATTTCAAACAATCGGAATATAGTTTCATCTGTACCTTCGAGAGCAGTTGACGCTAGAGTAGAATAGGTTACGGCAGTCGATGGCATATTGAAAGAAGCGACTTGTGTACCATTGATATAGACAATAGCTCCATCATCACAGCGTAAACCTAAATCTAGAGTAGTAGGAAGCGTTGAAACGTCTGCTACATTAAACCGTTTTGTAAAATAGTAGGTAGGATATTTAGCGTTAGCGTCAAAACCAAATGAAAGTGTCTTGATAAATCCGGCGTCTCCGTAACCCATAGGAGAAGAACTATATCTCCATGTTGCATCACCTGTATAAGCCGTTTCTTTCCAAGAAGTACCTAAATCTTGTCCATTATCATTGTATGCCCAAGAAGAACTATTCGGAATAGGAAAGTTTGTTACCGGATTTGATCCTAAACCATAATACTCGATTGTTAATAATGGTGCTTGAGAAGGAGAACCATCATATGCTTCCACTTCACGTGTACCAATACCTGAAATATATAATGCTAGTGCACTACCGGAAGTCCAACCGGTTCTGTTAACAATTTCTTGAATAATAGCTTTTAATTCCGGTGAGTCTTCTGTACTTCCTACAGTTGTAAATTGCGCGGCTGTAATTTCCCAATCCACTTGAGCAGATGTTTTCGGGCGGCTGCTCAACTGAGCGGCTGTTACGCCATCAAACAACGCCGCATTGTCATTATTTTCCCCAACAATGGTCAGTTCACATGGATCTGTATTTTTACCAGTTGCATCTGTTGTAAGGGTTAATTTAGCACTGATGATGGTAGTTCCTTGAGGAATCGTAACGTTTGTGAAACGCATCCCAACTAATTGAGGGTCGCCTGCAGCTGCTTCGTTCCCTAGTTCTAAATCACTACTACCGATATCATAACTTCCTATCGTTTTTGTTTGATTAGTACCGGAAATATACTCTTCTAAATCATCTCCCGCGCTATTGATTCGTATAGAGGCCGTCACCGGAACATAATATTCAATAGATAATAATGCTGCTTGTGCGGATGATCCTTCAAAAGATTCCACTTCTCTTGTACCTGTTCCGAAGATATATAACGATAAAGCATTTCCGGCAGCCCAACCACTACGGTCTATAATTTCTTGAATGATTGTTTTAATATCAGGCGTTTCTTGATCATCTGTCGCGGAACCTACCGTAGCCCATGACGATCCGGTAACTGCCCAAGATACATTGGCTGTTGTTTTTGGACGAGCGGATAAATCTCCACTGTTCAAACTATTAAATGTAATGGTATTGTCATTAGCTTCTCCTACAATTTGCACGTTGCAAGGATCCGTGTTTTTTGATATCGCATCAACCGTAAACTGTATGGTTGCTTTTGTAACTAAAGCTCCTTTAGGAATAGTAATGTTTGTAAAACGAAGTCCTACTAACTGAGGGTCTCCGGTAGTTGCTTCATTACCCAATTCTAAATCTGAGCTCCCCGGATCCATACTACCCACCGTTTTGGTTTGATTTGTACCGGCTACATATTCTTCCATATCATCGGAAGCACTATTAATACGTACAGATAGTACGTTTTGTGAAAACGCTATTTGTAGCGTAAGCACGTTTAACATCACCATACAGGCTACGATCAGTATCGTTCTGCCATCCGGTAATAAAGGAGAGGAAAGTTGGCGCATAGTTTCATTCGTTCATTTAGACCTGACAAAACTACGGGCAAGATGTTATGCTAACATATCCCTAGTATAACGGATATATTAAAGGATAATGCTTGATGTTAGGGTTATGTTACCTAGATGAACAAACTATTACCAAACTATTATATTCTCCACTTTGGTGCAGAATTAAAAATCAATCGTTCTTCCGTAATCGGGTGACGGCATTCTAAATGGTAGGCATGTAACGCAATGGATGCTTCTCCGTAAGAATATGTGGAGCCATACAACGTGTCTCCCAGTATTGGAGCGCCCTGTGCTGCCAGTTGAGCTCGTATTTGATGATATTTACCTGTATGCAATAGAATGTCCCAGCAAGACCATTCCGATGTAAAGGGACGTAGTGTATACGATAGTTTCACTTTTTCTGCTTCGGGATGATCTGCTGTTACAATATGAGCTTGTTTGTTTTTTTTGTCTTTCCAAAGATATTGTTCCAGTGTGGCAGCAATCGGTATTGATGTAGTGGGTGTAAGTGCTTGATATTTTTTAACTACTGTCCGATCAGCAAACTGCTCACTTAACAGTTTTAACGTAGCCTTTTTTTTAGCAAACAACACTAACCCACTCACCGGTCTATCGAGTCGGTGTACATGTTGAACATACACCTCCTTCCCTTTAGGCATTTTTTTCCGATAGTACTGTTGTACCTGCTGTAATAAATTTTTATAGCCATTTCGGTCTGGTTCTACCATCAGTCCTGCGGGTTTATCCAACACTACAATGGTATCATCTTCCCAAACGATATGCTGTGCGACTTCTATTGTAAACGACATGTTCGAAATTAACATTAATTTTACATATCTTGAATAAAAGCTATCTTTACCTTATACTGTTTTATTATGACTGAATTACCCAAAACACAACATATAGTTGAATTATTATTACGTCTTTCTTTACTGGTATTAATTGGCGTTGTTTGTTTTTTTATTTTACAACCCTTTTTAATTGTCCTCTTTTGGTCGGGAATCTTTGCCATCAGCTTATTCCCGGTATACGAATGGATTCAAATTAAAATGAAATGGAAGAATGCTTTCAGCGCGGTAATGGTAAGTGGTATTGTATTTATTTTATTTTTTATACCCTGTTATTTATTTATAGGTTTAGTAATGGAAGAATTACACTTAGTAAAAGACTTAATGAGCGACGGTAAGGTACATCTTCCGATGCCGGAGAGTTCTTTAAAGTCCTGGCCTATAGTTGGAAATCGATTGTTTGAATTGTGGACGAATATTGCACAGGATATGCCGGGTTTTATAGAAAAATATTCAGGCGGAATAGAAAAAGTAGCTTCTTTTATTTTAAAATTAACATTAGATCTAACTTTAGGCGTTCTGTTTCTGTTTGGATCTATCATTTTAAGTGGTGTGTTTTTGAATTATCATCTCCCTATAGTAAATGCTTCTAGAAAGTTTATGATTAAGTTGGCGCCTGTTGAAGCAGATAGTATTTTATCCATCATCAGTAAAACTATATTAAAAGTGATTAAAGGGGTTTTAGGAGTGGCTGTAATACAAACAATCTTAATGAGTATCTGTTTGGTCGTTTTAGGAATCCCCGGCGCCGGAATTTGGAGTATGATTATTTTAGTTTCTGCCGTTTTACAAGTAGGCGTGTTGCCGGCATGTATACCGCTTGTTCTTTATTTAATCGCTAGTGGGGACAGCGTTACCGGTGCTGTAGTTGGAATCTGTGCCTTGGTAGTAGGCATTTTGGAACATGTACTTAAACCCTTATTGTTAGGAGGTAAGTCGTCCGATATCCCAACTATGGTAGTCTTTATAGGTGTATTAGGTGGATTTATTGCCTTTGGATTTTTAGGGTTGTTTGTAGGTGCGATTATCTTTTCTATCATGTATCAATTATTTGTGACTTGGATACATGCAGATGAAAAAAATGATTTGACCAACGAATTACCACCTACCGTATAAAACGTTTCTATCGTTTAGTTCGAAACATGCCTATTTAAGTTCTTCGACCGGTATATATTATATTTATACGGATTCCATATACAAAATGAAATACGTACGTATTGCCTGGTTGAACTAAAGGCCATCGCTTTAGAATAATAGAAGGCAATGCACCCACTATACAGTTCCAACTTTCTGTATAGTGGATGGATATAGTTGAATCATCTGTTGATTACATCATTAGGATGAGCATGCTGATGATAGCGAGTGTGACTAAGCCTTGAACAATGTCCTCTTGCATAATTTTTTAGTTTTAACAAAAGTACCTATCAAATCTGAAGCCAACTTGAAGCTATTTATACTAGTTTCGCTGCACTCGTTACAATAGAGGCAATACGAATGGCCTCCCATACCCGTTCTTCCGACGTACCCATTTCCATTAAGGAATGCTCATGTGCTTGAACACACATTTCACATCCATTCACTGCAGAAACAGCGAGGCTAAGTATTTCAAAAAATTCTTTGCCAACTACCGGTTTCATCATCGTATTCATTCGGATGCGTGCTTGTAATTGTTGGTATTTTTCTTTTTGCGTAAAATGACGAAAACGATACAGGACATTGTTGGCAGATAACATGCTCGCAACGGCTACTGCTTCAGCTATTTCCTCTTTAGATGCTTCATACCGAAAGGCACTGTTTTCTAAACCTTTTTGTAGGGCGAGATTTTGAACAGTTGCCGCTATGGCAACCGCAACTAATGCTGCTTCTTTCGGATTGATATGTTCCGACGTAAATATGCTTTGAAGGTTAAGCACGATATCTTTTGCTTGTCGTGCCCCTGCCGCTTCTAACAATCGAATATTATAGGCCTCTCCTACCGAATCATCGGTATACTCTTGAAGGCTGTGTGTTACCGTTTCCATAGTTTAATTTTTATCTATATGTTTTAACTTAAGGTCGCTTGGCCTTTTTCCCAATTACATGGGCATAATTCATCCGTTTGTAATGCATCCAATACTCGAAGCACTTCTTTTACATTTCGACCAACATTTAAATCGTATACCGATACCCATCGAATGATGCCTTGTGGGTCAATGATAAAAGTGGCTCTATAGGCTACTTTTTCTTTAGGTTCCAAAATGCCTAATTCTTCTGCTAAGGACTTAGACGTATCGGCTAACATTGGAAACTGTAAACCTCTTAAATCGTCGTGGTTGTTTCTCCAAGCCAGATGAACAAATTCTGAATCGGTGGAGGCGCCAATTAAACGCGTTTCCCGTGCATTAAAATCGGTCATGTGTTTATTAAATTCTGCAATCTCCGTTGGACAAACGAACGTAAAATCCTTAGGCCACCAAAACATAACTGTCCATACATTGTCGTCGTTTTTGATGTAAGAGGAGTTCAGGGTTTGAAATTCTTTCCCTTTTTCTAGGGATACAACTGCTGTTTTTTCGAAAGTAGGAAAGGTCTCGCCTACGTTTAATACTCTTTGTTGCATAGGATATAAAGTTTAGTTGATGATTTGGTATGAACAAAAATAGGGCACCCGATTGCATAAGTAAAGACAATAATAATTATATTAGTATAAGTTATTCTTATACCTATATGAATCTAACCCTTGCCCAATTAAACTATCTCATTGCTATTGCCGATACCGGCAGTCTTACGGTAGCAGCCGAACGGTCTCATATATCGCAACCGGCTATCAGTATGCAACTAAAAAACATGGAGGAGATCATTGGTTTACCCTTGGTAGATCGTCAACAACAACCATTGCAATTAACGGCCGCCGGACAGCTGGTAGTATCGAATGGACGATTAGTTCAAGGTGTTTTATCCCAATTAGAAGATGCTCTTTTGCCTTTTCGCGACCAATGGGAGGGGGAACTCAAAATAGGTATCATTCCTACGTTGGCACCCTATTTATTACCCTTGTTCATAGGAGCTTTTACAAAAGCTCATCCGAAGTTATCCGTAAAAATTATGGAGTTAAAAACACAAGAAATCATCGACGCGATAGAAAAACATACTCTAGATGCCGGAATACTCATTACGCCATTAAAAGAGCCCTATATTAGAGAGGATGCTTTGTTTTATGAACGATTTGTTGCTTATATAAATGTGACCGATAAATCCTTACTTAAAAAACCGTATGTAGCACCGGAAGACTTGTTGGCGTTTAAACTCTGGATGTTGGAGGAAGGTAATTGTTTTCGTACACAGACGATTAATCTATGCGGGATGGCTCAAACGGACCATCGGATAGGAAGTTTTGAATACACCAGTGGAAATATCGAGACGCTTATTCGAATGGTAGATAAAGAAGGCGGAGTAACGTTGTTGCCGGAGTTAGCTATCTTAGATTTTACTTCAGCACAACAAAAAAAATTAAAATTTATAGGGGATAAAAAAGGGGTCTATCGAGAAGTAAGTTTGGTGTATTCTTCCTTTCATCACAAAAAGAATTTACTTCAAGGATTAAAACAGTCGATACAATCGCATATACCAAAAGAAATGTTGCCGGGAAAAAATAAAAGTAAGACTATACTGCCCCTTTATTAATATGTTCCTTTCTCTTAAAGTAAAACCCAATAGTTCCAAAGACAGCCTGGAACGGGATGTACAAGGCCATTGGGTCGCTCGTATTCGTGCTGTACCGGAAAAAGGTAAAGCAAATGATTATTTATGTGCTTTTTTAGCAGCCGAGTGGAATCTTCCCCGAACGAATATAGATGTAGTTAAAGGTCATCGCACTTCCCATAAAACCATTCGTATCATTACCGACGATGAGCATTTTCTGGAACACCTAGAGGAACAGTATAGACATAAAAAAACCTCTCGGTAATGCGAGAGGTTTTTTTATTTTTCTGGAGTTTAAATTACCAATATTTGTTTGGACAAATCACTTGACCTTTCAAGCGTAATCTATACCCAATTACAATTTCATGAGACCCCCCGCTGTATCTCCGTATATTGCTGGTTGTATAATCATACGCATATGCAATATCAAAGGTATTATTAATAATAACTCCAACCATAATCGCTATAGCGTCTTTGTTTCGATAGGAAACGCCTGCCCATGCTTTATCTTGGTAACGCACTTTACAGTTCAAATCAAAGGAAACGGGTGCGGGAGAAACTGCTTTAACGGCGATGGATGGAATTAATGTAAAATCATATCCCATTGGAATTCTATAACCGGCCATTAAAAACATATGTTGAGTTAAAGCTGCATCCGATATGGCATTGTTGTTTTGGTCGTATACTTTTTGTGGTAATACTTGTACCATTGACAACCCTGCATAAAAATGGTTGTTGTATACCCACGCACCTAAATTCACATCATTAAATCCTAAGTTGGTAAAGGAGTTGACAAGAGGATCACCGGGTGTACCGGTAATTAGTTTGTTACCGTCCATGCTGAATTGATGTAATCCGGCACTCACCCCTGCTGATGCGAACAATTCTTTTCCAAGCTTCAAGTGATACGAATAGACAGCGTTGAATTTTAGGGAAGAAGTAGGCCCGATCACATCGTTTTGAATCGTTGTACCAATACCATGGAATCCATTTTTTTTGTACCGGCTTCTATTATTGGTTACAGCCGCTTTACCTAAATTCATATGGCCGCTAACATAAAACGTTTTAGGAGCGCCGTCAAAACCCGTCCATTGGTTTCTATAACCTGCTCTCAGGTCGATATAATCTTCAGTACCGGATACTGCCGGATTAACCATGATGGGGTTAATCATGTACATCGTGTATTGTGGATTTTGTTGGGCTTGAGCAATACTCATCCAACAAAATCCGGCCGATACGATCATCCAAAACTTTTTCATTCTACTTTACTTTACAGATGTATTAAATGTTTTTATTATCTGATTACTTGAATATACCCTTTGTATGGATCGGGGAATTTAGTGCTGTTTAATATGATGATGTAGAAGTAGGTTCCATCCGGTAAGACTTCTCCATTGCGGTAATTGGTGCCATCCCACATTTTATCATATCCAACAGATTTCCAAACCAGTGTTCCCCATCGATTGTAAACCTCAACAACTGCATTCGGAAATGAGCTCATATTTTCTATATCCCATACATCGTTTTGACCATCACCATTCACTGTGATTGCATTAGGAATACGAATAGGGCGTTCAACAATAATAGTTACTTCGTCTGACGAACTACATCTGTTTGTTGCATCGGATACTGTGAGCGTATACGTTGTCGTTTGTACCGCGCTGAAGGTTGGATTTGGAATATTCGGGTTGCTTAAACCAGCTGCCGGTGACCATGTATAATTTGTACCACCGGAACCTGTCAAGGTCACCAAGTCGTTTTCTAGTACTACTTGGTCTACGCCTGCATTAGCGATAGGAGTTTGTACTATTTGAACTGTATATCGTGCATTGGATGGCGTTTGACAATAATTATTACTTTCAATAAAGTAATAACTTCCAGGGTTATTTACTGTAAGGCTTATACCTGTTTGTCCTACAATCGGGTTACTACCGTTGTACCATTGTATGGTATTTCCTGAAGTAATCGATGCGGTATAAACTACGCTTTGTCCGGAACATAAAGAAGTATCTCTTCCTAAAATTATTGGAGTAGGAGTAGGACGAATATCCATTGTAATTCTATTGGACTGATCTAGAGTAGTTGTTTTACATTGTATATTAGGTATTATCTCAACATAAACAACATCTCCATTTCTAAGCTCAGGGAACAATCTATCAGTAGAGGCGGTATACGTATTTTCATTATTACCAACCGGAACAGGTGTAGACGATCCATTTGGGATAACGAACCAAGCATAATCAGAAGTAATGCCTACCGATGAACCTTGTGGGGTTGCTGTAAATGTTACCACACCTATATCACACTTTGGATTTTCAGATGCAACAATGGAAACTTCCGGAGTAATATTATTTATTACTACTGTTTGAGCTGTCTCTTCATCCACTCCATTG
Source organism: Cytophagaceae bacterium (assembly GCA_025455005.1). Taxonomy (GTDB): domain Bacteria; phylum Bacteroidota; class Bacteroidia; order Cytophagales; family Cytophagaceae; genus JALONH01. Next base: position 76,021 of record JALONH010000014.1, read on the forward strand.
TTGTTTCTACATGCTTCGGTAGAGGTCATTTCTACTCTAATAGTATTATTCCCTACTGGCAAAGCACTTGTTACAAATACATTTGTAGTTGAACTTTGTAGTACTGAGCCAACAAACCATCTATACGTTGGGCTACTCGAATTAGTACTTGGGGTTGCTGTGTACGTAACATTAGTATTGAGACAAATAGGGTTGGTTGCATCACTTACCACGCTTACAGACACATCTTCGTAAGGATTTACCGTAATAGTTATTGGAGTAGTACTTACAGCTGTACATCCTAGGCCATCAGTAACGGTTCTTCTAAATTCAGTAGTTCTAACTAAAGGAGAAGGAGTATAGGAAATGGAATTGGTAGATGCTATGGCTGTAAAGGTAGTGGTAACTGCATCTCTAAATTCCCAACTATAAACATAGTCTGTTGAATTTGTTCTTCCACCGGCGCTTGTAACTTCATTTAATGATGTACTAATTACATCATTTGCACAAACTGTTTGCGTTCCATTTATGTCTCCCGGTGTTAATGGAGGCAATATGGTGACCATAATGCTGTTGGAAGCAGCTACATTACATGGTGCCGGAGAGCCTGCATCCGTCACAAATCTTCTTATGAAAATTGTACCTGCCACATTCGTTGGAATAGGGAATGGTAAACTTGGATTTAACCCTGTAACCGGCGTATTTGTCCATGGTTCATTTCCATCCAATGAATATTGCCATACATAACTCGGTGTAACTGCAGTAGATGGTGTTGTAACATTGTTTCCTATATTAGGGAAAGCGCCATTCAAACAAATTGTTGTTGGATCAGACGTTTGGATAGCTCCTCCCGTTATACCTGATATTACATTTATTGCCAGCGCATTAGAAGTTGTTGGATTGTTAGCCGTACATACCTCGCTGCTAGTCATTTGTAATGAAATAGACAACGTTGTGCCTCCTTCAGCTGCGCTTGGAGAATAATTAAGTGTTGATCCTGTCTCTCCTACTATGGGATTGCCCCCTTTTAACCACTGGTAGGTTGGCGCAGTTCCCGCATTAGCAGAACTGGTTATACTGAAACTTACCGCATTACCTGTACAAGTAGCCGTTAGATCTTGGGTAATAGTTACATTTGGTGTTAGATTCGGACTAACTAAAGGGGTAAAGGTATTGCTTGCTGTTAAACTTGTTGGGCAATAGGTACCGGATACAGCGGCTACTGTCATTTCTACCGTTACTGTTTCTCCCGGTGATGCTGCAAAATTACTAGCCGTTAATTGATTAGTAGTCGATTGAACACCCGTTGTTGTACTTCTAGTCCAAGAATAGGTAGGTACCACTGACGTATTTTGATTGGTAGGATTTGCCGTCAGCGTGATGGAAGTACCTTCACACACCGCGGTAGTTCCGTTGCTGGCTGCAATAGAAACCGATGGAGTTACCGATGGAGTCACGGTTATAGTTACCGGATCAGAATCATCTGTTTGAGGTGCAGCACAAGCTAAATCCGTCGTGTAACGCACAAAGACTGTTCGTGTAGTTGTTACGCTTGGTAAGTTAAGTGTCGTTCCACTTCCAAGAGAGGTTGTACCCTCGAACCATTCATACGTTTGGTTTCCGCCAACACCTGGGCTAGCCGTTAATTCAACTGCTTCTCCTGAACAAATGGTTGGTTTATCCACTACAGCGCTAATATTAGGTACAGCAACCGTAGAAAAATCAACACTTACATTATTCGTTACCGCTGCGCTTGTAGATCTACATGTGGCATTGCTTACCATAGATACCTCTATCGTGTTGGCTCCTGTAACAAAAGTAGGACTTGTAACATTATTCAACGTTAACGTAGATCCTGTACCTATAGCCGTGTTACCGTTAATTGTCCATGCATACATTGGTGTTGTACCTCCGTTGGTAGGTGTAGCAGTGAAAGTAATATTTGCCCCAGAACATATCGACGTTGCATTCGCTACTAAAGAAACCGAGGGTGGCTCTGTTGGATTGACCGTCACGTCATAATTGAACGCAGGTCCGGCACAACTACCCGTCGTTGATGTAGGTGTAACTACATATGTTACCACTACCGGTGCTGTTGTTGTATTAGTTAAGGTTTCTGTTATTGGTGAACCCGTTCCCGCGGTATTTGCCGGGTTACTGATACCTGTTACCGCTGCTCTTGTCCATGCATAAGAGGAGGTTACGGCACTAGTTATAGCGTAATTCTGTGCTACACCACTACATACAGTTCCTGTTGTTGCTGAACTTATAGTGGGACGTGGATTGACTGTCACGTCA
>JALONH010000039.1 GCA_025455005.1 Cytophagaceae bacterium
TTTACTATACCTTCAAATGTTTCTTTATCTTCTTTGGTTACTACAATAAATTTCCAAGGTTGTGCATTATTGGCACTGAAGGCCCATGAAGCCGCCTCTATGAGTGTTGCTAAAGTTTCCGTTGAAATCGATTCAGTAGAGAAAGAGCGTGCACTCCATCTATTTTTAATCACTTCGATAACCGGATATTGAGTGTTGGCTATTTTAGACATATTGCTTACCAAGTTAAAGGAACTTCAATGATTAATGCTTCCGCTTGTGGACTTAAAGCCGTTAGGTGTATGGTAGAGGCATCTGTAATAGCTATGGCATCTCTTGTATTCAATTCCGTTTGTTCAATCGACCAAGACCCTTGTAACACGAAAACATACACACCGTTCCCCTGTTTTTTTAAAGTATACGTTGACGATTGGTGTGCATCAAATCGGCCGATATGAAACCATGCATCTTGATGAATCCAAACACCTGCATCATTAGGTGAAGGCGAAAGAATTTGCTGCCATACATTCTCTCTATCCTTAAGTTGTAACGATTGTTGGTCATATCGAGGCGTTACATTTTTTACATTCGGGAAAATCCAAATTTGCAAAAACTTAACCGCTTGATCCGGGTTTTTATTGAATTCACTGTGAAATACGCCGGTGCCTGCGCTCATCACTTGTATATCGCCGGCAGATATAACGGTTGTGTTTCCCATACTATCTTTATGTTCTAAATCTCCTTCTAAAGGAATAGAAATAATTTCCATGTTGTCGTGCGGGTGTTTACCAAAGCCGTTCCCACCTTGTACGGTATCATCGTTTAGTACACGTAATGCACCGAAGTGAATTCTATCTGGATTATAATAGTGTGCAAAACTAAAGGAATGAAAAGACTGTAACCAACCATGATCGGCGGTACCCCTGGAATCTGCTGTATGTAGAACTGTAGTTGCTATAACGATTTCGCTTCGTGCGATAGTTTTTTATGAATATTACTAAAACAAACGTACGAGGAAGAAGTTAGAACAACATTAAACTACTTCAATAAATCAAGACCTGAGCTTTGCCTTTTTAGAACGTATTTTACTTAAGAATTCAGGAGAAATCCCTAGATAGGACGCTATATAATGCTGGGGAACCCGTTGTGGGACATCCGGATAACGATCTAAAAAATATTGATACCGTTTATCTGCAGACTCGGATAATACGGAAACTAAACGGTTCATCAAAAAGGCATGTGTCCGTTGAATCATAAGTCTAAATATTCTTTCGAAAATCGGATATTCTGCATACAGTTGTTCTTTACGCTCATAAGAGATCGTGAGCATATAGGTTTCTTCCAGTGTCTCAATATGAAGCAAGGAAGGGCGTTGCAACGTAAAACTGGCCACATCTCCTATCCACCAATCTTCTTTCGCAAAATGCACCGTTACTTCGTCTCCTTGTTCATTTATAAAATAGGTTCGCGCTATTCCTTTTAATATATAGGCTTCTATAGTACAGATCTCTCCGGGTTGGGTTATAGAATGTTTACTGGGAAGTTTAACCAATTCCATGGCTTCAAATAAACGGATTAATGCCGGTTCCGGTAAGGGTATATTCCGGTCAAAAAAATCTTTTAGTTTGGGAAGTGTATCTTGTTTATTCATATTTCAATATAAAAAAAATACCCCTGAAAACAGGGGTATTTTAAGTGTTATCGTATTCGAAAATCTAGGATTAAAATTCCCAAAGATTATGTTCGTACTCTAATAAGGTAAATGCTGCCCACTGAGAAGCCATGATACCTTTCTTTTGATCACCGCCATAGATGTCTGTAATGTAGGCATCTTTAGGGTTGGATACTTTAATGATATAGGAACTGAAAAGTCTTAAATCAAATGCATCTGAAAGGTTTTTGTGTTCCTTGTCATTTTCAGGGTTGAACCAAATTGCTTTAGGATTATCTTTAAATAACTTGTCGCAAAGCTCTTTATAAGAAAAAGAAGCTACCGGATACTGAATTCCTTTTATGTTAGAAGGATGATCAGATGGAACAAACATGGTAATCGCAATGATATCGAAATATTGACGAGAACGTTGTTTGTCAAATAACCATTCTTCTTTAATCTCTAATTGATAAAGATCCATAGGGAAGAAAGAATTACCTGAACTAGCAGCCATAATAGCATCCACATCTTCGCCGTTAGCACGCATCATTTCGATTTCTTCCGGTGTTAACTGCGCTTGGTCACTAGGTATTAACATCAACTTGTTGAACTCGTCAATAGTTAATTTGTTACCATTATCTAAAGAATCGTTAGCATAAGGCGTGATAGTGCCACTTTTAACCCCTTCGATAAGAAGACGCGTAATTTCTCTGTTCTTAGAGAACATCGGAAGATTTTGCTTTTCTCTTAAGTCGATGGCGCGAACCAAGGTTTTAATGTACATGATATCCGACTGATGAATCGGACGAACGGCGTACTTGTTATAACCGGTTGCGTATGGGTCTTCCCATTGCTTTACAGCAGATTGCTCTTGAGCAAAAGCTTGAGAAACAACGAAAGCGCAAAATACAGATACGATAACACTTAATTTATTCATAACGCTTTAATGTTTAATTATTGTAATGGAACAGTGATGATAGGCGTACCTAAGTTAACTGTTTCTTGCTGACCTCTGAAGTTTGTTCTTTTCACTTCTTGAACTTCAATGATCAAACGGTCACCCGGTTGAGCAGCAGCTGCAAACTGACCTAATTGCGCAACCTCAGAAGTGAAGGTTTGTTGCGTAACCGGACGTTTACCGCGAGCTAAGAGGATGTTGTATTTTGTAACAGTGTATTTAGCGTCTTTAGGTAAGGCTTTACCAAAGTTTTCTTCTGCAATCGCTTTAACAGATAGGGTACGAGGACCAGGAGCTGGAACACCATTTTTCTGATCTACTTCTTTACCACCGTTCAACACTTTTATTTCAGGCTTCGGAATACCGCGAACTTTGAATTCTTGGAAACCGATTGCAAATCCACCGGAAGACACGTTTAATTTAACACCAGATGGGCTGGTAGGAACTACTAAAACGTAACCTTTACCATTTTGACCTGTTAAATCAGCACCAGAAGCGGAGAACTGAGGAGCATATTGAGAACCTAAAGCAGGAACCAATACGTTCAATTCGTTACCACAACGTAGGTATAAAGAGTTAACAGTAGCCGATTGGATTTGAATAACCGGTTTAGCAACTACGAAAGGAACATCAATTGTAAAAGTTGTATCTTTCCCTTTGTTATTGATAGTGATGGCACCTTTCCATTTTTGTTGAGAGTTACCGTCTTTATCGTAAGAGTTACCGGAAGCGCGGAATTTAATTTGACCACGACCGTTTTTCACCGTTACAGCTTTACCATTGAATGTCATTGTAGGAGTTACAGCAGAAGCAGAAGCAGCTAAGAATAATTCCGCTTCGTAATCTGTACCGGCAGCTACAACACCTGATTTAGCTGTTGCAACAGCGAATACGTTATCGAATTTCAAATCAGTAGCACCTACTTGAGAAGATAATGCTTCTAAAGCAGATGTTTCTAATTTTTTAACTTCCGATTCGAATGTTGCCATTACAGCTAGAGCAGCTACTAATGGAGTTTCCGCAAAGTTTAATTTAGCGAAATCCTTTTTCTTTTGGTCATTACTTTTGATTTTAGGATCATCCTTACCATCTAAAGCAATACGAGAAGGGTTTACATAATATTCCCCTTTTTCATTTTTACCAACGATACCAGGTATAGTTTTTTCGCTAAACTCATTTAATTTAACTTGTAGGTCATATGCTTTCCCTTTACCGGAACCTTCAGCACCTACCATTAATTGAGCTACTTTTTCTTCTTCTTTACCACCTTTGTAAGAACCATCTTCTTCCTTACCACCGGTTTTTTCAATCATTTCATCGCGAAGGCTATTCATTAAAGCAATCATATCAGCTGTTTTCTTACGCACTTCTTGTGCTTTGTCTACAACTGCTTTGTCTTTCCCTCCACCGTCATCAACTGCTTTTTGAATTTTCTTCACTACATCACCGTTAGCTTTGTCTGCTACACCTACAGCATACATTAAGCTATCGTCAAGGAACATAAATTTCTCCATGATCGCTGATGAAACTTGTAACGCCAAGAGGGCGGTCAATACAAGGTACATCATACCGATCATTTTTTGCCTTGGGGTTTCTTTACCTCCAGCCATATCTTTACTTAGTTTATAAGCTTGTTAAACAAATGATCAATTAAATTATAACGTTACTTGTAGAGAATTAACCTCTCATAGCAGATAACATGTTACCATACACGTTATTCAATGAAGTTAAGTTTTTAGATAATTTACCTAACTCATCTTTGAATTGTTGTGTATCTTTAGAAGCATCCGCCATGTTTTCCATAGCTGCAGACAAGTTAGCATAGAACTTGTTCATTGCTCTTAAATGGTTATCCGCATCTTTCAATTCCATTTCATAAACTGCGTTCAATGCACCTAAGTTTTTAGTGATTTTTTGAACTTGCTCGTGGTAACCTTGAGCCTCAACAGATGCATTTGCCATACCTGACATAGCTTCAGCTGTTTTGGAATAAGAGTCGTTCATTCTGTTTAATGAACTTGTTGCATTTTTGATAGCAGAAGTATATTCACCTGAAGCAACAGTAGCATCTGATAAGTCAGACATTTTGGATACATTATCGCTCAAAGAGTTTAATCCTTGACCTAAACGGCTAATTACAGATTGGTTGATATTAGCAGAAGCTAACATATCATCTAATTTTTGAACAGCACCGGTAGCAGTAGCCGGCTCATCATCGTCACCGTCAAAATCTTCTGCTAATTGTGGGTATACTCTTTCCCAGGCTGGATCTTTGTGTGGTTTTTGGAATGCTGAAATAGCGAAAATGATCGCTTCTGTAGTTAAACCAACCACAAGCATTGGACCCGCACCCGGCCAGTGCATAATCTTAAACATCGCCCCTACGATTACAATCGCTGCACCAAGTCCATACACTTTAGGCATGATTACATCTTCTAATAAATTTGTGCCTTTCTTGCTCATTTTCGTAATAAAATTTAAGTGGTTTTACAAAATTTAATTTATTGGTTGTTTTTAATTTACTAATTCAAGGATGTCGAGTTGGACTAGAATTCATATCCGGATGAACGACCTAAATAAGTCATAACACAACGGAATCCAACGTAAGATTTAGTAGTATCTTGGTATTCGTAGGTACGAGTACCAGTCTCTAAGTAGTATGCGATGTCTTTCCAAGAACCACCACGGATGATTTTTCTAGGTTCGTCATCATTATAGTAAGTTGGGTTTAAATCCCAAACCACAGGAACCGCAGCATCATAGAAGGCATCTTCGCACCACTCGGATACGTTACCCGCCATATCATACAGACCAAAATCGTTAGAGAAATAAGAAGCTACCGGAGAAGTATACATGAAACCATCATCGTAATAGTTACCACGACCCGGTTTAAAGTTTGCTAACATACAACCTTTCGCATTACGGATGTATGGGTTACCCCAAGGGTACTTAGCCATATCACGACCGCCACGAGCTGCATATTCCCATTCTGCTTCAGATGGTAAACGGTATCTTGGCATTTGCCACATACCATTCTGAGCTCTCCAATTGTTCATGTGTTGCGTTCTCCACTCGCAGAAGTAACGAGCTGCCCACCAATCAACCCCTACAACAGGGTATTCGTCAAATGCCGGGTGAGCATAATAATATTCCATCATAGGGTCACCCATGTGGTGTGAAAAATCTCTTACCCAAACAGTAGTATCCGGGTAAAGTTCCGTCATAATATATTCTTCTCCTAAAACAGAGACAGAATCCGCTAACATTACGGCAATAAATTGACGGTATTCGTTATTGGTAATTTCGGTTTCATCCATATAGAATCCACCAATGGTAACTTGTTTATTTAGGTTAATTTGTGTTGCAGGTACATCCTGGTCGGCTTGTCCCATGTGAAAGGTACCGGAAGGACAAACTACCATACCATAAGGTACTGTTTGTATCCAAGATTCTCTTCCCGGAACACCAATTAGATCTCCACCACCATCGGATGGACCTTTAGAACAACTTTGCAATACCAGAGCAGAGGCAACTGCACCCAAGAATGCCAAGCGTCTTCCAATAACACTGAATTTATTCATATCCTTGTTAAATTAATACTAACCTGTTTGAACTATTTTTTCCCATTTTAACACTAATGGAATGTTAAAATAGCATAATTTTATTTAAGAACGCAAGAATTTAATTAATATTATTTTTATACAATTATTAATAAGTATAATTATAATAATTTCAAAATGTTGATATTTAACTAATTAACTATTCTTCGTCGTATTCTTCATGACGGTAACGAGGCGTACGAACCGGAGGTTTTGGTATTTCCCATGGAACCGGGATGACGTACGATAACATGATTTCATGAGATGTTCTCGTTTTCGCTTTCACACCACTTGTTACAAAATCAAACGCATATCCTATTCTCAATGAATTATTCTTTAACAAGCTAACCCCTAAGAGTAAAATAACATCGTCATTTGAGTATGTTTGCCCCCCTTGATCTATATCACGTGCCGCGATGGATTGTCTTACACTAACTCCACCCCAAAATTTATCGTTATAGGTGGCCAAACCTCCTAATAAGAAAGTATATTGATTTAAGTCTGTTTGAAAAAAGGCATTAGGCGTGAGGACTAAACTCGTTCCTAACTTGAAATGATAACCACCTGTTACATACAAGTGATTACTTAACTTAGAGGAAATACTATCAAAACCATACGAGAACTTAGAACGCGGTAAATGTCCCATACTAACCCCGACGTAATATTTAGGATGATTGTAGAATGCCCCAACAGCTAAATCTAATTTCATTTGGCTGGCGGTTCCATTTAATAATGCTTGGTAAATTGGATCATTTTGATCAATTACTTTATACCAATCTCCTATAATCGCTTGGTTGTATACACCACCTCTTAAACCTAAACCTAATTTACCTTCACCGATTTTAAAATGATAGGCTCCAGACAATTGAAACTCCGATGTACGTACGGGTCCTTTTGTGTCATATAAGAAGTGAAAGCCTGCACCTGTTCTTCTTTCGAAAAAAGGAAGTAAAGACGACCCTGTAATAACAGTACTAGTAGGTGAGTTTCCGCCTTCTACATCCGATGAAGATGCATACCCTAACCATTGTCTTCTGAAAATTCCGGTAAATCTAGTGTTCCCTTCGATACCGGCAAAACCAGGATTTACATACATTGAATTAAACGCATAGTGGCTAAACTGAGCGTCCTGTTGAGCTTGAGCTTTATAAACCTTCGCAGATACTAAAAATAAAACTACAAGTAAGATTTTTCTTTTCATAATGAGAATGAATAACTTACAATCCTATACGTGAACAAATAAGGTGTCGTTGACAAACTTATACAAAATTTAGCAGGAAAGGAATAAAACACATATTTTTTTTATTCCTGTATATTTTTGTACTTATTTAATATTGTTTGCCTTCTTAATATACAACTCCAAAGCACCGGTCATGGAAGGTGCATTAGGTAAGGGTGCTTCTATATCTAAGTGTAAGCCCGCGTCTCGAACCGCTTTTGCTGTAGTAGGACCAAAGGCTGCTATTCTGGTGTTCTTTTGCTCGAATTCAGGGAAGTTAGCATACAGAGAACTTACACCACTTGGACTAAAGAAGGCAATAATATCATAATTAACATTGGCTAAGTGTGACAAATCACTGGCCACAGTTTTATAGAAAACAGCTTCCGTATACGTGAAATTGTTTTTTTCTAAGAAAAGGGGGATGTCGTCCTTTCGAATACTGGAACACGGATATAAAAACTTTTCCGTTTTGTGTTTTTTTATGATTTCTTCTAAATCCTGAGCCGTTTTTTTTCCAGTAAATATTTTTCTCTTTCTTATAACTATATACTTCTGAAGATAATTAGCTGTTTGCTCGGTGATACAGAAATATTTCATTTCTGCCGGTACTTCAATTTTATTTTCTGAACAAATTCTAAAAAAGTTATCAATGGCATTACGACTTGTAAAAATGATCGCCGTATGTTGTAAAATATCTATTTTTTGTTTCTTAAATTCTTTGCTGTCGACCGGCTCAATTTGTATAAACGGAACAAAATCAACTTTTAGTTTATACTTTTCCGCCAATGTGAAATAGGGCGATTTGTCATCGTTGGGTTTAGGTTGAGTCACTAAAACACTAGAAACCTTTTTTAACTTTATAGGCTCTTTTTCTTTCGCCTTAATCTCACTCATGTTGCTTGCAGACTGTTAAAATACGAGCGAATTAACCCAACACAATACGATATGCTATACTGAGCGGCACTAATTCTGCGGTGCAAATGTACGAAATTAAATAGATATTTTTTAATTCTGAACGTATTATAATCATATAACTTGCTAATAATGAAACAAAAAACAATATTAAATATAATAAGCTATTCAAATAGTGCGCCATCCATATATGAAATTCTGGCCAAATCGCGCGAAAAAGACAAACAAAGATCAATACAAAAAGTCCTATTTGAAACAGATAATGCAATAAGATGTAGTTTTCTAATGAGGCAACTCCGGAATTAAACGTCACAATATTTAATAATTTCACATAGATTACTTTTAAATATTGTACAACAAACAAAAATAAAAAAACGTAAAGGAAATAATTCCAATGACCGCTTTTTACACTCGCTCCCATAAAGGGGATATTAAATTGTATGTATTCTTTAAATCCAAGTATATAGAAAAGTATACCATAAATAACAGAATTTATGACAATCAAGTAAAACGATAAGCCTCCACTTTTATCCAACAGCATTAACTCTGTACTACGATCAACACTAATAGAAATTAAACTTCCTCCTTTTAACAACACAAATTTATAAAAGAC
>JALONH010000029.1 GCA_025455005.1 Cytophagaceae bacterium
AAAGGGGTGTGAAGTAACAAGACTAAAGTCTTCATCTGGCAGAGAAGAGCAAGAGAGGAGTAGAAACTTTTAGAGCAGTCGCGAAACTCTCTTGTTTTATTTAGTCACAAAAAGAATATCCGGATTTGCTTGATATATAATGAGGGAGGAGTAGAAGGAGTTCTGGGCAGTACGATTCGAAACTCTCTCGTTATTCTTAATTGGAATTAAATAGTATTTTATATAAAGAAAATGGATGATCTAGCAAGTAAAGTCATAATTGTATTGATTATATTTCTATTCCTATTTACTTCTCTTGCAAAATGGATATATGAGAATATTTAAATTAATCTTTGGTGGGATTTTTATATTGTTCATTCAATTGAATTGCAATAACGTTTTTGCAAGACATTTTGTAGTAAGTAAAAATGGTAATAATTCGAATACAGGGACTTTAAATAGCCCATTTTTAACTATTCAATATGGATTATCGAAAATTATTTTACCTGGAGATACATTATTTATTAGAGGAGGAACTTATTTTGAAGCTTTAAATTTTATGTATTCCGGCACCGCATTATTCCCTGTGGTTGTAATGCCATATAATGCTGAAATAGTAAAAGTAGATGGATCGAATGTAGAACAATCAAAGGGTATTTTTATAAAACTAGATAAAAAAGATAATATAATAATTGACGGTTTACGATTTCAAAATTTTGTAAATAGGACTGTACCAAGCATTGGTTTAGCAGTGATAGGTGGTGCTAATAAAATTGTTATACGTAATTGTAAGTTTATAAATTTTTCACCTTTAGACACCTTGAGTGGAGAGTTAAAAGGAATAGCTGTTATATCTCATTTGGACCAACCCGTTAATGATATAATTATTGAACATAATCAATTTGATAGCTTATATACGGGTCAGAGTGAAGTGATAACATTAAACGGGTATATAAATAATTTTAAGGTTCGATATAATGAAGCTACTAGATGTGCAACAAATCCAATCTTTCAATGTGCAGGAGGATATGACATTCAATTCGCAGATGGTTATTGGACAGATAGTTTTGGTCTACCTAGAAATGGTGAATTTACTGATAACTATATTCATGATAACACCGGTGGATATGGTCCTAAAGCAATATATGTAGATGGAGGGGAAGATATGATAATAGAACGAAATAAGATTGTAAATAATGCGGTAGGAATAGGGGTTCATACCGAGGAACAAAGAGCTGTTCATAGTAAGCGTATTTATATTAAAAATAATGTAATGTATGATAACTTCTTTTCTATTTCTATAGGAAACGATCCTAATATCATGCCTAATCGTTTGCCTGGTGTAGTAGATAGTGTTTTTATTTATAATAATACAATAGTTAAAACCTATAGGGGTTTGGAAATGGAACGATCAGGTATATCTAATATTTTTGTTTATAATAATATATTTTGGCAAGAATGGGGACAATACAATGATCCCGTAATATATAATTTGAATATAAGTATTGTCAACTTTAAATTAGATTATAATTTATATTATACAGGCGATGAAGAACCGGTAAAATTTAAATGGGGAGCACAAGAATTCGTTGGTATTTCAAATTTAACAACAGGTAAGGGGTGGGAGTTAAATGGTCAATTTTTAAACCCCCAATTCAAATCATTTCCTGATGATTTAACACTAGAACAAAGTAGTCCAGCAATTAATACCGGAGGGTTTGATTGGTATGGTGAAAGGGATTATATGAATAAAATAAGACCTTCTGGAGGTACTCCAGATAAAGGTGCTTTTGAATATTATAATGTTGCTTTGAATAGTATTATACCAGAAAATAAAATTAATCTTATTAATATTAAATGTTATCCAAATCCCTGTCTTGATTATATAATGATTGAAAGTGAATATACTATCTTAAATATTGAATTGAAAACGCTTGATGGAAAATTAGTGAATGGCAATTTTTTATATAATTGTAATACTATTTTTTATTCCGTTCTAAACTTAAATTCAGGGTACTATATACTAAATATTACAACAAATAATGGAATTAAAAATCTCACCTTTGTAAAACTTTAAAAATACAAACTGAATTTATACATTTTTTTATCGTAGCATATATAATAATACTCCATAAAAATACTATGTGGGTTTTCTGCTTCCGATCCAATATCACTTCGGGTATCCTCTAAAAATAGCTTTGCTACTTCTGTTTCAGATAGAGCAATAACTGTATTGTTTGCTCCGGAAGACAACCTTCTTGGATATTTAGTGGGGGACATAATAATAAAACGTTACAAAATTAATGTCGTTTAAAATTTACCTAAACGATTTAGATTTATGAAATATATACTCCCATCTCTTTTTTATCCAATACAACCTCAATATGTTCTTTCAATGTGGTAGCTAAAGCTAATCCTACATAATCGGCTGAAATAGGAAAGGAGTGGTACCCTCGATCTACTACAAAGGCAGTCTGTATTTGCTTTACTTTAATATTCAAAAAAGGCTTTAATGCATATGCTACCGTTCGTCCGGTATTCAACACGTCATCTACTACTACGATAACTTTATTTTTTAAACTATTTACTTCGGTATCTAAACTGACTTCACTCTGAGACGGCGCCAGTTTGTCTAATGTTACTTTCACCAAGACAACTTCCATAGCACTGATGGCCTTCAATTCTTTTTGTAATAACTTCGCAAAGGCATATCCTTTGTCATAAATCCCGGCCAAAACAATTTCTTTTTCTTTAAAGTTTTGCTCTACTACTTCATATGCAATGCGCTTGGTCAACTGCTTTACTTGCTGTTGCGTCAATATTAAATTTTTTTCTGCCATCTATGCTTTTGATAATGTCGTATCCCTTACACCGTCGAAGGTACAACTATTTATGCCAAAAATGGATAAAATACCTTTAATTTCTATGCTTAAAAGGCGATTTTGAATTGTGTAAATGCTTGTATTTCAATTTTATAGAACATATCTATAGAGATATTCGCGCAAACCCTGTTGGGATTATCAAATAAATATTCTATCTTTGCAATCCTTTAGAATTAAAAAGATTAAACAAATGAAACAAGGCATTCATCCGGAATATAGAGAAGTGGTTTTCCAAGATTTGTCTAACAACTTCAAATTCATCACGCGTTCTACAGTTAAAACGCCGGATTCTATCACTATGGAAGATGGAAAAACCTATCCATTAGTAAAATTAGAAGTTAGTTCAGCGTCTCACCCTTTCTACACCGGCCAGAAAATATTTGTGGATACTGCAGGTCGTGTGGAGAAATTCAACAAACGTTATCAGAAAAAATAAGCGTTTTCTCGCTTACGTTTATAAGTATTAAAAGTCTTTCCGAAAATATCGGGAAGACTTTTTTATTTTTACCATATGGAGATAGTATTCTTTGACCATCCTGAAATCCGTAAGGCATTACTGCCGCTTACCTTTACGCGACCCGTTGCCGAAATCCGTGTGGGGATTCTCACTATTCGAGAAAAATGGATGTTCCATTTGATATCTAATGTATTTACATATCAAACGGAAGCTTATTTAAATCATAAATATCCGGCTCCTTCAAAAGGTACGCTATTTCTTAACGGTGCCGTATGCCCTTCTGATGCTCTAAGAGCAGAAATCGGAAAGCTGGAAGAAGGACAGGCATTGTACTCCAATACCATCTTAATTGCGTACCATACGCAGCCCAAAGAAGTATTAGAAACCAACTTACCCATCACCATTATTCAACGTCCGTCAGATATTTTTATGTATAACGGTGCAGAGATAAAAGAAGATTTTGCCCGTATAACAAAAATTAGAACCTCTAAAAAAATTGAAGATCAACATACTTTATTATACAACGAAGGCAATATCTTTGTTGAAGAAGGGGTGAAAATACGGGCTGCCATTATTAATGCGGAAGAGGGGCCGGTTTATTTAGGACAACAAGTAGAAGTTCAAGAGGGGGCTATCATCAAAGGCCCATTTGCAGCGCTGGACGGTTCGGTCATCGCCATGGGTGCACGTATGCGGGGAGATATCACCTTAGGGCCTCAGTGTAAAGTGGGAGGAGAAGTCAGCAATACGGTATTCTTTGGTTATTCCAATAAAGTACACGATGGATTTATTGGAAACTCTGTAGTAGGTGAGTGGTGTAATATAGCAGCCGGAACGAATGTATCCAACTTGAAAAATAATTACAGTGCAGTTAGTGTGTATTCGTATGCATCCGGAAAAATGGAAAATTCGGGTCGGATTTTTCATGGTTTAATCCTCGGGGATTATGCTCGTTGTGGTATCAATACCATGTTTAACACTGGTACTGTAGTAGGTCCGTATTGTAATCTTTATGATGCGGGATTTCCTCCAAAGTTTGTTCCGGGATTCTCTTGGGGATCTGCTAAAGGATTTCAAGATTATAGATTGGAGGAGGCTAAAGAAATGGCTTCACGCGCCATGGAACGTCGAAACAAACAATATACAGAAGGCGATGCCAGTATTGCACAAGCCATCTTTGAAGAAGAAAAAAAGAATAGACTAACCATTCAATAAGGTATGTTATTTGCTCAAATACCCGGTCTGACAGAAATTAAACAAACCTTAATTCAATCGGTGCACAACAATCACGTAGCACACGCACAATTGTTTGCCGGCACATCGGGTTCTGCTGCTTTTCATTTGGCTTTAGCCTATGCGACATTTATTAATTGTGAGGACAAACAAACGAACGACGCTTGTGGGAGATGTCCGTCGTGTATAAAATACAGCAAACTGATACATCCGGATTTACATCTGCTCTTTCCGGTAGCCAATACAGATGCCGTGAAGGATGCTACCGCCGACGCTTTATTGCCGGCGTTTCGAGAGTTGGTTCAAGAACGGTTCTTTTTTTCCTTTCAAGATTGGATTGAAAAATTAGACGTTGAGAATAAACAACTCACTATAAAGGTGGAAGAAAGTAGAACCATCATAAAAAAGATTTCTTTAAAAGCCTATGAAGCGGAATACAAAGTAGTCTTGATTTGGTTGCAAGAGCTCATGGGGACGGAGGGCTCCAACGCCTTATTAAAATCATTGGAGGAACCTCCGGCTAAAACCATATTTTTATTAGTAAGTGAACAACCGGATAAATTATTAACTACCATTTTATCCCGAACACAACGGATTACGGTACGTCCTTTTACCGATGCCGAAATCAGTTCCTTTTTAATGGATCATAAACAAGTATCCGCCGCAGATGCCACTCGTATTGCCTACTTAGCGAATGGGAATATCGTAGAAGCATTGCGTTTGATGAGTGATGAAGAACAAGATTATGAATCAAAAGTAAAACAATGGCTGAGGGTCTGTTATACCGGCAACATTCCGGAAATGATTCAATGGTCCGAAACCTTTAGTGCTTCTCCCAGAGAAAATCAAAAGTCAATCTTACAATTTGCATTGAGTATTTTCAGAGATAGTTTAATGTATAAAGAAGTAGGGACAAACTTGATTCGATTGGATAGTACTGAAAATGATTTAATTTCTAAAATGAGCGCGGTTATTGATTTTGATAAAGTCGCTAAAATGAATACGTCACTGAATGATGCGTACGCACAAGTGGAACGAAATATAAATTCTAAATTAGTATTCTTAGATACATCCTTTCAATTGTTTAAAATATTTAAATCGGTTACTTAAGCCATGCATATAAAAATAGGAACACGTGGAAGTCAGTTGGCATTATGGCAAGCTACGTTTGTACAACAAGAGCTGGAACGTGCCGGTGCAACCTGTGAAATCGTTATCATAGAGACCAAGGGGGATCAAATACTCGATCGTTCCTTAGCTGCAATAGGTTCAAAGGGATTGTTTACTGAAGAGTTAGAGTTGCAATTAGAAAATGGAACGATTGATATAGCGGTTCACAGTTGCAAAGACGTACAAACCGAACTGAAAGAAGGGTTATATTTAATTGCCATAACAGAACGTGAAGTAGTGAATGATGTTTTGGTAAGTAAAAAAAATATAGACATTCAAAAACGATTTATCGTGGGCACGTCCTCTACTCGCAGAAGAGCCCAATTGAGTCATTTTTACCCACATATACAATATGTAGAGATGCGGGGTAATCTACAAACACGTATTCGTAAAATGGAAGAAGGGGCTTGCGATGCGTTATTGTTGGCCTATGCAGGTGTTCATCGCATGGGATACAATGAAATAATCGTTCATCAATTTTCTACTGATAAATTGACTCCGGCTGTAGGGCAAGGAACTTTAGCCATCGAAGCGTCCGAACGGTTACCGGAGGAAAAGAAACGATTGATTCGATCTACCTTAAACCATGAGGCTACAGAGCGTTGTATATGGGCAGAACGTACTTTTTTAAAACACATGGAAGGAGGATGCAGTGTTCCGGTATTTGGTCTATGTAAAGGAAACGGAAAAAACATGGCCTTGACCGGTGGTGTTATAAGTTTAGATGGAAGCACTTTAGTGAAAAATACCATTCGATTTGAAAAAGAAATGGAAACCATTGCCGGTAAAACCTTAGCTCAAGATATCTTGGAGGCGGGCGGTAATAAAATTTTAAATGAAATTAAAAACAAGCTATAATAAGATGAAACCATTTATTTTGGCGGTTTGTGCCCTTCTCTCTTTGACCTTTGTATCAACGGATACAGCACCGGTTCTACCAAAGGAAGATTATGTCATTACCATTCATACCAAGTTTGGCGATATGATCGTCCTGTTACACGAACAAACACCCTTACATAAAGCCAACTTCATTAAACTGGCTCAGTCCGGTTTGTATGACGGAACCACCTTTCATCGTGTCATAAAAAACTTTATGATACAAGGTGGGGACCCCAATTCTAAAGACAGTATACCGAACAACGATGGTCAAGGTGGCCCGGGATATACGATACCGGCAGAATTCAGAAATGAATTAAAACACGACAAAGGTGCTGTAGCTGCGGCACGAATGGGCGATGAGGTTAATCCTACCAAGGCTAGTAGCGGGAGTCAATTTTATATCGTCAATGATAAAAATGGTGCACACAGTTTAGATGGTGCTTATACGGTATTCGGACACGTCATTCAAGGCATGACTGTGATTGATAAAATTTCTGCAGTTACGACGGATATGATAGATCGACCATTGGAAAATGTAGTACTACAAGTCTCTGCTGTTAAAATGAAAACATCTAAAATTATTAAAACCTACGATTGTGCTTGGTTTTATGCCATTCGATAAAACTATGAAAATTCTCATCACCGGCGCGAACGGCTTGTTAGGTCAAAAACTGGTCGCACTCTTAGTTCAACAACCGAATGTGCAGGTCATTGCGACCGGCAAAGGAAGTAATAGAATTCCATTGAAGGAAGGGTATTCGTATCATGCTTTAGACATTACTGATAATGTATCGGTTCAACACGTGTTTGATAGTATGCAACCGGATGTGTTGATTCATGCAGCCGCTATGACCAATGTAGATGCTTGTGAACTACAACAAGAGGCCTGTTGGTTGCAAAATGTAGAAGCAACACGATTTCTAGTGTCCGCCTGTAAACGTGTGGGAACACACATGGTACATGTGTCGACGGATTTTATTTTTGATGGGACAGAAGGTCCCTTAACAGAAGAGGCTATACCCAATCCGGTTAACTATTATGGAGAATCGAAGTGGGAAGCAGAAAAAATAGTACAAACGATGGGGACGAATTGGTCTATAGCTCGTACCGTTTTAGTGTATGGTGTAGTCAGTGATATGAGTCGGACGAATATTGTACTATGGGCGAAAGATAATTTAGAACAAGGTAAAGCAATTAAAGTAGTAGATGATCAATGGCGCACCCCAACATTGGCAGAAGATTTAGCCATGGGCTGTTGGTTGATAGCAAAACATAAAGCAGAAGGTATATACAATATTTCCGGAGAAGAAATGATTAGTCCTTATGATTTAGCTCAAAAAGTAGGGACTGTATGGGGGATTTCTACATCGAGTATGCAACGAGCCGATTCTTCCACGTTTACACAACCGGCCAAAAGGCCTCCTAAAACCGGATTTATCATTACCAAAGCCAAAGAAAAATTAGGATTTTCTCCACATAGTTTACAAAAGGGCTTAGAGTTGGTTAAAAAACAATTAGACCTCGTAAAAGAAGGGGTACAGTTTTAAAAGAGCTCTTTTATTTAAGATACCCTTCCATTTTTACCCTGTTGGGTTAAAGGGAAGGGTATTTTAGTATAAGTATGTATGTTTTTTAAAGCTTTATTTCTAAAAGTAGATTTGTAATATTCTCATTTATAAGTATTTGTGTGGATTTAAATTTTGGTATTGGGAAAAAATTAAAGATATTTGTGTAAGAATATCGGGAATTCTACAATCTTTTTCCCGAAGTCTTCGTTAAAATCTTATAACCAACTTTTGTTCGTTTAGTTGGTAAATAAGTTGATAAAAGGGTTAAGTGCCTCTCAATTGAGAGGCATTTTTTTTTACCTTTACTTTTTATGCAAGCACAAAGTTTAGACGAAGCCATCAATCAATGGATCGGGCCGGTTTCCGATGCGATTAGTTCAGTTATATTTTATTCTGTAACGTGGAACGCTGTCAAAGTGCCCCTAATTGTTTTATGGTTAATAGCAGCAGGGCTTTTTTTCTTTTTGTATTTAAAAGCGATCAACATCAGGCGATTGGGTTTATCGATAGATATTGTTAGAGGGAAGTACGATGATCCGGATAGCAAGGGAGAGGTAAGCCATTTCCAAGCTTTGGCTACAGCCGTTTCCGGAACGGTAGGTTTAGGAAATATTGCGGGTGTTGCAGTAGCTGTATCCTTAGGCGGACCGGGTGCTACATTTTGGATGATCGTAGCCGGCTTTTTGGGGATGATGACAAAAATGGTGGAGTGCACCTTAGGCGTAAAATACCGAGCACACCATCGAGATGGATCTGTTTCCGGAGGGCCTATGTATTATTTATATCGCGGATTTAAATTGCGTGGTTGGGAACCAGTAGGGAAGTGGATGGCTATCTTATTTGCTATCATGTGTATTGGAGGGTCTTTTGGAGGGGGTAATATGTATCAGAGCAATCAGGCTACGGCACAATTGATTGTGATTACCGGAGGAGCAGAAAGTTTTTTAGCCGGGAATCTATGGGTTGCCGGGCTATTGTTGAGTATGTTGGTTGGTGTGGTAATTATTGGCGGAATACGATCGATAGCTGCCATCACAGAAAAAATTGTTCCCTTTATGTGTGGATTATACATTTTAAGTTGTCTATTCATCTTAGTAAAACTGTGGTATAAAATTCCGGAAACGTTTGGCGTTATATTGGAACAAGCGTTTGCTGCGGATGCCGTCTATGGTGGTGTGATAGGGGCGTTAATTATTGGGTTCAAGCGAGCGTCGTTCTCTAACGAAGCCGGCGTAGGCTCTGCTTCGATAGCGCATGCTGCTGTAAAAACAGATGAGCCTGTGACCGAGGGATTAGTTGCTATGTTAGAACCGTTGATTGATACTATAATTATATGTACCATGACGGCTTTGGTTATTGTGATTACAGGTGCTTATCAATTAAAAGGTATGGATGGAATAGCTATGACCTCAGCTGCTTTTCAAACGGTGATCCATTGGTATCCTTATGTTTTATCGTTAACCGTTTTTTTATTTGCATTTTCTACAATGATATCTTGGTCTTACTATGGATTAAAGTCTTGGACCTTTGTCTTTGGGCCTAGTCTGTGGAGTGAATATTCCTACAAGTTTATTTTCTGTTTAATGGTAGTCATAGGGTCTTCGTTAAACATGATGAAGGTAATAGAGTTTTCCGATGCTATGATATTTGCAATGAGTTTGTTTAACGTCATAGGAATGTATAGTATGGCAAGGGAAGTAAAATCAGATGTCTTTAGTTTTTTAAACAAAATTGATTCGGGAGAAATAAAGAAAACCAGCTAAATTTTTATGAACGTACGACCAGCTAAAAAAACACCCGTTGTTTCTCAACGAGAGTGGCGGACTTATATGTTACTTACAGGTGTATTGTGGATTCCTTTATTTTTTGAAGGATTACTTCAGTTGAAACAAACGTATTCCAATAATCCTAACGATAAAAAGCATCAGGCGGTAGTAGATGCAAGAGTACAGCCTAAGGATAAAAAATATTCAAGTATTCCTAAATGGAAAAGCGCAACTCCATCGAAAAAAAATCTATCGAAAGCGCAAATCTATAAAATTGACATCAATCAAGCAGATAGTGCCGCTTGGGTTCAATTGCCGGGAATTGGTCCTGTACTATCGTCTAGAATAGTAAAATATAAAAAGTTGTTAAGAGGTTACGTATCTGTTAAACAATTAAAAGAGGTCTATGGAATGTCAGAGGACAACTACCTTAAAGCTGAACCTTACTTAGAGTGTGTTACCGTTTCAAATGTAAAATTATCAATAGATTCTTTATACGAGCGACCGTATTCTGTTTATCATCCTTATTGGACAAAAGAACAAAAACAAAAAGTAGTTCAGGCTAAACAAAGACAAGTGCCTAGTGATAGTATTAAGTTGTTGATTCGTAATAATAACCCATCAAGGTTTTGGTTATACTATCTATAGAAAAGATAAGTATTGTTGAATGTTGTTACTTAAAAAAGAATGAAATGTTGCCTAAGTATAAATCACAAGAATTTACTACTAAAGTTGCTTACTTATTTTTCATTTCCTGAGTGTGCTTGTAAACCAAAATACATCCCTCTAGCTGCCATTAGCGAATCGTGTGTGCCTTGTTCTACTATTCTTCCTTGGTCGATCACTAATATTGTGTCTGCATGTCGTATGGTGCTTAATCGGTGCGCAATCACTAATGCCGTTCGATTTTGCATCACATTGGTTAAGGCCTCTTGTACGAGTTTTTCGGATTCGTTATCCAAAGCGGAAGTAGCTTCATCTAAAATTAATATTTCCGGATTTTTTAGTACAGCTCGAGCTATACTAATACGTTGCCTTTGCCCTCCGGAAAGTTTCATCCCTCGCTCTCCTATATTACTTTGATAACCCTGTTCGGTTTGCATGATAAAATCATGAGCATTTGCAATTCGAGCCGCTCGTTCTACATCGGCCTCGTTTACATTTTCTTGTCCGAATACTATATTGTTGTAAATGGTGTCATTAAATAATATCGATTCTTGTGTTACGATTCCAATATGTTTTCTTAAGTCACGGTAATCCATTTCTTGAGTAGGAATACCATCAATAATAATACGACCGGATTGAGGATCTTGGAAACGCGGTAATAAATCAACGAGTGTCGATTTCCCTCCTCCACTAGGGCCTACTAAGGCTACTACTTTGCCTTTAGGTACAGTGAAATTAATTTGCTCTAATACTTTTCGATCGCCATAGGCAAAACTTACATCTTTAAATTCTATTTTATCTGTAAACGAATGAAACGGAGTAGGTGAACTTGTATTTTGTATTTGTATCGGCTCGTCTATAATTTGGAATATACGTTCACCGGCCGCAATACCTCTTTGTATAGAGGTTAGGGAAGAGGATATACTTTTTACCGGTTCTAATATTCGGTAGAAAGACATAATGAATAAAAAGAATACAGAGGCTTCTAAGGTTTTTTCAAATACCATAATTCCCCCATAAAATAATATAAGAGCAGCAATCGTTACGCCTAAGAATTCAGTTAATGGAGAAGCCAAATCTCGTTTATAACTCATCGAACGATTTAGCTTTGCATAGTAATGATTTAATTTATTAAATCGCTCGAAAGTAAATTTTTCTCCTAAAAATCCCTTGATGATTCGAATACCGGAAATGGTTTCATCCATTACAGATAAAATATGCCCCATAGATTGTTGGCTTTCGGTTGATTGTTTTTTTAATCGTTTACCTATGACGGAAACGATTAATCCGGCTAAGGGTAAAATTAAAATGGTAAACAACATTAATTTCCATTGGATCATAAACAAAGCGACAAAGTAAATCGCAAGGTTAAAAGGGTCTCGGAAGAAAATTAATAATGCACCTACAGCAGAGTTTTCGATTTCATGTAAATCACTGGTTAAGCGGGACATTAAATCGCCTTTTCGTTGATGTGTAAAATAATGAACATCTAATTCTACAATCTTTCCAAATAACTTATTTCGAATTCCATATACAATGGTAGCGCGTACTTTAGCTATAATCGTAGAACTGAAGTAGCGAAACGCATTGGCCAATAAATTGGTAAGGATTAAGAAACTACAAATTACTATTAAGGTGTTGACTTGTCCGTATTCTTTTATGATTTGGGCGGTACCATAATCTAATACTCCCTTAACATACTCCATGGAAAAGGAGGATTCCGGCCATGATATCGTATGGATATTTTTTGTTGAATTAAATAATAAATCCAAAATAGGCATAACGAAAATAAAATTCATCAAGCCAAATAGAGTGGATAATATGGAATAGAAGAAAAATGGAATGCTATAACGTGTATAGGGTTTTGCGTAGGATAGGATACGAAGAAAGATTTTCATAATCGTGCATTAGAAGGTATATTGACGTGCAGCTATATTATAGCGCACTCCCGTTGATACCCATAAGGTGGAATAACTTTTAGATTCGATGTCACTGGATTGATTTCGAATCAATACTTGAGCATCGAGGAATAAATTATGTTTTACTTGATAAGAACCCAATAGAGAGAATAACTGAATCGAAGTGGCTACTCCTTGTCCAATGGTATTATCGTAGGTATTGGCTGTGGCTATTGGGTCGTAACTTTTAAAGATATTACCTCCATTATTTTGGGTGATGGAGTTCGTAACATGGGAAGAGTCATCGCCCCACTGTATGAGGATTATTTTACCGGTTAAATGTAATCTGGGAATGGGCTGGTAGCGCGCTATACTAATGAATTCTGTGAAATTTGCTCCCATTGGATGAGCCAAGGGTTGATTATAATGGGTGTAGGAGGTATAATAGTCTTTATGGGCATACATATAGGGGCGAACTATATTCACTTCTCCTTGTACATCTAAATTTTTAATACCGAATACATTGATGTATTTCAATCCAATTTGAAGTCCTTGTTTGTTTCCCCACCAACCGGTTCTATTCCGTACCTCCTGTAATACAAATTCGTCTAAGACGATTTGTCCATAAGCAGACATTTTTTTAGTGAACAAATATTGAAAGTTGATTCCTAATAAAGCGTTGTCGTAACTTCCGTTCGCTTGTTCTATGGCTCTATAAAATAGTACCGGGTTCAGGTAACTAATGTCAAATGTGCCGGCTTTTGTACTGTCTTCTCTACCAAAAATAACACTTTCAAATACGCCCAATTGTACTTTCTTGCCTAGTTGGATAGACAAGTAATGAATAGCAGCATATTTTTTGGGATATAAATTCCCCGGTGTACCTACGTTACCATTCATTTGTGCAAAGATAGATTGGTAGTGCAATTTCCAAATTTTAGTAGTGAGTTTTCCGAATGTGTAAGGCGCAGCTTGATCGGATAGTATTAAGGAGCGGTATCCATGTCCAATAAAATTTTTATCATAACCAAATTGAAAATGGATATATTTTTTTACCAATTCAAATGTAATGTAGCCTCTAGCAGTAATGAAATCATAACCATTCTGTTTAAAGTTTTTTCCAAAAGCTTCATAAGGTACGATGGGGGAATTTAAACTATCTGTGGAATAGTACCCTACTTTATCGTTTACATAATTAGCAAAAGAGGCTTGTGTTTCTGAAAAGAAAGTATAAAAGCCCACTCGGTTCGCTATAGCCCCTCTTACATCAATACCTCTTGTATTTAAATAAGTATAGTTGGCTTGTTCATTTCCTCCGGAGGAGCCGACTTGAAAATTGAAAACCGGATTGACCATTAAGGTAAAGTCTTTTTCGCGTACAGTAAATAATGCATTGGGGTAAGTGTACAACGTTTTTAAGAAAGGTTTGGAAGAGCGTAAGCTATCGCGGTCTCCTTGATCCCAAGTTTCAGTTGACCAATAGGCATTGTTAAAGCGATCTACTTTATGGGTATTGTTTTGACGTAAAATACTATCGGTAAAATGGGAAACGGTTTTTCGAGTAAGGGGAAGGATACTCCAATGTATCTCGGAGGTAAATCTGCCTTGTAGGAGTTCATACCGTTCCAGTTGTGCTGCCGAAGTATAGGAATAGGGTATATAATCCCCTTGACCAAACGAAATCCGTAGTCCAAAGAATAGGAAGGTAGTAAGAATAAAAAGGTATTGTTTCATGTTAGAGTAGGATATTCTACAGAAAGGTAAATATACGTTTAACTTTTGGTTTGCGGTAATCCCCCTTTAAAATAGGCATAAGGTGTTAAATTTAAATCAAATTGAGGCCCTATGTAGGGCATAATATAATTAACTGATATATTTGTTTTTATGTTGGAATGGATTTGGAAATACATATCTGTGCTTTTAGTCAGTATGGTTAAGTTTGGGTTAGGACCTGTCGTAGGGATTGCCGGTGGTTTGCACCCTCTCGAAATTATTCTGTTGATGATTCTCGGCATGATGCTCACGGTGGTATTTTTAAGTACTTTTTTAGGAGACATTGTCTATGAGTTTATGAAAAATACTTTCTATAAAAATGCAAAAGTGTTCAGCCCTAAAACACGCAGGATAGTCAAAATTTGGAATACCTACGGAATGTATGGCATTGCATTTTTAACGCCTGTTTTATTATCCCCTATAGGAGGTACTTTAGTGTCTATTACTTTTGGAGAGAGCAAGACAAAGATATTCCTTTATATGTTGGTTAGTGCCTTGTTTTGGGCTCCTATTACGGTCTATTTTATGGAAGCCATTACACATTTTTTTACATCACTTTGGGTGTAAACCTATTATCTCTATTAATTTGATATATTTTATTCCACTTTTTTTATTCCCTTCTGCCTACCTTTTTAGTATTAAAATCGAACACTGTTAGCGATTTACTTGTACATTTGTTATACCATTAAGTTAATAGTCGATTATTCGAATTAAGTAAGATGGAATTCTGTAAAAGGCTATCTGTATCCGATACCGATGCTCAATAGGATGACATCATTGGAGAAAATATACTATATGTCTACATTCTTAACCATATCAACCGAAGCTGTACCTCAGGGAGAACTAAGTGGATTTGCAACGGTGTTGTTGTATATCTTATGTGGTAGTAGTTTTGTGGGAATCACTTTAGCAATCGCTTCATGGTTACGTCCAAATAGACCGAATGCAGAAAAAAACGCTGTGTATGAATGCGGAGAGGATGCTGTGGGTGAAGCAAGGGTTAACTTGAATGCTCGGTATTATATTCCGGCGTTGCTTTTTGTCTTATTTGAATTAGAAATAATTTTTTTATTTCCAATGGCTACCGTATTCTCGGATTCTGATTTGCAATATTACAGCAATGGCACATGGATGTCATTAGCTTTGATAGAAATCACGGTCTTTATAGTTTTATTGGGTTGGGGATTAGTATATGCTTGGAATAAAGGGTACTTAGAATGGGATAAACCAACTCCGGAAACGGAAGAAATGAAATCCGTAGTACCGGATGCTTTATATGAAAAAATAAACCAAACGTATCAAGGATGAAAGGATTGTTGGATCAACAGTTTGGGCAAGGTGGAATAGTATTGTCCAACGTGGAGGACGTATTGAATTGGGCACGGTTGTCGTCCTTGTTTCCGATGAGTTTTGGAATTGCATGTTGTGCGATTGAAATGATGCATACCTTTACTTCGGGTTATGATTTAGATCGTATGGGTATCATGCCGAGAGCCACACCGCGCCAGTCGGATGTGATGATTGTAGCCGGCACAGTTACATTTAAAATGGCCGACCGCATTAAACGGTTATACGAACAAATGGCAGAACCAAGGTATGTGATCTCTATGGGTTCTTGTTCCAATTGTGGTGGACCGTATTGGGAACATGGTTACCACGTTGTAAAAGGAGTAGATAGAATCGTTCCGGTTGATGTCTATGTGCCCGGATGCCCTCCTCGTCCAGAAGCCTTAATTGGTGGGTTTATTCAACTACAACAAAAAATTAAAAAAGAAACATTGGTTCGTCCGGAAGCTGTTTTGAAAGCATTGGAATCCACCGTAAAATCCGTAACAAATGAGTCCTGAAAGTATAGTTGAGCGAATTCAATCTGCTTTGCCGGCAGATGCAGAACAACTGGTATTGCAAGCCTCTGCGATAAACCAACCGGCATGTAGAATTCCTGCACATCTTTTAATAGAAGTCGCCACTCTTTTACAGCAAACCGATGGGCTGTATATGGATCAATTGTCTTGTGTCACCGGTATCGACAATGGTCCGGCAGCCGGAACTATGGAGGTAATGTATCATTGGTATTCGATTCCCTATCAACACGCTTTTATTGGACAAGTAATGATGGATCGGGCAACCGTTCATACCGGCCTAATTCCATCCCTAAGTGGCTTATGGAAGTCGGCCGACTGGCAAGAAAGAGAAATATTTGATATGTATGGTATTGTATTTTCAAACCATCCGGACTTACGTCGAATTTTGTTGCCGGCAGATTGGGAAGGTTTCCCACTTCGAAAAGATTATACTACTCAAGAATATTATCACGGAATAAAAGTCGCTTATTAAATTGCCTACCGATTCTATACAATATCAATTTGAAACAGGTCATCTTAATGCTTCTGAGCCATTAGTAACAGACCCTTCTACGCTTCAACGAGGCGAAATGGTGGTGAATCTTGGCCCTCAGCACCCGTCTACGCATGGTGTATTACGATTGGAAGTGGTGACCGATGGAGAGATAGTGAAACACGTCATACCGCATATGGGTTATTTGCACCGTTGTTTTGAAAAACATGCGGAACATTTACCCTATAACCAAATTATTCCTTTCGTAGACCGGATGGATTATATGGCAGCAATGAATAGTGAACATGCTTATGCCATGGGGGTTGAACGTATGTTGGGGATTCAGGATCAACTACCGAAGCGAGTGGAATACATTCGAGTATTGGTAGCGGAGTTAAACCGTTTGTCTTCTCACTTTGTCGCCTTAGGAACATATGGCCTAGATATAGGAACCTTTACACCTTTTTTATGGGTAATGCGCGATCGGGAGCACATCAACCGTTTATTAGAATGGGTGAGTGGTGCTCGTATGTTGTATAATTATGTGTGGATTGGTGGTTTGTACTATGACTTGCCGGTAGGTTTTGAAACCCGTTGTCAAGAATTTATTACGTATTTAAAACCCAAGATGGTAGAGTTGGAGAGAGTATTAACCGATAATGCCATCTTCATAGAGCGAACCGCTAATATTGGAGTAATCCCTCGTGACTTAGCCATTAACTATGGGATAACAGGGCCTATGTTACGTGCCTCCGGTTTAGCCTATGATTTAAGAAAAGTAGATGCCTACTCCGTTTACTCGGAAATAGACTTTTCTATTCCAATTGGCAAAGGTAGCATGGGAAAGCTTGGGGATTGTTGGGATAGAACATGGGTACGGGTTCAAGAGTGTTATCAATCGATTCGTATTATAGAACAATGTTTAGTTCAATTACAAGGTGAACACCAGCGAACGAGAGATTTTAATCCACAAGCGTTAGTACCTAAAAAGATTCGTCCTAAAGCGATGGATTTTTATATACGAGCTGAAAATCCAAAAGGGGAATTAGGATTCTTCTTTCGCACAACAGGAAATACAGACATCCCATTTCGTTGTAAGGTACGACCACCTAGTTTTATTAATTTATCTATACTGCCGGCGGTTACTAAAAACGTGATGATAGCAGATTTAGTCGCTATACTAGGTTCTTTCGATATCGTAATGGGGGAGATTGATCGATAAAAATTTTAAAATTCAAATCATGATGATTTCTTTTTAAAGAAATCAAAACCCAAATTAATGTTTATAATAATACCATTATTATATTGAAATACATTACTATTATTGACTTCTCTTCCAAGTTGAAGTATTTGATTTATGTATCCAGCTTCTAGTCGAAGAGTTTTGCTAATTCGGTATCCTATTAATAAACCTATTCTATTTTGATCGAAAATGTTTTCATTTACATTTTTTCCAAAACCAATAAATAATTCATCATATAAAGCCAGGTAAGGAGTCTTATTTTTAATTTCTGAACCTTTTAAAGGAATTTGAATTCTAAACATGTAACGCATCCTATATAAAAGTGAAAATACATCTTCTGATTTACTTTCTGAAGTCAAGTATCTTCCGATAAACCTTTGTTCAAACATGAAACGATGTGTAAATTCAATTTTATTCTCTTTATTATTGAGTTGAACCATTTGAAAAATCCTATGTTCAGTAAAGTCTTTATTGAAGTTATTAATTGGTATTTCACCATAGGAAAACGTTTCAACCCAAGCATAGCCTAATCGTATAATAGTTTTTTTGCTCAACGAATAACTCATCCCTATACGCAATAAACTTTGTTGCCAATTGGAAATAAATTCTTCTCTTCTAAATTGATATTCTGTATGTATTCCTATTTTAGATGATACATTAAAAACTCCTATGTAATTATACCAACCTATGCTATGATAGGTGTTGGTTCGTGTATTTTGAGCAACAGAATGAGAGCTGATAAAGATGAGTAAAATTAAGTAAACTGCTTTTTTCATGTATGTAAAGTTGAGAAAAGCAGTTTACAAAAAGTATTTTGCTTTTGTGAAATAATTACTTGGAATCTGGGCTATATGGTAAAGAAGATTTATGGACTATAATTCTTAGTTTGCCGTCCTTACCTTTTTTGAACACCCAGGTTTTATCAACCATTATTTCTTTCCCATCTTTGCCGGTAACCCATACGTTCCCCATTGTAATCGCTACTGATCCGTATATTTGAATACCTTCATTCTTATCTCCTAAATTATCATATCGTGCCTTTACCCATGGTGTGAGAGCAAAGCCTTTATCATTAGGGAAATCTGGATCTCCTCCAATGAAGTAGGCTAGTGCTCCTTTTTTCGTAGTTCTAAATGTTTGATCACCAAATGCAAGAGTTGGTTTAAAGAAAACTTTACCATAATCGTAGTTATAGGCTTCAGAGAGTACTTGTTCGGCAAACCCTTTGTAATCCCCACCTTCTTCTTTTAGTTGGCCTATTTTTACTAAGGCATCACACCAAGCTTGTTGTGCTGCATTTACTTCATCATATGTCACAACTGTTTGAGCTCCATCTTCAACGTAACTTAAGCCTAATTCATCAATTACTTTTTTCACTTCATCGCTAGTTTGAGATACAGTTTTTTGTGCTTCTGATTGTACTGTTTCTTTTATTTGATCACAGCTAAAGAGAATACAACAAGAGAATAGTGTACTTAAGGCTAAGATAAATGGTTTCATGATGCGTTGGTTTAGGAGTTATAATCTTATTTTAATTATAACATCTTAATTACAATTTATGTTATTGTATTAAAAAAAATCATACAGTTTATCTTTTTAAGTTTTAACTTTATACAGTTTATTTTTTTGGAGCTTCTGTCAGTAAAGTGTAGCCCACCATTTTGTTGTTTTTATCTAAACTCTCGGATTTTACTACACCGGTCCCTCTTGCAATCCACTCATTAGAAGAGAAAGACTGTTTGATCGGCATATTCATAATTTGCATTTCCAAAGAATACGTAGTCGATATTTTATAACACTCAAATGTTCCTGCAGGAGTCGTGATACTTTCTTTAGCTACTACTGTTCTCGAAACGGTATTGATTACGTTAGTAGAAATTAGGGTTCCACTCGAATAGATTTTCATCGTAATTTTACCATTTGGTAACGTTTGACCTATATATAAGGTATGAGGTGTTTCGAGCTCATCCCCTTCCATCTGCACATCCATATCTTTCATCTGTGGGTTGTCTTTCAAGGCACCCGCCATTATCGATTTCATATCTATTTTGAATACTCCTTTCGTACAAGTGATGGTATAATCCAATGCAGTGCTGTCTTTTCCTTTTTCATTTGTAATTACAGCATGGATAGTGCCGGTACTACTAGTAGCGGTAGAGGTGTAGTTTTTTATTTCATACGACTCTATTCCGTTAGCTACTCCTTTGGCATTATAAGAAGTTGTTTTCCACTTCGCTCCTTGCCAAATAGGGTAATAACTATCTTGACAGGACTGAGCTGTCGAATAAAACGATACAAGTAAGGTCAAGAAAAAGAATGAGTATTTCATAGTGTTGCGTGTTAAAAGTCCTTTTTAAAATTACATTTTTTATTTTTCTTCCTTAAAAAATATTTTATAATAATGCATTCCATGGGTTTCATCGTACCCTCTTTCGATGTACTCCCGATTTCCGTGGATGTAAATGTGAAAATTCTTATCCAGTTTTAATACACTTTTAAATACTTGTTGTTTTTTCTTTACTGCAGGAATAGATATGTCAAATTCGTCTACTAAAGCTATATCATGTTGCTCTTGGTAGGATTGTTTGTAGTTTTTGAACGTATCTCGGATATCTTCTTGTTCTAAAACGGTATCCGTAAATGCTTGAATGGAGAAGGTATCTTGTTTTTTAAAATACTGAACCGATTTATTTAACAAATCGATTTGTTGTGTTTTGTCCATATCGTATACTTCCGGTAATCTTTCTGTTACAAAGGATTTGCAAAGATTCATATAGTTTTCGGTGAATTGATAACTATCGGCACATTGACGAACATTTAAAAAATCTTCTCGCCAGTATACAGCTTCTTGTTGTTTATTGGTTTGATCTACAATGCCCACTTTAAATCCACTTTCAGATTGAAGATTAAAAAGTATACAGCCTTTATCTAATTTTTTTATATCAATTCCTTGTTCACCTGATATGGCATAGCCTTCTCCCATAGGGGTTACTTTTAAATACGTTTCTTTACTTTCGGATTTAAAAATCCCAATGGCTTCCGTTGTTTCTCCATCTACTATGACATCATCAAAATAAACGATATACAATTCACCTCCTTTGATGTTAGGATGATTGGATTGTGCATACAAATGTTTGGCTATTTGAATAGAAGCAGAATACAGACCCGCAGGTTGTTGGAAAATTTCTTTAGCGTATGTATAAATAACATTTAGAGACAAATCATTGGGATGGGTACATTGAAAATAGGCTTTGTCTTTGAAAGGATGAATAAAGTATTGTTGAATTAACGTGCGTAGTTCTTCCGATTCTAGAGGAATGGGGGATTTGGATAAACGCAACGCTTCCTCTTGTGCCGCATTGCCTACATAATGGGTATACAAAGTATGTATATGAGCTAGTTCTATTCGCATGAACGACCGATTTAAAGAAGGTCAAAAATACAGAAAAGCCTTCGCTACTACATTCATAGAGGATAACCTGTCGATAACTCCTTGAAGACACACTCTATTTGGTTCAAAGTCGTTTTTTTACTAATTTCCAATGCAATGTCGGTTAGTAAAGACCTACGGCTTTAAAGGATGGTTTAAGGTAAAGCTGTTTAAGCCCTAAAGTTTTGTTTAGATCATCAAATTCATAAGCACGATTCGCCTTTCCTGCACGATGTTTATTTTCCGTTGATGTAAAAATGACGTTTAGTAAAAGAAAACAACCGGTTGTAGATTAATCAGTAGTGCTTTATTTAGATCCATACTCCTGTATACTTTTAAGTCTATTCGATTTAACTTCCTTAATAAGACGATATTGAATGATGAATAACTATTTGCTATGTATAACGCTAATTTTATGGAGTCTTTTCTCTATAGCGCAAGACAGTATACATCGAGCAAAGCATACTTTTGGCTATTATACCCATCGTACCCTTCCGGCGGCAGCCTTATTAGGCACTGCAGCCCTTACGCATTGGTCTTCCGGTTTTTTATCGGATGCCGCGATTCGAAGTTCCATTCAAGAAACAACACCTCATTTTCATACTTCAGCAGATGATTATTTACGTTGGGCTCCTATTCCGTTTGTATATGCACTGGATATAATGGGGGTTAAAGCAAAACACCCTTGGGTAGAACGCTCGTGGATATTACTAAAAGGAGAAATCATGATGGCGGCAACGGTGTATACGTTAAAATATACCACGGATGTATACCGACCGGATAGTAGTGATACCCGATCGTTCCCTTCCGGTCATACGGCACAAGCTTTCCTTGGAGCTACGTTTATCGCTTTTGAACTTGGTTCACATAGTATCTGGTATCCTATAGGGGCTTATCTGTTTGCCTCCGGTATAGGAGCTATGGCCCTTTGGAACGACCGACACTGGTTCAGCGACGTAGCGGCAGGAGCCGCTATTGGGATAACAACGATGCAACTTGCGTATTGGACCCACCGCTATACTTTTAAAAACCCTTTAGCCTTACATCCTTATATTCACAAAGATTGGGCAGGACTTCATGTACGTCTTACTTTTTAACACCGTTGTCTTATGTATATTCTTTCATCTGATCAAATTAAAGAACACGATACTCTAACTCGGGAACGCTATGGGCTGAGTACTGAACAATTGATGGAGCAAGCTGCCGTAGCGCTTACGCATCAGTTAGTAGCACATGTACCTATCGATACTCCTGTTTGGATTTTTTGTGGATCCGGAAACAATGGAGGAGATGGTTTAGCGATTTCCCGTTTATTATTACAAAGAGGATATTCAGTATTCCCTTGGTTAGTAAAACCTTATCAACTCAGTCCGGCTACGGAAGCGAATTTAATCCGATTACAACAGATGCTACCGGTTCCGGAAATTCATTTTTTAAAAGAGATGCCCGAAATACCTTCCGGTATTGTAATTATCGATGCAATCTTTGGTTCAGGTTTAAATCGACCGGTTGAAGGGTTACACCAAGATATTATCCGTAAAATCAATCAATCAAGATCAACGGTTATCAGTATCGATATGCCTTCCGGATTGTATGCCGATACAGCATCCGATAGTAAATACATCCTACAGGCTACTCGAACATTAACGATTGAATATCTTAAGAAATCGATGATGATGGCGTGTAATGCAGCATACGTAGGCGATGTAACGGTAGTTCCAATAGGTTTGGTTCCTATGAGCAGTACAGATTTGAGCTCTTCTGAAATCGTTATTACGCCCAAGTTGATACAATCCATTCGCCATCCCCGTTCCCGTTTTGGACATAAAGGAACATTTGGTAAGGCCTATATTATGTGCGGGTCTCAAGCATATGCCGGCGCCGCCCTCCTGACAACCCGTGCGTGCATGCGCTCCGGGGTAGGCTACACCTTCGCTCAAGTGCCGGCCTACGTAGCACCAATTTTGACCTCAGCGGTACCGGAAGTTATTGTACTATCGGATAATGCAAATTCGGAGTGGAGTGCGATAGGTGATTTCAGTGGTAGCCATGCGGTGGCGTTTGGGCCGGGAGTGGGCGTAACGGATAATACGCAACGTTGTTTGAAACAATTATTAGATGCGATTGAAATCCCCTTAGTACTGGACGCTTCTGCTTTAGAAATCTTATCCCTACATCCCGACTGGTGGCCTTTGTTGGATCCCGGTACGATACTGACTCCACACCCTAAAGAGATGGATCGATTGTTAGGAGAGCCTGCTCGGGACGATTGGGACCGTTTATCGAAAACCATAGATTGGGCAGTACAACATAAAGTTATCGTTGTACTGAAAGGTGCCTACACCTGTGTAGTGGATTATACTACTCGAAACGTATACTTTAATACTGGAGGAAATTCCGGAATGGGTACCGCCGGTAGTGGGGATGTGTTGACGGGTGTTATCGTTGGATTATTGGCTCAAGGCTACACACCACTTCAAGCGGCGATGATGGGGGTATACGAACACGCGCGTGCGGGAGATGCGGCGGCGGCGGCGCGCAGCGAAGCCTCTATGATAGCCGGTGATATTATCGATCATTTAAGGATATAAAAAAAGGAGCAAATGCTCCTTTTTTTATAAATGCAACCGATTGCAGTCGTTATTCCACAGGTTGTGCCGACCATTCCTCTACAGAAGTAGGGAAGAACATACGCGACTTCATATCTTGTAACATAAGGCGCTCGGAACCTTGACGGAATCCTAAAAACAATACATCTTTTTCATGTTGGTAAAGGAAGAAAGCTTCGTTGGTAGATCCTTTTGCTTCTTTACCGGAGGTATACAAAAATCCATCAGAATCTTTTTTCAAACCTTTAGACGTAGTTAAGTATTTTACATAGGCATCAAACTTATCGCCTAATATCGCTTTTGCTCTCGATTTCAAGGGCTCTTTTTCAAATGCCTTGACGGTTAGTAATTGGTCTTTCTCTCTTAAATCAAACGGGTTATTGGCCGGTGTAGTAACCGGCTTATTTAATAAAGAGTCAACCGCTTTTGTGTTCGCCACTGTGATGGTGTCGGAAGGATTTACTATTGGAACATCAGCCGATGTAGATAATGTGTCTTCGATTAAACCTTCGTTTTGTGAAGTACCGGAACAGGCGTGCAATCCAATCATCAAGGCCACTCCGATAATAACATTCAGGTGTTTCATATACGTCACTTTTTTAACTTTTGTATGTGTTTTTTACAAGTAAGAGCTTCTTCTCGAATAAAATCTTGTCCGGTAGTGGCAATTAAATCATCTAATAAGACAAGGGCATTTTTTCGATTAGCCGTATCAAAGATAACATATTTATACAAATAGAGAATGAGGTTATACTGAAGTGTAACATCCGAATGTTTGATTTTTTGAGCTAGCCATTGGTATTCCCCTAATTTCTTTTCTCGTATGATATGATCCAGTAGGACAATTAGTATGTATACATTAGTGCTTGTTTTAAACGAATCCAGTTTTGTTGCCACGTATGGGTCTTTCCATTCGAGTAAACATTCAAGAGCGCCGGCTACTACATAGTTGGAGGGATGCGACAAATAAGTCTTACAAAACGTTACGTATTTTTCCGGTTGGTACCGGGCTACGATGCGTAGAGCAATGCTTTGCGTTAATCCGTCCGGGTCTTCTGTCGCAATCTGATGAAAATAGGGTAAGTACCGTATGTCAAAACCCGGAACGTAATACCGTGTAAACTGCAGCATCGCCAGTTGTTTCTCTGCAGCATAGGCGCCCGGTCGAAGGAACTGCTCTAGTACATCACGCGCTATATCCGATTCATAAAATGTACTCTCGGATGGATGAAGGGCAATGAATTTTTCCAATCCTTCTATTCGAACTAGGTGATTAGGCCCATACAACGCTTGCTGTAGCCATTGTTGGTCGCTTTGTTTAAAAAAGATTTCAGCCGGTAGTTTTTTGAAAGGATCTACTATTACTGTGAGAATAGACGAGTAGGGGACAGGAAGGGTAAGAGTAGTCGTGTTTTTTTGAACCCAAAAAATGTCAACCCGTAATGTTGTATCGGTTTTGCTTCTATAAGCAATTTCAATAGGGAATGTAAAGATTGGGGAGTAAAGCGTGTCTTGAACTTGTTGTATTTTTATTTCAGTCCCACCTTTCATTCCGGCTTGCAGGGAGGCGTGTAACTGAGGATGACCGGGTTTTAGAAACCATTGGGTAAAGAACCAATGCAAGTCTTTACCACTGACATCTTCAAAAGCCATTCGGAGTTCATCGATTTCAACTTGGGTGAAAGCATGTTGGTGTAAGTATTGACTAATGGCTTTAAAGAATACCGTATCGCCTAAAATGCTGCGTAAATGATGGAGTACTAGTCCCCCTTTATTGTAAGTATGACGATCAAACATGTCATCTCGGTCGTTGTAATGGTAGCGAATAATAGGGTCGATGTGGTGTTTGCTTTCATCAAAATATTCCTGACGCATTTCATCTAAATGTGCCATAGCTTTTTCCATTCCGAACTTATAATCATACCAGAGGTATTCGGAATAAGTAGCAAAAGATTCGTTCAAAGCCAGATTAGCCCAACTTTCGCAGGTTACTAAATCGCCAAACCAGTGGTGAAATAATTCATGAGCGATGATGGCGTCCCAATTTTCATCGTATAGATCCCGCTCATCCAGTTGTACATCTTCCATCAAAATGGTGGCTGTGGTATTTTCCATAGCACCGGAAACAAAATCGCGAACCGTGATTTGACTGTACTTTTTCCAAGGGTAAGGATAATCTAATAAGGTAGAGAAGAATTCCATCATCTCCGGCGTGTGACCAAAGACCTGTTGGGCGTAGGGTGCATAGGCAGGTTCTACATAATACGCTAAGGGGATGTCCCTCCATTGATCGTCAATCTTACTGAATTCACCTATCGCTAACATGAAGAGATACGGAGCGTGTGGTTGGTCCATTTTCCAATGCCAACGTCGAATAGAGTCAATAAGGGTGACCGATTGCAATACACCGTTGGATAAAACGGTATAGTTGGAATCGGCATCGATAAACATTTCTTGCGTTGTCTTTTGATTCGGACTGTCTAAGGTGGGAAACCAACAAGAAGACGCTTCCGTTTCGCCTTGAGTCCAAATTTGTTTGGGTTTCAAACTGTCTTTACCCAAAGGGTTAATAAAATATAAGCCCTTATTACCGTAGATATAGGTTGTTCGGCGAGAAGCTTGTACTTGATCCGGTTGTGCGATATACCGGATGTCCAACCGAACGGTATCGGTAGCGCTTAGTTTTTTAGTAAAGTAAAGGGTAAGGTGTTCGCCGTCGTATAGGTAGGGTTTTACCATAGGGATGGAGCTTCGGATGCTGTCGATTAAAAACGCTTTAGCATCCAATACGATAGAGTCCGTACGATACACATGGGGTTTAACAGTAAGTTCTGCGCGACCTATAACTGTTTGGTTGTCCCATCGAAAAGAAAGGTGTAAGGTTGTATGGATTAAGTCCCAATCCAAATCGCGACTCGGGTGGTAGACATCCCTGCCACTGGGAATAGAAATTGTTTTGGTTTTTTTAGGGAAAGCGTTTCTTTGTCCGTAACTATTGGAATTCAATAAGTTAAAGAGAGTCAAACAAAAGAATAGACGAAAGTATAGGGAGGCCGTAACGTTCAATTCAAATAGAGTTTTGTCCTTAAATATAAGGCCATTTTTGCAGTGCTGAAAGATGTCAGCCGACAAAAAATAGACCGTAAGGATTTTGTGTAAAAGTCTCTAAGAGTTGGTTTCGATATATAGGACAAAGTCGGTATATTTGACAGGTTTAACCCATACGATTTTAATCCTAAAGAACATGAAATACAAACGCGTGCTATTGAAATTAAGCGGAGAGGCACTAATGGGTAATCAAGGCTACGGCATTGATACAGAAGTACTGACCAACTATGCACAAGAAATTAAGCAAGTAGTTGATAAAGGTGTAGAGGTAGCAATCGTGATCGGTGGCGGAAATATCTATCGAGGAATTGAGGCAGCAGCAAATGGAATCGATCGAGTACAAGGAGATTATATGGGTATGTTAGCTACATTAATCAATAGCATGGCTTTACAAAGTGCTCTAGAGAATGTAGGAGTAGACACGCGTTTGATGAGTGGGATCAAAGTAGAGCAAGTATGTGAGCCCTATATACGTAGACGAGCCATTCGACATTTAGAAAAAAACAGAACTATTATATTTGGAGCTGGTACCGGTAATCCTTATTTCACAACCGATACGGCGGCCAGTTTACGTGCCATTGAAATTGAAGCAGAAGTAGTATTAAAAGGAACACGAGTGGACGGTGTGTATACGGCAGATCCGGAGAAAGACCCAACGGCAACCCGTTATGCGAAAATTGCAGTAGACGAAGTGTATGAAAAAGGATTAAATATTATGGATATGACAGCCTTTACTTTATGTAAAGAGAACAAGTTGCCGATCATAGTGTTTGATATGAATAAAAAAGGAAATTTTTCTAAAGTATTAGAAGGGCAAGACGTAGGGACCCTAGTAACGATGTAATCACTTATTAGTAAGTATACAACCATGGAAGAGATTAAAATGTATTTAGACGATGCCAAAGACAGTATGGAGAAGGCATTAAAACATTCTGAAGCGGAATTAACCAAAATACGTGCAGGTAAAGCAATGCCTAATATGTTAGATGGCATTATGGTCGATTATTATGGAGCGGCAACTCCGATTCAACAGGTAGCTAGTATTACAGCACCGGAGGCGCGTTCATTGGCCGTTAAACCTTGGGAGAAAAAAATGATTTCAACCATAGAGAAAGCCATTCGGGATGCGAACTTAGGATTAAATCCTCAGAACGATGGAGAGAACATTCGTATTGTTATTCCTCCTTTAACAGAAGAACGTCGAAAGGATTTAGTGAAGCAAGTAAAGAATGAAGTGGAGAATGGGAAAGTACGGGTACGTAAAGTGCGTCAAGAAACGAATGATGCATTGAAAAAATTACAGAAAGACGGAGCGCCGGAAGATGCAGTGAAGAAAGCAGAAGAGTCGGTACAAGCATTTACGAATGATTACATCAATAAATTGGATGCAGTGTTGGCTGCGAAAGAGAAAGAGTTGATGACAGTGTAAGAAGTTCAAGTTATGTTTTCGTGGTTGTGTCAACCATCCACCATCCAATAAAATTTAAAAAGCATCGGTCGTTGATCGGTGCTTTTTTTTTGTTTACGTCCCGGTTAGTGTTCTTCATAAATGGAATATATATAAATTGTTCTTTTTGTATTGCTTATATAGTGCAAAAGTAATAATAAATATTAAACTAAATAGCTTCGTATTCTAATTTGTCTAATTCGTCAATGGATAAAAGTCTACTAATATCAGATATGTTACCAATTTGAATAATTAAATCATTATTCTTTTCATTGGGAATCCATAATCTTACTTCACTTTGAGCTGCATATATATCTGATTTTGAAAATGGAGTTAACTCGCCTTCAAAGATTTTATAATTATAATACGTAACCGGAGAAAAGGTGTATGCTAAATCTCTTTTATTTAATGCTTCATCAACTCTTCTAATGAATTCGTTAGGGTTAAATATTAATAAAGCATAATCTCCAAAACGCACTCCTTCTAGATTTAATGAAAGTTTTTGTACAGTTTTTAAAGTTAAATTTAATTTTTTGGTTGGTAGTCCAAATAGGCAAAATATATTACC
Organism: Cytophagaceae bacterium; assembly: GCA_025455005.1. Lineage (GTDB taxonomy): Bacteria > Bacteroidota > Bacteroidia > Cytophagales > Cytophagaceae > JALONH01. The sequence continues at coordinate 29,014 of JALONH010000029.1, forward strand.
TTTGTCTTTTGGGTGTCGCATGTTTAGCTTGCCAGTTGGAGCATTTGCAATAGTTTTTTCGTTTAATTTTAATTTTATATTTTTTATATTTTGAATATAAGCAAGACCTTCTAGTTTATCACCTCTTAAATCTATAGTTTCTATTTTAGTAAAGTATTCTATTGGTTTGCAATAAATAACACCTTCATTCAAAAGTTTTTCCAAATGATTTTTATTGCCAAATTTCAAAAATGAAGCGTAATCTATATCCATAAAAATTATTAAGAGTTTGGTTGGTTTTTTATTAATTTCCTTTTCTCTAGCCATTGATTTCTATCAGTTATGCAAGTGAATTTATATAAGAATTTTCATATTTTCTATTATCACGTACACAGGCAAATACACGATGTATTAATTTGTTTCGT
>JALONH010000030.1 GCA_025455005.1 Cytophagaceae bacterium
TCTAGATGAACATTCATCGGCTATCGCCATGAGTTCTCTTTGGGTAATGTAAAATTAAAAAAATCCTGCAAAATTCCTTGCTATTATAGACAGTACCTAATACGCTGCAATCCGCCGCAGATACTTAAGTGAGTTGTATGCTGTTCAATAGGCGGCGGGATTTCCGCTCCTATCCCTCACGCGTTGTTCTGCCGTAGAGAGTGAAGCTGAAGGCTAAAAGCTTAATGCAATGTAGTGCTAATGGTAACAATGGAGAAGACCCTTACTTTATCTCTACCGTTTCCGCTATTGTACTTTGGAAAAAGTAGATGAGCACCAACAGTGTAGAAAGCTAGTATCACAAATAATTGACGGAGACGCAGCAATTATTTTTCAATAAAAATGTATTAATTTTTTGTGCCGCTAAACACCGAGGCTGTGCGGGAGTATACTTATTGACAAACACAAATCTGCTGTAATCTTAAAACGTCCTTTATATTTTTTTATATATCTCTTTAAGGATAGTCGTGGAGTCTAGTTGAAGAGGGTACTCAGAAGCGGATACGGGTATAAAACATTCAAATTTTTCAAAATCGGTAACACGCAACGCCAGTTTAGGAGATCCAAAATCTTTATCGGCGTCACTCACATCCATAAAATCAAAATCCAACGCATCCAGCACTTTCGCTGTCATGGTAGACGATTGCAGTTTTTCTACAACAGCTGTCTGCAACGGTTCTAGTGCCGTAGCTCTAAGCGCATCCAATTTGATTTCGATTAAATGTTCGCGAATGTCGAAGTATTCATCGTACAAAGCCGCTAATAATCGTTCGGCTGTAGCTTCTGAATCTACATCATCCGATGCTTTTGCTTCTATACGAATGCATTCCTCATCCCAAATAAATAGGACTATATCATCGTTTTCCAATTCGATGCTAACATGCTCTGAAGCAATACGTATTCCTGTTTCTTCCTCGAACAGTTCTAATAATTTTTCTGTTACGGTATTCATATAAAAATTAAAAATACTCGTTTGGAAAGTGTAGTTTTGTGATCGTTAATTAATATGACAATTGTCTAAACGAAAATAACTTTTAAAGGTTATTAAATCAAGAAAAAATGAATGCAACACTTCCGGCAGTCGTTATTACGTATGAATTCAACGATTTATCTGCCCCATTTTCCTATATAAAACGATTTGAAGTCAAACAACATCAAGAACAATTAGAAGTTAAGTACTCCTTAACGTATACGGATCGGGAAGGAATGTACAAAGAAGATATTGAAGCAGAAGGATTTACAGGTAATGACGACGAATCTTGGAGGGGAACTGTACACCACCATTGGGCTTTGGCTCTCCAAGAAATGTTATGCTTGCCGAGTAAAGGAACAGAGGGAGATGTCCTCTCCATGAATCAGGTGATCCTTGAACTAGACGGTATAGAAGTAACACAATTGCCTGGAACGATAGCTCAATGGGAATATTTTATACATGAGTTTACACAAGCGTTATATGAAACGGGGGGAGCTGAATATCCATTACAGATCCGGTTTAGCTTGCAATCCTCTACTGATACAGTAGCCAAGGTTTTCCAATTGAATTTATCCTTTGCAGAACGCACTTGTACGCTTCTTTCCGGGAATGAAGGAAATCAATCAAAAGATTGGAAAACTACCCGTTATTTCTTAGAAAACTATTTCAAACAAGAATTTGTAGATGGTCAATGGACCAAGAAGGTACCGAATAGACCGGGGTTTTATACCGACCCCGGCGACGGCAATTGGTACTCATGGGAAGACACAACGGCTCATTTAGCACAAAAGTATAAGCAAAAAATGTATGAGGAAATCGTCAAGTTTATCTCCTCATCTACTTCTGTAGCAGAACCTAAAGGCAAAAGCTAAAGCGCTCCGAATGAATAACAATACTATTTTTTACTGCTTTAAATTATATCAAACGATACAATACAACTCCTGATATCTATTCAACCAGGCACTGATGAACTCCATCCCCATTTTAATCTTACATTAAAAAAGTGAATACTTAATACTTAATACTTAATACTTAATACTTAATACTTAATACTTAATACTTAATACTTAATACTTAATACTTAATACTTAATACTTAATACTTAGGTTTTGGAAATTCCGTACTGATATACGCTTTCGCTTCCCACACTTCCATTACATCGTCTACCGGTACATCATAGGGATCATATACAGTATTATCGGATATAAGATGAAGCGAATTACTTTTCACCACATGGTTTAATACCCGCTTATAAACGATACCTTCATGTGACGTAACTACTACATACAATTGATTATCTTTAATACTTTTCCAATTGTCTACATACTGCCCGATTACGATACTTCCGGAGGGCATAGGTAACATAGAGTCTCCTTTGATTTCGAAGGCTCGATAGGATCCCTGTTGCGCAAATATAGGAAGGTAAAACTTAGGTAGATCGGCAACGTACTCTGGATCTGAATATCCATTCAAGTAGCCGGCTGCAGCCTTTTGAGGAACCAATTGAATATGCTCCCGATCCTCGGCATCCACCGTTATAGACAACACACGCAGTTTGTTGCCTTCCACATCTTTATTCAATACCTGTTTTAAACTTCCTGAATCTGTAATCGATTCAGAAATTAATACATCAACAGAGACATTAAAAAGACGGGCAAACAAAATCAACGTTTCCAAGCCCGGTTCAGCTCTTCCTTCTTCATAGGCCCCTAATAAGGAACGTTTAATAGAAACCCTATTGGCCAATTGCTCTTGCGTAAGACCTAATTGTTTTCGGAAGAATTTAATGTTGTCGCTGATAATACTCATAGAATAAATAAGATAGTTTACCTGGAATAGGCAGATAATTGCTTCAGTACATCGCTGATTTTACCGGTTTCGGTCTCAAATGACTCCGTTACTTTCAAACGCATACTTTCAGAAGAACAATCCATCGTCACTCGTACAGACGTTTTATCCGCTCCTCTTTTTCGTATCAAATATAATAACTTTGTGCTCATATATGTTAAATTACTTAGCAAACATAGAGGAATATTTTTGTATTGCCAAATTTATTAGCAATTATTTACTATTATTTTTAGCATTCACGCTAAATCTAACTAAAATCACCCCTTTACGTATGGTCATAACATTGACTTTCACCCTAACATCATGACGTTTATTCGTATTGTATACTTATCCATTGGAATTCTTTTCTTAAGTATATGTTTTCAGTGCAACTCCCCTTCTTTGCCACTCGAAACCTCGACTACCTCCGTAGTCGGTACTCATTCGAATATCCCGTTCACGCTGCTTCGTCAGGATGTCCCATATCAAGGTATTCAATGGAATACTGTCAATCTTAAAGATTCGATGTATAAAGGACATTCCGGTATTTATATTACGGCTGAAGTTGCACTCACTTCAACCGCTTTTGAGCAACTGCCTGCCGCATACCATGCTTTTTGGGCAGATGCTGCGGTACTGGGCGACTCCGGATTTAATTATCGATCTATAGAATATCCTCAATTTGAAACAAACACCTTCTACCCTTCAACTCCTCACCTGATTCAACAGGCGAAACAAATGACGCTTCATTTTCATTTACCCTATCGTAAGTTATATCCGATGAGTGGTAAGACGTCAACCGTCACTCTTTCTGTAGGTTTATATCCCATAGCTTTTACCAGCGATCGGAATAGGACTCAATCTAAGTTATGTGCACTTCCCTCTACTGATGCGGCGGCGTTGCAAACCATTGAATGTACGGTAGTTTTGCCAACTATCGAAACCGTTACGGTTGAGGTTCAATCCGTAGAAGTTAATACTCAAAAAAAACCAGCCGGGTCTTATGATATTGCTATGGGCGGAACGGGACTACCGGATATATACTGGCAAGTATGGTGTGGTAATGAATTAGTATTCTTTTCCCCTACGATTAAAAATACCCTTTCATTAACGGAAGCCTCGCGGTCTTCTTCATTTCGAATAGGTGCATCTGATGAATTGACACTTCGAATTTTGGATTATGATAACGGCCCCTTTAATCAAGATGACGTCTTAGCAGAATGGAAAGGGACTATTAAAGAACTTAAAGAAAAAAAAGTATGGGAAAGTCCGTTGTTACAGAACGCTAAAGTACTTCTAAAATAAAAAAACGTAGACGGTTTAAGGTTTGTCCACTTTTAATTAAAAACGTTTAACCTCCCTCTTACTGGTACCTTCGGTGAAATTTTGGACATGGAATGTATTTTTGAACCGGAGCACTTTTTTTATACGGTAGTTTGAATTCATAAATTAAACTAAGTTCGTGCGCCCCTCCACTATTACGTTGGGTCAATCGTGACAAGGTAATATCATAACTATAGGAAAAGGTCCATCCATTCCAATAATAGGCTACCATAGGAATCAACGATTCGCTAAACGGTAAATTCTTTGTATTCGATGCGCCGGGAATACCTCGGTACCACAAACCAAACATAATCGGTTCATACGTATAATAGACCCCAACATCTAATTGATGAAAGACGCCTTGTTGTTTGTATAAAAACGTTGGTGTAATACTGATTTCTTTCCCTCCTTTTCCATACGTGCTACCACTTAAATCGATAGTGTAACCGGCTTGGACAGTCAACTTCATGGGTAATTCAGACACAATTCCAGGGGTCATGGATTGGTTGGGTGTATTGAGATGTGCAAAGGAAATACCTCCCCAGAACTGCGGATGATAGACAATGGCTCCGGCGCCTATGTCGGGATACCAACGGGTCTTTTGATATTGTAGTATAGGATCGATAGATCCCCCGGTAACGGAACCATCGTTGTTTAACTGATCGCCGAATACACCTCTGAAATAATCAATATCTCGCATCCCTGTGCCTACCGTTAACCCGGGACGTACCACCCATCGATTGCCTAAATCAATGACATACGAATAACTCGCCATGATTTCTGTTGAGCGGACACGTGTATCGCCTTGTCCGTCGCGCAACAATGAAAATCCAACACCACTTTTAGCCGGAGCTATATAATGATCGGCCCAAATCCCATACGTTGTATAAGGTCGGTCTATAGCAATCCATTGCGAACGGTAATTCATTCCTACTCTAGAATTATCACCGCTACCGCTAAATCCGGGATTGGCATACATTGGATGGTTATAGTACTGAGAAAATTGAATATCCTGCGCCCAAAGGACGGTAGTCATCAAAAAACCAAACAACAGGAATTGAATTTTCATAAGGATATAGAACCCCAAAAGTACTATTCTTTCTTTAGAATACACGAGATTTAACGAAAGTATTGGTAAATTCGTACGTTGTAATGAAATCTATTTCTACACCTGTTTGGACTGCTGAAATCTTAGAATTGCCTTTGCGTTATTCTTGGAATATTTCTCGTAATAGCAGTACCGTTAAATATAACCTGATTGTTCGTATACAAATTGGAAATGACCTGTATTATGGTGAAGCCGCCCCTAATGTACGGTATGGAGAAACAATCGAGCTGCTAAGTGCCCAATGGGAACATTTTTTAAAAGCCGTCGATGACCGTTGGTGGGATGATGCCGACCAACTGCACCGAGTGATGGAGGAATTGAACTTGGCATATGCCCTTCGCTTTGGGATAGAATCTGCTTATGTGCATGCCCGAATGGATAAAGATTCTACTTTTTTTAAACAATATACGGGGCTCGACTTACATACCCATGCGGTCGCCACTTCCTACACTATCCCTATCCTCGACCCCGGAAAAATACAAGAATTCATCACCTCTCATGATTTAACCCGATTTGAATCGCTAAAGATTAAGACAAACTCTGATAATCAGGAAGATATGATAAAATGGACGGCTAAGTATTATGCCGGACCATTACGCATCGATGCTAATGAAGCGTGGACCAATCCGGACGACTTACTTCGAAACTTGGAATTTTGCAAAAAGAACCGAATTGAGTTTATAGAACAGCCCTTTCCATCTGATTATCAGGAGGAATACAAATATTTAAAACCTATTAGCCCCATGCCGGTTTTTGCGGATGAGTCGGTTACCCACCATCCCCAATTAGAAGAATTTCAAAAACTTTTCCACGGTATAAATATGAAGTTAATGAAGGCCGGAAGCTACCGCGAAGGGGCACATATACTTTTGAATGCCAAACGCTTAGGCTTCAAAACGATGGTAGGTTGCATGGTAGAAACCACCTTAGGAATTCGCTCTGGAGTATGGATTTCAGGGATAGCGGACTATGTGGATTTAGATGGATGTTTTGTAATTGACAATGAACGTTTTAATTTAGTATCCGAAAACCGAGGTCGGTTGTTCATTAATTCAAGAAAATTTTTTCTTTAAAGATGGCAAAAAAGACTGTTAAAGATAAAAAAAGTGCAAAAGTTACTGCACCGTCTAAAAAAAGCCCGGCAAAAAAAGCTACTCCCGTAAGTGCCAAAAAAACAGCTCCGGCTAAAAAATCGGCTCCCAGCAAAAAAGCAGCGCCGACTAAAAAAACAGCCCCTACATCCAAACCTATAGCTAAAAAAAGTGCTACGGCCAAAGTCGCTGTTCCCAAAGCTGGTTCTAAAACGGTAGCGCCTGCAGCTAAAAAAGGTTCGACTGCTAAACCGCTCGCAAACAAAAAAGTAGAAACGCCGAGCAAAAAAGTCGTTAGTAAAAAAAGTGTAGAGCCTAAAAAGAAAACTCCCGCACCGGTTGTTAAGGCAGCAGCTAAAAAGGCTGCCACAGCTCCTACAGCCTCCCTAAAAGAAAAAATAGTTCCGGCACCTAAGACTGTTCCATCGGCCCAAACACCTACTCCTGTTCCTCCAAAAGCAAAACCTGCCGGTAAACCTGGTCGTCGAAGAAAAAAGGACGATGATGATGACGATGATGATGTAGTAGTTGTAGCTCCACCTCCGAAAGTACAACGTGAAAAATCAACCTTACCGAAACGTAATCCGGGAAGAAGCGCAGGAGATGAGTTAACCTTAGAAGGTCCCGCACCTAAGAAAATAAGTCCGATAGATATCAGTAGTGCTGAACGAATTAAATTAAAAAAAGAGTTATTAAATCGTTGTTTAGAGATTCAAAAAAACAACGTGAATATGGCAAAAAAAGCCATGGAAGATGCCATGAAGAGCGCGAATGAAGAAAAAGTAACAGAAGAACTTTCTGATTCTTTCCGCGAAAACATGCATGCCACACGGGATATGTATGCCCGACAAGTGCAGGAAGGTCTAAATAATATCGGTTTATTAAACCGAATCATGATACAAGAGCACGATCGTGTTCGCTTCGGTTCTGTAGTATTTACAAATTTCCAAAATTATTTTATTTCAACTGGATTAGGTGAAATAAAAGTTGACGATAAAGGTTTCTTAACTGTTTCGACCTTATCTCCCCTATTTCAAATATTAGCAGATAAGAAAAAAGGAGATACATTTATGTTTCTTGACCGTCTATACACCGTTATTGAAGTCTTTTAATATAGAGAATCGTTTTATAATAGAAAGGGATAGTACCATCATCGTACTATCCCTTTTTCTTTTCATTGGAATGAGATTCTTATTGTTCCCATAAGTGGTGTTCGAATTCCAACAGTTCAAAGGCAGCCCATTGAGAGGCTAATAATCCTTTGTATTCACTACCATATACTTCATACAAATATTGATTTTTTCCGTTTCCAACTTTAACAATATAGGAACTGAACAAACGCAATTCAAAGGCAGACGCATAGGACAAATGCGCGGCTTCGTTTTGAGGATTCATCCAATATGCTTTAGGATTCGTTGGGCTTAACACAGTTTGTTTTAATCGTTCAAAATCAAAACTTGCAATGGGAAGCTGAATACCTTTTATATTTTCAGGATGATCTGCAGGAAGATACAACGTAATGGATTTGATTTGTTGATACATGCGCGATCTATTTTTATCAAAAATCCATTCTTCTTTTATTTCCATCTGATAAAAATCCCTTCCACTGAAATACGCTACAGGTGGGACTTGTTTACGCCAATCTGCTCCATATTCCATGTACGCATTCACGGTATCCGTTTGCTGAGTGGATGGAACCACCAGTAAAGGTTCTATATCCGACCAAGAGAGCGTACGAGTCAACGAGTCGTTGGCGTACAAGGTAACAGAACCTTGTTGGGCAGCCTGAAGTAACAAGGAGGGTAAATCATTGTTAACCGAAAACAAAGGTAAATTTTGTTTTTCTCTCAAATCCACCGCACGCCACACCGTCTTTTTATACATGATATCCGCAGTACGAATGGTCGGTGTTGGATTTGGCGGTGTTTCCGCACATAATAAGAAAGGCAATAGAAATACTATATTTCCATAAAGCCAATGATGAAGTGTTTTCATAAGCGTGTTTCCTATCGTTTTCATCATAACGAAGAAAGTATCAAAAGATACAAGTTGAAGGAAACAAAAGTGATGCGCTTAAAAAAATATGTATCTTTGTGTCATCCTAAACATATTAAAAGTACAATATGAACGTTGAGCATTATTTGAATTATTGGAAAGAACAAGGTATTGAAATGGAAAAAATGCCCCTGCAATATGCGCATGCTCTACCGCTTCCTGTTGATATTGTAGAGTTTTTAGGCTCTGTCGGACTTCCTCAAGAATCTGCTCCTTATTTAAAATTTAACTTAAGTACCTTTCCTGCATTTGTGAGTGCAGATGATTTATATGATGTAGACCGTCCGGATATTTCCGATCATTTGGTGATAGGTGAAAATGAAGAAGGCGATCCTATTGTAATCGAAGTCATGCATCACTATCAAATATCGTATTTAAAAGTAGATGAAGATTTTTCCTCTGTCTTGATCAATAGCTCCTTGGATAAACTATCCATTTTTATGTATCTGTACGATCAATTTGTACAACGTTTTGGGGACCCGGATAGTGATGGACTAGCCTTCACACCGCAAGATTGGGAATATTTGAACAAACAATTAAAAGATATTGATGTGGTAGCAATGGAAGAAGGGAGTTTTTGGACTTATTATTTAGAGTATTTGCATTTAGAAAATAAAAACAAATAAACCGAGAGACACAACCTTTACCAAGCCTTACCGGAAACAACTCCTACATCCGAAACAATTTTATATAAGAAAAATGTATTAGATAATGGGAATGAAAAGGGCGTATTCATTTTTTCAATTGAATGAAATAGTATTTTACCACTCACATCATAGACATAAAGTTGTATAGGTAATTCCTCCGGAAACGATCCAATAACCTTCATTTCATTTTCACCTACGGATACCATTTGGGCTTCGAGATCAGGGGCATAGACTGCTACAGGATTACTAAAAACATCTACCCCTGAATCCGGAATAAATTGAATACGAAAAATCGTGTACCCTTCCGGCTGTGGGATTTGATATTGTTGGCGTGCATTGGATCTTGCATATACAGGTAGGAGATTGATCCAACTTCCATTTGCCTCTAAACCTTGTATTATGAACCTCCCCTCTTCACTGTAATTTACGCTCCAGTTTAAGTAAGATGTTTTATCTATACTTTGTTGTTTCAATTGAATAAACTCCACGGGTAAAGGAATTGGGTCACGGGTAGTATATGTCACCGGGGTAGTAACCGGTTGACAAGGTTGTACCGGGCAAGGATTAGTAAACGTATATTCTCTTCCACCCTGAACAAAATCATCTGATGCATCTATTATACGAATCGTATACGGTTGGTTCGTAATCTCTAAAATATAGGATTGCCCCATGTCACTATTCATTCTTAGATTCACCCACTGACCATTGATCCATTGTTGGACACCGTGAATACCATTGGGCAAATTTGTTATGGTTATTGCCGGCCAATAATATTGACTGGCTTGAAGCATATAAATTTGTACATCACCTTGATAATTAGGTGCCGGAATATATTGCCAACTTATTTGTCTATTGTTCCAATTTATAGGTACTAAGTTGGTTGAAGGCGCTCCGTTGGTCATCGTAAACTGAGCAAGTGCGGACCTACGGATATCTAAGTGATACCGTGCATCTCTACACCAAGCATTATTATCTCCACAAGCATCTGTAACTAATACATTCATAGTAGCTCCGGAATAGATATCATCTTGCCAAGTTCCACCATTTCTACAAAAAGGTTGTCCTAATGCGCCATCATTTATACCCCCGATACAATTTTCTTCAATTGTAACCCGAATCCATCTTCCACAATTTAATCCATTTTGAAACTCACCCATAAAAGCTACATTAGCTCCGGTTAAAGGTCTAGGCCACATCGTTCCATTTCCGGGTGAATGGTATACATCTAACGCCACATAATAAGGAGTTTCCAATCGGTCTTCCGGAACACCACAACCACCATAAGGTGTAGCAATGCCATCAAAATAAGTAGCTACACCTTGTCGGATTTGTGCCGACAAGGTATAACTACAAATTAAAACTAGGAAAGATATGAATGTTTTAAACATACCCTTTTATTGTTTAGTTATGGTTGTTCGATAGAATTGACCATTTAACTCAACTTGTACTACGTATAGTCCGGATATAAGTGTAGAACCTATTTCAACAGAAGAAGCTGCTATACCTTTGGCTACCTCTACTCCTTGTGTATCCCAAATGGTATATACACAAGGTGACGGTACGTCTAATAAGAAATTAGATGTAAATGGATTGGGATATGCTTTCAAACCAACTTGAGTAAAGAGTTGTGTAGACGTAGTCGTAGGCAATACTTGAATAGTAGAAGTAGAAGAGGTAGTCCGAAGACCATCATTATCTACTGCGACTACATGAAAAGCATACGTGCCTAAAGAGAGAGTACCTACATTCAACTGGTAAGGGCTATTTAAAAGATCGGCTATTTTAATATTGTCTTGGTAAACTTCTACTCTCGCTATAGAACCATCTGTGTCATTCGCCGTCGCCTCTACCCAAATCGTAGACGTAGGTTGGTACGTTGTATTATTCATAGGAGAAGTTAAAGAAACAGTTGGCAGAACACCGTCCCGCACCGTAACGGCTGTGGATGTTACCTCACATGGACCTGAAGTAACTCTAACTTGGTAGGATCCGGATTGATTGATCGATAAAGCACTCGAAGTAGAACCCATTATGGTATTATTTCTAAACCACGCAAAAGTTGGTGACGGAGCATTCGTAACAGCTGTTAAAGAAATATTTTGTCCTTGTACAATGACAGGAGGAATGTTAGGAGTAATGGAAACGGTTGGTAAAGCTTGAACTGTTAATACAACTGGAGTAGATGTTGCAACACAACCTGAAGTTGTTGTAATTTGAACCGTGTAGGATCCTGCATCAGAAGCCGTAATTGAAGGAGTAGTACCAACGGATGACGCGCCATTACGCCATACATAGGAGGCGGCGGATGAAGCGGTTAAAGTTGTTGCGCCCCCTGCACAAAGATTAGTATTTCCACTATTGGTAATGGATGCAGTACAGGATTGAACTTCTCCAAAAACTTCAATTTCATAAGCGGAGAATCCCCAAACCGTTGCACGTGTTGTAAGTTGAAGTCGCACATACCTTCCTGCTCCAGATAGATTAGTTAAGATATCTCTTCCACCATCCCCATTCGTTACCGTTCTTATAGTAGTCCAGTTTTGATTATCTCCGGAAACTTGTATCGAATAATTTCGAGCAAATGCAGCTTCCCAACGAATTACCATATTAGATAATGTAAAAGCGGAACCTAAATCTATCACCAACCATTGATTATCTGCGTAAGCACTAGACCAACGGGAAGTTCTACTACCATCTACTACATTTCGTGCGATGTTCGTTGTTGGTGCCGCTTCCGTGGAAGAAACAGTTACTGTTCTATTAAGTGCGCGATTCGTTCCAAAATTAGGTTCTGGTTGAGCATCGTAAACTAATGCTGAAGGGTGGTTAGTAGCAATCCAACGCATACCGGGAGTGGATTCAGCTAAACCTCCAAATCCATCATGGTTAGTATAGGTCCAACTTAAAGCACCCGCATAGCCTCGATTATAAATTTGTCTAAAACATTCTTCTCCACTCATTGTAAAATTTCCATTATATCCTCTGGCGCCAAATTCTGCTACCACAATAGGTTTATCTAATCCCCAATGAGAAGGGTTATGATGAAAAGGCGAATGTTGTGTACCCGGAGGGCCTTCATTGTCATAATAATGCTTCATGTAAAAATCTAGAGTACCATCTCTATCACCACCTGCTGCTATAAGTGCTTGGTCTGAATACGTATTTGTCCAACCATTCACATTTGACATTGCATGAAAATGTTTTGCACCACTGGATACTAATATGCCGGGAACTGCTCTATGTATGGCTCCGGTTGCGCGATTAATAAAACGTTGATACCAATAAGGGGACTGTAAGCGTAAAGTTGTCCAACCTCCATTTTGAAGCATGCCCTCTGGCTCATTAAAAATCTCCCAACAGGCAATAGCCGGATGCATGCCAATTTGAGATACAGTAGGAACAATACAATTATTAATACAGGCAGCTTGACCTTCATCTGTGGTTAACATCCTCATATTATTAGGACCGTTAACCAAATATTGGTTGGTTTGAAGTAAGTCGAATGAAAACAAGCACAAGATTACTAACATATTACGTTCTTGAGCTAAATCTAAAACTGTTCTAATATTTTGAACAGAATGTGTTCCTAAACCAGAAACCAATCCATTGGTAAATCTAGGGGCCCTAGAAGCATTCGTGTACAACCACCAACGAATTGAATTTCCGCCTGCATTTCGAATATTATCCAAAATGGTAGCCCATTGTTGCGCATTTATAGGAGTATCAGCAACATCATTAGCATAATCCTGCCAGGCAATATTCATCCCGCTTAAAAAAACTTGTTGACCATTTGGTAAAGTCACTCTATTCTGAGCGGAAACAGAGGAAATAGACCATAGAAATCCAAGTGCTATACTAAAGACAATAGACACTTTACGAAATACATTTTTTAGATTGGATACGATTGTTTTCATAATATTTCTACGTTAAATTAGTACTAAAACGATTTTTTCATTTGAATAGTTAAATTTTATATACCAAAAGTACTATACTATACTGTTTAAATGGTGAGATTCCGGTGACAAATTAGGGTGGTTTTAGTCGTTAGGTGTAAAACCCCTATCATCGTTAAATGACTATTAAGCTGATTTTCTATGGATTAGTCTTTTGTAAAGCTGCCCTCATGGTGAAACGTGATTCAATACTTAAAACTGAAGAATTTTTTTATTATAGAAGCACCCACCCTATTATGTTGTTAACTTCCTGCATTCGCCTATAAAAAAATAGTCTATTTCTCCTCTCTACTTTCTATCTTTGTGGTTTGATAGAAAAGGCCTAATTCATGATAATTTTCGCACAAAGTAAGGGTAACACTATTTATGTTATCCAATCTTCCACCCCACTTACTGAAAACGAAAGACCAAAATTGGAATGGTTGTTCGAAGGAAAAATAATATCGGACCTTAAATTATCCGGATTTTTTAAGGGGCCTAGAAAAGAAATGATAACACCTTGGTCTACTAATGCAGTAGAAATTACTCAAAATATGGGTATTTCCGGCATACAACGAATTGAACCGTTTCATGCTGTTTCCGGACCGGACACGGAGCACGATAGTATGTTAGAAGTGATTTACAATGGAATCAACCAAGACATCTTTACGATACAACACGCACCGAATCCAATTCAGTACATCCAAGACATTGCTGCCTATAATCAATCGGAGGGCTTAGCCCTAAGCGCAGAAGAAATTCAATATTTACACTCCGTTGCCGAAAAAATTGGTCGTCCGCTAACCGATTCCGAAGTATTTGGTTTTTCCCAGGTCAATTCGGAACATTGTCGCCATAAAATATTTAACGGTCGCTTTGTTATAGACGGTGAAGAAAAACCTTCATCCTTATTTAAGTTAATAAAGCGTACATCGGAAGAAAACCCTAATAAAATCGTTTCTGCCTACAAGGATAATGTTTCCTTTACTAAAGGACCTATAATAGAACAATTTGCGCCTTTACATCAAGATAAAGCGGATTGGTTTTCTCGAAAAAATGTAGAAGCCGTTTTATCTCTAAAAGCCGAAACGCATAACTTCCCAACCACTGTAGAACCCTTTAATGGCGCAGCTACTGGATCAGGTGGTGAAATTCGAGACCGAATAGCTGGGGGTATCGGCAGTGCTCCTCTAGCTGGTACGGCAGTATACATGACCTCCTACTCTCGATTAGAAAAAAATAGAGCCTGGGAATCTACTATGCCGGAACGCAAGTGGTTATATCAGACACCTAAAGATATTTTGATCAAAGCATCCAACGGTGCTTCTGATTTTGGGAATAAATTTGGGCAGCCATTAATTAACGGGTCTGTTTACACCTTCGAACATCAAGAAAATAATAAGCGATACGGATTTGACAAAGTGATCATGTTGGCCGGTGGTGTAGGTTACGGTGTTTTAAAAGACGCTAAGAAAAACCTTCCAAAACCCGGTGATAAGATTGTGGTCATGGGAGGCGAAAACTACCGAATAGGAATGGGCGGAAGCGCCGTATCCTCTTTAGATACCGGTGAATTACACAGCGCTATTGAATTAAATGCCATTCAGCGTTCCAATCCTGAGATGCAAAAACGAGTGTTCAATGCCATTCGTGCATTAATGGAAAGTGGTGAAAATCCAATCGTATCCATTCATGACCATGGGGCAGGCGGGCATTTAAATTGTTTGTCTGAATTAGTAGAGGCTAGTGGTGGAAAAATTGATTTAGATAAGTTACCTGTAGGCGATCCTACTTTATCAGCCAAGGAAATTATAGGTAATGAATCGCAAGAACGAATGGGACTAGTAATTCAAGAAAAAGACATCGCTACCTTAGAACGTATTGCAGCCAGAGAACGTGCCCCTATGTATGTTGTTGGTGATATCAACGGCGATCATCAGTTTACTTTTGAGTCCTCCTCTAGTGGTGCTAAACCTATAGATTTAGCGTTAGATGATTTTTTTGGAAACCCTCCTAAATTAATCATTAAAGATTCTACATCCCCTAGTACGTATGCTCCGGTACAGTATACGGCTTCTTTATGGAAAACCTATTTGGAACAAGTATTACAACTGGAATCCGTTGCGTGTAAAGATTGGTTGACCAATAAAGTAGACCGTTCGGTAACAGGCAAAGTAGCACAACAACAAACAGTAGGGCCTTTACAATTGCCTTTAAGCAATTTTGGTACTATGACCTTAGATTACAGAGGTGTTGTAGGTGTGGCAACAGCTATTGGGCATGCTCCTTCTATTGCCTTGATTAACGCTGCGGCCGGCTCACGAATAGCCATTACAGAAGCTCTGGCGAATATCGTTTTCGCACCAATTGATCAAGGAATAGAAGGTGTATCCTTAAGTGCCAATTGGATGTGGCCTTGTAAAAACCCGGGCGAAGACGCACGCTTATATCAAGCAGTGGAAGCTGTCAGCGATTTTGCAGTAGAGTTGGGTATAAATATTCCAACCGGAAAAGATTCGCTGTCAATGACGCAAAAATATTCAGATGGTGTTGTATATGCTCCCGGAACCGTTATCATTTCTGCCTCCGGCGAAGTAACAAATATACGTAAACAAGTACGTCCTTCCCTTCAACCGATAGAAGGCAGCGGATTATTATACATTGATTTAACTTCCGGTCCTTTATCCTTAGGAGGCTCTGCATTAAGTCAAATCACCCATACGATTGGAAACGATTGCCCGGATATTCATGATTCAGCTTACGTAGCAGAAGTATTCAATGGTATTCAACAACTTCTGTTAGACAATAGTATTTTGGCCGGGCACGATGTTTCAACAGGTGGATTAATTACTACTTTGTTGGAAATGTGTTTTTCTGAACTGGCAGTTGGTATGCAAATCAACCTCGATGGATTAGGAGATGCCGACTGGGTACGCTGTTTATTTGCAGAAAATCCGGCTTTAATTATTCAAGTTAAAGAAATAGAAAAAGTGCAAGAGCGTTTGTCGCAAGCCGGAATTGGCGCAGCGCTTTTAGGAACGGTTACGTTGGATAAAACCCTTCACCTTTCTTTAGGCAATCAACAGGAAACTCTAGATATACCTACGTTACGAAAAGTATGGTATAAAACGTCTTATTTATTAGATCTTCATCAAACCGCACCAACATTAGCTGAAGAGCGCTTCCTCAACATAGAGCGTCATGCATTAAGATTCCAATTTCCTTCACACTTTGAAGGATCCTTCAAACAGTATGGCATCTCTCCGGATCGCACCTCTATCAGTGTAGCGAAGGCAGCTATCATTCGAGAGAAAGGTGTAAACGGCGATCGTGAAATGGCATATTCTTTATGGCTTGCCGGTTTCGAAGTAAAGGATGTACACATGACGGATTTAATCTCCGGAAGAGAGGATTTAAGTGATGTACAAATGATTGTTTTTGTTGGTGGATTTTCAAACTCTGATGTATTAGGCTCCGCTAAAGGATGGGCCGGCGCGTTTTTGTATAATGAAAAAGCAAAAACTGCATTAGAAAAATTCTATGCACGTCCTAACACCTTATCTTTAGGCGTGTGTAACGGTTGCCAGTTGATGGTGGAATTAGGCTTGGTATATCCGGAGCATGCCGATAAACCTAAAATGCATCATAATGCATCTGGAAAATTTGAATCGATTTATTTAAATGTAACGGTTCCTACGGAAACACCCTCGATATTGTTATCCTCATTGGCCGGTTCTACTTTAGGTATTTGGGTGGCGCATGGTGAAGGGAAATTTCATCTTCCGTATGAACAAAATCAATACCATATAGCATTACAATATTCCCATAGCTCCTATCCGGCTAATCCTAATGGCTCTCCGTTCAACACTGCCGGTATTGTTTCAAAAGATGGTCGCCACTTAGCGATGATGCCACACTTAGAACGAGCTATCTTCCCTTGGCAAAATGCATATTACCCCGCAGAAAAAGCCAATGACGACTGTACTCCTTGGTTAGAGGCGTTTGTTAATGGTCGACGTTGGATTGAATCTCATCTATAAATCAAAAAAGCACAGAACTCCCTCTGTGCTTTTTTCGTATATTGTTAGATACAATTTCTTTTGTCTGACGCATGACCTATTTCCGTTGGTTCATTCTTTTATTCATTATTTCCATTTCGGCAACCGCACAACAGGTAGAACGGATCTCTAATTTTAGATATTATAGTTCTTCGAATGGCTTTTATGGAGACAAGGTTAGGGCCATTACGCAAGATGATAGAGGGTATTTGTGGTTTGGAACAAATGAAGGTATCTTCACTTACAACGGTTGGTCATTCGAAAAATTCAACTTTGAAGATTCAACCTTACATTCTATCGTCAACGGAATAATATGGAAATTTTTCATCGATAGCCAACGTCGCATTTGGGTAGGAACCAATACCGGTTTAGTTTTTTTTGATCAAGTATCCGGTACATGGCAGACCTGTACATTACCTAATTTTCCGACACATTTTATAACGGGTATTACAGAAGATGAAAAGAAAACCATTTGGATCAGTACCAACCATGGTATTTATCAATGGGTAAAAGGGGAAACGAAAGAAATCATAGCTTCCAATGAATCGATTGATATGGCCAATATTGTTTATGGAAATAAAAAACTCTGGATAATTGGTTACAATAATATATATACCTTAAATCAATCGAATCAACTCGTCCTACAACTTCAATACACATCGAATTCTAATAAAGCCGATAATTTCACCATTGCCTATACCTTTGACCCTTTAGGGCACATATGGATAGGAAAATATGATGGTAACATCTTTCGCATACATGTTGAATCGAAAACGATAGATATCATTGATACAAAACGCGCTACCCAAAACCCCTCTTCTATTGTAAATTACTTTTTTAATCCCCCAAAATCTCCTCATCTGTATGTATGTTTAGATGAAGGCGGTGTATATCAAATCAATAAAAAAAGTTTAGAATTAAAAAATACGTTAGGTCCATCGTTATTACCAAAACTTTCTACATTAAAAGTAACCGGAGTATTTATAGACAAGGAGTCGAATACTTGGTTTTCTTTAGAGAAGAATGGATTAGTAGTAACCAACGATCTATTGAATAGTTTTGAATTCATTTCTATTCCTACTATTGTTAATAATAGTATAGTATCTGCTGTATTAAAGGATAGTAAGCAACAACTATGGATTGGAACGGATGGTGGAGGATTAGTAGTACAGGATAAGATTGGCAAACTACAACATATTTTCAAACACCAAGACCATCAACCGAATAGTATTAGTGATAATGCCATCCTTTCTATTTTTGAGGACTCCAAAAAAAATATTTGGGTTGGTTCCTTCAGAGGTGGCTTAAGTTTATATAATCCCACTAATTCCTCCTTTAAAAATTACACAGCATCGTCTAATAAAATAAACGGATTACAGCGAAATGATATTCGCAAGATCCAAGAAGATGCCGAAGGAAATTTATGGTTAGTGGTACATGGACATGGAATCTCTCGATTTAACCCTACAACGGAAACGTTCACCAATTATCCTGAAGTTGCCAGTTTATGGACGTATGACGTCATGATAGACAAAAATGGTACAGTATGGGCTGCGGGAAATAATGGTGTATCTTACTTTGATAAAAAATCTCAAAACTTTATCACATTGCCTTGTACTCGAATAGGAATTGATATTCACTCCCTATGTGAAGACGCCTTTGGTACATTATGGATGGGAACAGTAAAAGGTCTTTACTATCTGGATGCATCGAAAACGACTTTAAAACAATTACCATTTGAAAGTATTTTAAACAAGGGGACTATCACTGCCATAAAAGAAGTTGCTCCGGGTAAACTCATCATCACTACACGAAAAGGAATTATTGTATACGATATAAAAAAACGTCAAACGTTTTACTATTCTCAAAACTCCGGTTTACCTACTGAAGAATGTATCGTCAATTCGATTCATGTTGATGTAAATAAAAATGTTTATGTAGGCAGTAGTAAAGGGCTGTTTGTGTTTAACAGTACACAACTACCCCAATTAATATTAAGCGAACATCCTTTAGTACATAAAATTGATATTTTCAATACTAGTATAACAGAAGTGTTAGATTTACATCAGTCAATAGATCAGTTAACATCCATTGCTTTAGCCTACGACCAGAATCATATTACCTTTCACTTTTCATTTCCACATTACCAACAAAGTTTAGCCGATTATACCTTAGAATATCAATTAGTAGGTATTGATAAAGAATGGAGATTATCTACTTTACCGGTCATTCAATATCCAAGTTTACCTGCGGGTTCCTATACCATGCAGGTTCGAATGGTCAGTAAAAGTTCCGCTATACACAAGGGACCAATTAAATCGATTGATGTAACAATACTTCCCCCCTTCTGGGAAACATGGTGGTTTAGATTTGGTTTAGTATTACTTTCCCTATTGGGATTGTACTACTATTACCAATGGAAAACCAAAAATATTATTGCCCAAAATCGGTTATTAGAAGAACGGATAAATGAACGTACTGAAAAATTAAATCAACAAAATAAACTACTGGATGAGCAAAAAGAAGCTTTGTCTATTGCCAATCAGACGAAGGATAAACTCTTTTCTATTATAGCACATGATTTAAGAAGTCCATTCAGTTCTATTTTGGGCTTAGCACGAATGTTAACAGAAAAAAGATATAATCTTAAAGAAGAAGAAAAAATTAAAGTTTCTGAAACGATTTACAAGTCATCCCTACACGCTTTCGAACTACTCGACAATTTATTAGACTGGGCACGTACACAAACGGATAATATTCGTTTTCATCCTAGAGACTGTAATGTAGCAGAGTGCATACGAGCAGTTGTAAAGCCTTTAGAACAAACTATTCAAGAAAAAAAGAGTACACTCCTATTACCCTCTGAGACCAATTGGTATGTATCTACAGATCCGGAGTTGCTAAAAACTATTTTACGTAATCTAGTGAGCAACGCGATAAAATTTTCGCCACCTTCAACTCCGATTTTGATTCAAATAAATATTGATGCGCATGATGCTTTAGAAATTGTTATCCAAGACAATGGAATAGGAATGCCGGAATCGTATATACATCGTCTATTGGTTGAAAATGAAATGCTTCATTCCACTCGTGGCACTTCAGGCGAACAAGGAACCGGATTAGGCCTATGGTTGTGTAAAGAATTAATACAAAAAATAAACGCAAAGTGGACAATAGATTCCCTTCCGGATAAAGGTACTACTATATCATTACGTTTACCAGGGAAAGCTTTCAAAGGAGAAGCCTTACCTTTAGAAAAGGTAGAAAAGATTGCATCGGATCAACAGCACTCAGAACCTGTACTCAGTCATGATGTCACTATTGTAAATTCAATGAATACATCTAAAGGTAAAAAACTATTATTAGTAGACGATACACCTGAAGTGCTGGCTAGTATTTATAAAGCCTTAGATCCATATTATACAGTATTGACTGCAACCAATGGATTAGAAGCGTTAGATATTTTAGAAAATCAAGATATCGATATCATTCTGTCGGACGTTATGATGCCGGAAATGGATGGTATAGAATTAAGTTCTCAAATTAAAAAACAAGATAAAACATCCCATATTCCTATACTCCTGTTAACATCTCAAAAATCCGAATTCGACATCATTAAAGGCTTACAAACCGGTGCTGATGATTATTTGATTAAACCTATTCATGCTGATATCCTACTGGTAAAAATACAACAAACGTTGATCCGAATGGATCGTTTGCGTAAACGTTTTCTATTAGATAATAAAGAGATTTTAGAAGACTTAGCATCAAACTCTGTTGAACAACAATTATTACAAAAAGTGTTACAAATTATTGATGATCAGTTACACGATGAAGGTTTTGGAGTGGAAGAGTTAAGCAAACGAATAGGAATGCACCGTAGTTCTTTGTCAAAAAAAATAGTTCAAATCGCACAAGTCACACCACAAGAATTGATTAAAACACAACGATTAAAAAAAGCGGCGCAATTGATTGTTGCCAGTGGATTAACAATAGCTGAAGTAGCGTATGATGTAGGTTTCACAGACCCAAAATATTTTAGTCGATCGTTTAAGACATACTTTGGTGTATTACCAAGCGAGTATGTACTTAAAAGTAAGTAAAAGATTGTTTAGATTTGGTAAAGAAAAATTCTCCACTTTCATTGATAAAAAAAACGCATAAGTTAACACTTATGCGTTTTTAGAAACCGATACCTTTTTTTGTCTAGACAAATGTCGTTAAGTTAACATCTAACTGGATATTCATTAAAAGAAGAGTCGTATTTAGTATTCATACCCTTTTATACATTTCAACCCATTTGGTTTCTTCTAATAACTTAACGACATCGAGTCCGTTTCTATAATTTTTGTATGAGTGCAGTTCTGCGCTCCGTACCTCTTGTTACTTGTACAATGTACAACCCAGTCGGCAATCCGGAAAGATCTATTTGTATTCCATCATTTCCTTGAAACGATTGTGAACTGGCAGTAGTACCATCCATTCGTAAAACACTTACAATAGTTTCAACCGTCACCTGTGATTGAACTTGAATAGAGTATACATCCAGAACTGGATTGGGGAAACCGGTAAATGTAAAGCTTGAGGATACAGCTGTTGGAGTCACTGGCGTTGGAGTAGTCAGTGCTTCCAATTCAATTCTATCCACTAAGAACCAACCCCAATTCGAACGGATTTCAATCACATTTTGACCACTTTGTAAGGCAATTGAAGGAATGCTATTCCCGGACCATGTTGTCACCGGAGGAAACTCCATAGATTGAATCAATTGATTATTTACGTATACATCATTGATTTTTGCACCCCAAGGTGTTTGATAGATTACACGTAATCTATAGTTACCCGCTGAAGGAACCGTTACATTCCATCGTAAATTATCAGTCGAAGCATCTAAACCTTGAACGTAGCCAGAACCTGAAAATCCGGGAACAGCAGTAGCGGTTGAAACACCGGTTAACAGTGCGGACTCTGCTTCAAGACTGATCATTGTTGAGGCTAGACCAAAAACTTGAAATTCGAATAAAGAATATCCCCAAGTTGTAGCACGTTGTGTGCCAAATACTCGAACAAATCGTCCGGTAGCTGTTAATCCTGTAATATTATCCGTAGCACCGTCTCCTGTTGTCGTTTGAAAAGCGGTAGTCCAAGTTGAACCATTGTCCGACACTTCAATTCGATACGCACGAGCAAAGGCTGCTTCCCAAAGAAGTTGAACACGTTGAATAGTATAACGAGCACCTAAATCCACTTGAATCCATTGAGGATCGGCATAAATACTAGACCAACGAGTAGTAGTAGAACCATCTACCGCTCTAGCGGCAACATTTCCGAAACCTGCTTCTGTGGAGGAAACTGTAACTGGTCGATTAAGAGCCAAGTTTGTTGTACCTGCCGGAGGTGTTGGAGGAACTATAGCCCCTTCTGTAATGGTTACCAAAACAATATCCGATGCAGTCGCCCCTGAATTATCTGTAACGGTCAATGTAATAGAGTGACTACCTACCGGTAAGTTTACATTCGCCTGAGCTGTTGTGGCTATTACTTGGTTATTTATAGTCCATTGGTATGATGAAATAGTTCCATCTGTATCCCGACTAGCAGAACCATTCAACGAAACTTGTTCCATACCGGAACGATCAGAATCTGTAACATTGATGTCAGTACCGGCGTTGGCTGAGGGGGGAGTATTTACTCGAGAACCATATACTTCGATTTCAAATAATGAGTATCCCCAAGTTGTAGAGCGTTGTGTTCCTGTAATACGAACATATCTACCTAAACCGGTTAACGAAGTTATATCATCTATTCCCCCATCTCCTGTTGTAGTCTGATACACTGCATTCCATTGAGTTCCATCAATAGAAGTCTCTATGCGATACGCCCGAGCATGTGCTGCTTCCCAAGAGAGGTATACACGTTGTACTTGATAGGTAGCACCTAAGTCAACTTGTATCCATTGAGGGTCTGCATAAGCAGAAGACCAACGAGTGGAGCTCCGTCCATCAACTGCACGTGCACCAACATTGACGCTACCGGTCTCAGTAGACGAAACTGTTACTGGTCTATTGTAAGCCAGATTACCAGGTTTAATAACACCTAAGTAGGTTTTTAAATCTGGAAGATCTTCTAAATTGATTACTCTAGGATCGTTATAGACACGACGAACATACTCAAGAGAATTGTTATTTTGAATAAAGTCCCCCCAAGTCACAAAATAACTCCAAGATTGGGCGGCAAAATTATTCGGATCAGGCAGACCTCCCACTTCAGCTAGTGCAAATGGCTTATTTCGGTTACCGTGAATGGTGTTATACTCCGACCATGAACTTGTTCTAGGATAATCGTATGCAATAATGTCTACCATGTTATCTCCCGGATACCAATCATAAGGGTTCCCATGTTCGTTTCCATAACAATTCCAAACCCAAATTAAGTTGTTCAACTGGTGATGATTAGTTAAGCGGTCGTATATCAAAGACCATAGACGTTTACAAGGACCAGGACCTTGAGCTCCCCACCAAAACCATCTTCCGGAAGCTTCATGTAAGGGTCTCCATAAAACGGGAACGCCTGCATCTTGAAGGCGTCTCAATTGAACGGCTATTAAGTCGATATCACGAATTATAGCATTATATCGAGCACTACCCGGACTGTTTAAAGCTGCGTTTAAATCAAAATAGGTCGCACAAGAATAAAATGCTTTGTACCATCGAGCATCCCCTCCTGTTGTACCTTGGCATTCTTGTCTAAAGGAGGCATCGTAAATATCCATCGGTGCATCCCAATGCCAACTGAACGTTACAATCCCATTTCGATTGTTATACCAGTTAATAGCTGTTTCAGTATCCGTAGGGCGAGCTCCTTCTTGAAGACGACGTGGCGTGTAATCCATAAAATCAAGACCTAAAATAGCTGGCGTTTGACCCGTTTGCTGTCTTACCCAGGTACACCACCTTTCCCAATATTGACCAGATATTATACCCGTTCTATACGAGTCATCAATAAATGCTTTTAAAGCTCTTGTGTTAGCCGTCGCATTTGGGTTCACCAATCGTTGTGCTTGTGCCGTGGAAAGAGTAACTACCGTTAGAAACAGGTAGATCCAATGGCGTTGTACAAATTTTTTCATTTTTTGAATGGTTTTAGTTAATTACATTACTTTACTAAGTAGAGATTGAACTATTCAAATATTTATATTATTATAGTACAATTTCATAAAGCCAAATTACTATTAAATGGTACTTTAATAGGGTTATACAGGTGGTTAATTAGGGGTAAAATGGTAGTGTGGATAGAAACCTTAAAAGAAAGAATACCTAATACATAAGGTATAAGGCGGTTGTCTTTTTTTTAGAATAAGTACAAAAGAATGAATTATATTATTTATGAAATAAAAAAAGGTGCCGCTGGGGCACCTAAAAATTAAAGTACGCTCTGCTCAATTAGCTACTTTAGTATACTTGGAAAGTATGAAGGTTAAGGATACAAAATTATGTTACAGTTTTATACTCAGTGGTGTAATTATGTCGAACTTTAGGTGGAATTATGTGGCGTTTATTATTTATTTATAAAAATGTGGACAAGGTAATCGTTTCATCGGCTTATTTTTTCTTGGTGGCAAATTCCATAAATAACTTAAATGAATCTCATGTGCTCCACCTGTTCCTACCCGATACAGGTTTGAAAGGGTTAAATCATAACTATACCCAATGACAAAGCCTTTGTATTTGTACCCAAATTGAAAAATCAATGATTCATAGTTTGGCAAATTAGAGGAATACCTTTTAAACACTAAACCTCTATACCAAATACCCCCTATCCAGTGTCCGTATTGTATGTAAATTCCAGCATCCAATTGATCCGATTTCCCTTGTTGTTTGTAATAAAGTGTTGGGGTAATAAAGTAGTTTTGATCTTTGTATTTATCCTTTATTTGAAATTTATACCCTCCAATCCAATTTAACTTTAATGGTAATATACTTTGGTCTCCATAAAAACTTTGATTCGGCTGGTTTAAATGATAGGCAGATAATCCAAACCAAAAATGATTAGAATATACTATTAACCCTCCGGAAACATCCAATATATTTTTTCTTTCATTCCCAATCGGTTCTGCAGTTCCAACACCCAAATAGCCATTATTAGAAAATTGATCCGGAAAATACAAACTGTTATAGTTAACATATCTAGATACATAACCTAATTGTAATCCTGTTCTTAGGTAAACGGACTTACTCAAACCTATTTCATATGAATAAATGAATTGCATTTCAGTAGAGGATAAGGTTTGTATACCTTGTTGGTCTCTTAAAACATACATTCCTACTCCACTTTTCGCTTTACTAAAATAGTGGTCTAATCCTAAAAAAGAAGTGGTGTATTTTGCATCAATACCAGGCCATTGAATTCGCTGATGCATAACCACTCTTGAACCATGAGTACTCCCGGCAAAAGCAGGATTTTGATATAATGCAACATTATAAAACTGTGAAAACTGTATATCCTGTGCTATTGCATTGGAAAAAATAAAGACGAATACTAAACTTCTATAGAAAGATAACATATACTTTAGTATAAAGAGAATGTACCATTGTGTTGATTTTTTTTCTTTACTTTACTTGAATTCTTATTTAATTCATTCAATTCATTTGTTATTTGCTGAGAAAACTTGATACTTTTCTTTCTTTCTTTCTCTTTACGTGACAAATTTTTATGTGTGATTTTTATAGCTTGGTTAGCTAAATATTCATTCGATTTAGTCGCATGTTTATTTAATTTATTCTTAGAATCAACTCGATATTGTTCGCGGGTACACCCTACTGCAAAAAAATGAAAGTAAATAAGTAAATATAAGAGTGTTTTCATTCTACAATAGTTATACTACCCTCTAATCGATATGGCCCTTTAAAATCTTGAGAATCTCCTTCATATTCTATCATCCATGGATAAGTTCCTATTGGCATCCTTTCACCTAAATATGTACCGTCCCAGACTTTCTCTATTGCATCACTTTTAAATATTATTTCCCCCCATCTATTATATATCCATAAGGAATATTTCCCTATGTGTTTACCATATATTGTAAATAAATCATTTGTTCCATCTTTGTTCGGACTGAAAGCATTAGGCGTATAAAGTTCAGGAGGACAAACTGATAGAAGTAGTATACTATCCAAAACGTAACAATCAACACTTCCGGAAATTTTAACTTTATACCAACCAGGTTGAGAAATAGTAACTGATGCTGATGTACCAACAAATGGATACCACTCATAGGTATAGGAAGAATGAGCTCCGGTGCTTACTGTAACAAATGGTGTATCGTCTTCACAATACATTATTTTATCGGGTAAGGTACTTTTAGGTTTATCCGAAACAATTACATTACTTTGACTATGTGTCCTACACCCTCTATGGTTTACAATACTTTCATATGTGCCAAAATCATGAAGAACTAAAGTAGACTGTGCATCGGGAAGTATTGATCCATTTTTAAACCATTGAAAAGTAACATCTGATGAAGTAACGTTTAGAGGTGTGGCATTCAATGTATTACCGAATAAAACACAAGTTTGTATGTCGTTCAATTGTACGTCAGGATAAACATTTCTTTCTATATATACACTATCCTTTACTTGACAGTTTATTGTATTATAAATATGAAGATATATATATTCAGATTGTATTGGCAAATAAGAGTATTGAAGTTGTGAAGATTCTACACTCCCATTCCGAATCCATTCAATACGATATTGATTATGGGTAGTTGAAACTTCAACCAATTGATTTTCACAAATTCGTATACTGTCTAATAAAGTAGATATAGGTAATGTAGATATTGATATAAATACACTATCGATCACAGAACAATGTAACAGATTGGATCCTGTAACATATACGTATTCTGATACTACTGGTGTATAGGTAACTTGAGTTGATGTTGATAATACATTACTAAGATTTTTCCATTCTATTGTTGCCGTATTTTGAACTATTGCGGATACGATTGCAGTGCTACTTGGACAAATTCTTATAGTGTCGATAACTTGAATAACTGGATTGGGTAAAAAATACAACTGTATTTGATCGCTTACGGGAGCACAAACGTTACCTGATGCAGTTAACGTAAGCATAACAAAAGAAGATAGTTCATTTATCGATGGAGTATAAAATGTTGTAGGATGTAGTTGATCTGAATAAGTTCCTAATCCTCCTGACCAAGCAAAGGAATTACCTATAGCAGATTCTGACTCTATTTTTATTGGTTGAGCATAGGCACAAAGCATCGTGTCTGAAGGTAAAGTAACAGAGGGTTCTTGTTCAAATCGAATTAATAAAGAATCTCGTTTTGTTATACAACCGGAAGCAGAAGGTAGGGTTTGTAAGTATAGAACGATGCTACCTAAAGCAACTTCCTGAAGAGTTGGTTGGTATATTGGATTAGCAATACTTCTACCTCCAATAAAATTTCCGGCTCCTCCAATCCATGATAAACCACCAACAGCCTCTCCTGATGCTCTTCCACTTAAAGCGAGTGTTGTAAGCGATGAACAAACTAAGGTATCGTTAAAAGTACCTGGGGTATTTCTATCATCAGCATCTACCTCAACATCTGTTGATACGAATTGAATATTATCCGTGATAATATTGGGATACCACCAAGTATTGATTGTTTCTGGACATTGAGTAGAACAATTGTTATCTCCACGATTTTGCCAACGATGACAACCATTTGATATAGAACATCCGTTAAGATTCACTCTTGCATCAAGATTCGTACCTGCATTCAACCCACTGTCGTCCCAATAAAGATTAGGACGATTTCCTATTGGGCGGATAAGTTCTACTATATACCCATTTCTGTGATGTTCAACATCAAATAAGGGTAGATGTGTAATCCCATTTATGTAATTTATCTGTATAGGAAAGGTTATATTTTGCAGTATCGTTTGTCCAAAATTATCTCTCGCATCCCATGGAATGCAATTTAATCCTGCCTGAACTTGAACGATTTTTATCAGGTCTTCTGAATTAGCTTGAAATCCTGGGATTCCATTTAAATCCAACAATAATTCAACTTCTCCTGATTTGTTGACATCTACTTGGATGCACCTGTTATCGCCACATCCTGTAATTCTAGAAGGACCTATAATATTTCCAAAAAAACCGGTTGGAAAACATGATTCATCCGGATTATTTAAAAATATTTTATACTCCGGATAATAAAAGTCTCCTACTCTACTTGCTCTATCAACAACTACATTTCCGGTATTAGACAATCCACTGGAATTTGCTGTAATAGTTGCTCCATGAGGTTGAATTCCATTAAAATCAACTGATGTAACAATACTATCCTTTGAGTAAATGAACATCTTTCCATAAAATCTATTATTGACATTTAATGTATTAATATCCCAAATCAAAG
Source organism: Cytophagaceae bacterium (assembly GCA_025455005.1). Taxonomy (GTDB): domain Bacteria; phylum Bacteroidota; class Bacteroidia; order Cytophagales; family Cytophagaceae; genus JALONH01. Next base: position 28,479 of record JALONH010000030.1, read on the forward strand.
ACCAAAGTCTACCCGGAAGTGCATTATTACCGGATGTAACTGTAATATCAAAAAAAGTAAATATTCGTTGCACTGGGGTAATAAGAGTAGAAGACGTGGGATTGAATTCTATAAAATAGTCTCCTGTCATTGTCGTTGTATAAGACAAAGGTGTATATCCCAACGGATTTACTACAAAAGGCCCCGCAACTGCTGCTGCATGATTGGGAATATACCCTGCACCTGAAGTTGGTATAAGTTGAGCAGGACGAACGATATTCCCATTTGGATCTTTTAAACGAAAATAAACATCATTATTTGTTTGATTGAATCCAAAATGAATGACTTCTCCAACGGAACAGATTCTAATGTTTAATCGATTTTCCACTGGTGCATTATATGTAGCAAATAAACGCCCTCTATCATAAATCTGTATGCTACCTTGACCAATAGACGGATTCGGAACCAACTCTTTAGTTCCCTCCGCATATATCTTAAAATTACTTATTAAAATAAAGCATACTACCGATATCTGCCTATGATATCGGTAGTAAAAATAGTATACGAATAACAGTAGTCGAATATTCATATAGTTGTAAGAGCTACATTATGATACTCTTCGATTATTGTTTCTCTATTTTAAGCACACTTCTTTTATCCTGTTGTTGAAGTATCACTATATAGATTGCTGCCGGTAGATTATCTCCTATTTGACCGGATTGGATTATAGTTCCCTTTTCTATCGTTTTCCCAGATAGATCTTGAATAAGATAATCGATACTTCCTTCTACTTCTATGTTTATGGCTTCTTGATAAGGATTAGGATAATATGTTACGTCTAAGGTATTAGCTTTCAGTGTAGAAGTTGATACCGGCAATACTAGGACCGATCTATTTTGGCTTACTTCGTTACCTTGACTATCTCTAACTTTTACTGTGATATCATGAGTACCCACGGATGGATTTTGAATCATATGTGTAAAAGGTGGATTCGTTAAAGTAGTTACTAAAGTAAGTCCATCATATATCTCCACTATCAATGCTCCACCCTCCGGATCTATTGCAGTTACAGAAATCGAAATATCACCAGTGGTAGTAGAGCCGGGAGTAGGTTGTTGATATACAACCGATAATGTATTAATGGTAGGCGATAGATTAGCTGTAACACTATAGTTAATCGTAAGTGAAGTAGTTTGTAAACCACTATTATCGGTTGCTATAGCATAGAATGTATAATTTCCTTGGGCCAGATTTGATATTGTAAGTTCAAAAACACCAGAAGTCCTTTCACCAATTTTAATGTTGTTTTGATAAAACTCTACTTTTGATACTGTTCCATCAACATCTGACGCTTCTGCTTGTAGAACAATTGATGCCGGTGCCACACTCGTTGCATTATTTAAAGGAGAAATCAATCTGACAGAAGGTGCTGTGGCTCCTATGATGTTGACAACATTTGAAGAAGAAACACACGATCCAATAGAAGCTTCCACTCTATAAGCTGCAGGTTGCGTTACCACCAAGTTTGGACTATTCGATCCTATAACTGTAGTTCCTTGATACCATCTATAGGTAACTCCGGATGTACTAGTATTGGCTGTTAACGTGATAGTTTGATTAGGTAATACTGTTTGAGTTCCACTTGGTGTAAGGGTGACGGTTGAAGGTGTAGGTTGTACTGTAACACTCGTAGCCGTTGAAGTTGCTGAACAATTCGATGCGTTACGCACTAGGACCGAATACGTTCCACTTGCCGTTGCCGTATACGTTGCAGCTGTTGCTCCACTGATAGTTGTTGTTCCGTTT
>JALONH010000015.1 GCA_025455005.1 Cytophagaceae bacterium
ATACTAAATACTAAATACTAAATACTAAATACTAAATACTAAATACTAAATACTAAATACTAAATACTAAATACTAAATACTAAATACTAAATACTAAAAATATGTACCCAGAATCACTCGTAGCCCCGATGCGTCAGGAATTATCCGGCGCTGGATTTGAAGAATTAAAAACACCGGAACAAGTAGACCTTTTTTTAAGTCAACCCGGTACTGCTTTATTGGTTTTCAACTCTGTATGTGGATGTGCAGCCGGAACAGCTCGTCCGGGTGTTCGCAAAGCGATTGTAGAAAGTGGAATAAAACCATCTCAACTGGGAACGGTGTTTGCCGGAGTAGATAAAGAAGCCGTCGCAAAAGCAAGAGAATATACGTTACCCTATCCTCCATCTTCTCCTTCTATAGCGTTATTTAAAAATGGAGAATTGGTTCATTTTGTAGAACGCCATCATATTGAAGGTAGAAGTGCGGATATGATAGCACAACATTTAAAAATGGTATTCGAAGAAGCTTGTGTTTAAATCTTACCTAGATGAATAAAAAAAGTCCGATTAAATCGGACTTTTTTTATTCATCTAAAACACGAACTTCCGTTCGTCTATTTTTTGCTTTATTTTCAGGGGTAGTATTGGGCACTAAAGGAACTTGTTCTCCATATCCTTTAGCGGAAACGCGATTAGGATCGAGTCCTTTTTTAATAAGATACTGCATCACCGCTTCTGCTCTGTTCTGAGAAAGTATTAAATTCTTGACATCATCCCCATCACTGTCTGTGTGTCCTCCTAATTCGATTTTCATTTTAGGATTAATCATCAAGGTATTGTATAAATTATCAATATGAGGTGCACATTCCGGTTTTATATCCCATTTGTTCACATCAAAATAAACGTTTTCTAAAGTAAAAATTCGAGAATAATCCCGTATGATTTTTATACGAATTACTTGATCAATACTATAAGCACCGGGCTCTACGTCAACGGGTAGTGCTCCATCAAAAGGGAAATCTGTTCCAAACTTATACACTACCATAGTATAAATTTTACCTTCTGGTAAAAGAGTATAACAGTTTCCAAACTTATCGGATATAAATTCTTTTTTGAAAATTTTATCTGTAGAAGACACTACTAACTTAGCCCTTTCCAAGGGTACACTATCTAAATCTGTAATGATAAAATTGACTAAAGCTGAATCATCCGTTGGTTTAAACGGAGGAGGTGGCAATGTCAATTCGTCTTGAGCTGAAACCCAAAAAGAATAAAGAAATAATAGGAACCATAAAAATCGAACCATCAGTATGTGTTTGTTTAAATCAATACTTGGTCATCCGCCAAGTCTTCTCGTTTTTCGTATTTCGAAAAACGGAAACCATATAACGATATATAAAGATAACAAGCAACCACTATCAATAACGCGATATCATAATTCACATGAGAGAAATTTCTAACATTGAAAGGAATGACTGCTCCACCTACGATAAACATAATCAAAACGGCTGATCCATCAATGGAGTATCGACCTAATCCATTTACACCCATAGTAAAAATGCTGGGGAACATGATGGAATTAAATAATCCTACACACATCACTAAAGTAAAATTTAATTGATGCATCGAATCCGGTAATACTATCGCTATCAATACTAACAAACAGGATATTAGAGCAACGAAACCAAGAGCTTCATTTACTCGGATAAATCGTAACAACCCAGCTCCAACAAATCGCCCTACCAACATCAACATCCAATAATACTCTGCGTATCGAGGCTCGTATTCGTATAAATAAACAGATAGAGCAACTTCTGCCCCAACATATGCAAAAATTGCAAAAGCACCTAAACGTAACTGTGAGAAATGCATAACATGTCGTTTACGCTGAGACTTTACTTTATTCAGAGGTTCTAACAAATGAGTATCTATTTCCGGCATGAAAATAAAAATTAGCACTAAAGTTAAGATAGACATCGCTATAGCTAATACACTGTAGATATTAGATATATAGGGTACTTCCATTTGAATTCGTTCCAGGTCTGAAGCGACAACTAAAAGCTCTTGTTTGGGAACGGATATAAAATTGTAAATAACAGCGCCGGCTAACATTGGACTCATAACATTACCTAAGGAGTTAAAGGCTTGAGTAAAAACTAATCGGCTCGGTGCTGATTCTTGCTCCCCTAATAACACCACGTATAAATTGGCTCCTACTTGTAATACCGTGATACCGGTAGCCACAATAAATAAGGCTACAAGAAACAAATTATAATAACCGGATTTGATTGCAACAAAGAATACCGTACATCCAATTAAAGCTAAAATCCAACCTACTATAATTCCTTTTTTATAACCCACTTTAGATATTAAATTACCTGCTTGAAGCGATACTACTAAGTAGGCAAAGAAAAATGTAATATCAATTAAGGTAGAAATAGAATACGACAGGTGAAATTTTTCACTCAAGTGTCGGTACAAATAAAAATTCAAATTGGTTAACAAGCCCCACATAAAAAAAATCATAGCCATAGCCATCATCAAGAGTATGCGCTGTGAACCCGTTATATTTATTTTAATACTTTTCATAATTCAAGAAAATCCAACACAAATGGTAGGGTGGCACTTCGGTCAACATCCCAATTGTTGTTGTACCCCACTCTTCCCCATCGTATAAATATACAATATTTTCACGATTCCGACTATGAAATATCCTATTTTCAATAGAAATATTCCTTGAACAGTCCGACAAATTAAGTATAATGTGGATGGAGGCAGACGTACTCTTCCATTCTATTTCCCACATCTGATTGTTTAAATCGAGCTTACACGATGTATACATCAAAGATATCCAATCAGACCAAGTATTTCGAAGCTTAAGCAACGACTGTAATCGTATATAAGGAATAGAACTCGTAGAGTGATAGATACCTTTATATACCGGAATAAACGAAAACATTGGTTCTCGAATATACCCATCATGATTCCCTTGACCCCTTAAACCTTGTTCGCTTCCATAATAAATACAAGGTATGCCGGGAGACAAACAGAGTAAGGCCCATAGTAAAGGGATTTGACGCGTATTCCACAAACAAGAAACACGTTGTTTAGGGAACAAGCCCACTTGGTCGTGGTTATCCAAAAAACGAATCGCTTGTAGTCGGTCAGGAAAGTATATTTCTTTTTTTATAGGAGAAGAGGAAGGAGCTCTCCAAATAAAGTGAAGCGGAAAATCAAAATACGCATCCATGTTAATGGAAGGATACGGATCATAGTTCGAACTAATATATTCTCCAAAAACAGTGAAGGTGGACTTTCCCAAAGACTTCATATGCCGGCGTATGGCACTGATCCATTCATTTACCCATTCAGGATGAATATGTTTTACGGCATCTAATCTACAACCCTCTACGTTTAATAAAGTAAACCAATAAACGTAAACATCTACCATTGTAGACAAATTTGCTCTCCCCCCTTTCGTTGTCAGGTCGGTTTGTAAATCTTTTAATTCAAAAATATCACCACTATATTGTGCTTCTAAGTCTTCCCAATCTACAATACTCCCCTTTCTGGAGTAACACTCTATTGACCGAAGTGAGGAAGGTTGTGGTAAATCATCATAGCGCCATTTACCAAAAGTATACTGTCTCCCTTTTTTAAAGATGGGGTACATCATTTCGTAAGACCAATTATTACCTGTGTGATTCAACACCACATCGAGATAAATTTTAAAGCCCATTTCATGTGCTACTCTTACACATTTTTTCCAATCTTCTACACTTCCGTACCGGGTATCACATCGATAAAAATGTTCGATGGCATACCCATGATACGATTCTGGATTATTTTGAAAAAACGGATTAAACAATAAAGACGTAATACCTAATTGTTTTAAATAAGGTAATTGTTGCAGGACACCTAAAACATGGCCTCCATAATGCTGATCCGGCTGAAGAGATGACTGCTGAACGGGTATAATGGGAAGGTTTTCCGCGTTTGGATGAAAACGGTCGAGAATGATGGAATAAATAACTTCGGTAGAATCAAACATAAAAAAACCTCCTTGCGGAGGTTCTACGTTATTGAAATGCAAATCGTTTTTTAAATAGAACTAATTCTTCCATGAAATCTGTTTTAGGTAATGGAATGATGTTGCTTAACGCAGTTTCAGGATTTATTTGTTGGTCTCTTAACTCTAGGTGTTGATTAATAAAGATAAATTCCAATGCTGGATAAAGCGTTTTCATGACATCCACCAAATCATTAATTTCTATATTACGTTCTGTTAAATTATATACGCCAGATGGGATTGGGGTTTTAATCAATTCGGCTAAAACATACGATGCTTTTTGAATTGAAATAAACGAACGATGTTGTTTGCCGTTACCATGAATAGAAATTCTATTTTTATAGTGCGCTTCAAACATGAACTTGTTTACCACAGCATCAAAACGCATGGCAGCCGAATAACCGTATACATTTCCTAAACGAATTACTACTGCTGTTCTTTTTTGTGCTAAACGTAAGACATGTTCTTCTCCTCTCATTTTTGAAACTGCATATACAGTAGAGGGGTTCAAATCCGAACGCTCATCTTTTAATTCTTTACCGGAACCGTAGACAGAGCAGCTGCTTATATAATAAAACTGTTGAACATTGGGATGTTCTTCGATAGCATAAACCAGTTCTGCAGTACCCCAGTGATTTACTTGTTCATATTGATGGCTGTCTATAGAGCTAAAAGGAGTAGAAACGCGTGCAGCACAATGGTAGACTACCTCTACTTGAGCCACGAGTTTACGAATTTTACGTGAATCTAATAGATCTCCAAATTCAAACGTCACTTTTTGTTGTGATAAGGGATTACCTTGTTGTATAAAGAGATTATAGTTTTCGCGAGATAAATTATCATACACTATGACTTGTTGTACCGAAGGGTCTGCCACTAATTGCTGCACTAACTCTGACCCAATGTATCCTGCGCCACCCGTAACTAATATTTTCATTCGATTACTTTTTAACTAATTCTGTATTTAAGCCACATTCCGTTTTATTCAAACCAAACCAACGGCCTTGACGGTCATAATTTTCTAAATCCACTTTTCTAGTACAAGGTTCACATCCTATACTAAAATATCCTTTATCTTCTAGTGGGTGAGCCGGAATAGAATGTTCTCGGATATATTTTGATATCATACGTTGATCCCAATCCAACATTGGATGAAATCGTATAGTGTCGAAAGGCGCTTTCTCTTCAATTTGAAACGATTTACGAACGGCACTCTGATCAGCTCGAACTCCATTTATCCAAATGTCATGCGAAGCTAAAACCGGCTCTAATGGTTGAACTTTATTCAAATAACAACAATAATCCGGATCGGAGGTAAATAATAATCGACCTTGACTATCTTTTTGAAGATGACGAGGAGTAGAAGAGGATACTTCTTTTAAATTTAACCCAAGCCAATCCGTTATTTGATCACGATATGCTAACGTTTCCGGAAAATGATACCCTGTATTAATACAATACACCGGAATCGTTTTATCGATTTGACTTAATATGTGTAATAAGACAATCGAATGCGTTTGGAAAGAAGATGTGGTAAACAACTTTTTACCTTGCGCTTGGTAGTTGAGTATCGAGTCACGAATTGCTTCTACAATCATTATTTCGAAATTATATTTTGCAAATTTATATATTACAATGAATTAACAAAAGAGATTTAAGGTTTAGTTCCATTTTTAAAATAATATTTTGAAAGTCTATCTTTACAGCACATCTTCACTAAAATTCATTCATTCTACCAATTAAAATTTGGAGAACAGTCCATTTTAAACAATGTAAATTGTAGTTTTGTATTTGTAAGATGAAACCAACCTTTCCAATCCGCGCTTCGGTATTCCGAAAAGAGCATTTTAATGCTGCCCATCGTTTGTATAATCCCACTTGGTCAATGGAAGAAAACGACCGTGTTTTTGGGAAATGCAACAACCCGAGTTTTCATGGGCATAATTATGAGTTAATCGTACAGTTGACTGGAGAAGTAGATCCGGATACCGGTTATGTTTATGATGCAAAAAAGTTAAGTGATCTTATAAAAGAAAATGTTTTACGTCGTTTTGACCATAAAAATTTAAACTTAGATTGTCCGGAATTTAAAGAGTTAAATCCCACTGCAGAACACATTGCTTTTGTTGTGTACAGCCTATTAAGACCTTTGATCCATGAACGTTTGGATCTTAAAATACGATTATATGAAACAGAAAGAAACTTCGTGGAATACCCGGGAAACTAAAGGAAAAACACCTCAGGAAATACACGAAGCTGGGGAGGAACACACCTCAAGTTCAATGAACACCCCGTTGCGACCCGATGCGTTTGAATTGTCAGACGCTACCAAGATGGAAATGATCGAAGACCATTTCAGGCAAATTATGTTGATTTTAGGTTTAGATCTTACCGATGATAGCTTAAAAGGAACGCCACATCGTGTCGCCAAAATGTTTGTTAAGGAAATATTTTCAGGGCTTAATCCGGCTAATATGCCGGCAACCAAATTATTTGAAAACAAATATAAATACGGGGAAATGTTGATTGAGAAAAACATAACCTTGTATTCTTATTGTGAGCATCATTTCGTTCCGATTATAGGGAAAGCCCATGTTGCGTACATTTCTTCCGGTCATGTGATTGGCTTATCTAAAATAAATCGTTTGGTCCAATTTTTTGCTAAACGGCCACAAGTACAAGAACGCCTTACCGTACAAATTGCAGAAGCGTTAAAAGAAGCGCTTCACACAGATGATGTTGCGGTTATCATAGACGCCGAACACTTATGTGTTGCATCCAGAGGAGTAAAAGATACCGCGAGTTCAACTCTTACGGCCCATTATTCCGGTAAATTTAAAGACCCCTCCAAAAAAGAGGAGTTTCTTCGTTTATTACAAGTATAAACATCGATTAACATATTTTGTATAGCAGAAAATGCAACTTTTTACATTATTCTGACATCAATTTGTAACTTTTAATCCATAACTTCGAAAAATGTTGTATACAAGTCGGTTACTAATTAATTCTTTAGAAGTATAAAGTGGATGAATGACGTTGAGATTTTAGAGGCTCTTAAAAAAGGCGATGAAGCCGTCCTTCAAAAGCTGTATAAGCAAAATTACCGTATGATGGTGAAGTTAATCACCAAAAATAACGGTACGGAAGAAGAAGCAAAAGATATCTATCAAGAAGCCTTGATAGTTATCTGGCAAAAAGCTCGAGATCCAAATTTTGTATTAACCTCTAAAATAAGCACTTACCTTTACTCTGTCTGTTTAAATTTATGGAGAAAAGAGTTAGAACGTAAGAAACGACATTCACACGAAGAAAAAGACGGCGAAGTTCAACCGGTTATCGATCGGCAAGAAAAAGTGCAAATTGTACATAAATGTTTGGAACAGTTAGGGGATACCTGCCGTACAATATTAATGTATTATTACTTTGACAAAATGTCGATGGTTGAAATTGCAGAGAATATGGGATTTGCGAATTCCGATACGGCAAAAACTAAAAAGTATAAATGTAAAAAAGAGTTAGACCACTTGGTTAAAACTCAATATTCAGAAAGTGATTTCCTAGATTAATATGAACACCTATTTCGAACAAATCGAGGACTACCTGAGAAAAGATTTAACGGATGCAGAAATGCAATCCTTCGAATCCGCTCTATCGCAAGACCCTCTACTCCAACAAGAACTTCGTTTTCAGCAATCCATTATCAACGGCGTACGAGCTGCTCGACATTCGGAATTAAAAGCGTTACTTCAACAAACACCCATTTCTGCACCTCCCCTATGGCAAAATATTTATGTTCGCTTAGGAGCATCTGCAATGGCTGTTGCTGCCGGTATTGGAGCTTTAACGTTTGTATTACCTGAATCTTCTACAGCCCCAAATACGGCTTCGCCTTCTACGAACTTAGTGGCTACCCAAGCGACTCCAAAAAATCAGTCGACTCTGACACCGATAACAACATCCAAAACGACTACTCCTAAGGCTGTTGCTTCCAATAATCAAAAAACCAAAGCGGTAACCAATAAATCAGTAAAATCAACTGCCTCTCCTACCTCTTTTGACCCAAATGATCTGGATGCCGTATCAGACATCGAAATGATGGAAAAAGAGAATACGCCATTAAGTTCCGGTACAACTACTTCTAGAACCTCTACCAAACAACCTGTTTCTGTAAAAACTATAGAAGATAAGACATTAGGATATCGTTATTTTAATAATGAATTGTATTTGCACGGAAATTTCTCCAAAGATAAATACAAACTCATTCATGCTGCCTCTCAAAATGAAATGTACTTGTATTTTGATAATCAGTATTACCTATTAAAACCCGGAACTACTAAAATCACTTCCCTTAGTGCCATAACTAACCTTAAGCAAATTCAACGCTTAGATATTTTAAGGCAAGAGTAAATAAGGCTTACATTAGCATAGAATGGTCAAATTTAGTACATTTGACCATTCTTTTTTTATGTCTAATACGACCACATATCGACGAAAAAAAATTCTTGGTTCCTATCCGGTACTAACAGTATTTATTAGTATTACTCTATCCCTTATTGTAATGGGATTGTTTGGCCAAATCCTTCTGAATGCACATACGATCAAAGGGTTGATGGAACAAAAAGCGGGTGAAGTTCAAATATATTTGTATACCCAAGTCAGCGATTCTCTTCAAAAAGACTTTTATCAGCAATTAAGTAAAAGCCCCTATATTGATAAACAAAACGACACCCTTTTTATTACCTACACTTCGCCGGAACAAGCTAAAAAAGAATATATAGCGATGATGGGAGTTGATTTTACAAAAGTAATTTCAGAAAATCCACTACCTGCCAGTTATACTCTCCAATTAAAACCTCAATATATTCAAGACACCGCAAACATTCAATTCATTGCTCAAGATTTCAAACAGCATCCAGCCGTTCGAGAGGTCAGCTATGAAAAGGATTTAGTGCAAAAAATACAATATAACATTCGACTTATCAGTTGGATAGTTGCCGGTTTTGCACTGGTATTAATATTAGTTACAGTATTGCTAATCAATAACACCATACGCTTGGCACTATACAGCCAACGGTTTTTAATTCGAAGCATGCAATTAGTAGGTGCTCGTCCTTATTTTATTCGAAAACCCTTTATCGTCCGAGCTGCTTGGCAAGGGGGATTAAGCGGAATATTTGCCGCCTTATTTTTATTCGGGTGTCTTCAATATCTCTTCCTGGAAATCCCGGAACTACAGTTATTATTTCAATTAGAACCTACCTTATACCTCTATGGAGGATTAATCCTAACCGGTGTAATGATTGGTTTTTTTAGTAGCTTTGTTGCAGTGAGTAAATATTTAAATGTTCGATTAGACGACTTATATTAATATCATGGTATTTTCAAAAATAAACTACATCATTCTTATCGCAGCCATTGCGGTTATGATTTTAGGATACATCATAATGGGCATGGACAAAGAAGATTATGGGTTTGGAACCTTAGGTTTAACCATTGGCCCTATGACAGTGTTAGCCGGATTAGGCATAGCATTAGTAGCCATATTATATAAACCGAAACAATCGTAATTGTATGGAATGGTGGGAAGCCGTTTGGTTAGCCATAGTAGAGGGCATTACTGAATTCTTACCGGTTTCCAGTACCGGACATATGATCATCACAACTGCTCTCCTACACCTTACCTCTACTGATTTTATTAAGGTATTTACTGTTAACATTCAATTTGGAGCTATCTTATCAGTAATCGTTCTATATTGGAAACGATTTATTACAGATTGGTCCATGTACCCCAAATTATTGGTAGCCTTCCTTCCGGCAGCCGTTATCGGATTTTTATTGGGAGATATTATTGATTCTTTTTTAGAAAACATCACAATAGTAGCCTTAGCTTTATTATTTGGTGGAATTATATTGATAGTTGTCGATCGACTATTTCCGGAAGATAAGGCTACTCTTCAAGACAGCTCAAACATAACTTACTTACAAGCCTTTTGGATAGGATGCTTTCAGTGTATCGCATTGATTCCGGGTGTATCCCGTTCAGCAGCTACCATTATTGGAGGACTACAGCAGACCCTGTCCAGAAAAGCTGCAGCAGATTTCTCCTTTTTACTCGCCGTCCCTACTATGTTTGCTGCGTCTGCTTACAAACTATTAAAGCACCACGAATCCATTACGGCAGATACTGTTCCACTCTTACTATTAGGGAATGTCGTTGCGTTTGTTGTCGCACTTATGGCTATTAAATTTTTTATTCAATTTGTTTCCCAATATGGGTTCAAACATTTTGGTTACTATAGAATAATGGTAGGTATAGTACTTTTAACCTTACTGTATGTCTTCCAAGTCGATCTATCGATAGTATAATGATGGTACTTCCGGACAAAACCCTTACAGACCATATTTTATTAGTCGACAAACCCCTTACGTGGACATCGTTTGATGTAGTAAAAAAACTAAGAGGGCTTACCAAAATAAAAAAAATTGGACATGCCGGTACATTAGATCCTTTAGCAACAGGATTACTGGTTGTTTGCACCGGTAAAAACACGAAAACAATCGATAGCATACAAGCTGCTGAAAAAGAATATACAGGAACCATTACCTTAGGTGCTACTACTCTTTCTTATGATTTAGAAACAGAGCCAACTTATTTCGGTCCTTATGATCACATTGATACTCATCAGTTATTTAAAATAGTTACTACATTTTTAGGCACGCACAACCAAGTACCACCGGCACACTCTGCAATCTGGGTAAACGGCAAAAGAGCCTATGAAGAAGCTCGATTAGGCAATGAAGTTCACTTGCCAACCCGAACGGTATTTATCCGTTCCTTTGAACTAACGCGCATCGCCTTACCGGAGATTGACTTTAAAATTCGCTGCAGCAAGGGCACCTATATTCGATCGATTGCAAACGATTTCGGAAAAGCCTTAGGTACCGGCGCTTATTTAAGTGCCCTACGTAGGACGGCAATAGGTCATTGGAGAATAGAAGATGCCCTTAGCCTGGAAATGTTAACTCAACACTACAAAGGAGATGCAAATACACTATAATTTAGACTCCTTCCCCATAGGTACTGCCAGCGTTGTCACCATTGGCGCATTTGATGGAGTGCACAAGGGACATAAAATAATTTTATCGAGATTAATCGAACTATCTCAACTCATGAAGGTACAAAGTGTGCTGGTCACTTTTTGGCCTCATCCTAAAACAGTACTACAATCAACAACCCCTATCCAACTATTAAACAGTTTAGATGAAAAAATTCTTTTACTCAAACAATTTTCCATCGATCATTTAGTTGTATTAAATTTCAATCAAACACTGGCGCAGTTAAGTGCACAAGAGTTTACTCAATCCATCCTAAAAGATATTTTTCATACTCGACATATGATACTGGGTTATGATCATCGATTTGGGAATAATAGAGAAGGTAGTATCGAGTATCTAAAAAATAATTTTAAACAATTTGAAATCGAACCGATAGAAATACCGAAACAAGAAGTAGATTCTGTTACTATTTCTTCTACTCAAATTCGAAAAGCATTACTCGAAGGAGACATTCAATTGGCCTCTGAAATATTAGGTTACCCCTATCGTTTATCCGGAAAAGTCATACGAGGAAAAGCATTGGGTAAAACAATAGGATACCCAACTGCCAATATAAAATTAGATGAACCCTCGAAACTACTTCCCAAACAGGGAGTATATGCTGTCTATGTATATGTGAAACAAAGACGACTAAAGGGGATGATGAACATAGGACTACAACCAACTGTTGAAGGCAAAGTGGTTCGTATAGAAGTTCACATCTTTGACTTCTCAGACCATCTATACGATGAAGAAATACAAGTAGAATGTGTTCAATACCTGAGAGAAGAAATAAAATTCCCGAATATTGCTGCACTTATTCATCAAATACAACACGATGAACAAATCATTCGGTCGTATTTTTTAGAGCATTAATACAATCGATTTTACTTATTTTTTTGATTTGGAAAATTCTACCCAAACAGGAAAATGATCACTATATCCTCCAAAATATTTTCTACCTACAAACGTACGAAACGGGCCGGATTTTCTGTTCTCTTTATAGTATAACCAATCCGGATTAAAAATTTCAGCCTGTTTAAACGTCCATTTTTTACCACCTAACGTATTGGAAGAAAATAATATTTGATCAAATAAATACCATTGTCCATCGTGCCGACAAGTCCCTTTGCCCTCTTTCTTTAATTGGATAAAGGGATTGAGCAACGCTTGACTACTTAACATAGTTTGTACACTTTCATCCGACGGCTCATCGTTTAAATCACCCATGAGTACAATATGGGCTTTGGGATCTTGTGTTAAAATGGAATCTACAATTTCTTGCGTCAACATAGCAGCCGCAATTCTCTTTTCTTGCGTTTTTTCTTTGCCGTCTCGTCTGGATGGCCAATGCACAACTAAAACATGAAGTGTATCTTTATAGGTAACACCTTTTACATAAAGAACTTCCCTCATAAAATAATCTACTTGTTCCTCCTGAGCAAAACGTAACATAGTAGAGGAGGTGGGTTGAAAATAATCCGGATTATAGAGTAAACACTGATCAATACCTCTAGGGTCACTTGTAGGACCATGAATCGATTTCCAATTCCCTTTCAACCGGGGAATCAAGGCTTGTACTACCGATTCGTTCTCCACTTCACTAAGACCAAATAATAACATATTACCGGAAGTATTCATAGAATCCACAACTTGAGCGATATTTTTCATTTTTAAATTATAGCGCTCTGAATCCCATTCCATGTCTCCATCGGGTAAAAAATCTGCATCGTTTACACTTGGGTCGTCAAGCGTATCATATAAATTTTCAGTGTTATAAAAGCCAATTCGAAAGGATTGAAAAGGAATCATCTTTGTAGGTTTAGGTTGGTAAATAGTCGTTTCTGTGGAAGAAGAGGACTGACAAGCCCATAAAAGACTTAAAACCAATAGAATGCTTACTTTATTAAAGAGTGCCATAGGTAGGACAAGAGTCACACAATTTACACAAGTGAATTTGGTTTAGTAAATTTTTAAAGAGAAATTTGAGAATAAATAGTATTGATAATGAAACAATCCGAAATAAAATTTCACATCACCTTAGACGATAATAATATACCGGAGAAAATTGAGTGGGTAGCGACTGATGGACCATCACCCAAACTACAACCAACAGATGCTATAGCATTATCCTTGTGGGATCATACACAAATGAGTACGATGCAAATTCAATTATGGACGAAGGAACTCCCAGTTGTAGAAATGAAACGATTTTCAATTGAAGCAATGGGAGGTTTAGCAGATACTATTCAAAATGCTACAGGAGATGAGGTTATGGCAGAAGCGATACGTAAGTTATGTAGAGATTTAGTCGTACATGTTAAAGAGACCCATAAATAAAAGCTAATCTCCATTACAATAACACCAAATTTACTTTATATCAAAAAAGGCTTCGTAAACGAAGCCTTTTTTGATGGATTATTCTTTAACTATTTTCTTATACACAACTCCTTCCGGTGTATCAATTCGTAAAAGATAAACGCCCGAAGCATATGGGAAGACTAAAGTAAATGGAATAGTTGTATCAGACCATACAAACGTATCGATAGATTCTCCAGTAGAGGTAAATACTTGAAGATTCGCTGAACTTGCCCATTGTAATTCTATGGTCAATTGAGATACAACAGGAATAGGATATACACTTACACGGTTAGCTAATTGACTTAATTGTATAGAGGTAGCAATACCAATAGGTAAATTCAACACGTTGGTTTGACCGGCTGGATTAGTTTCTATAACCGATACGGTTCCACCGGTAGAACCAAAATCTATGGTCACACTC
This sequence comes from Cytophagaceae bacterium, assembly GCA_025455005.1. GTDB lineage: Bacteria > Bacteroidota > Bacteroidia > Cytophagales > Cytophagaceae > JALONH01. Next base: position 13,929 of record JALONH010000015.1, read on the forward strand.
GATGTACCTTGACCAGAAATAATAGTAGCACCCGGAGGTACAGTCCATTGATAGGTCATACCCGTTTGATTGGGCACATTAAATGTTACGTTTTGTTGATTTGCTGTCACAGAACCTGGACCGCTTATAGAAGAACTAAAACTAGGATTTGCTTGAATACTCATTGTTACACTGGTGCTTGCCGGAGAGCCTGTAGCACACGATAAGCTGGATGTCATGGTAACTTGTATCACATCTCCATTTATCAAAGAATTTGTAGAGTACAAAGAGGATGTAGCAGAAGGAATAATTGTACTATTTTTTCTCCATACATATGTAGGTGTTGAACCACCACTACTTGGTATAGCCGTAAATACAACATTTTGTCCCAAATAGGCCGTAGTTCCCGGTTGGACATCTAACGCAACAGATGCAACAGTAGAGGAAGTGGTTGTAATCGTTATACTGTTAGATTGGTCTGTGGCCGTCGTCTTACAAGTAGCGGAGGATGTTAACTCTACTTTAAAGGCATCATTCGATACAATAGAAAATGCTTCATATGAATCTGACGTTGCACCCGGAATACTTACATTATTTTTAAACCATTGATAAGTTGGAGCTGACCCTCCACCGGTAGTGGAAGAAGAAAATTGAACAGAACCTCCGGAACAAACAGACGTTTGATTAGCTGTTATCGTTACCTCAGGAGTATCAATCGATAGTACTACCATAGGTAATTGATTGGATACATCCGTTGTTGCCGTTACACAAGTCAACGAAGTGGTCATAACAACAGACACTACATCCCCATCCGCTAACGTAGTGGTAGAATAGGTAGAAGCTGTAGATGCTGACCCAACATTTGATCCGTTTATCCTCCATTGATATTGAGGTATTCCTCCATTAATAGGAGTAGCAGTAAAGACAACCGTTGCTCCTGCACAATTGGTTAATGCCGGAACACTTATCGTTACACTAGGTGTTTGGGCTGTCGTAACCGTAATAGTACTCACAGCTGAAGTAGCACTAGAAGAAGTAGTACAAGACGCATTGGATTGCATCACTACGCTAAACTGATCGTTTGTCGCAACAGAGGATTCCGAGTAAGTGGATAAAGTAGCTCCGGAAATATCGATTCCATTTTTCTTCCATTGATAGGAAGGTGCTGTTCCGGGATGCGTAGGAGTAGCTGTAAAATTCAACGTCTGATTACTACAAATGGTAGATGATCCGGGCGAAATGACAACAGAAGGTGTAACAAGAGGATTAACGGTTATCGATACACCAGAGGATATAGCGGTTCCCGGTGCTTGAACACAAGGAGCATTCGATGTTAACACTACGGAAAAGACATCCGATGTAACGATCGAGTTGGACGTATAGGAACTGTTGGTGGCTCCGGCTATAGGATTGCCATTCAACCTCCATTGATATTGTGGTGTAGGACCTCCATTTACCGGTGTGGCCGTAAAAGTAACCGATGTACCTTGGCAAATGGAACTAGTGGATGGAGTAATGGAAATGGAAGGAACTACTACAGAGGTTACGGTAATAGTCAAAGCTGAAGAAGTAACTGTAGCCGTTGTAGCGCAGTTTGCGTTCGATGTTAAGCGAACGGAAAAGTTATCGCCCGTTGTATAAGATGCTGTAGAGTACGAAGCATTTGTAGCTCCTGATATAGGATTGTTATTCTGCAACCATTGATAAGCAGGTGTTGTTCCACCATTAGTAATAGAAGCATTAAACGTGATAGATGTTGCTGAGCACACTGTTGTCTGGGTAGCCGTAGCCGATATAGTTGGTGTTACACTGGGAGTAACGGTTATGATCACTGTATTCGATACTTGATTTAAACAAGCACCGGAAGATACCGAACGACGATAATGAGTAGTAGAGGATAACAAAGCAGGAGCATAGGTAGCAGCAGTCGCTCCACTGATAGTAGACCATACTGTTCCATTTGAAGACGTTTCCCATTGATAAGAGAAAATAGAATTGCCACCGGTTGGCGCTGTTACACTCGTTAATGGATCCGGTAATTCAGAAGAGCAAATTGATTGATTAACCCCTATTACCCCCGGATCTAAAGTCGGAGTGACGGTTTTAATCACCACGTTAGAAGCAATATTCGTACAATATTGCGATGAAGTTAGTCGACGGTAATGTGTTGTTACAGTTAGAACACCCGGGGCATAGGTAGTAGAAGTTGCACCACTGATAGCACTCCAAGACGATCCATTAAGCGATGATTGCCACTGATAGGCAAAACTACCATTTCCTCCGGATGCTGTTACAGTCGATGCGATAGAAGCAGCAGTAGCACCGGCACAAATCGACTCATCCCCACTGATGGTTCCGGCTAAAGTAGTAGGAGTAACATTTATAGTAACAGCCGCCGATGTGGCCGTACAAGATGCGGATGAAACGACACGACGATACAATACCGATGCTCCGGCGGTACCGGGTGAATACGAGGATTGAGTGGCACCTGAAATTACGGCATACGACACACCGGCATTAAAGGATTGTTCCCAAGAATAGGAGAAAGAACCTGAACCGCCACTTGGTGCTATACTTTCTGTAAGGGTTGGGATCGTGGAGCCGGCACATAAATTTCGATCACCAGTAACCGCTCCGGCATTAAGAGCAGGTGTTACCATAATGGTTATAGGTGCGGAAGTAGCCATACATCCACCGGATGTAGCCATTCTACGGAATAAAGCAGTTGTCACTAAACCTACCGGAGCATAGGTAGTAGAGGTAACTCCGGATATTGTTGTATAAGAAGTACCACCATTGGTAGATTGTTCCCAAGCGTAGGTATAGGATCCAGTTCCACCCGAAGGTAAAGTAGTAGAGGTGATGGTAGTCGGTACTTCTCCTGAACAGATGGTTTGATTTCCGGCTATACTTCCTGGTGTTAGTACGGGTGTTACCGTTATGGTTAGAACAGCACTTTCTATATTAGAACACGCGCCGGAACTTACCAATCGTTTAAAATAAGTGGTCGAGGTCAATACTCCGGCATCGTAAGTTGTGCTTGTAGCCCCGCTAATATTTGACCAAGGACCTGTGGAGACCAATGCTTGTTGCCATTGGTACGTAAAAGTACCTGTTCCGCCTGATGCCGGAGTTGTTTCCGAAAACGGTGTGACATCCGTTCCGGTACAGACTGTTTGATTTGAGGCTATTACACCCGGATTAACAGTGGCTGTAACGGTTACCAAGAAGGAAGGGCTTGTGACATTCGAACACGCTCCGGAAGTTACCGATCTTCTAAAATGAGTGGAAGCAGATAGTGCTCCCGAAGAGTAAGTACTACTGGTAGCGCCACTGATATCGCTGAAGGTAACACCATTAAGTGAGGACTGCCATTGAAAGGAGTAGGTTCCGTTACCACCACTTGGGGCGCTTAAAGAAGAGAATGCAGTTGGCGTAGATCCTGAACAAATGGTTTGTGCTGATCCTACGGTACCTGCTGTTGTCGTTGGAGTAATTGTTATAATAACTGCATTCGAGGCTACATTTAAGCATGCACCGGAAGAAGCTAATCGTCGATAATGTGTAGTAACGGTAACAACACCGGGAGCGAATGTAGTAGAAGTAGCACCGGATATAGATAACCAAGCGGAACCATCCGGAGACGATTGCCATTGATAAGTTATCCCACCGGAACCGCCGGTTACAGCGCTAAGTTCTGTTAACGCGGTAGCCGTAGTTCCGAAACATAACGTTTGATTGGATCCAATAGACCCTGAAGTAAGCGTAGGGGTTACGCTTAAGGAAACGGCACTTGACGTAACAGAAGTACAAGCATTTGAAACACGAACAGCATACGATCCATTATTGGCCGGTGCGGCGTTGGTAATAGAATACGCAGCGTTTGTAGCACCGGATATATCCACACCGCCTAAAGTCCATTGGTATCCCGTTGCGTTAGTAGCGCTCACAGAGAATGTTGCTGTTGAGCCTTGGCATACAGTAGATCCAGTAGGGGGAGTAGTAATGGTAGGAGAAGCACATAATTGATAACGGGAAACCCATCCATCGGTAACCCCTTTTATTGTAAGGTTGGCAGTACCGGCACCCGGATCGTAATCACCGGATCCAGCCATTGTTCCTGCAATATGAACTTTTCCGGATGTAGCAAAAGCAATGGTATTTGCCGATTCCGCACTTGTCCCTCCTACTGTAAATCCAATGGTAGTTGTTCCGGTAGAAGAATATTGAACAACAATACCATCCGAACTACCGGCAGAATTTACAGTAAGGGTATTACCTAAATTTATAGAAGAGCCCTCCACTTGACCGGTTGCCCAAATCGTATTGGATGCGTCTAAGGTTATTCCAGAGATACGGTCATCACCGGATTGAGCTATTGTTTTATGCCAAGCATAAGCCCCTGCTGTAGAATAGGAAGCAACAAATCCATCGTTATTACCTAGAGGAGTATAATTGGCCGTAGCGGCTCCCGGATTGAAATCAAAGGCATTCGCTCCATCGGTTCTAAGATAACCCGACACATACAAATCACCGGATGTTTTGTTGACGGCAATATCCGTACCCCTGTCCTCTAATGCTGTACCTAAGGAAAAACTCCATTGATGTGCAAAGGAAGAGGAATACTTAGCTACAAATACATCACCCGAACCCGGTGAACCAAATTCGGTTAAGGTATTATCCCCTGCCATACCGCTGGCCGGAGAAAAATCGACAGATGTTCCTCTAAAAATACCGGTCACATAGATATTACCGGAGTTATCTGTATCGATTCCGAAACCTTCATCCGAGAATGTAGAGCCTATGGAATAAGCAAAATCAGCAATTAAAGTAGCAGTAGAGTATTTAGCTACGAAAACATCTTGAGAGCCGGAAGAAGATAAGTTTATAGCAGTTCCCTTGCTATTGAAATTAATATTAGAATTTTCTAAAGACCCTGTAATGTAGAAAGAATTCGCATCGGAGGTAATGTCTGACACTTTTCCACAAATAGCGGCAGGTGAAGAGGATATTCTGAATGAATTAGTTATGCTGGTAACTAAACTATTATCATATTTAATGATTACTATGCCGGGACCACCGATTAAAAAAGTAGGAGTTGGAGTAGATCCTACTAAATTATTGGTTGATACTAATGTTGGAGTATTGGTTTGTACCGCAATGACTATGTTGCCATTAGGGTCACAGGTAATAGAAGTGACTTTATCTGAAAGAGTCGAACTGGTGTTTGGACCAATTCGACAAGCCTTTTGAAGTATTCCACTGGAATTATATTTTGCTATAAAACCATCTTCTCCAAAAGAGGTTAAATTTACTGCAGTTCCTCCTAATGGATTAAAGTCAATATTCGATCCGTTGAAAGAACCTCCTATAAATATATTGTTATTTGCATCTGTAGCGATGGAATTTACGATTACATTCCCTCCGGATGCGCCCAGGTTATATACTAAATCATTGGTTTGGGAATGAGCTAAAAAAACAAACCCTTGAAGAAATAGAAAAACGGTTAGTCGAAGTAGTGGTTTCATAGGTTTCATAACTATTAATTTTTTAAATTAATATAATAATCCTATGAAACCAAGTTTACCTAAGGTAAACGTTCCACACGTTCTACCTGCACTTGTTCACCCATACGAATATGGATTAAATAGAGCGCACTAGGAAGTGATTCCATAGGTAATTCTATTTGTTGTATATCATTTTGAATAATTTGTTTGGTTGAATATACAATAGTACCTACAGTCGAAATAATGGTTACTTCAACTGTTTTACCCAGTCTATCTTTTATTTCTAAGGTGGCATTCGAAACCACCGGATTAGGATACACTCGCGCATCGATGGTAGAGGTTAATTGTACACTTGTACAAACACTGGCTGTAACAGTAGCTACATCGGATAAAGCCGGTGGTGAACATATTCCTGAAACTCTACAAGTATAATCTCCGGCTGTTGCTGCTTGACTATTTGAAATAGTTAAAGATGCTGTTGTGGCTCCGGAAATGCCACTTCCATTTACCACAGCTACTCCATTTTTAAACCATTGATAGGTTAAATTTTGACCGGATGCCGTCACAGACAAAAAGGTAGGTTGACCTATGCATACAGACTGACTAAATGGTTGCACTATTATTTGAGGCGTATTAATGATTAACGCAGCAGCATTTGTATTCAGTACATTTCCACAACTTTCCGTAACGACACAACGATAACTTCCTTGATTTGCCAAAACAGCGGTAGTCAAGATTAAATTTGCCGATGTCGCTCCACTAATAGCTCCCCCATTAGAAATATTTACAAAAGGATTGGAACCGGATTTAAATTGCCATTGAAAAAGCGCTCCACTCCCACTATAGGTAACAGAAAATACAGCCCCTTGATTTAAACAAATATTAGCATTGATTGGATGTTGTGTAATTGCGCCGGTAGCACCTACAGTCAATACAGCAGTACTAGACGTTGTAGTACCGGTACAGGTTAAAGCCACTTCACAAGTATAATTTCCGGCATCACTAAGCGCTATAGACGCAATACTTAATGTATTGGTGGTCGCTCCACTTATGGTTCCGCCATCCGTAAGGGTCACCCCATTTTTCTTCCAAACATAGATTGCTCCGGTTGGATTCGATATTAATATGGTAAAGCTGCCAGGTTGTCCAACACATGCAGAGAGATTATCCGGTTGATCTGTAATAACTGGAGGTGTTGCTAAAGTCAGTACTGCCCCAGTCGAGGTAACAGCCGGACCACAAACACCTGTTACTACACAACTGTAAGTAGCTTCGTCTGTTCCGGATAAAGAAGATAATGTAAGGGTAGCTGTCGAACTTCCAGAAACAGACCCTCCATCGCTTAACGTACTGCCATCTTTTAGCCAAGAATAAGTTAACGATGCACCATTTGCTGCAACTGAAAAGAGTATAGACGATCCCGGACAGGCACTAGAAGAGGCCGGTTGCGTTGTAATAACTGTTTGAGCATGTGTGGTTAACGTTGCGGCTGTGGTACTTGTCACACCACAACTACCGGTAATATCGCATACATAAGATCCCGTATTAGCAAGTGTTAGGGAGGTAATTGTTAACGTAGCAGTGGTGGCACCGGAAACAGACCCGCCATCTACTACTGTTGTCCCATCTTTTTTCCAAACATAACTTAACCCTGTACCAGAGGCAACAACTGTAAGCACAGCATTGGTTCCTTCACATTGTATTGTTGAAGTAGGTTGTGAAGTAATCGTAATTGAAGTAGTTATGGATAAGATAGCAGCAGAAGAACTTATTGTACCTCCACATGCACTGGTTACCTCACATACATACGAACCGGCATCCAAAGCAGTGGAGGAACTTACAATTAAGGAAGCAGTAGCAGATCCACTGATAGTCCCACCATCACTAAGTGCAACCCCATCTTTTTTCCATTGGTACGTAAGGCTTCCGCCTCCTGCTACTACAGTAAAGACAGCATTGGTCCCACTACAAATTGCTTGATTGGATGGTTGTGTAAGAATAGAAACACTATTGGAAACGGATAATGCTGCTGCTGAAGAAGACGCAGAAGGCGAACAAGCACCGGAAACGTCACAGGAATAATTTCCGGCATCTCCGGATACCACACCGGTTATGATTAGCGTTGCGGATGATGTACCGGAAATACTTCCACCATCTGTAAGGTTGACACCATTCTTCTTCCACTGATACGAAATGCCCGTGCCGGTTGCCACAACAGTAAAGGATGCAGTAGAGCCACTGCAAACACTTTGATTCGTAGGTTGAGTGGTAATAGAAGGAAGTGTTTGTATAGTTAAAAGAGCTGCGGCAGAAGTTAATACTCCACTACACGCATTTCCGGTTTCACAAGTATACGTATCGGCATCTGCACTTAGCGCCCCTGTAATGGTTAAGGTAGAAGTTGTAGCTCCACTAAATCGTCCACCATTGCTAATATTAACTCCATTTTTCTTCCACTGAAATGTATTACCGGTTCCGGAAACGGTAACCGTAAAAGCCGCATTGGAACCGGAACAAATAGTAAGATTACTCGGCTGTCCGGTTATCGTTGCCAGCGAACCTACGGATAAAACAGCAGATGTAGAAGTAACAGGTGGTGTACAAGAGCCGCTAACCACACAATCATAATTACCGGCATCTGCCATGCCGGCAGATGTAATCGATAAGGTAGACGTTGTAACACCACTGATAGAACCGCCATTCGAAAGGGCAATACCATTCTTTCTCCATTGATATGTGATGGATGTACCGGTGGCTACTACAGTAAAAGAGACATTCGAAGCAGCACAAATGGTTACATCTGTAGGTTGTGTCGTGATTGCAGGTAAGGCATTGACCGTTAATACCCCTACTGATGATGTTAATGAACCGGCACATGCGTTCGATACAATACAACGATAATTACCGGCATCTGCCGACACGATCGATGCTATAGATAAAACAGCCGTAGTAACACCTGAAACGGATCCACCATTAGATAAGTTGACACCATTTTTTTGCCATTGATACGTAATACCACTTCCACTCGTCGTAACCGTAAAGGATGCATTTTGACCGGCACACAAAGTAGCAGATGTGGGTTGTCCTGTTATGGCTGCTGTTGATCCAACAGTCAATATCGCGACAGCAGAAGTAGCTGCCGGTGTACACGTACCGGATACGATGCATCGGTAATTACCGGCTTCAGAAACTGAAGCAGCTGTTAAACTAAGCGTTGAAGTGGTTACGCCTGTATAAATGGCATTATTCGATAACGACACTCCATCTTTCTGCCATTGATAAGTTAAACCGGTACCGGTAGCCACAACTGTGAAACTGGTATTTTGACCGGAACAGATAGAAGCCGAACTTGGTGGTGTCACTATTGTAGGGACGGCATTTACTGTCAACGTAGCTGTAGCGGAAGTAGCAGTAGGTGCACATGCTCCCGTTACGATACATTGGTATGAAGCAGCATCTGCAGTAGTAATAGAAGTTAAAGTTAAAGTAGAAGTTGTAGCGCCACTTACATTTCCCCCATTACTTATGTTTACTCCCCCTTTTTGCCATTGATAGGATAAACCGGAACCGCTAGCAGTAACCGAAAAGGAAACGTTATTGCCACTACAAAGTGTTTGATTGGATGGAGAGGTAGTAATGGTAGGTGCTGCTGTAATGGTAAGAGCCGCTATAGAACTTGTAACAGATGGTGTACAGGTACCGGAGACCACACACGTGTAGTTGGCGGCATCACCCGCAACCACCCCTGTAATAGATAAGGATGCTGTCGTAACACCTGAAATAGAACCACCATTTGACATGGCCACACCATTTTTTTGCCATTGATAGGTAATTCCGGAACCGGAAGCAACCACCGTAAAGTTTACATTAGCTCCTAAACAAGCCGCAATGGAAGAAGGGGATGTTGTTATGGATGGAAGACTTGAAATAGAAAGTATCGCCGCATTCGACGTTGCAGACGGTGTACAAGATCCGGTAACGATACATGTGAAAGAACCTGCTTCGGCGATTGTGGCTCCGGTAATGTTAAGCGTTGCAGCACTTGTACCCGCATAAACTGCATTATTGGTAATATTCACTCCATTTCGTTGCCATTGATAGGACAATCCAGTTCCGGAAGCAACTACACCAAAACTTACATTCGCACCACTACATACAGATTGATTGGTTGGATGTGTCGTAATAGATGGTGCTGTATTGATGGTAACGGTAGCGGCTGTAGAATTAATTGATCCACAGGCAGACGTAACGACACAACGATAGGACCCATTATTAGCTGAGGATGCCCCCGCTATCGATAAGGACGCCGTTGTGGCACCTGATACACCTCCCCCATTAGACAAATTTGTTCCATCCTTTTGCCATTGATAACTGATACCGGAACCGGTGGCCGTGATAGACAAGGCAATGGTGGCTCCCGTACATCCAGTAAAATTAGTTGGTTGCGAAGTGATGCTGGCTCCAGTACATTCAGAATATTTAACGATATAACCATCTTCTACACCAAGATTTGTAAGGGATTGAGTGCCTGCACCTGGATCAAAATCTCCACAAGTACTAGAAGCAAAATAACCCGAAAACCATATTTCGCCGGATGCTGTGATATCTACTGCAGTACCTACATCATCAGCCGTTCCTCCTAAATTGTATGCCCACGCGTTATCTCCAGTGGATGTATTGTATTTTGAAATGAAAATATCTTTGGCTCCTACACTACTTAATAATTTGGTCGTGCCACCTCGATTGAATTCTATATTAGATCCATTAAAAATCCCGGTAACATACAAATTTCCACTACCGTCTCCGGCAACTTTACTAACGGAATCCTTTAATGACCCACCAAGAATTTTTACAAAAATAGGAGCTTGAGTAGATAAGTTGTATTGGGCAACAAATCCATCCATGTTGTCAACGGTGTTTCGGGTTAGAACGCTTGCTCCACCGCGCATGTCAAAATCTATGGCTAAGTTTGTTCCTTGAACGTACCCCCCAACGTTTAACAACCCGGAAGAACCAACATGCAGGGAATTGATATTTTCCTCGTTAACCCCTTCGATAGCTCCATGCCATGTATAAGAACCGGCAGATGTATACTTAGCAATGTAGGCATCGCCTGTTCCTTGAGGAACCGATTCTACTGCATTGTTTGTTGCTCCACTTTGATTCATATCTACGGTTCCAAAAAATCGGCCGGCGACATAAATATTATCAGAAGCATCAACGGTTAAAGCAGTAGCTTTGTCTGCACCTGCTCCACCTAATAAAAAATTCCATTGTAAAACACCTGAACCATTAAATTTAACTACAAATCCATCCAATGATCCTGTAACTGTAAGATTAGCTAAGGTAGTTTGAGCCCCACTTGGCATATCTCGTCCATATATAGTAGAACCGGTATTAACAAAACCGGTAACGTATACATCTCCATTAGAATCTAATTCCATATCAGTAATTTGGTCTTCTCCGACACCTCGATCTCCAAAACCTCTTACCCAGATCAAACCACCATTGCTATTGTATTTAGCTAAAGCCCCATCTCGCGCAGAAGATGCATTTACATTCAATGCTGAGTTTACATTAAAGAATGGTTGGAAATAAGTAGCGGTACTAGCAATATTACATGCCATAAAGACATTACCGGAATTGTCTACTTTTATTTTAATAGCATTTGAAATGGCTGAAGGTGCACCCGTAGTAATATGATTTAACCAAGCTACTGTGCCGGAAGAATTGATTTTAGCTAAAAAGGTTTGTTCTTTGGTAGAGGAAGAACCTAATCCGGAATTCGTAGGTGTTGATATCGTATTTCTAGTATTACCTACGATATACGTATTACCGGCAGCATCCGTTTGTATATCAATTACTTTATTGATATGTATGCCCCCGATATGTGTTACACTCTGATACGTTTGAGCGTTCCCTGAGCTGATGTACAAAGCAAACAACCCAATCCAAACAAAATTCAATAGCCTCATGTACAAACAAATAGAATATTATACACTAATCTTGTACGCAATTGAATCTTAAAAAGTTACAATTTTTGAATTGAATTACGCTCCTCCGGATAATTCTTTTGCTCTTTTTTCAGCCTGTTGAAGGGCTTTTTGTATGTTAGGGCCCACTTCAGATTCTATCATGGTATTTAGCGCGGCCTCTGTAGTCCCCCCCTTCGATTTTACCATTGAGATGAGCTCGTCAATACTTTGTTTAGAGGAGTTTAATATTTGATAAGCTCCGTGCATAGTTTCTTTCACTAATAACGCTGCTATGTTTTCATCAACTCCCATCTTTACTCCCGCTTCTATCATATGTTGAACGATATAATAAAAATAAGCCGGACCACTCCCACTTAATGCCGTAACTGCGTCTAACAACTTTTCATCTTTTAAAAATATAGATTTACCTGTTGACTCTAACAACATGTCCATGGTACTGATTAAATCGTTTGGTTGACCTTCAGCTATGGTAAAAGCCGATATCCCGTAACCGAGTTGTGCCGGTGTATTCGGCATCGCTCGAGCCACTTTTCGATGCAATAACCAATCTTGAATCTGTTGAATGGTTATACCCGCCATGATGGACAAAATTACTTGAGACGATTGCAAATATTTTTGTAATGTCTCGGCCATTGCTCTAAAATCTTGTGGTTTTACTGCTAAAACAACAATATCATACGATACAATAGAAGAATCTATAGTAGAACTGACTTGCGCCACTCCTTCCTGAACCAATTGCAGGCGCTTATCGTCGTGTTTTTCTATTATTAATAGATTTTCAGTACGTACAATTTTTCTATTAATAAAGGCTTTGGCATAGGTCAAGCCCATGTTACCTCCGCCTATAATGGCTATTCTCATAATATTAGGTATGAATGTCGTTTAATGCATTTTCATGCGCTTGTAAATATTGAGTTATATGTTCTTCTGTAATAGCAGTAGAAACAAACAAACTTTCATATTGGGAGGGAGCTAAATAGATACCTTGAGATAACATGGATCTAAAATATTTTCCAAATAAAACGGTATCACTTTTTTTAGCGGATTCAAAATTCGTAACCGGTTCCGAAGTAAAGAACAAGGTATACATGGAACCAATAGAATTAATCGTATACGATACACCTAATTTTTGGTGGATCGCTTCCATTCCCTTCACTATAGATGCAGTAGTGGATTGAATGCGGGTATATACTTCCGGATGTTGTTTCAAATACGTCAACATAGTTAATCCCGCGGACATGGCGATAGGATTACCACTCAGTGTTCCGGCTTGATACACCGGTCCGGCTGGAGCAACACATTGCATAATTTCTTTTTTTCCTCCATACGCGCCCACCGGCAATCCTCCACCTATTATTTTTCCTAAAGTGGTTAGATCCGGAACTACCGGATAGATTCCTTGGGCTCCGGATGTTGATAATCGAAACCCCGTCATTACTTCATCCCATATATAAACAATACCTTCTCGATCGCAAAGGGTTCGCAGTCCCTTTAAGAACTCTATATCCGGGAGTACACATCCCATATTACCCACTACCGGCTCTAATATGATAGCTGCAATTGTCCCCTTATTAGCAGCCACTATCGACTCCACTGCAGCTAAGTCATTGTAGGGAGCGGTTAAAGTATCGTTCGCCACCCCTTGGGTTACACCCGGACTATCCGGAAATCCCATCGTGACCGCACCGCTACCGGCGGCTATTAAAAACGAATCTCCATGTCCATGGTAACACCCTTCAAATTTTATTATTTTTTCTTTTCCGGTATACCCTCTTGCAACACGAATCGCAGCCATCGTTGCTTCTGTTCCGGAGTTTACCATCCGGACCATTTCCATATTCGGCAGCATAGACAAAATACACTCCGCCATCTCTATCTCTTTTCTGGTTGGAGCACCAAAGGACGTAGAATGTTGAACAGCAGCCACAATTGACGCTTCTATTGGTTCATAGGCATGCCCTAAAATCATAGGTCCCCAAGAGTTGATAAAATCGATATAGGCATTATCGTCTTCATCAAACAAATAAGCACCAATGGCACGTTGAATAAAGATCGGCTCTCCGCCCACCGCACGAAAGGCCCTCACTGGAGAGTTTACCCCACCGGGTATTACTTTTTGGGCGCGTTCAAACAACGCTTTACTAGTATTGTGTATCATTGAATAGGATTAGCTAATATCAACTGGATTTGTTGAAAATAAACTAGTGGTAAATAGGTATTGTATTTGTGGTTTGAAAAATTCGCACCAATTAATACAGCGCCGGAATCGCTCCCTTGGTTACACCATTCTTGGAGAAAACCTGAACCATATTGATGTAATCTTGAACCTGCTTGAAATAGCAATTCAAATCCGCAATGAGAAAAACGGGTAGGCATCGTTTTGTAAGCCGTTAAATAGTGTCGTAGAAAGTTTTTATATGAATCCGAATAAAACGCATAATAATCCGGATGCATAAAATAAACCATACGGCGTTCGTATTGGTCATAGGTAATATTAAAGTCTAACCAATCGCTTTTAACAACGAGTGGGACTTGTTGTTTACTTATTTCAACTTGACTAATGATATAAGAGGCTACAGTCGGGTCTGAAGAAGCTACAAAAATATGACTCGTTTTAAGTAATGATATGGAATCCCCAAATACTTTAGGCGCAACTGTACCTATAGTTCGATTCGATACTTTACTACAAATCGTTACTTTAAACCCTTTTTTCTGAATTGAATCTTTATAATAAAAGGCTAATAATGAATCTTTCTTTTCCCCTGAATAAAATATAAGAACTTGTTTTTTCTCTAACGCGCTATTATCCTTATCTACATTTTTTCGAAAACGAAAGTTTTCGTAAGCAAATTGAGCTACCGTTCCGGCATAAGTTTCTAAAACCGGTTGAAATAATAAAGTATAGTTCGTTTTCTCCGTTAGTTTCGAGTTCAATGAGATAGGATTTATAACCGGTATTTTATTCGCTTCTGAAAAAGCAGTAACCACTTCAATATGATACGGAACCAATGGGCCAATAATTAAATCCATTGATTTAAGCTCTGGAAGCGCTATGATTTTTTTTATGGTTTCATTATCCGTTCGGGTATCGTAAGGATGAATCGAAAGGGATACACCCATTTTTGCTAGTGAATCTGCGGCTAATCGAATACCTTGATACAACTCTAGAATGTAGGAATTGGCATTCTTTTGTACTTCATAGGTCAACTCTTTTATATTAAATGGCAAAAGTACGGCTACTTTATACGATGACTTTTTACTATACGATGAGGGGCTACTACCCGTTGTAAATTTATACTCTTGTTGAAGGTAAGCCGCCAACATAGAGAGTTTCACATCCGAGGTATTTTTGATTTTAGTGTATAAAATGGAAGCTAGTTCAATATCTTTTGGATAGGCCCGTTGGAGTTGTATTAATGTATCCAACGGTTCGATGGTTTTGTAGTAATTCGACTGCATTTCTTTAACAGAAGTGGACATATCCGATTGTAAGGGATACATATACGCTAATGCGGAGCGAAATTTTTTCAATTCCCAGTAAGAAGCGGCTAATACAAATTCTGCTTCTTTATGTTGTTCCCAATTGGGATCACGGTTCAAAAGTTGTAATAACATTTGTCGCGACTCTTGGTACTTAGCAGATTTATAGGCAGCTAAACCATAATAATATTGGGCATAAGAAGCATACGGATTGGTCTCATCCGGTGTGGTAACCGGTAAAAACATTTCCATAGCCAAAGTATATTTACCATCAGCAAAAACTTGTTTCGCTTTTTCAAATGCATAGGACCAATCACTCTGAGCCGAAACACTAAGAGACAGGATACAGCTGAAGAATACTTGAATCCAAAAACGAAACATCATAGGCTTATTCCCATTCTATTGTAGCTGGAGGTTTAGACGATATATCGTATACCACCCGATTAACTCCTTTTACTCGATTAATTATTTCATTGGATACGTCTGCTAGAAATTCATAAGGTAAATGTACCCAATCCGCTGTCATACCATCGGTACTGCTTACAGCTCTTAGTGCAACTACCTTTTCATATGTACGTTCATCCCCCATAACCCCTACGGAATGAACCGGCAATAGGATAGCACCGGCTTGCCACACCTGATTATACAAACCTTTATCTTTTAACCGAGAAATAAAAATATGATCCACTTGTTGCAATACATGTACTTTTTCAGGGGTAATATCTCCTAAGATACGTATAGCAAGTCCCGGTCCAGGAAATGGGTGACGTTGTAATATTGTAGCATCTATTCCTAACGCCTTTCCTACTTGACGTACTTCATCTTTAAACAACGTATTTAACGGCTCTACAATTTTCAGTTTCATTTTATCCGGAAGTCCTCCTACATTATGGTGCGACTTGATGGTAGCCGATGGTCCTTTAACAGAAACCGATTCAATGACATCCGGATAGATGGTGCCTTGACCTAACCATTTTACATCTTGTACTTTGTGTGCTTCTTGATCAAACACATCAATGAATACTCGGCCAATGGCTTTTCTTTTGGCTTCCGGTTCGGATAAATCTTTTAGGGCCTTATAAAATTGATCTTTAGCATTTACACCTATTACATTTAAGCCCATGTGTTGATAAGAGGCTAAAACTTCTTCGTATTCTTGGTAGCGGAGCAACCCATTATCAACAAAAATACAAGTTAAGTTTTTACCAATGGCCTTATGAATCAAGACCGCAGCCACAGAGGAATCGACTCCTCCGGACAAACCTAAAACTACTTTGTCGTTGCCTAATTGTTTTTGCAGTCCGGCTATAGTTGTTTCGATAAAGGCATCCGGGGTCCAATCTTGACTACAGCCGGCAATGTGTACTACAAAATTTCGTAATAATTCTTTTCCTTGTAAAGAGTGGGTAACCTCTGGATGAAATTGAATCCCATAGGTTTGCTCCCCTTTGATTTTATATGCCGCGACTTTTACGGTTTCAGTACTAGCTAGTAACTCAAAGTTATCCGGAATAGCGGTAATGGTATCGCCATGCGACATCCAAACTTGCGACTCAAGTGGAACTTCTTTGAATAACGCATCCGAGGAATGCACTTCATTTAATTTAGCTCTACCATATTCCCGTATCGAAGACGGTTGGACAGTACCTCCGGAAGTATGTGCTAATAATTGAGCGCCATAACAAACCCCTAAAAGTGGTAATTTGCCGCGGTAAAGGGAAAGATCCACCATAGGCGGATGTTGTTCGCGGACCGAACAAGGACTTCCGGATAAGATTACACCTTTTATCGATGCGTCAATTTCAGGTGCTTTATTATAGGGGTGAATCTCACAATATACATTAAGTTCGCGCACCCTACGAGCGATTAATTGGGTGTATTGAGAACCAAAATCCAGGATAAGAATTTTTTCAGACATAGTGCAAAGGTATGAAACAAAGATTGTATTTCTAAGCATAAAAAAAGCAGTCGTAAAAAAAATAGATACAACTGCTTATGAATACGTTAGATAAGGTATGCCGACTTAATAATCCATTTTAAAGGCTAGTACAGGAACGGTAGCATACTGTAACATTTTCTTTGTTTTAGAGGCACTAAAGATTCGCTCTAAAAACGTTCGTTGGTGCATCGTCATCACTACTAAGTCCGCTTTCTGTTCAGCAGCAAAGATTTCTATCCCTTCCACTATAGAATCATTTTCTTGCAAATGAAAAGATATAGCGTCATAAGGGAATGTATGAACATATTTTTGTACTCCGGTTTGGATATCTTTTGCGGTAAAATCAGTATTTTCTTTTTTAATGGAAACGAAAGAGATATGGGCATGGTGAAAGGAAGCCAAAGCTATCACACGTTCAACAGCATAGGAAGCATCTACTTCTAGATCGGTTGCATACACCACTTTTTTAGGTAATGTAGGCGTCCATTCGTCCGGCAAAATCAATACGGGACAGTCCACTTGTTCAAAAACCTCCACAGAGATAGTTCCTAATACCGCATCTAAAATAGTATCGGCTCCTGTTGTATACATCACTACTAAATCCGCATCTACTTCCCTTACTAATTGCGTAATACCTTCCACTGCGAATCCATATTTTATATGAATATGGTAGGTAAAGGGGATTTCATCTCCAAACACTGTAGCTAACATGTCTTCTATTTTTGTTCGAGCACTGTCTTCCGTTTCCGCTACCAAAAGATTGGAATCAAACATATTATTTTCCGGAGAAGGTAAGGGAATATGGCAAGCGTGAAACAAATGTAAGCGCGCACCTGCTCGATGGGCAAGCTCGCCGGCATATTGTAACGCTTTAAACGAAGCGGATGAATAATCTAATGGACATACTATTTTTTTAGGAAACATAGTGTTGGCTGTTTTAATAGTACTAAGATACAATAATTCAATTCGAAAAAAAGGGTAAAAAAATCGTTAAAAAAAAGGGCAATAATCACTTATTGCCCTTCGAATATGAATAAAAAAAACAGGTTATTACATGAACATATAATTGGAAACGGAAGCTTTCAACGATTTCTTTTTCGATTTTGCTTTGATTCCTTCAATTAAATTATTGATTAAAATCCAAGATACTGCCGGACGAACCCCCATTTTTTCAGCCACTTGAATTATAAATGTTTTTTCTTTTTCGTCTATACGGCCATCGACCATCATCAGCTCCACCATGTCAAATAGTTGATCAAAACGCTCTGTATCAGTAGTCGGTACTCTGTAAAAGAATTCTTCCGCATCTTCCATTAATTCAATCACTTCTGCCTGTGACATACCTTGGCGTTTGCCTATTTTGATTAATAAATCAAATTCAGCATCGGAAACAAAGCCATCCGCTTTGGCTAATTTTACTAAACTCAATAAATAATTTTTCTTAACAGCGGTTGTTTTGGGTGTACTAAATAAAGTAAACATATCTTTATGACGTTTTATGATGATACAAAATTGGAGAGCAAAATCTTAAAATACAAATTTTTAATATTTATTTTTTAAGGAATAATCATAAAAAATATTAAGTTATAAAAATATTTACATACTATATAATCTAATATTCAGACACTTAAAATATATAATCGATTTTAAAAAAATATAAAATATTAATATAATACAATTTTTAAATCCAATCAAAATATTAGATAAGTACAAAAAAAAACCACCGATACGAAGCGGTGGTTCAGAATTCAATTCCAATTATGAAGGGTAAGACCATTGTCGGTTCAGCCAACCGATACTAGTATGGGCAGTTAGGTCATAGGTGCAAGGTACAATGGAAATATAGCCATTCGATAACGCCCATTCATCTGTATCTTCCCCCACATCTTTATTATCAAAATCACCGGCCATCCAAAAGTATCGTCGTCCATATGGGTCATAGCGTTCTTCAAACCGTTCTTCCCACCGGGCTATGGCTTGTCGACAAAATTTAATTCCTTTTAAAGGTGCATATTTTCGAGAAGGAAAGTTAACATTTAAGGTAATACCGGTTGGTATTCCTTTCGTCAAGGCAGTCTCCGTGATTTGCTTTACCCAAGACCGGATGTATTGAAAATCGGCATTATGATCATAGTCACAAAGTGAAAATCCGATAGCCGGAAGTCCTTCTAACGCCGCTTCAATGGCCGCAGACATTGTTCCGGAGTACAAAACCGATATGGATGAATTACTGCCATGGTTAATTCCACTGACTACAAGGTGAGGTACTCTATTTTTCAATACAAAGTGTTTAGCTATTTTCACACAATCAGCCGGAGTACCGGAACATTCGTAGGCTTCTATTTCCGGAAACAGTTTGCTTTTTTCTAATCGTATAGTATTCCCAATCGTGATCGCATGCCCCATTCCCGACTGCGGAGAATCCGGCGCTACCACTACTACTTCTCCTATTTCCTGCATTACTTCTACCAGCATTCGAATGCCGGGAGAGAATATTCCATCATCATTTGTTACTAGTATCAGCGGTTTAGTTGCCATCTTTATTATTCATTATGGTATGACCCATTTTATCTCTTTTCGTTTGAAGGTATTTTTCATTAAACGGGTTAGCTGAAATTTCAATTGGTATTGTTTCTACGATTTCTAATCCATAACCCGCTAAGGCGGCTCGTTTGACAGGATTATTACTGATTAATCGAAGGTTTCGTACATTTAAAAAACGAAGGATTTGTGCACCGGTACCATAGTCGCGTTCGTCCATTTTGAAGCCGAGCGACACATTGGCTTCCACCGTATCCAAGCCTTGTTCTTGCAGTTTGTACGCTCTTAACTTATTTAACAATCCGATACCTCTACCCTCTTGGTTCATATACAAAATAACCCCTTTCCCTTCTTTTTCAATCATGCGCATGGCTTCATGCAGTTGGGGGCCGCAATCACATCTACAAGAACCAAATATATCTCCTGTTACACAAGAACTGTGTACTCTTACCATAATAGGTTCGTCCTTATCCCAAGAACCTTTTATTAAGGCCAAGTGCAGTTCATTAGTATGGATTTGGCGGAACGCTAACAATTCAAAACTTCCCCATTCCGTGGGCATTTGTACACCTATTTCTTGACGAACTAAACTTTCATGGTTTAACCGGTATTCAATTAAATCTTTAATAGAAATAAGTTTTAAATTAAACTTATCCGCCATCCGTCTTAATTCCGGTAACCGTGCCATGCTACCATCGTCGTTCATAATTTCGACTAAAGCCCCTACCGGACGAAATCCTGCCAGCCTAGCTAAATCAACTGTCGCTTCCGTATGCCCTACCCTGCGCAACACGCCATCGGATTTTGCTTTTAAAGGAAATATATGTCCCGGGCGACCCAAATCACTGGCCCGAGTACTATCTTCAGCTAAAGCTTTAATTGTTTTAGCTCTATCGTGTGCCGAGATACCGGTGGTGCACCCGTGTCCTAATAAATCTACTGAAACCGTAAAAGCCGTTTCATGGGTTGCCGTATTTTTACCCACCATTAATTGAAGGTCCAA
Source organism: Cytophagaceae bacterium (assembly GCA_025455005.1). Classification (GTDB taxonomy): domain Bacteria; phylum Bacteroidota; class Bacteroidia; order Cytophagales; family Cytophagaceae; genus JALONH01. The sequence continues at coordinate 34,374 of JALONH010000015.1, forward strand.
GGTATTACAGCGTTCTTCCGTAAGCGCTACACAAATTAATCCTCTTGCTTCTTTAGTCATGAAGTTGACAATCTCAGGTGTAATGGTTTCTGCCGCACAAATCAAATCCCCTTCATTTTCTCTGTCTTCATCGTCAACTACAATAATTACTTTGCCTTGACGAATATCTTCAATGGCTTCTGCTATACTATCCAATTGTATTGGTTCCATAACGTTACTTTATTTTACTTGAACAAGTTGCTCAAAAGCTTTTTCCAGATGGGTATTAATGGCTTCCCAACGATAAGTGGACTCTATATATTTTTTTCCTTCTTTGCCAATTTCTTCTGCTACTTCATCGTGCTGCAATAAGTACTCAATCTTGGAGGCAAACACTTCTGCCGTATTCGCAATGTATATGGTTTCACCATCGATTGCACCTAAAGCTTCATTTGCTAGCGAAGTGGTAATGGCCGGAATCCCGCATGCCATCGCTTCCAACAGTTTATTTTGTAAACCGGATCCGCTAAACAAAGGAGCTACACAAATTTTTGAGGTGGCAATGAACGGTTTTATATCCGGCACAAAACCGGTAACCGTTACATAATCCCCCGCCAATTGTAACACTTCTTTAGTAGGGGATGTTCCCGCTAAACATATTTTAGGGCTCAATCCCTTCAATAATAATAATGGAAGTACTTTGGTCACTAAAAATTTAGCTGCAACTACATTAGGATGGTAGCCCATATTGCCCGTAAAGATGATATCGAATTTCTTCGATTCTTGTGGTTGTGTCTCCAAAAAGGATTGATTGACACCATTCGGTATGACGTCCACTTTTTGTTGAATGAATTCGGGTAAAAATCCTTTATCTTGAGCTGAAATGATTGAAAAACCTTGGTATTGTTCTGCTACCAATTGTTCTGCTTTTTTTAACCGAGAGCATTCAATGGCAACTAATGGTTTTTCATAAAACATAGAATACGAATATCTTTTTTGCATACCGGCCGAAAGCGCATCCATATAATCCAAATAGACCGGAACCGAAGATGTTGTTGGTATATTATGTAACAACCGGATTAATTGAACATATATCAAATCGATAGGGTATTTCCTCAACAACGTTTCAATGGTTTGGAACATTTCAGGTGAATTAAAATAATGCACTTGAAACGGCAAGGGACTAAATATACCTTTCAACAATCGCTTTATTATCTCTTTCTTAGTTAAATAAATAATCTTTATCTCAGCACAAAAGGGTTGTAATACTGCAATATCTTGAGGGGATACCGGAGTGTCACTTAAACAGACCAAATAGAGTTGGTGTGACTTCGCTAACTCCTTTATTTGAAAATACGCTCTTAATTTATCTCCTTTATCTGTTGGATAAGGAAAGCGTGACAATGCAATTAAAATGTTCATAAAAGTGTGGTATACACCTCCTCAAAACGTTTGACCAAAACGTTCCAATCGTATAATTTTTTTGCTTTCTGATAGGCCTTTTGAGCCATTAATTGGGCTTTATCCGGGTGATGGTACAAATCTAAAATGGCATTGGCAAACGCTTCCGGTTGGTCCGCTATGTATACATCCACATTACGTTCGTAAGCAATCCCTTCTGCCCCAATAGTAGTAGATACAATAGGTCGAGACAGACTCATCCCTTCCACCATTTTTAGGCGCATTCCACCGCCGGACAACAAAGGTACAATAAAAATTCCGTGCTTTAGAATAAAATCGGATGCGTCCGGTACTTGTCCATGTAAGGTTACACCGGGAATGGATTTCCATTTATGTTCTACCGCAGCCATTCCTTTACCGGCCAGATGACATAGAGCTTGAGGTTCAAATGCTCGAACCAAAGGCCAAACACGTTCAAAAAACCAATCTAATCCTTCTATATTCGGCATCCATTCCATACTACCGATAAAACAAACTTGAGCTGTTGGGGTAGGGGTGAAAATCGGGGTTTCGTTTGTAAACAGCATTCCGGCTGCAATAGTCGTCACCGGTGTTTGAGGTGTCAATTTATGGTAGACATGGGCATCCGAATCCGATATTGCCAATATATGCCGGTACAGAGGAGCCGTTTCCAATTCAAAACGTTTTATTTTCGGAAATAAGGAACTTAAATACCAACGTTTAATGGGATGCTTCTCCCCTTTGGCTAAACGTTGCCAAATTTGGTGTTCAATATTATGGGAACGCAGAACGACCGGACTTTGAGTTAACCTTTTAATCAGTGGAACATACAAACCCATATAAGCCCCTTCCACTTGTATGATATCGTAAGTTTCGTTAGAAAGTATCTGCCGTAATAAGGCCGACATAGCGGAACTGTTGAATCGGCTGATGTTATAAGGAGTAGATTGAAATAATCCGGCGATAATGCCTATGGGCTCAATTGTTGTATCAATATCAACGGAGTAAATATTGGAATACCAAGATTGAATAGAACTGGGGGGATGATAATGTTTTAAGGTGTTTAAAAAGGCAATATCCACTGTATGTCCTAAAGCTTGAAGGCCTTGCGCTACATGATGAACAGCTAAATTACCTCCATCGTTTAATGGAAAAGGTATGCGATTATATACAACTAATATTTTCATACGCTAGCTAAGCCGGGTTGAACCTGACAAAGAGTATTCCAAAGTTTTAGTGCCGATTGATCCCATGAAAACAAAGACCGTTGAAGCCTTCCGGCCATTATTAATTTTTGTTGGAGGTCTTCCGATTCTTTTACAATCTGTAATGCAGTACTCAATTCAGCAGTCGAATGGGGATCTACATAATATGCTGCAGAACCTGCTACTTCAGGTAAGGAGGTTGTATGGGATGCTATGATTGGGATGTCCGATTGCATGGCTTCCAGTAATGGAATACCAAAACCCTCGAAGAAGGGGACAAATGTAAGCGCCGTTGCAGCCCCTACCAATTGCGCCACTTCGAGGGTGGATTGTCTCCCTAGAAATAGTATATCAGATGCAAATGCAAGAGTAGTGAGTAAGGTTTCAATTTCGGTATTACCCCACATAGGAGTGCCTACTAAAACCAATTTATCCGGATACCCGGTTGTTCTTTTGTATGCATCAAACGCTTTAAGCAATGTTGCAATATTTTTCCGAGGATGTAACGAGCCAACATAGATAAAATAAGGATTGCCCTGTGTATAGGTTAAACGGACTGTGCTTTTTTCAGTCCGAGTTAAGGGACGGAAGGAGTCATTACACCCATTATACACAACGTCTATTTTAGATGCCGGAAGTTGATACGTTTGCATCAAATCCTTTTTAGAAAAGTTAGATACCGTAGCGATGCGGGTTGCTTTATGAGCAAATTTTGGAAAGGCTTCTCGATAATAAGAAGCTATAGCAGGAGGTAGATCAAATGGTCTATGTTCAAAATTTATATCATGAATAACATTTACTCCCGGTGTTGGGGTAGATAGGCTGTAATACCCATCCGGAGATAAAAATAAATCGGCTTTCGTTTTTCGATTCATCCATGGAATACTCCATTCAAAAAAGAGATACCATAAATACCGGTGTCTTGCCGGTGGATAAAGGACGTGAGGAATTACATTCGAACCATATACAAATTCTTCTGCAAACGGTCGATCAAAATAAAAATGAAAGGTGTGTTCGGGATGACGTTGAGTTATTCGTTTGAGTATTTCATGTGAAAAACTCCCGATACCCTCTAGTTTATTGGGCAATAATAGTCTGGTATTTACGGAAATATTCACTTGTATCGATTTGCATACAAGTTAATCAATCATTTTATTTTATTGGCATTAATACTTCCTTCAATACTTAATTTTTTTTCAATTTGAATCGAAATAGATTTAAGTTCACCATACGTTTTCATCAATTGCTCTACTGTTTCTATACTACCGGATGGTGATACTTCTTTTAATTCTTTCAACAATTCTTCCATCATCGAGTGGATGACCGTACGTTTTAATCGTAATATAGATTTAGGTACTATGGTATCTAATACATCGGATTCTTGAGGAACTTCAATATTGTGTTTTGTTGTCCAAATGGTGCTGACTTGATATTTAGTCAACAACATTTCAATTGCAGTTTGTCTTATTTTTTCATCGGGATGTTGAATCCAATGTTGTTGAGAAGGAACCGTTCCATTTTCAAACGCTTGGTTCAACTCTTCAAAAATTTGTTGATAAACCGGATTTTTAAATTGAACTTCTTCTCTTAACTCTTGAATAATATACCCCATCGTAGTAACTTCCGTATCCACATACGCATCCGCATGATTCAAGAGCAAACGAATAATATTAAAGGCTTCGTTTTCTATCGCCTTTTCTTGCAAGGAAAGTACCGAAACTTCTTCCTCGGGCAAATCTAAAGGAATTGTTGGTGTTGGATACTCCCCTTCTTTTTCTTCTTTATTTTTCTTTTGCTTTGAGGCTTGTACCGCTTTTTTATTGTATTCCGAAATAAGGACCTGCTCATCGATTTGCAATAACTGACTGCACTCTTTAAAGAACACCGAACGTTTTATGCCATCCGGAATTTTGGAAATGCTTTCAACAATATCCCGAATAACTTCAGCTCGCTGAATGGGATCGTTTTGAGCTTGGTCAAGGGCTAACTTTGTTTTAAATGTAATAAAGTCTTGTCGATTCGCTTCTATATACCGCTTGAATTCCGGCCCTCCCAGTGATCGAACATAACTATCCGGGTCTTCTCCATTCGGGAATAAGACGACCGACACATTCATATCTTGTTCTAAGATCATGTCGATTCCGCGCAAGGAAGCACGGATACCGGCTGGGTCGCCATCATATAAAACGGTTATGTTAGGAGTATAGCGACGAATTAATTTGATTTGGTCTTCTGTTAGGGAGGTACCACTGGAAGCAACTACATTATCTACTCCGGCCTGATGGAGACTGATTACATCTGTGTACCCTTCTACTAAATAACAACGGTCGTCTCGACGAATACCGTTTTTAGACTGGAATAAACCGTAGAGTAATTTACTTTTTTGATAAACAGCCGACTCCGGAGAATTGAGGTATTTAGCTTCTTTTTTATCATTCGTTAAAATGCGGGCACCAAATCCTACTACTTTACCGGTAACGCTGTGTATAGGAAACATCACGCGATTACGAAACCGATCAAAATATTTAAAGGAAGCGGAATCGTTTGCATTTTCCTTTTCGATGGTGAGACCGGTTTTTACTAAGAACTCCCGTTGGTAACCCTTCGTCTCCGCTTCTTTGGTAAAGGCATCCCAAGATTCGGAACTATACCCCAATTCGAAGGTTCGGATGGTGGATTCAGAAAATCCTCTTTCTTTAAAATAACTTAAACCAATCGCTTTTCCATTTTCACTGTTCCAAAGTAAATCGGAATAATATTGGCGGGCATAATTTAATACCACCCACATACTTTCTTTTTCCGACACTTCAGAGGGAACCATACCCGACTCTAATTCACCGGTGGTGATTTCGATGTTGTATTTTTTAGCCAAGTAAACCATGGCTTCCGGATAAGTCATGCTTTCATGATCCATGACAAATTGTACCGCATCACCCGCTTTGCCGCAACCAAAGCACTTATAGATCCCTTTAGCCGGAGTTACCGTAAAGGAGGGTGTTTTTTCATTATGAAACGGACAACAAGCTGAATAGTAATGTCCTTTTTTCTTTAAAGAAACAAAATCATTGATCACCTCCAGTATATCTATGGACTGTTGAATTTGATCTATGGTTTCTTTCGTAAGGCGCACCGGCATGAAAATTAGAAAATGAAGGTACGGATTTTTATGTTGGAGCTATACACAATCTATCGTTTGTCTGTGGAAAGAATGACGTGTATAAATACCATCTCATCTACCTAACTTTCAAACAAATAGATAATATCTACCTATTTAGATTATAATCTTCACAGCGATATGTGGAAATTAAAGGATGGATTCAAATTCGGGAAAGAAAGGATGAAAGTGAAGTTATTATCCTTGTTTTAAGCTCCGGTGTTAACTATTTCTACTTCTTATTTGTTATTAATCTAAATCCAAATCACTAACTTGCTGCATTATATATAAAAAGCCCATGTCGATTACGAAAGAACAAGTATTAAATGCGTTGCGCACGGTCGAAGAACCGGACTTGAAAAAAGATTTAGTAACCTTAAATATGATCACGCAGGTGGAGGTAGAGGGGCTTAAAATCTCCTTCACTGTCATTTTAACCACACCGGCCTGTCCTTTAAAAGAACTCATTAAAAATAATTGCATTCAAGCCATTCGTAACTTGGTACATCCGGAGGCTGATGTTACAGTAAACATGACGGCAGAAGTGACGTCCGGACAATTCAACAAAGGTCCGTTGCTACCGGGTGTAAAAAATATTATAGCTATTTCCTCCGGTAAAGGAGGCGTAGGAAAATCTACTGTTACCGCTAACTTAGCTGTCGCCTTAGCACGCTCCGGCGCTAGCGTCGGATTAATCGATGCCGATATCTATGGCCCTTCGATGCCAACTATGTTTGATGTAGAGGAGGTACAACCGAATATTGTTGAAAATGAACAAGGTAAACCGACCATCATTCCTGTTGAACAGTATGGGGTAAAAATAATGTCCATAGGATTTATGACGCCACCGGACCAAGCTATTGTATGGCGTGGCCCCATGGCAAGTTCTGCTTTGCGACAATTTATTGCCGATTGCGCTTGGGGTGAATTAGATTATTTAATCATTGATTTACCACCGGGTACAAGTGACATCCATTTAACATTAGTGCAAACAGTTCCCTTAACAGGAGCAATAGTTGTTACTACACCACAAAAAGTAGCTTTAGCTGATGCACGTAAAGGCCTTCTGATGTTCCGTCAACCTCAAATCAATGTTCCGGTTTTAGGTGTAGTTGAAAATATGGCTTGGTTTACTCCGGCAGAATTACCACAAAATAAATATTATATATTCGGACAAAACGGTGGTCAATCGTTGGCTTCTGACTTTGACGTTCCTTTAATTGGTCAAATACCGTTAGTACAATCGATACGAGAGAGTGGCGATACAGGTAAACCTGCTGTACTCCTTCGAGACCCTATGGTATCCGAAGCTTTCGAACAATTAGCTGCTGCTGTAGCACAGCAAGTGGCCATTCGGAATGCCTCCAGTGCCCCTACACAAAAAGTTGATATAAAAGTATAACGTGAGCACCACTACCACATTAACCTTACACGAACGGGTTGAGCAAGCGCTTGATACCATACGTCCGTACTTATTAGCCGATGGAGGCAATGTACGTTTAGTAAACATAACCGCCGATAAAATTGTCGAATTGGAGCTTTTAGGCGCTTGTGGCAGTTGTCCTATGTCTCCTATGACGTTAAAAGCCGGAGTTGAAGAATCCATTAAAAATGCTGTTCCGGAAATCATCGGCGTACGAGCACTGAATGTCTAGTCCTTTTTTTGTATTTTTGATTTCAGTCGCTATACACACATGAGAATAGGAATAATCTTTGGAGGACCTTCCAGAGAAAGAGAAATATCATTTGCCGGTGGTAGAACCGTATATGATAATTTAAATAAAGATTTATTTGAAGCCATCCCACTATTTGTAGATAGTTTGGGGCAACTCATTTTATTGGATTGGTCATTTGTATACAAAGGCACCATCCGAGATTTTTATCCTCCCTTTGACTCTATACCCCATACACCCCATAACTTTCAAGTGTACATTGAATCTTTGGGGAAATTAAATAAAGAAGAGTTAGATCAAATCATTTCTTCAGTGGGTCGTCGAGTAGAATTCTCCGAACTTCCTGACTTGATTGATATAGCTTTTTTAGCTTTACATGGCCCGTATGGAGAAGACGGAGCTATTCAAGGTATTTTAGATTGGTATAACATACCCTATACCGGATCCGGTAAATTAGCCTCGGCTATAGGAATCAACAAAGCGGTTCAAAAAAAATTGATGGCACAAGCCGGTTTTCCCGGTCCGGCCTACACTTTCTTATCTAAAGAAACGTGGGAAGCGACAACGAATATAGAGGCTTTGTTTTCCGATGTGAAACAAAAAGTAGGGTTTCCACTGGTTGTGAAAGCACCCTCTCAAGGTTCATCTATAGGTATAACCGTTTTGACCAAAGAGGATATAACCGATTTTAAAAAAGCCATACAACGAAGTTTCTTTATACAAGAAATCAGTGCTACGGATTGGAAAGCCTTATCAGAAGAAGAACGAATACGATGGGTAATTACCTTATCTGATATACGAGATGGTATTGGGCTTCCTGTTACGGTAGTTGGTGCTCATAAAACACTCTTCCATCCGGAAGATGTTTTGGGTTATTTAAACGAACAATTTTTTTATCAAGGGGCTATTACCCTAGCCTTAGAAAGTGTAGACACAGAAGAAGAAATTATCATTGAAAGCTTTATACCCGGACAAGAATTTTCTTGTATCGTGTTACAACAAGAAGATGGTAGCCCGTTAGCCCTTCCTCCTACCGGTATTATTAAAGGTAATCAGTTTTTTGATTACCGATCCAAGTATTTACCGGGAATGTCTCGGAAAGTCACTCCGATTGATTTACCGGAATCACAAATAGAAGCCATACGATCAGAATGTGAACGGTTGTTTACTGCCTTAAGCTTTAATGTTTATGCCCGTTTAGATGGGTTCATCACACCGGACGGTGCAATATTTCTGAACGACCCCAATACAACATCGGGTATGATGCCCTCCTCTTTTTTCTTTCATCAAGCAGCCGAAATTGGACTTAATCCCTCACAATTTTTAACCTATATTATTCGTACCTCACTTAAAGAGCGCGCTAAAGAAGGTAAAAAAAGTGCGAAATTAAAAGAATGGATGGAAGCCTTAGACCAACGAATTGCCGCTGATCATAAAGCTGAAAAAAATAAAATACCGGTTGCCGTTATTATGGGGGGCTATTCATCAGAACGCCATATATCAATGGAGAGCGGACGAAATATTTATGAAAAATTAGCCTCCAGTACGAAATACGAACCACTTCCGGTCTTCTTAACCGGAAGCGATACGGAACATCGGATGTATGTGTTACCCATCAATATTTTATTGAAAGATAATGCCGATGATATAAAAGAAAAGGTAGAACATTTTACCGGATACCACCCGGTAATTGAAAAAATACAGCAACAAGCAAAAGCCATCACGGATAAATACGTTTATCGAAATATCCGAACACCCAAAGCTATACAATATGAAGAACTCGCACAACTCGTACAGGTGGCGTTTATTGCGCTTCACGGTCGACCGGGTGAAGACGGTTCTTTACAACAACAGTTAGAAAAGTATGGAATCCCCTACAATGGCTCCGGAGTTAAAAGTTCTTCTATTACCATCAACAAGTTTGAAACAAATAAAATTCTACGAGAAAATGGAATTGCAGTAGCGAACCACCGAATGGTGTTTCAAGAGGAATGGAAACAACAAGGTTCTGCTTTATTAGATGAAATAGAAAGCGGGTTTCAATATCCTATTATTTGTAAGCCTTCGGATGACGGTTGTAGTTCAGCTGTAAAGAAAATTAAAAATAGAGCCGAGTTACAAGCTTATATTCAATTGATGTTTGGAGAAGCGGATATACGAAATTCAGAAAGTGCGTCCATCTTACAACTTAAATACAACGAAGAGTTTCCACAAAAAAACTACTTCCTATTGGAGGATTTAGTAAGCAAAGGCACAGCACAACATTTTTTGGAAGTTACCGGAGGACTATTAACCCGTCACGATGCTAAAGGAAATATTCTTTATGAAATATTCGAACCTTCCGAGGCATTAGCAACCGGAGATGTATTGTCCTTAGAGGAAAAGTTTTTGGCGGGAGAAGGTCAAAACATTACCCCTGCCCGCTATACGAAAGATAAGAAAGAATACGAAACAGTAGCTATTCACGTTCGTTCTACTCTAGAAAAAGTAGCTCATATATTAGACATACAGGGATATGCTCGTATTGATGCCTTTGTTCGTGTATACCAAGACGGACGCGTAGAAACAATCATTATCGAAGTAAATTCACTACCGGGCATGACACCGGCGACGTGTATCTTCCATCAAACCGCCCTGAATGGATATAAACCGTATGATTTTATTGATGCCATACTAACCTTTGGTATAGAAAGAGAAAAACTAAAAACACTAACCCATTAATCCTATGTCGTTCTTCACCGTTGACTCATGGAAAGGTGTATTGATTCATATTGCAATCATCACCGGTATAGCAGTAGGACTATTACTTTTATTCTTTTACGTTTATTTACCCAACGTCACCAATCATGGGGACTATATAGAGGTTCCCAAATTAGAGGGATTATCGGTTGAACAAGTCGAGCAGTTGATGGATGAAAAAGGCTTACGTTATGAAATAAATGATTCTACGTACAAACCGGACGTTAAACCCAATATTGTTTTATCCCAACACCCACTACCCGGTGCACAAGTAAAAAATAACCGAAGAATTTACATTTCCATTACGGCAACATTTCCTCCGGATATAGCGATGCCGGATTTAATTGACCGTCCCATGCGGGATGCCGAAAATCAAATTCGTTTTCATGGCTTAACTTTAGGAAATGTAGACACCGTACCTTATCCGGGGAATGTAGTACGGAAACAATATTTTAAAGGCAAGGAAATCGCCAAAGGTACCTTATTACCTAAAGGGTCTACCATTGATTTAATCATTGGTAGTGGCGGTGGTGGAAGTGAAGTAGAATTGCCTAGTGTTGTAGGTAAAACTAAAGTAGAAGCAGAAAGTATACTCAATAGTTTTGGATTAGCAACGAATGTTATTTACGACCCATCCATTACGAATATAGAGGCCGGTCTGGTTGCAAAAACACAACCGGCATACGAAATTGGTAAAAAAGTTCGTTCTGGAGATATAATTGATATCATCATAGCCGGTGAAGAATAAATTTACATGCGCTTCCTAGTACTTTTCTCTCTCATCCATTTCATTACCCCATGGGCTTGGTCGCAAGTAGATATAGTACCTTGGCAGCAAGCACCCTCTTCTTATGCCTTATTTGGCCCTACCCTTATACAAGACGACACCCTACGTCTCCCACTTTTTGAAGACTTTTCCGGCGACTATAGTACTTTATGTGATATTCGAGAAGTAATGATAGGTGCAGACGAAGGGTATGAAATCGAATACTGTCAATTTCACGGATTAAAGAACGGTGATTCCGTTCGTGTTCTCAACTCTAAAGGAAATCCATTAGTTGGTTTTAATACGGCAGCATTTGAAGGTATCCGATATATACAAGTAATCAATAAATATACCATTCGATTGTTTTTAGATGCAGCCTTAACCCAAGTGGCTACGACACAAACTATACCGGTCAACATGTGTACACTGCGAAAATTGCCTTACAGTGGAACAGTCAGTTACCCGGATACGCTTCGATTTGTGTACAATAGTGGTGGTGTCTTTGTAAACGAAACGATGTCAAATTTCCCTGTTAGTATTGGAGTAGCCACTTTTGACGGTTTAAATGAATTAGGTGTACCGTATAGTAATCAAACATTTTTAAATGGATATGCAGATAATTTAACTTCTTTGCCTATCAATCTTGAAACTATTCAACCGTCAGATTCGCTTTATTTTTCTTTTTATTGGCAAAGTTTCAGCTTTGGTGAGTCCCCGGAGGCAACCGACTCCTTGATTGTAGAATTTAAAGATAACACGAATAAATGGAACCGAGTGGTTCGGATCAGCGGGGCTATAGCTACGGCCGATTCTTTTTACTTAGCTGCTGTAGCTATAAAAGACATTCGTTATTTACATAAAGGATTTCAGTTTCGTTTTCGTAACTATGGACGATTATCCGGTCGGTTTGACATATGGAATGTAGATTATATCGTATTAGATACCGGAAGGACTTTAACAACATTAGCCACTCGAGATGTTTCAATTGTTCAACATTCCCGCTCCTTTTTAAAAGCCGGTACGGCGATGCCACATCTACATTTCAGAGCATTAAATTCAACCCAACAAGCCAATCTGGTTCAAGATAATTATTCCTTCACTGTTCGGAATTTACAAACCTTAATACCTCGGCGAAACGAATTAAAAATTAGAACCAATACCAACGTATTTATTGACACCATTACGTCCATAGCAGGAGATATAGATGCATCGAGGTATACTATTCCCCTAATTACAACTAAAAAATTAGCCGATACTTTACTGGCGAATATCTCTCCAACATTACCTTTTGTTGTGAAAATGGATTACTTTTTAGGAAATGGTGATGGGGCCTTTGTTAGTCCTTTTGGGAGAATTGATTATACCTGTAACAATTTCAGTGTGGCAGAAACGTATTTCACGGATTATTACGCCTATGACGATGGAACCGCGGAGATGAGTTTTCGAAGTAATGAAAATGGGATACGATTGGGAAATGAATTTACCATAATGGCCACTGATACGTTATCTCATGTTGATATAGCCTTTAACCGAAATAATGGTCCCGATTTAACCGGAATACGATTATTTATTACCATTTGGAATGCGGCCAATATGGAAGTCTATTCTGAACTACTTCCAATTCAATATAGCAGCACGTTGAACGGGTTTACACGTTATAAATTAAGCGCTATCGTACGTTTAACACCGGGTGTATATACTATAGGTTATCGGCAGAATACAAACGAAGCTGTCCATATAGGATATGACCGAAACAACAATTTTAGTAACAAAATAAAAATTAATAGTAATGGAACTTGGTTTTATTATTCCCCGCCGGGCGATTTAACCGGCGCTTTGATGATCCGCCCTATATTTATTAAAAATACCCAATTGGTAACCAATACTCCACAACCAAGTAAAGAAATGCGCAGTATGGTATACCCTAACCCTATCTATTCCGGTGGACGATTGTATATCAGTGGTGCTGTAAATGAAGCTCGTATAGTTGGACTAGATGGTAGGGAAATTTTATTCGTCCCAATAATAGATGGATTCATCGAAATACCCACTTTTTTAGACGGAATGTATTTGATTCAACTTATCGGTGAGAGTCAACTTGAAACACACAAACTTTTGATTTTACATTAATCTAAAGGTTTTGTCCAATCCATGATTTTTGTGTAATTTCAATTGTTTTTATGGACAAGGGGTATAGTAGATTTTATTGGTTGATTCAAGTTATAGGGGACTTATTATTACTGAACGGTTCATATTTAGGTGCCTATATAGCTGAGGAACGATTGCCTTCGTTTCCCAACGTACCTGATTCTTATATTTTATTGCATGTGTTGTTTAACACAGCTTGGATTATTCTAGCCTTTAGTTTCAATATTTATGTTCATACTACTCAACGAAGACGCAAACTGGAAAGAGTCGTTTGGAGTATTATAGAAACCGTTGGAATTCATCTTTTGTTAGTCTATACTGTATTAGGAGCATTAAAGGGAGATATGATCTTCAACAAAATGTTATTATGGTGTTATGTCTCCTTTTTCTTATTACTATTATTATGGCGGTTATTCTTCATCAAGTTGGTGAATTATTATAGACGTTCCGGAGCTAATTTTAGAAATGTCCTAATTGTAGGAGCCGGTCCCGTAGGCGAACAAATCATGAAGTATATTTTACGGCATGAGACTGCCGGGTATCGATTCATTGGTTTCTTAGACGATGCTCCGAATAGGGTTCGACATAGTGAATTAGTTCTAGGGAATACGTCTGAAATAAAACACATAAATCAAAAAGTGGACGAGGTGTTTTGTGCCCTTCCCCTCTCAGCAGCAAGACAGATACAAGACCTCATTAAATATTGTGATAACAATTTAATACGATTACACATTGTTCCGGATTTCAGAGGTCTATTAAATAAAAAAATGGATTTAGATTTTTTTGACAACGTTCCGGTTTTACATATTCGAAAAGAACCTTTAGAAAGTTTACTCAACCGTTTTTTCAAACGCAGCTTTGATATCGGGTTTTCATTGCTTGTGGTTGTATTAATATTCCCTTGGTTATTTCCCTTGTTAGCCCTGGCGATTAAACTCTCCTCACCCGGTCCGGTATTTTTCAAACAAAAAAGAAGTGGGCGAAATAATGATGAATTTAATTGTTATAAATTTCGATCCATGGCAGTAAATAAAGATTCCGATTCGAAACAAGCAACCGAAAACGATACCCGTATCACTTGGATTGGTAAATTTTTACGCAAGTCCAACTTAGATGAACTTCCCCAATTTTTTAATGTTTTGATGGGCCATATGTCGGTTGTAGGTCCTAGACCGCATATGTTGAAACATACCAAAGATTATTCTAAATTGATAGATAAATTCATGGTTCGTCAATTAGTTAAACCGGGCATTACCGGATGGGCGCAAGTGAATGGTTATCGAGGCGGCACCCCTAATCCAAGGTACATGATGAAACGGGTACAATACGATTTATGGTATATTGAAAATTGGACATTATTATTGGATATTCAAATTATATTTCTGACGGTATATCGAATGTTTAAAGGAGATAAAAATGCATTCTAAAAAACTACTCACCATCCTCTTGATTTGCCTAACCTATATTGCGGTTGGGCAATCTTATTTTTATCCCTTAGAACGGAGCTATTTATTAAGTAGAGAAAAGAACTTGTACCATAAATCTTCTACCTTACATACTTCAATTCAACCTTATTTTTACAAAGAGACCTCCGATTATTTTACAGAGGACTCTTTAGCGAATGGAGTTCAATACAACATAAGAAGAAATAACTTTTGGAACAGAACCGCTTCTAATTTTTTAAATAGTTATTTAGTTAAAATTGATACCGGTAACGTACACCTGAGAGCGGCGTTGTTATTTGATTTGGAAATGGTCAAAGATGTAGAGGCCAAAGACAGCTATTATAGAAATACCAGAGGTTTGATTTTGAAAGGAGATTTAGGAAAGCAGTTTTCCTTTGTGACCGGATTTTATGAGAACCAAGCTTCATTTGCCGGTTATGTGAATCGCTTTATTGATAGTTTTGGAGTCATTCCCGGACAGGGCCTTACCAAACCGTTTAAGGATGGATCTGCTCAAGACTTTGTGCTTCCGTTTGGATACATTTGTTATGCCCCTAGTAAATACATCACCATTCAATTTGGCCAGGATAAAAATTTTATAGGAAATGGTTATCGTTCCTTGTTGTTATCCGACAACAGCATGAATGCCCCGAATGTAAAACTGATGAGTTCTTTTTGGAAGATAAAATATATGGTCTTATATCAACAATTTTTAGATACCAGAGAACAAAATGCAGGAGCATTATTAGGGAAAGGATATCCCAGAAAATTTGCAACCATGCATTATTTAAGTTGGAAAGCAACCCGTTCCTTAGAACTAGGTTTTTTTGATGCTGTTATTTGGCAAGCTTCAGATTCTACCAATCAAAGAGGATTTGATATAGCGTACTTAAATCCTGTTATTTTTTTACGACCGGCAGAATTTTATAATGGTTCAGCCGATAATGCGTTAATGGGTATTAATGTAAAATACAGTATACGAAACAATTGGTATGTTTACGGACAATTCATTTTAGATGATATGAAGTTTAATGAATTGAAAAAGAAAGATTCTCGTTATCCTCAAAAATATGGATTTCAAATAGGAACACGTGTTTTCGATATCGCAAAAATAAAAGGTTTAGCAGTGCAAGGAGAAATCAATTACGTTACCCCTTACACGTACACCCATCGGTTATCCAGACAAGGTTATACGCATTACAATCAATCCTTAGCACATGTTCAAAATGCTAATTTTTGGGAATGGGTAGGAATAGTGGATTATAATAAAAATCGTTGGAGTTTACATGGTCGAATGGTTCGGGTGGCTTATGGAGCCGATACCAGCGCGGCTACCAATTGGGGGCATAATGTATTAGCGGATATACAACAATACCCTAATTATTATCAAGGTGATGTAAAAATGTTACAAGGAGTACGAACGGATGTTACTTTTTTAACCGGAACGGTAGCGTATATACTTAACCCTACATTAAATATGCGAGTAGAAGGATCCGTAACGATTCGTATTCAAGAACAAATAGGAAAACCTACCGAAGAAAATATCATGGTAGGTATTGGATTAAAGACTGCTTTGTTTAATAAGTATTATGATTTTTAACTTACCGATCGAGATGATAGGTGTGTGATTGTTTCGTAAAGACTAAATAGGCTTATCGAAAATAGATGGGGTGTACAAATAATGTAGGGAACACAGGTAAACCAGTAATTCCCTTTAACTATTCAATATTGGATTATTTGCGTAATAGATGTTGTTTACCTTTAGCAGAACGACGTTCTTGATTGGTGAAGGTATAAATGGCACCTACACTAAAGATAAAATATTTATCTCCATAGATAGAGTTATTACCCCGCTGACGTCCATGCGCGTATCCAAGGTCATCCGGTGTTTTATCGGCTAATTGAGCCGCTAGAGGAGATAAGGTCGCCGGATCTACATACCATTTTTGACTCACATCGTCTATATTATCAGAAGTAGTTAAACGAAGACCAAAGTCTGTCATGAACGTTAATTTATAGGATACTTTAACTTTTACTCCGATTCCCAATGTGCCCATAAAAGCAAGCGAGCCGTATTCTATACCTTGTGTTTTCAAGTCTCTTAATTGGTACCATTCACCATTTAAGCTACCATATGGATTATAGGTCATAAAACCAATTCCGCCATAAATATAGTGATTGAATAAAGGTCTACGACGAAACACACGATCATAGTTGTATAAATCATATTGACCACCGGCCCAAAATTCAAAGTTATTGGAGCGAAAATCTAAATTGCGTCCAAAAGGTTCCCCTCTAAAAAAATCATTTGAGTATAATCTAAAGTAACGAAGTTCAGCCCGTAAACTAAAACGACTACCCAACAATCGAGTCCTCCAATATCCCCCTAATCCCAATTGAGGGCGAGGTGACATACAATCAAAGCCCACACATAAATCCCCTTCGTACAGAGCAAAACCGGTGGTGGCGTAAATACTGAAGTATTCATTTTTCTTAGCTTGTTTGGATTGTAACCAAGGCGCTTTTTTATTTTTAGAATACCTTCCTTGACCCTTAAAAGTCTTTTGGGCATTAACGTTTAATGTAGAAAAGAATGCAATGAAAGTAAGAAATAAAGAAACTCGGAGGATATTACTTATGATCATGAATACTAGAAATTGATAACATATAAATATAGGAAATAAGCTACGTGCAAGAAAATAATAGGACAGATTTTAGACGAAAAAGCCCAAGTTGTAATTTTGGGCTTTTTCAATAGGATTATTTTCTTAACAAGTGTGTTCTACCTCTCACCTTCGTTTGATGTTTATTGGTTAAGTGATAAATAGCCCCCACATTAAACATAAAGTAAGTATCATTCAGCCCGGTTGAGGCACGTTCTCTTCCTGTCGCAAATCCATCACGATTAGCTGATTTATCTGAAAAATAAGCTGCAAAGGAATTGGTGTAAATGCTCGGATCCGTATATTCTTTATTACTAACATCATCTATGTTATCCGTTAATGTGAATCTGAATCCAAAATTAGCCATTAAAGACAATTTATAACTCAATTTATATTTGGTACCGAATCCTATAGGAAATGTTAGAGAATATCGATTAATGTTATACCCTTGAGTTTCATACGTTCTTAATTGATGCCATTTATCAGTGGGTATATGTAATCCCCAAGGATCATAATGAATAAAACCAACCCCTATAAATAAATATGGATTAAATAGAGTTCTTCTTCTTAAAAGCTTTTCATACGAATATGCATCTACTTGTAAACCAAACCAACCTTCCCAATTGGTAGATCTAAAATTTAAATTCCTCTCCTCATTATAATCTTCAGCATAAAGCCTAAAGTAATTTCCTTCTAATCGTAAGTTTAACCGCTTTCCTAAATAACCTGTCCTATACAAAAAACCACCCCCCACTTGAGGTCTTGGAGTAACACAACCAAAACCCTTGCATAAGTCTCCACCATAAGATGAAGCACCTATAACTAAGAAGACTGACAGATATTCATTTTTCTTGATTTCGTTAAATGAAATCATCCGTTCAAACTTACCTTTATGATATTGTCCTTTAAAAGCTGTTTTATTTTGTGCTATCGAATGAAAAACATTCATGCATACAAAAAATACAAATATTGGATAAAGAAAACGTGTCAACATATTATGAAAATGATTTTCATCAGTGAATTATAAAAATATGGCTATTATTTAATTAAATCAAGACTTTATCTAAAAAAAATACATTTTAAAGAACAGGTAAATTATAATAATACAATACTATACCCCTATAATTCTATATAGAAAATTTCATATAATACAAAAAAAAAAGAGGTGCAATGAATCATTGCACCTCTTTAAGAAAATATTTGACTATCGATTAATATTCTTTATTGATATCGATATTGTAAGCTTTCATACCATGTTCAGCGATATCTAAGCCTTCGATTTCTTCTTTAGCCGGTACACGTAATCCAATCGTTTTGCTGATTATTAAGAACGCAATATACGACAGAGGGAAAACGAATACGGCTGCTGCAGCTACACCTATCAATTGAGAAATAAATTGGTTCATACTAGCTAACTCACCCATTACACCCACTACTAATGTACCAAAGATACCGCAAACTAAGTGAACAGACGTAGCACCAACGGGATCATCTATTTTAACTTTATCAAAGAATACAACCGCTAATACCACGATTACACCGGAGATAATACCGATGATGATGGCTTCCATTGGAGACATTTTGTCTGCACCTGCAGTGATACCAACTAATCCACCTAAGATACCATTTAATACCATAGACAAATCAAGGGATTTAAGTACAATAGATGCTGTAATAGCAGCTCCTACTGCACCGGCCGCAGCAGCTAACGAAGTAGTTACTAATACTAATGACGTTAAGGCCGGATCAGCAGATAATACTGAACCACCGTTAAATCCAAACCATCCTAACCATAATAAGAATACACCAATAGCAGCTAAAGGCATGGAATGACCCGGGATTGGGATAATTTTACCATCTACATATTTACCAATACGTGGACCTAACACCAACACACCGGCTAATGCCGCCCATCCACCTACGGAGTGTACTAAAGTAGAACCAGCGAAATCATAGAAAGCAGGAAGTTCACCACCAATGGCAGTTAACCATCCACCGCCCCATTTCCACATACCTACGATTGGATATAGGATACCAACTAAGAATACTGTAAATACTAAGTAAGAGCCGATTTTAATACGTTCCGCTACAGCTCCGGATACAATAGTAGCCGCTGTCGCTGCAAACATACCTTGGAACAAGAAATCGGTCCAGTAGGTATATCCTGCCCAAGAAACATAGGACAATTGATCGTATCCTTCTGAAGTACCTATTCCAAACCCTGCAAAACCGAAAAACTTACCGGCGTAATCTGCACCTGGATACATCAAGTTAAAACCCCAAGCTGCATATAGTAACAAACCAATAGCTGGAGTTAAGGTGTTTTTAAATAAGATGTTTACCGTGTTTTTAGAACGGGATAAACCGGTTTCAACCGTTGCAAATCCTAAGTGCATTAAGAAAACTAATGCTGTACACACCATCATCCAAACATTACTTGTAGTAAGCGTTTGGGTTAACATAGGATCTGGAGCAGCAGCCTCTGCTACTGCGGCCGTATCAGCAATTACAGCTGTTGCCGCCACTATAGTGTCTTTAAGGGAATCTACCACTACAGCCATGGAATCTAATAATATAGTTGCCATAATTTTGTTCGTTGTTTAGATAAATAAAGTTGATAAAAGGGTAAGGTTATTATTGTAAAGCCGGAATGCCGCGCTCTCCTGTACGTATACGCACACAATCTTCAATATCATATACGAAGATTTTACCATCTCCCAACTCCCCTGTTTTACAGGTCTCAACGATACACTTAATCACTTCATCTACTTTCTCGCTTACCACGATTTCCATTTTAATACGGGCAATAGAACCTAAATCGTATTCTACTCCACGATACACCGCTTTTTCAGGTGCTTGATTTCCTACACCCTTCACATCTGAATAAGTGAAGAACAGGATACCCATCTTTTTTAAGGCTTCTTTCACCTCAAAAAACTTGGATGCACGAATGACTGCTTCGATTTTTTTCATAAGTACTAGTTTATGTTAACGTTTAATAAAAGGGTCAGTTAAATAACTTGACCTAAACATAGTACAAAATTTACTAATTGTAAAAATCCTATAAATAAAATGTTATCAAAAAGAGCAAAAAAATTGATTAAATCATATTTATACTACAATAAATGATAAATTAAGCTCATTTTAAACGGGGTTATTTTTAGTATCTATTTAAAAATAAAATGATATTATAAAGTATCTACACTCTATTTTTAAACCTATATTCTATGTTTTACATCGTTTTTTAATTTTTAGACCCAAATTATAGTATTTACTCATCGATTTTAATGATAATGAAAATCCAGCTATTTTACCTACTGATTACTACTATTTTACAATAGTTATGGATTTTATAAAATATAACTATTCAAATATTACAGGAGCCATTCCCTCAACCTAAAAAGGGTAAAAATCCTACGACTTGCTAAAACCACCGGAATTCCGGTAGTTTGTTCCCATGTTCCACACCTATAACCCCTTTACGGACCAAATCATCGCTACTTATCCCTCTTCCAGTGATGAAATAGTAGCACAATCGATAAACCAAAGCGCCCTTGCGTTGGTAGACTGGAAAAACAGCCCTCTATCGACACGAATTCAATATATACAGCACGTTGCCCATTTATTAGCCGCCTCTTCTTCCCTGGCGCACTCCATTTCTATTGAAACAGGAAAACGAATCCAAGAAGCTCAAGCGGAAGTCGATAAATGTATCCTATCGATTCATCAACTATGCGAGCTGGCTCCGGAAGCTCTATCGTCTAAAAAGCACCTTCACCCTTTACCGTATATACAGTCATACGAACCGATGGGGGTCATTTTGGGAATTCTACCTTGGAACTTTCCTATTTGGCAAAGCGTTCGGTTTGCTGTCCCGGCGTTACTGGCTGGTAATACGGTCTTAATTAAACCGGCCCCGTCTGTAGCCGCCTCTAGTCTTGCTTTACAAGACCTTTTCACTCGTTGTTTGCCACACCATATCGTTCAAACTGTCTTTGCCGAAACTACTCAAATCCCCACCTTACTGTCTCATCCTTCCATTCGTGGGATGTCGTTTACAGGTAGTAATCGAACAGGCGCTGTTTTGGCTGCGCAAGCCGGAGCCGCACTCAAACCGATTGTTTTAGAACTGGGCAGCAATGACCCTATCGTTCTGCATTCGGATTATCCTTGGCAGGATGCTTTCCATACTTTACTTCATGCACGCCTTCAAAATAACGGACAATCTTGCATTGCAGCCAAACGGTTTTTCGTACATGAAACGATTCTAACTTCCTTTTTAGAAAAACTCTATGATGCGTTGGAACACCTTGTATTCGGGGATCCTACTAATCCATCTACAACAGTAACCACGCTCGTTCACCCTCAAGCGGTAGACGCCTTACAGCTTCAGGTTCAACACGCCATAGACTATGGTGCTACTACTGTATATCAATACCCAACTCCTGCTGATGCTCCGCGAGCATTCTTCCCTCCTACGGTATTAGTAGGTTCGATGGACAACCCCGTCCTTCATCAAGAAGAATTATTTGGACCTGTATTTTCTATAATACCCTATAAAACGATTGAATCTGCTATTTCCTGTATCAATAGTAGCCCTTATGGATTGGGGGCTGCTATCTTTACAAATGATCCGGAAGTATGGTCTAAAGCACAAACTCAAATACAATCGGCTACAATCGTTCAAAATACAATAGTAAGTTCGGATGCGCGCATCCCTATGGGAAGTGTCAAACAATCCGGTATTGGATATGAGTTAGGTAAAGAAGGATTGCTTAGTTTTACACGAATAAAAATTATACGATACTAAAATATGTTACTATTTGATTTAGGTGCTGTTATTATTCCCATTGATTTTTCCAAGACGTTCAGGGCATTCGCTACCCTTTCCGGAAAATCGACCGAAGAAATTCAACAACTCTATTTACACCATCAAGAAGATACTTTCTTAGCGTTTGAAAAAGGTCAAATAGGAAACCATCAGTTCTTTAATCAAGTGAGAAGTCTGTTACAACTTTCGCCTACCATAACCAATGACCAAGTGGTGGCGGCTTGGAATGCACTCTTGCTGGATATACCCAAAGAACGAATAGAACGTCTTCAAAAATTACAACAACAGCATACGCTATGTTTACTAAGCAATACGAATCCCATACACATTCAAGAAGTGAATCGAATTTTATATAAATGCACCGGAGTAGCTATGTTGGAAGATTTATTTTCTCATACTTTTTATTCGTATGATATGGGTTTAGTCAAACCGTTTCCTGATATATATCGATATGTATCCCATCATCAAGATTGTCCATTGAACACGATTACTTTTTTTGATGACCACCCCGATAATGTAAAAGGAGCGGCTGCTGTAGGTATACATTCGGTAACTATTACCCCCTCCTACGATATACTACATGCAACAGAATCGTATATTAATTAAATAGATTCTCTAAAGTGTAGGATAGTTTTTGTTTATCAAAAGGCTTTAGAATCCAAGCGTCAATTTGAAGACCTTGAACTTCTGTCGGATCCATTCTTTGACCGGAAATCACCAACACTTTCAATGTAGAATATAAGGGATGCTCACGTAATTTCCGAATGAATTCAGCACCGCTCACTACGGGCATATACCAATCCGTAATCAATACATCAAATGTTTCTATACTTAAATAGTGGGATGCCTCATGGGCATCCGTACAGCAAACAATAGTGGAACCGGGGAAAAGAGTCGATAAAGCGATGCGTAATAATTTTAAACTAATCGCATCATCTTCCAATATAAGGAATGAATACGTTTTAGTAGACCATAATGAAGGCGTTGTGGAATGGGTAGCAATAGGATAATCAAAATAAAATAAACTGCCTTTTCCGGGTTCGCTTTCAAGGTGAATCGATATTCCCATTTGTAATAGTATGGCCTTGGTAATGGTTAACCCTATACCGGTTCCGGTGATATGTTCTAATGCTTCTGAATTATGATATTCGAATAAATCAAAAATTTTGTTTTGAAATTCTTTCTCAATACCGATACCTGTGTCCCGAACCTCAAACCGAACACATAGTGGTTGATCGGGTTTCCGTTGTAAAGATAAGCCCACCTCTACACTTCCGGAAGCAGTAAATTTAACCGCATTGGAAATAAGCTGATATAGAACTTGATTCATTCGTTCCACATCCATCATAAATTGAGTAGGCACACCCTCGCTTACGGTATAAGAGATTCGTAAGTGAGAACAATCCGTAGAAGCCAAAAGAACTATACGTTCTAACCAAGGACGAATATCGACCTGTACCATATCTAACGTAAATTTTTGCGCTTCAATTTTAGATAGATCCAAAACAGCATCAATTAGAAATAAAATTTCAAACGATGCTTGATGTATTCGTTTAAGATAAATGGAATTGGTTTCTTCTATTTTTTCATCGAGTAATAAATTGGAATACCCAATCACCGCGTTTAAGGGTGTTCGTAATTCATGGCTCACATAGGCAATAAAATCAGATTTTGATTTATTAGCTTTCTCAGCGAGTTTTGTAGCCTTTTCCACTACTAATTGTTGTTCTTTTCTGGTAGTGATATCAATGGCAATGCCTATTATCTTTTCACACACTCCATCTTTTATTTCGGGTTTACCTAATACCTTCATCCAAGAAGTTCCGGCCGGAGTATTCAAATCAATAACAATATTAAATGTTGTATGGTGTTGTATAGCATTCGCTAGGGATTCTTGGATTAAATGATTCGAATAATCAGAGTGCAAAAATTGTAACGCCTCTTGGGGTTTTTCATTAAAATTTTCGTCCAAACCATAAGTCTTATTGATGGACGTATCCCAATGAAATAATAAGGTTTTAGGATCATAATCCCATAAAGCAATTTTAGCTGCCTTATTACTCGTATGCAATAAAGTAGAAGAGGTTTCTAAAAATTCTCTTGCTGCTACCTCCCTTTGTAAAAAACTAGTGGCAAAAATTATGGTAATATAGAAAAGGCCTAGATAGGTTATAAAAGTGTCTAATAAAAAATTCACTCTATCGTGTAAGATATAGGGAAACGTTATACCTTTTTCCTGACACCAAAATAAAATCCCTACGCAAATAATTGATATGCCCAACCAAATAATAGATTCTTTCTTTTTGGATCGTATCATTTGAATGACCATTGGAGGAAAAGCTAACCAAAAAACACCAGTCGCCTTTAAACCACCGGTATAAAGAATTCCGGGCAATAAACCGGTACACACCACTATTCCCACAAACACATGGGAAGTAACGGCTATGTTTATTTTTTTGGTACGAAATAAAAAATACAATACTAGATTTAAAGCAATAGATAAAGATAAAACAAAGGTTAACAACCACAAGCCGGATATCGCATACGACACCACATACAAACCACAGACAGCCCATGAAATTCGCATAAAACGAATGAGCTGTTTCTCCATCAACATTTCAGGAGCATAATCTTCGGTTATGGTTCTAAACGACAACATGTATTAACAAGAATGTTCAATAGCTTCAAACAACACTTCTGGGAGTACCGGCTTAGGCAACAACTTCTGAATACCTACTTCCTGACATAAAAGATATTGTTCCCCCATCAAACCTGCTGTAACGGCGATGATGATGGTATCTTTTAAGGTAGATTCTTTTCGAACACATTTTGCCAAATCATATCCATTCAAACCGGGCATATGAATATCGGTTAAAATAATATCCGGAAGTTCTTTTTTAATTAAATCTAAAGCCGTGTTTCCGTCGGAAGCGCCATACACTATGGACTGTGGAAACATTCTGTTGACTAAGGTTTCCAATAATCTCAAATTCATAGAATGATCTTCCACTAATACCAATGTTAGTTTTTTATTGGATAATAGTTTTTTGGGAGCTTCCACCATTCTATGCACTGTTGTTTTACTAAAATGTACTTTAACCGGTAAATAAAAATAAAACACCGTACCTAAGCCAACCAAACTGGCGACTTCGATTTTACTTCCCATAGAAGACAGTAATTCATTGGTAATCGTTAGCCCTAATCCAGTCCCTTGTCTTTTATAGGAAGTGACATGCGGACGCTCGAAGGCTTGAAATATTTTATTGATATTATCATGTGATATTCCAATACCTGTATCTTTCACTTGAACATTTAAAATACCAACATTAGGTGTTTCTGCAGGCAAATAATGTAGTTGTACCACCACACTTCCTCTTTCGGTAAACTTAATCGCATTGCTTATTAGATTGATTAAAACTTGTTTAAACACGATTTCATCTATATAAAGAATTTCCGGAACTCCTTCATCTAATTGATATCGAATCTCTAATTGATGCGTCTTTGCATCTAAAGAAAACAATTGCATAATTTCGTTTAAGAAGCGTTGAATATCGATAGGGCGAATATTCAGCACCGTATTTTTAGTATCAATCTTAGCAAAGTCCAGCACTTCTCCTATTAATTGGTTCAGAGATGCTGCAGCTGACCGGACGTACTGGGCATATTTTTTCTGCACTTCATTTAAAACGGCCACATCCACCAGACTAGAATACCCTAAGATAGTATGTAAGGGTGTTCGTAGTTCGTGGCTTACCTTTGTAATAAAACTAGTTTTAGAGTTATTAATACGCTCTGCTTGTCGTTTCGATTTTTGTAAAATTTGATGTCGCTTTTTTTCATCTGTGATATCCATCATTAATCCAAATACGGATACACATTGTTGATTTTTATTATTAGCCAAACCTATGCATCGATACCAAACGGACTCTTTCCCATTTTTGATTTCCAGAAACTCTTTATCAAAATTTTCTGCCGTATGTTTACATTGTTTAACTGCTGCATAAAAACTTTCCTTAGAGGACACATCTATCCAGCCGGTAAATCGTTTAATAGTAGGCTCTGACCCAATCAACTCTATAGCCACATCAGATAAATAAAAGACATCTTGCTCTATATTATATTCCCAAGTACCAATTGAGGCTTCTCGATTCGTCGTCTTTAACAGATATTGTACATATTCTAAGTCTACTCTTGCTTTTGTTTCGCTTTTCAGAAAAAGATAACTGAACGTAAATACTAAGAAGAACAATCCTACATAGGACATAAAATAGACGGTATGTAAAATACTGGTAGAAGATATAATTTGAGGAACCGGGTAATCCATCCAATATAGGTAAGAGAAAAAAAGTAAAATTAATACTACAATTAAAAACCATATATACATGTAATTTTTTTCTTTAAACAACATGATCATAACGATAGGAGGAAACAAAAACCAACCCATAGCCAAAGACTCCAGGCCTCCGGTTAACCAAGCTACCGGAACTAGCCCAATAAAGGTATTAATGGCTATGTAAGCATGACAAGAATACCCTAATGACCAAGATTTATATTGATAGAACCAGGTATTAAAAGAACTTATCAATGTTGTCAAACTAAGTAAAATAGCCAGGTTGTAGATTTCTAAAGAAAAATAGATAACACCAAACAACATGGTTGTAATAGCTGTGATATCTACAAAAAGGAGGTACTGTTCTTTTTTAAAATCAACAGAAGCATTATCCGCTGCTGGAATCATGGGTAGGAGTAGTTGAAATCAACGTATAATATACACAAATCCTTTAAATTAGAAAAAGGAGGAACTCTATTGAAAATTTTTATTATTATACTATTCCTTGTATTTTCACCCTTCACACTACAGATATGTCGTATCAACAATTGAATACCTTTCAAATGCCTCCGGGATTTAGAGGTAAATCATCACTCTATGTTCAACTCTGGTGGTTGGTGCAAGCGATTCTTTTTCATCCTTCACCTCAAGTGCTTTATGGATGGCGTCGTTTTTTACTACGTTGTTTTGGTGCCCGTATTGGAAAGGGTGTAATACTTCGTCCGAGTGTTCGCATCACCTATCCATGGAAACTCACGATAGAGGATTATGCTTGGATAGGAGACCATGTTGACCTATACACTTTAGGAACCATTCACATCGGCGCTCATGCCGTCGTATCTCAAAAATCGTATCTTTGCACCGGTACACATGATTATCATCATTCTAGTTTTCCAATACAAGCCTATCCGATTGTTATTGAACCGGAGGTGTGGATTGCTACCGATGTTTTTATAGGCCCCGGTGTTATAGTAGGTAAAGGGTCTGTGGTAGGTGCTCGAAGCAGTGTATTTAAATCGATAGAAGGTGGGTGGTTGTATGCCGGTTCTCCGGTAGTAGCCCTTCGCAAAAGAGAAGGAGTGCCTACTGCATAATAATATGACTAAAAAGAAAATTTTAATTTACGGTATAAATTATAGTCCCGAGTTAACCGGTATCGGAAAATACACCGGAGAAATGGGTGCTTGGCTTGCGACTCAGGGACACCAAGTGGATGTCATCACAGCCCCTCCTTATTACCCGGAATGGCGGATTCAGTCGGAGTATAAAAATAAATGGTGGCATACTGAAATTCGTGATCGGGTTCGCGTGCACCGTTGTCCTTTATATGTTCCAACTAAGGTTAATGGCGCCAAACGTATCTTTCACGAGTTTAGTTTTGGCTGCAGTAGTTCTGTCTATTGGTTTTTTAAACTTTTCAAACACTACGACACCATCTTTACACCCTATCCACCCTTGATTATAGGCGTATGGCCCTGGCTATATCGTATCTTTCATCCTTCCACTCGGTGGATATTCCATATTCAAGATTTACAAGTAGACGCAGCGAAAGAGTTAGGTTTAATAAAAAATAAATTTGTACTGTCTCTATTTGAACGAGTAGAAAAATTTTGGTTGTCACAGGCGACGATAGTAAGCTCTATATCAGAAGGAATGAAACGTCGGATTTTACTCAAAGGCATTTCGGAAAACAAGTACCATATGTTACCCAACTGGGCAGATACAGAATTTATTCGTCCATTATCGAAAGCTGAATCGTTAAGGAGTCGCTTATCTATACCATTAGAAAGAAAGGTCGTATTATACTCCGGTAATTTAGGAGAGAAACAAGGTGTTGAAATCCTACCGGAAGTAGCGCAATTATTACCGGAGTATTTATTTTTATTAGCAGGGGAAGGCGCTTCAAAAGAACGATTAACTCAAGTCATTCAAGACAAAAAATTAACGAATGTACGCTTTGTACCTTTACAAGCGTATAAGGATCTCCCCTCTTTTTTAGCTACTGCCGATGTTCATTTAGTACTACAAAAAAAATCTGCTGCAGATTTAGTTTTACCTTCCAAATTCATCACTTTACTCGCAGCCGGCGCTACTACTGTTGTTACAGCAGAACCGAACACCACTTTATACGACATCATTTATAAAGAAAAAGTAGCGTATTTGTGCCCTCCGGAGGACCCTGGCACTTTAGCATCCTATATCGATGCAGCGATGCGACAAGAAGACCCTATGATACCTAAGCGTGCCCGTGCCTATGCAGAAGTAAACGTAGAGAAAAACGCTCTACTTCAACAATTACCTTTAGGAGAGTAAGTTATGCGAATGGGGTTATTCCCATTCGTAATTGAATACCGTTTGGTTAATGGTTAATTCGTTTTAAGTTCCATAATAGAGCAACTTTTTTAATATTTATTCTACAGAATACCTGTATATCAGTTAAGCTTATCATAATAGAACAAAACAACTTGAAAAGTGTAAACGAATTGAGATGGGATAACTGAAAAAAATAGGTTACGTACTTTTCAAACATAAAAAAAGAGAGAAAGTAAAACTTTCTCTCTTTTGGTGGGCCTTGCTGGAATCGAACCAGCCACCTCCTGATTATGAGTCAGATGCTCTAACCGAATGAGCTAAAGGCCCATAGATGCTCCCCCTAAAACGTGCCGTAACAGCACTAATTGATAGATTTATCCATTTTGGGATTGCAAACATACTAAAACCTATAGTAAGGTCAAAAAGTATAGTCTAAATTTAGGGGATTTTATTTCTATTTTAGTTTAAAATATTGAATATAAGTTAATTAAGTATTATATATGTAACACGTTTATCTATTATAAAAATTTACTCTTTTCCTTCAACGAATCCCCCTTACCCATCGTGCGTCTTATACAACAACAAAATAGTATCAGCTTACAGTGGTTGCTGTATTGCATTTTATTGGTTGGACTTCTATTAGTCAGTTTAGGTTTATATACACACAATGCTATTACGATGGCCAATGGTGTGTATACCATCGTAGCCTCCTTATTATCCTATTATTTTTTACGCCAATCGATCGGTATACCTTATGTATTAAGTTTTTTAGTAGGTACTTCTTTTTTAGCATTTACCCTACACCCCTTTATATTTAATGGAGCACAAGATATACAATTATTCACCTACTATTTAATGTATGTGGGAGGCTATCTTTTGGTATCCTATTTACTCTACCGGCATGAACATTTCTACATTCGATGGATGGCCACGGTGTGTTATGGAATTGGAATTCTAATCTACGATACACTGCTTTTATGGCAGATGGAAACTACTGTGATAACAGAATATTATGTACATTATCAACTGTACATTAAAGTAACGCAGTTAGTACTATATGGAGGAATGGTGGGGTTCATTACGATTATACAACAGAATAAGATTGCCATAGAACAACAATTATCCGAATACATCCATCGGGTAGCGTTGTACAACAATCAGTTGATTGTTACTTCAAAAAATAGATTAGTGCACTCCGGAGATATTGAACAAGCCTTACGGGAAATCATACTGGCGGGCGCATCCGTCATTCCTTGTTCCCGTATTTCAATTTGGGAAATAGACGAAAAGCATGCTTACTTAAGTTTAAAAGTAGGATATGATACCGTTACACAATCTTTTTTTACGGAAGCTCCCATACCTCTGGATTCAGTTCCGGCGTATCGTACCGCCCTATTAGAAGAAGAAATTATAGAGGCGGTGGATGCCCGACAAGATAGTCGTACCTCAGCCTTCAACGACGATTATTTTAAACGTACCGGTGTGGTTTCGTTAATGGATACACCTTACTTTATAGATAATAAATTAAAAGGTGTCATATGTTGTGAAGAATATAGGCACCTACACGATTGGGAAAAAACAGAAGAGTTATTCTCTTTATCCTTGGGAAAGTTAATATCCATAGCGTATTACTGTATGAATAATCGCCATTATTTAAAAGAAGTAATGAATCACAACCACACACTAAAGGAAGTGAACGAACACATTACATCAATTTATGGTAATTTGGAAAAAGAGTTGGTAGTCAAAAATAGTGAGTTAGAAAGTTTAAAGGGGCATTTATCCGATTTAAGCTTGCGCAATGACCATCAAGTAAGAGGTCCTTTATGTCGTATACAAGGATTGATTAATTTGTATAAAATGGATAAAGATCCGCTGAATCAAGAAAAGTATATTGATTTATTGGATCAATCCACAAAAGAGTTGGATACCATTTTAAAAGAAATGAATGCGGCGGTATCAGGGAAGATATAGCTTTAAGTATAAAGTTTAAGGTTTAAAGTGGGATGAAGGAAAGAGCTTATTTTGAATTATAAATTAGGTGAATTGGCTTGGAGATTCAATCTAATTCACCATTCAAAATTTATAATTCACACCGTCAAGGTTCGTCTCCTAAAGAATCTTATTAGTGTAACTAAATTTACTCAATTTCCTTGAGATCCAATTCTTGCATACAGCTTGTGTTCTGTCCATACTTTATTTTAAAACATACATTTCATTAAAATTAGTTTAAAGCAGTATAGAATAGATAGAAGCACCCAATTTATATATTCCTTTAAAAAGAATAGAAAAATCAATAAAAATGATTCGTTAGTATTAAAGTTATATCAGCTTAAATTTAAAAAAATGGAATACATAATTTTAGAATTAACAGAGTGGAGATTATAAATGCTAAGAATCTATTTTATAAAAATTATTCTTTATTTTTAAATTTAAAACTAATTACTACTTCTAACTTTAGAATAAAAATCTACCACTAAATAAACAACAATAGATAATAGAATAGAAATACCTAGGTAACTAAACCATCGGGATATACCGTTGAATTGACACCACTCATAAACAGGCAAATGCAATAAATATAATGGATAGGAAATGTCTCCTAAAAAATTAAAAACAGCTCTAACTTTTGACGGCAACTTATTTTTTTTAAAAGAGAAATACATTAAACTTAAAATTACAACTATCAATACCCCTTTGCCTATAAAGGCTAATAAATCATTTGATAAAAAAAGCCGTACATCATTATTTTTTAAACGATAAGCGAATTGAATCAAAATGGAATAAGAAAAAATCATTAAGAATAAATATATTATATAGTTGGCTGTTTCTTTTCTATTATTTTTAAAAATAGCAAATACAAAACCTATCAACCACATAAATGATAATAGGATTAAGTTAATCCCCCACTGTGTTCCGGAAAAATATACCCAATCCCAAATACTTCTTCCAATTGTATAAATTAAATAACTGGTAAATGAGAATAAAATTAAAGATAAAAGAATTTTATAACTTAATTTTCTTATATAAGGAGCTAAAGTATACAACCAAACTTCTAAAGAAAGACTCCAAGAAGGTCCTATGATGGAGCTATTTATTACAATGTGATTTAAAAAAAACAAATTTATTAATAACAAGTAAACAAAATAAACATCAAATAGTGGTTTATAGATAGTAATACTAATGACCAAACAAGTTATATAAACGGGATATATTCTATATATTCTTCTTTTAAAATACCCTACAGGATTCTGAGTTATAGATGATCCTATAGAAAATCCACTTATTAGTAAAAAACCTAAAATAGCTTCAAATGCCCCAAACCAAGATATAGTATTTATAATATTACTGTTAAAATATTTCTTTAAGTGTTCCGCTGCTACTATAAATGATAACAAAAATCTTAAAATGGATAATACACTCCAATTAATATTATCAGAATTAAAATTATAATGGATTAAAGTAAGCTTATCTTTTAAAAAAGGGAGTACTCTTTGGACCATATTATAACAACTATTGATAAGTTAATCTAAAACTATATAAAAACTAACAAATTCATTAAAAAAATTATAATTATAACTTTTTTATCTTTTAGAACTAGTTTTCATTTCATACACCTTTGCATCCACTAAAAATCGAAACCAGAAAGCTTGTAATACATGGAAGATAAATCCTCGTGTTCCATCTAAGAATCCCAATTTCAAAAAATATCTATATAGGAAATACAGAAAAGCTCTAAG
The DNA here is from genome assembly GCA_025455005.1 of Cytophagaceae bacterium. Taxonomy (GTDB): domain Bacteria; phylum Bacteroidota; class Bacteroidia; order Cytophagales; family Cytophagaceae; genus JALONH01. The sequence goes on from JALONH010000015.1 coordinate 66,782, forward strand.
AAACAAGGGCATTTTATGAAAGAAATTGTTTTTTAACCAACGTGTTTTTTCTATAGGAGTACCTTTAATACTAGATTGGACCTCTCCTACTGCACTTTGTAATACTATATCTTTAGCTTCTAACAACGCCCATTTATTGTGCTTTAATATAAATTCATCTATAGTGTCGCAAACTTTACTGGTCATATGTTTACCTTTAATTACCTTCGATAAACCATTTACCATAAAATGTTGATCATAGGCTTTATCCTCACACTTACCTTTTGCCGTTCGATATAAACGTAAATGATAATTAAAGTGTGACTTAATCCACTGACCCATAAAGATTGCTCGACGTCCAAACATATAACCGTCTACGGAATCATCCTTAGGATTAAACTCGGTAGTTAACCACTGAACTAATTCCGGAGTGAGTCGTTCATCCGCATCTAAATGTAATACCCATTCCGTAGAATAAGGGTTATTTGTTTGTGCCCAATTGCGTTGCTTGGAATAATTCTCAAAAGGATGTTGTACGTACTTCCATCCCTGTTGCTCTATAAGGGATATGGTTGCATCGGTTGAATACGAATCAACGACAAAAACAGGAGCTTGTATGGACTGTAGATTAGTAATCAAGTCCGGGATATTAGATTCCTCGTTATAGGTAAGTAGAATGATGGTTAAAGAATATGACATTTACTTTTTTAATTCCTCAAATAAAGATACAAAAGATTTCCCTATCGTTTGCCATGAATACCTATTTATGAATTGACGAGCCTGATGGGATACTCTTGCATCCATTTGTAAACATTCGGTTAAAGCGGTTATAATTACAGGGATATCTAACGGAACCCATTTACCGCATGTATAACGCTCCACTTCCTGCCAAGGTGTAAACTGAGAGGCCACAATGGGAAGACCACAAGCCAGCGCTTCTGCATAAACATTTCCAAAATTTTCATTATGAGACGTAAGAGCAAAAACATCTGAGTGGATTAAAAACTCTTTTTTAAGGACTGATGGAATTTCTCCAACAAAGAATACCCTATGAGCTACTTCCTTTTGAGATACCATTTCTTCTAAAACGGATTGTTCACCTTCATCTTGACCTGCAATTAACAAAACTATCGATTCATCTAGTGCCGTAACTGCTTCTATCAAATAGTTAAATCCCTTTTTAGCATGTATTCTGCCCATAGAAGTAATAACTTTTGTTTTCTCAGGAAAGTCTTGATGCGTATACTTAAACAAATAGTCTTTTTTACTTAGCCATTTATTTCCTAAAAAGTGTTCAACATCTACTCCATTCGCTATTACTTTTACCTTCGCCTGTGGGAAATGTTGTAGGATTTCTTGCATCTCCATTCCGGAAGTAGCATGCCAAGTTATGTTTTTAACAAAAGGTCGAATGAGCCACTTTAACCATAAACGTTTTCCTTTATTACCTTGATTTAGTATCCACTCTCCCATAACCCCTCTAGGAGAAAGTACAACCGACTTATTAAACAGCCAAGAATAAAATAATGCTACAGGAGTTGGTGTATTAAAGATAGCCTGAATATGCACTACATCAGCCTTACGTATCTCTCTCCACATGGAAAACAGGAGAGGTAAAGAGAGTTTATCAATTACTGTTTCATTATAGTACTTTACCCGAAACCCATCCATGTATTGCCACTGATTACATGGTACATCTAGACGACTATACATATTCGTATTGGTAGTTAATACAGATACCTCGTGCCCTAATGCCGCAATGGCTTTAGCTGTATTATAGGAGGATACTATAGTACCTCCGTAAACAACCGCAGGATAAAAAGAGGGAATAATTACTACTATTCTTAACACTTACTTTACCAATATCTTGTTTAATTGTTTTTTAAAAGAGTCAAACCCAAATTTATCTAAGGTTTTCTCTCTGACATCTCCCTTCACTTCATATCTTCCGGATATAACTTGTTCAAGTGCTTCATAAATTTCATTTAAACTATTAGGATCTATTAGTATACCTGTTGCACCGAATTGTAAAGCATCTACAGAACCATCCATATTTCCTGCAATAACTGCCTTCCCATGTAATAATGCCTCAATAAATACTATACCAAAACCTTCTTTTTTTGAAGGTAAAATAAACACATCACAAGAGGCATAGATAGAATTTAAGTCCTTACTGTCAAACATACCGGTAAACACAACATGGTCAGATATACCTAAACTAATAACTTTTTGCTTCAAACGTTCTAATTCATTATTCTCCGCTTTCCCCGCTAAAACATAGGTGATTTTATATTGTTCGAGTAATTTAGGTAAAACTTCTAGTATAGTATCATATCCCTTTTCTCTATCTCCCGGGGTAATTCTACAAACTGATAAAATGATTTTATTCGAAATAGGTATATTGTATTTCTTTCGAAGATAGTATTTATCCGCAGTTTGATTGTTGGATAATAGTAAAGGAGGTACAGTATTATATAAAATTTCAATCTTATTTTGGAAATCAGGATACAATTCTACGATTCTAGATTTTGTATATTCACTAACTGTCCAAAGCTCATTTACCGACTGTAGTGCTCTTTTTCTATATTTCGATAGTGGCCTCCAAATATCAATACCATGTGTAATCAAAACGATTCTTTTTTTAGAAAAAAATCGAAAGAAAAGGGCTAAAGGGAAGAGCAAGTTAACATGTCCAAACACCAGTACAGAGGAATTAAAACCATAACGAATAGATAAAAGAATAAATTTGATTATACTTTTATTTGCCGAAATAACTTTCACATGTTTAAAATCAGGTATATCCGCAGTCGAATCATTTAACGATATTGCATAAATGTTAACTTCGTTACTTTCCTCTAAAGCAGACAATATATTTTTATTATATTGTTGTAAGCCTCCGATTTGAGAAAAAGCATTATTGTAAATAAAAGAAATACTACACTTTTTCATTTAATGCTGTAAGTAAATTTTTGGTTCGGACTGTATTCGAATAGCCATTTATTAGGTTAAGACTTCTTTTACCCATTTCTTTCCAGTTAGATTTTCTTTCCATCATGTTAGTCATTGCTAAAAAAAGAGCCTCTACATTGCCACAAGGATATACTATACCGTTTTCTTTATTTAAATCCGCTGCAGAACCCACTAAATCTGACGTTATAATGGGCAAAGAAAAATTCATTGCCTCATTCACAACCAGCCCCCAAGTCTCTCCCATTCCGGACGGTAAAACAAATACATCTGCCAAAACAAAATATGAACTTATTTCTGCTTGATTTACAAATCCGGTAATAATAACATTATTTAATTGATTCTGTAAAACGATGTTTTGTATTTCGTTTCTTAAACTTCCATCTCCCATAAAAATCAAACCAACATCATTACTATTTAATTTAATAAAAGCTTTGAGTAAATCTAAGGGTCTTTTCTTTTCAATTAACTTTCCCGAAAACAAGAAAATAGTACTTACTTTACCCTTAGTAAAAATTTTATCTCTTAAGTTATCTTTATCTAATATCAACTCATTGTATTTACTTTGAAAAAAGTTATTATCAACAGAATATGGTGTAAAGATACATTTCCCATCTTTCACACCATAATATTGATAAAACTGTTTATTTTCTTTACCGATAAAACATACCTTATAAGCTAAATGAAATAAAGTTCTAAGGTAAACTTTTTTTACCAAACGGTTGACGACTGATTTCTTCAGCTCTTGTGAAATAGGATTTTCAGCATGTATAATATACGGTATCCTTAAAACTATACAGGTGAGAAACGCTAATACATATGTTGCCCTATTCCAACCATGTACTAACAACACCATATCCTTTCTATTTTTATACAAGTAAGTAATGATGGATAAATTTAATAAACCTAAAAATCCATTATAAATAGAAGGTTTAATAGCATTGTTCTTCATAAAAAGAAATGGATACCCCTCTAATAACGGTACATCCCATTTTACTTCTACACCAAACTCCTTGTCCTTATATCCGGAAAGCGTTTCGTCACTACAATAGAGTACTGTCAACTCTACTTCCTTACTTAACTCTCTAAACCAAGGAGTATAATATTGTATAGGGTGTGAGATAAGAAAACTAAGCTTTTTTTTCATAACCCATAGTGAGTGAAAGTAATATACCGATACCTAACCACCAAGAAATAGCTAATATACTTTGTATGCCTAATGTAGCCAATCCGGCTAAAAATAATATAAAACCTTGAATAAACACGATGGATAGCCTATCGGTTGTTGTGCTTCGACGAAAACTGTAATAAATCAAAAGAAATACAAAACCTATTCGAAACAAATACCAAGAAAAAACAAGGTAATACCCTCCCTCCCACATTGTAGTTTGAAAATCCGATTCTGTCCAAAAACCATTTGAACGCATTAAAGAAGCATAATCACTGATTTTATCAGATCCATTAGACATAACACCTATACCTCGACCTAAAATAGCATCGGTAAAACTGATATCTAGTTGATCGTTTAGCTCAAAGGATGAAATCAAGCGTTCGTTGAGTTCATTTTTATTATTACCATCTTCAAATCGTTGATCGAACGCTTCAAAAAAGTGAGTAAAATTAGATTTCAACGTGAGTAACAGAACTATACCCAATAACATAAAGATTAAATACCGCCCTAGTTGTTTGAACGTTATTCCTTGAAACAGTAATAGGATAAAAGATAATATCACTATTAAACTAGTACCCAAAGGTGCTGTTCTACTACCGCTGATAAAGATAGATACCACACATAAACCTAATAAAAGTATAGTTTCTACCCATTGAAGAATAGTATTAGAAAACCAACTAATCTTAAGGCTGACTTTAAGCAAATTGATAGTAGTTAAAAAAAGAACAAAATAAGAATACTGTCCGGTAAACGAAAAGGTAGAACTCACTCGAAGTTTACCGGCTGCTGAAAACCCACTTAAATCAGCTCCACCTATCCCTTGATTGAGCCAATGAGACGAAGGTAGTTGTTGTTGATAAATAGCGACTAAGGTAATCGGCAGGATGATACATGCGGTATGAAGAATAAAATCATAAATGAAACGTTCATTTTCAATACTAGCCTTTACCATTAATAATGAAAGTGAACTATACAGATAATATTGTTTCCATCCAAATAAAGCCAGATAAGGATCAAGTAGAGCGGTTCTAATAAACACCGGTAATAACAAAAGGAATAATACTACAAGTGCGCGTTTTAATAACTTAGGTAAGGGGTATCGATTAAGCAATAGATAATCCACCCAAATCCAAAAGCAAAGAATATCTTTTAAGAAAAAAATGGGAGTGCTGAGTGAAGGAATAAGTTTTCGTAATAGTCCATCAAAAACTACAAGGAATAGAAAAAGATAAAGTACATTTCTATACTTCAGGTTAGTAGGACGATGGAGTAGGTTAGTATTCATTAACCTTTTGTTGAAGGTGTTGAATTAAATTGTGTACATTTTTATCCCAACTTAGATCGAGTGTCGATTCTATAATATTTTGCCTCCACTTTTTGAGTATCGATTTATTGTTAAAAATCTCTAGAATGGTATGTGCTATTACATCAGAACTTATTGTTGGAAGAATGAAACCATTTACACCGGTCTGAACAATATGAGTATTACCCGAATTTTCTGTAGTAATTACTGGTAAAGAATACGATAGAGCTTCCCCCACAACTAACGCTTGACCTTCTTCTAATGTTGGAAAACAGAAAACATCCGCTCGCTCATATTCTTGAATTAAATTTTCTTTTTTTAGTACACCTTTATAAATTATATTGAGAGGAAGCGTATCCGGCATGCTATAGTCTCCTTTAGGACCAACCCAAACAAACTCTATTGGTAAATCTTTTAGTATAGCTGCTGCCCCATACATATAATGAATACCCTTCCGAATACTTAATGTACCAACAAAAAGTACTCTTAAAGGATTTGTATACTCTTTCATCTGAATGTTTTTAGTACTATTTGCCTCTATCCCAAAGGATGAAACTAAAATTTTGGACGATAGAAAACCTTGCTCTAAAAACGACTTTTTCACAAAGTCAGAAGGCACCAAAATATAATCTGCTTCATTGTATTCTTGTAGTCTTCTTTTTACTTCTTTGGAATAAAAATCATTCCATCTAATACCTAATTTATGGTACTCCTCTTTTAATATTCTTTCTTGTACCAAAACGTGACTGTTTACAGCTTCCACTATACAAATGACCCCCTTTCGCTTTCCCTTACGAATAGTATATAAAGAGGCTCCATTATATCCGATAAACACAGAGGCGTCCTTTAAATAAAAACTTGTTTTGAAATCTAACCAGCATTTCGCCAGGTAGGCTAAAAACCGTTGAACTTTAAGCACCGGTACTAACCGTAAACTTAAAACATAAACTAATTGTACACTATCCGCATAAATAATCTTTCCTTTAAGTTCTTCTGATGGCTTAAAAGATGAGAACCTTGAATACCCTGAAACAAATTGTTTTAAAACACCCCGCTTCAAAAACTGTTCTGCATATTTATAGTGATGCCCTCTATTAGGAGAGTTATAGAGTATTTTAACCAATTGATTCTATTAGATTTAAATATTGATTAAATATAATTTTTTTTGTATGATTTCTCAAGTGATTTTTACTGGTTTGAATAGCAGTAGAATAAAACAAATCATCTTGAATTAAACGATGTATTAGAATACAATATTCTTCTATGGAATTATTATTAACCACTAGGTCCGGATTTCCGACCGCTTCAGGCAAACCTCCTACATTATTAACTATTGGAATAACACCACACGCCTGCATTTCTAGAGCTACAAGTCCGAAAGGCTCCTGCCATATCGATGGTACAATTCCAATAGCGTGTTTACCTAATTCCAAAGATAATTGCGGTCCTGAAATGGAACCTAAAAAATGTATTTGATTAGACAAGCCATAAGAGGCAATTTTAGTTTTAATGTTTTCATATTCTACTCCCTCTCCTATATAGGTTAGTCTAATGGGCAGATGAGGGTAATTTTGATTCAACGTACGTATAATCTCTATAGGAATAAACACTCCTTTATCACTGACTAGCCTGCCTAAAAAAACTATGGAATACTTTTCTTTCACTACAGGAGATGGTAAAAAGAGAGCGTCATTATAGGGATTGGGAATTACTATTCCTTTTAATCGAATACCTCTTTTTAACGCGTTACTTACATAAACTATTCTGCTTCGATATAATAATAAGAAGCGTTTCAGATGCGTTTTGAAGTGATTTTCTTGTTTGGGAGGCGATAACCAAGTATGTAAAACTACAATATGTTTTTTCCAAAAAAAGAGAAGTTTAGGCCAAGAAAATCGATTAGAAATACTGCTCTCCACAATGATATCCGAAGAACAATACGTCGCGATTAAGGTAGCGAAAGTTGGATTTCGAAGTATGGTATAGGGATTTGAGGTTTCATTTAGCCGGGATGTTGTTTTGGTAATAACCGTGACCGAACTAAAATGTTGTTTTAACTCATTAGCTAACATATCAGAGAAAATCTGAACCCCACCTATTTCAGGAAGAAAGCGTTCTGATATAATGAGTAATTTTCTCATAGATTAATGAAATTGTATCTCCCGAGCAAACTGTGCTACCGTTTTACTCTTTCGTTTTACGTCTATTGAATGTCTGGTCAATAAAGAGGAATAATCAGTGTTTTCACTTAATCTATATACATGTTTGATGGGATAATCAAGTTCAACATCTGCTATCCACTCGTCCCGAATACAGAGAACATTTAAACCATGTTCTAACATTGCCATGACAGTTCCGCTTTTTTCAACTAATGGGAAAGGGGTTGTCGTAATCCCAAACGTCATTTCTTGAAATAAAGAGGATATCTGATTACTATCCATCTCTCCTTTAATAGTATACGGTATAGTGAGTTGATTCAATACTATTTCCCATTCTTTTACTTTAGTACCATTTCTTCCTAAAAAATAAAACTTTATATCTTTATTTCCTAAACGTTGAATATTATATACCAACTTCTTAATCTTATCGTTTAAATCCGTTACGGTATGTATACCTCCAAAAAGTACGACTTTTATGACGGAATCATGTAAAGCAGGCAACGTGTTACTATTAATATTTATATTCCCATATAATGGAAGATATAGGACTTTTTTATACCACTTAGCCAGATAATATTGATATAAGGTTGACTGAGTATGAATAGAATCAAAGTGCCCGATACGAATACATAATCTTAAAAGTAAAAATTGAGTATACTTCAGTAGAGAATCTTTAATAGATGATTTTTTATGTAGGCCTACGGCCAACTCATGTACCATTAAATGTCGTATAATGTTAATATCTTTGATTGCAAACAATATTGGGAGTAAAAGGTATGGTATTCCTTTTGAGTGAAAAGCATAGGGTACATATTGCAAAGAAAGGTGCGTTGGATTTTCTTTTTTAATATAATCTAACAGGTATTTTTTTTTATAAGAAGTAGATTCCTTTCGATTGATTCGGTGAATCGTTAGATTATCATCTATCTCAATAGTTGTGGTTTTCACATCATCAAATAGAGCGATGGCAGAACAATGAATATTAAATGGAGCTACTTCACCCGCTAATACCCTTACATAATCGCCTACACCATTTTGTCCTTTGGGTATCGCTCCGAGCAAAAATACGAGTCTTATGTCCTCCATCTGTTGTGTTATCTTAACCTTCTAATCATATTTTTAAAACC